>NZ_FNZH01000022.1:0-7703 GCF_900109255.1 Cyclobacterium xiamenense | reverse complement strand
TCGTCAAATAAGGCATTGTTTTGAATTCCCAAGGCTGAGGCAGAAGCATTCCCCAGGCACCTTTGGTGACTCATGAACATTGGGATGAGCCAATCAGGATGGCAATGGAAGAAATATAAAACGTTTGAAACCTTTTTTTGACATTGACTATTCATTAAAAAGCTAGAAAAGACATAGACGAAATGGACTAAAGCGATTCTAAAGTGAAGAGAAAATTACAGCCCATAACACTGTGTAGTATCCATGCCTGCTGAAGACTGAAAGTTTGCTACTTTTACTATCTTTGATGCTAGAGGAAAGAGAAGTGCTTATAAATCCGGCACGACTACTACACTAAGCGTTGTGCTTAATTTTGATTCTCAACCAATAAACCTAATATTTATGATAATGAAAAAATTATTTTTAATTGTCTTTTGTACTTCGTTACTGGTAACAGCTTATGGACAGAGCAACCCTACCAAAATTTCGAAATTTGGAGAATTTCAGGAAAATTGGGCATTAATAGAAAAAGGTGGGCTGTTTGGATTTTTGGATAAGGACGGAAATGAAGTTGCTGAGCCCAAATATGAGAAAATTTATCAGTTTGGAGAATTTCAACCAGATTGGGCGCTAATTGAAAAAGGAAAATTGTTCGGATTTTTGGACAAGGATGGAAATGAGATAATTGAACCAAATTACGAAAAGATTTACCAGTTTGGAGAATTTCAACCAGATTGGGCACTAATTGAAAAAGGAAAATTGTTTGGATTTTTGGATAAGGACGGAAATGAAGTTGGTAAACCCAAATATGAGAAAATTTATCAGTTTGGAGAATTTCAACCAGATTGGGCGCTAATTGAAAAAGGGAATTGTTCGGATTTTTGGACAAGGATGGGAATGTGGTTATAAAACCTAAGTATGAGAAAATCTACCAGTTTGGTGAATTTCAGGAAGATTGGGCTTTGGTTGAAATTGGAGGTCTTTTTGGTTTTGTGGACAAAGATGGGAATGAGGTTGTTAAACCTGTTTATGAAAAAATGACCAAAGATATGAAATTAGAAACCGAAACAACTAATTAAGAAAAAAAACTAAGCACAACAAGGGGTGTAAGCAATGTGGGGGATGTGATGACTTCGAATCAGCAGAACCCGCACGGGGGCGGCACTAACGGCGGATGACGACGCTGCGCCACGCCATCCCCCACTGCTCACAACCCCCAGCCGTTGTGCGGCACTCAACTAAACAGCCAAGACGTAAAATGAACCGACCAAAATTGAAATATTCATACATATTGCAGCCGTTGGTACATAGATTGAGCGTTTTTCTTTTTGTTATCCTGTTTGGCCTTGTACCTCTTATTGTGAAGAGTCAAACCATAGACTATGATCAATTGAAGTCAATGATCGACTCTCTGGTAAGTACGGATCAGTTTAGTGGAAGCATAATAGTTGATGTAGGTTCTGAAAAAAAAATCCACTATACAGCAGGCTATGCCAATAGGAATCCGAATATCATGTTATATGGCTCAACCAGATTTGAGATTGCTTCACTAACAAAACAATTCACAGCTGCCCTCATACTGAAACTGTGTGAAGAAGGCTTGCTTTCTTTACAGGATCCTTTCGGTAAATATCTTGAATGGTACCCTGAAGAATATAAAGATCAGGTTTCCATTCATCATTTAATGGCACATCAGTCAGGTATTCCAAATTATACCAATGATAGCGATTGGCCTGAATTGTCGACACAAGATTTTGCTCAGACGGATTTTGTAGCTCATTTTCTAAAAGCAAAAGCCCTGGAATTCGATCCTGGTTCAGATTTCTCGTACAGTAATTCGAATTATTATCTTTTGGGTTTAATTGCCGAAGAAGTTACTAAGGAAAAATACGGAGATCTTCTTTATGAATATTTTTTCAAACCATTGGAAATGAATAACAGCGGAACCCTCGAAAACAGAAATGAGATCAAGAATCTGGCACTTGGATACGAAAAGCTGGCAAGTGGTTATATTGATAGAGCACCTGCTCAAAGCTACTCAACAGCTTTCTCTGTAAGTGGTTTGTATTCAACACCGGAAGACTTACTCAGATGGAGCAAGGCCTTAGATAGTTCTATGATTTCTACTGACACCACCTTGAATAAAATGCTGACCCCATATTTAGCCGATTATGGCTACGGGCTTCTCGTTTCCGAAATAAACCCGAATCTGCTGGCGAACCGGATAAGGAACCCATTTGCCAAAAACGAATCCCCTAACAGTCACACTACTCGATCCATCTGGCATTGGGGAGCGAACCCGGGCTATAATACGTTATTTCTGAAGATTCCGGATCAACAATTGACCATCATAATTCTCGAAAATTTGACAAAATTATCTACAGACATCCCAACAATAATACCTGATATAGCTCAGGATATAGTGACCAAAGTATTGACCCTAAAGTCGTCGGGAAATAACTCAGGAAACCACTAAGTTCAGAAAATTGGGACTTGATAGATCAAGAATCCTTAACGACTTGGCGTATTCAGACAACATATCGAGACTTTCACGATTGACTGCAATTTTGCTGAAATTGCAAGCAAGAACTTCTACCACAGTTGAGTACCTCTCGGAACACTTTGGCGTAAGCAAAAGAACCATATATCGGGACCTAGCGTCTTTAGAAAAAGCAGGAGTTCCGATTATTCAAGTTGAAGGAAAAGGCTATGGTTTAATAGAAGGATATAGATTACCTCCTGTTATGTTTACTGAAAAAGAGGCTAATGCGTTGATCTTCGGAGAAAAAATGATAGCCAAAACCAAGGATCAGTCACTTATCTATGAATTCATCAAAGCAACCGACAAAATAAAGGCTGTTCTGAGAACCAGCGAAAGAGAGAAAGCCGACTTTCTGGCCAATCGAACCATTATTGGTAAAAACTGGAAGGAGGAAAGAACAAGTAACCATTTATCTGACATTCAAAAAGCACTCACTAACTTTCAGGTTATTCAAATTGAATACAAAAAGGAAGGGGCTACCGAAAATAGCTCAAGAAAATTAGAACCCTTTGCTATTTATCATAACACTTCAGAAAATTGGGTTTTGATTGCCTGGTGCAGGTTAAGAAAAGAATTTAGAAGTTTTAGAATTGACAGAATTCAAAAACTGCTTTACCTGCCAGAAAAGTTTATACCCCATAAAATGACTTTAGATGAGTATGTCGAAATTCAAAGAGAAAAACATTTTAATAAAGCTGTGACAAAGGGTTGACATAACACCGGCTTAATTTTGGTGAAAACAATAATAAAATGAAAGATTTTTATACAGAAATTTACATTAATGCTTCCACCGATAAGGTTTGGAAAGCATTTGTTGAGCCTAACCAATTCTTTATGGCATTTTACCAAGCAGATATTCGTTCTACTTTCAAAATCGGAGAACGGATAGAATATGCCGGGGTCTTTCAAGGTCAGGAAACTGTACATATTTACGGAGAGATTATGGAATATGAGAAAGGCAAAGTTCTTTCATATACCGACCACCCTGGACCAATGTACAAAGAAAACCACGCAGAACTAAAGTCAAGAGTCAGAGTTACTTTTGAACCTTTTGGACAGTCTACCCGCCTGACATTAACAAATGATCAATTTACCAAAAACAACCCTATGCAGACAGAAGCCAAACAATGGTATCTGATTCTTAGCAATTTAAAGACCTGGCTGGAAACGGGATATTTAATGGACATACCAAATCAATAATCATGAAGCATTCAACCAATTATTACAACACATTTATTGAAATCGCAGCAGACTGCAAAGCTGAAAAGGGTGAAATGCCGCCTATCAAAGGAGAAAAGAAAACGGTTGCAAACCTGCAATTTGACATGCTTTACGAGAATCCATACAAATACACGTCCGATGACGTATTGTTTGGTGTTTTTGCCATCCGTAAAGAATTTGAAAATGGAGAACTGGATGAACAAAGGGAACATTATTTTTCCAAAGGGCAGCCATGCTTTCGTGCTTCACCACTCACCAAGTCATATGGATGGGGAATACATAGTAATAAGGAAGGGAAAATTGCTATATATGGTGTTGAAACGGAAGCGTATCAAAATTTTTTGGCAGATGATACAATAAAGAAAGTTAAAGCGATGAACAGTAAAAGAAAATAGTAATCTCGGATTAGGTAGGTTCTTACTAAGAACAGTAGAACATTTAAGTAAATAGAAAATGAGCGACCGCACAACATTGGCTATACGTAATGCAGGGTAAAGTGCAGATTTATAATTATTTACACTAAATAAACTTCTCGGTAAACGGACAGTTAAGTGCCTTGAAATCCCGCACTACGCATAGCCGAGTCCGTTGTGCGTCACTCAGAAAAAAATTCCGAACAATAAATGGACTACCAAATACACGAACCACATTCTGACCTAAAATCACTAGTTAATTGCTATTGGACATTGGAAGTGCCTAAACAGTCTGAACCGCAAAAACAGCGAATAGTACCAGATGGTTGTATTGAAATGGCGTTCATTCTCGGAGATGACATAAAACGTTACACGTCCGAAAATGAATTTATACTTCAACCTCGTGCAATGGTACTCGGTCAAACAATTGAACCATTTTACATTGAGCCAACAGGATTTGTTAAAACATTTGCTATCCGATTTTATCCTTATGGTTTTGGAAACTTTGTTTCTGAGTCAATCAATAATTTGGTAAATAAAAAGACACCCATAAGTAAACTTTTTGAAAAAAAATCCGCAGATGATTTAGAGCAAAAAATATTCAAAGCAGAAAATACGGAACAACGAATAAGTATTATCGAAAAATTTCTTTTGGACAGGCTTAATGACGAAAAAACGATTAATACAATCGTAAAAAACACAGTTGATTCCCTTCTATCCACAAACGGAAGTGCTTCAATAAACTCAATCCTTAAAGATGGCTTGTCAAAACGAAGACAACTCGAAAGAAACTTCAAAAAGCAAATTGGAGTAAGCCCTAAACAATTGGGAAAGGTAATTCGCTTGCAGACAGCTTTAAAAATGTTGCTTGAACAAAAAGCAGAAAACCTTACCAATGTTGCTTATGAAAGTGAGTATTTTGACCAAGCACATTTTATAAAGGACTTTAAAGAGTTTACAGGAATAAACCCTAAGGAGTTTATCAATCACGAAAATTTAGCTCTTTCCGCACTTTTTTACAAATAGTTTAAAGGTGTCGCATTTTTACAATTTCAAGCGACTTTCTACAGCTAATTTTGTTTTGTCAACAAAGAACATAAAATGAAAGGAAAAATATTTATCACAATAATGGCTTTGACTTTTGGTATTGTATCCTGCAAAAACAAAGGAACTTCTGTCAGCAATTCAAATCCTACTAATGAAACAACAATAAAAAACGATAAAAATATGAATAGTTTTATATCAATATTTGAGATTCCAGCAACAGACATTTCGAGAGCCATTAACTTTTACAAAGAAATTTTAGGTATAGAAATTGAAAAATTAGAGTTCCCAGGAATGGAAATGGGTTTATTTCCCTACGAAGACCAAATGGTAACAGGAGTTATTGTGAAAGAAGAAGGTTCCGAGCCTTCTGCCAAAGGTGTTACTATTTATCTGAATGGTGGAGATGACTTACAAATTATTCTTGATAAAATAGAAGGAAATGGCGGAAAGATTATTATTCCTAAAACACCACACGCTGACGAGAGTGGATTTTTCGCTATTTTCCACGACTCGGAAGGAAATAAAATGGGTCTTCATTCGCCAAATTAGGAGAAAGAGCGAACGCACAACAATGTATAAAAGCAATAGCGGTTCGGGTGTAAACTCGAATCTTTTTTGCGTTTAATTAAGTATATTGCTTACCGAAAAGTAGATGCGTTTTAATCCGCTACTGCTCTTATGTGTGCCGAGAAGCAGTGAATCGGCAATATTAATTTCGCTGCATGCTGTAAATGAGATGATGGAACCGACCCATCGGAGTCGCTTTATAGGTAGGGGCTTCAAACCACCCAAAGGTGCTATAGCCGTGGTACTGAGCGTTTGGGAAAAGATTCCGCCAAGAGTGGGATCAGGTATGGATAGGGGAGACGAACTGACCGTAACCGCCGAAGAGGTGTCGAGAAAGTGCCACATTCTGTCAAAAGCCGTAAAGGTAAGCATACGGTGATAAATACGGAGGGAACCTACTTACTGTCCGTATGGCAGGCGTCATTCAGGCGGCGTGAACTCTATCCGGGCTTATTTACGGAACTCGGGAATCCCGATAAAATCGGGAGGCGGACTTGCCCTTAGTAACGAGGATTGTTCTGTAACGGGACAGGAGTGAAGGGGCAGGGTTATACAGTCCCATTACATTGACCAACTTGAAAGACAGGATGAATTTATGGAATGAGACAAGAACAGTACCGATCAGTCGGGAAATGGTATGGAACGCCTACCTGAAAGTCAAGGCAAACGGTAAGAGTGCGGGTGTGGATGAAGTCAGCATGGATTCGTTCAATGCGGACAGAACCAAACACCTGTATAAACTCTGGAACCGCATGGCATCGGGGAGCTACTTCCCACCGGCAGTCAGAGAATCGGAAATCCCGAAGAAGGACGGAAAAGTCCGGAAATTGGGCATACCGACTATAAGTGACAGGGTGGGGCAGATGGTGGTCAAGGATTATCTGGAACCCAGGTTGGAAAAGTTGTTCAGTGACAGTTCGTATGGCTATCGACCCCACAGGAATGCCCATCAGGCATTGGAATCTGTAAGGTCTAACTGCCACAGACTGGACTGGGTGATCGATTTGGACATCAAGGGGTTCTTTGATAACATTGACCACGGCAAGCTGATGCAGGCCTTAGAGAAGCATGTCCCTGAAAAATGGGTTTTGCTTTACATAACGAGGTGGCTCGAAGCTCCAGTCGAGAAAACTTCGGGGGATCTGGTGGAAAAGCAGGGAAAAGGGACACCGCAGGGAGGAGTAGTTAGCCCGTTGTTGTCCAATCTGTTTCTACACTACGCCCTTGACAGATGGCTGGAAAATACCGACAAGACAGTAAAATTCGCAAGATATGCCGATGATGCGATACTGCACTGCAATGACAAAGCCCATGCTGAACGGACTCTGAAAGCTGTCAGAGAAAGGATGGCTGACTGCGGATTGAAACTCCACCCCGATAAGACAAAGACAGTCTACTGTAAGGATTATCGGAGGAGGATGAAGGGAGAAAATGTCAAGTTTGATTTTCTTGGCTATTCCTTCCAACCCCGCACCACCCGTTCACGGAAGACAGGTAAACTATTTCTTGGGTTTGACTGTGCCATTAGCATAGGCTCAAGAAAGCGGATAGCTGACAAGCTGGAGGAGTTGGATATAGTGAACATGAGTTGTAGGAGCATAGTGGGAATAGCAAAAATCCTGAATCCTATGATTCGGGGTTGGGTAAACTATTATGCCAGATTCAGAGGCTACGAACTCTCAAAAGTTTTCCAGTTATTAAGGAGGCGTTTAGTAAGGTGGGCAAGAAAACGGTACAAGCGATACAAGACTAGCCTTAACCGGGCATTCAGGTGGTTAGACAGGGTAAGGGTGCAATTCCCAACCCTATTTTACCACTGGCAGGTGGGCTACTCTTGTTAGTAAAGTTCTGTATAACAGGAGCCGTATGATGGGAGACTATCACGTCCGGTTCTGGGAGAGGCTCGGGGTGAAATTCCCCTTGCCTACTCGACA
>NZ_FNZH01000014.1:0-57555 GCF_900109255.1 Cyclobacterium xiamenense | reverse complement strand
CTCCCCGTGTGTGGGTTCCGGAGCCCTCCGCTTGGGAAGGGGCTGATTCCGTTGCTTTGCGGCGCCATGCGGAACGGTTGGGGTGGGCCGGGCTTTTGTCGGCCGGCTTGTCATGGGATGTGTGGCAGTGGTCCGAAATCAGGCGGGGCCAGATTTTTTTCGGAGCGGATAGGGTTCTCAGCCAAAGGCATGGGAGACCTTCCGGTGCGCTTAAAAAAGGTTTCATACGCAAAAGGCGTTCGTAGGGTAAACACGTAGAAATGCCAAATTCCTGTTTACAGCGGAGACACAAGCTCGATGAAACGAAAACCTTTAAGCACAGCGGTGTAATCGACATTCAAAAAGTCACCAGGGACTGAAACGACACCTAAAGGTTGGTAAATTGGTAGATTTGTTTTTGGAAAAAGCTGATTCCTGTCAACAGTTTTCGGCGTTGAAGTTGATTGAAAAACCTTTTTGTTACAACCGCTAAAGATGTCTGTATCAAAAAGGACCCCTGACAAAACACGATGTCAGCAACGAAAACGAAAATAAACCGGTCAACGGTAGTATTGACCGTTTATGGAAGTGAATTTAGTAATTTTTTGTAACGATCCAAATTTTTTTATGGATAAATTGTTGTTTACATTGATATTTTGCGAGGTGGTAGCAATTTTGCCGCCTTTCGTGCGATGGAAGGAATGGGAATAGGGAAGAAAAAATCCTGCCAAAAGCCGCTTATTAAGATACGGACACGATTTTTTGATAAATGAATAGATCGCTTCTAGATGGTGTGCCTCCGGTTTTTATCGTCCGTTCCGGCGCGTCCGATCGCTATCTCGGTCGGCAGCTATCGGTTTTCGTACCGGGGACAGGACCTGACTTGTTTCCCTGGTTCAGTACGGCGGTTTTGATGGGGAATCAATGCGGTTCGGTTTGCCTGGCCCTTTTCCCGGGCCCTGCCTGTCCATAGGACGGTGCATCCCTTCGCCAATACCGGCTTTTTCGATCTTCCAAAACCTATCTGGCGTCGGTGTACGCCCGTTCGCGCCGTCAGCGTCCGGACCGGATCGTTCCCAAGCGTACCCGCCTCCTGCTTCCCTGGTCGGAGCGTTTTCCTGGCCATCCGGTACGGGTTCACCCGTGGTAGCGATGGCGTACCCAATACCGCTGATAAAAAGCATAATTTTTTTTACCGGTGCAAGGGCATGGGTTTTCGACGGTCGGAAATGCGGGAAGGACGATCAGGTAGGGTACAGGCGATTTAGCAGACCGGATAGGATTTTCCGCATGGCGGGTTCGGCGCTTGCAGCAGCTCGCAGCACATCGGCAATGCTAATCTTTTGGATATTTCCCGGCGTACCGAGATCGGTAATGGCCGAAAGGGCTGCCACCTTCATGCCGCAATGCACCGCTACCTGTACCTCTGGCACGGTGCTCATCCCCACCGCGTCCGCACCGATGGTCCGGAGGTAGCGGTACTCGGCCGGGGTCTCCAGATTGGGTCCCTGCACGCCGGCATAGGTACCCCGGTGCAGCCGGATTCCATTCGTCCGCGCAATCTCCAGGGCCCATTCAATCAATCGGGGGCAGTAGGGCTCGCTCATGTCCGGAAACCGCTCCCCAAATTCATCCAGGTTGGGTCCACGAAGGGGATTTTCCGGAAAGAGGTCAATGTGATCGTCAATAAGGAGCAGGTCACCCACTTTTTGCACCGGATGTAATCCCCCGGAGGCATTGGAAATCAGCAGGTTTTTCACGCCCAATTTGTGCATGACCCGAATCGGAAAGGTCACCTCTTTCATGGAATAGCCTTCGTAGTAGTGAAACCGTCCTTTCATGGCCAGGACCGGGTGTTTGCCCCATTTTCCCAGGAGCAGTTTTCCGAGATGGGATTCCACCGTAGAAACGGGAAAAAAGGGAATGTCAGCATAGGGGATTTCCCGTACCGATTCGATATCCTGCAAGAGGCTGCCCAGTCCGGTACCCAGAATGATTCCGGTTTCGGGAGGACCGTCTAGAAAAGGCGCGAGGTAATTCACCGCATGGGTGATTTTTTCGGCATACGAAATGGAGGGTTCTTTGCGCATGGTGAAGAAAGGGTGCAGTGAGGCCGGCAGGCAATGCCTACCGGTTAAAACCAAATATAATAAAAGGGAAACTTTATGGGGTACTTGTTTGTATTTATGTAGTTAAAAATTATTCTTCATGATTAAGATTATCGTAAGCACGAATCGAAAAAATGCGGTATCGGCGAAAATGGCCGAGTTGTATCAGCAGATACTGGATCAAAACGGAGCGGAAAGTGAAATCATTCACCTGACCGACCTTCCGGATGACTTTGTGTTTACTGCCCTCTACGAAAACAACGGGAAAAATAGCGCGTACAACGCCATCCATAACCGGGTAAAAAGCGGGCACAAGTTTGTGTTCATCGTGCCGGAATACAACGGGTCTTTTCCGGGTATTTTAAAGTCCTTTATAGACGGGATGACGTATCCAAACAGTTTCCGGGCAAAGAAATGTGCCCTGGTTGGCATTTCCTCAGGAATCGGCGGTGCCAGCATTGCGCTGAGTCACCTGACCGATATATTTAATTACCTGGGAATGCATGTACTGGCCAATAAGATTAAACTTGCCAAAATCGAGGAAAACATGAGCGACGGTCACCTCTCCAATAAGCTATACATCAGCCTCTTGCACGAGCAGGCGAGGGCGCTGATCGATTTTTAGGCTCAGTCCACATTGTCGTGAAGAAACCGGTTGTTGCTGATGATCTCGTTGTCATCGTTTAGGTTAAATTTGGAAAGGTTTCTTTCCGAACTGTGCTGTACTTCGTGGAGTTTGATGTTTTTCCGTTGGTACGCCGGAATTTCCAGTTTTTCCTTAAACTCCTCGGGCGTCTGATTCACGGAGCGCATTTGGCGCAGTTTTTCGAACCGGTCATGTGCCCGCTTCATTGCCTTTTCCTTTATTTGCTCAAAGTAGTCGTTTTGATACATGTTGGGCGCTTCCTTTTCCCTGGGAGTTTCCCGGGGCGCGGTTTCCTCCGGTCGGTCGAATAGGGTCAGTACCTTTTTTGCTTCCGGAGCGGGGGTGCGTGCGACGTATTCGAAATCGTCCATCTCCTCCTCTTTCTGACTTTTGTCACTGGAAGTTGCCGGGTTGGTTTTCTTTTCCGAGGGGGCTTCCTGAGGGGTATCGTAGGCATTTCTGGCGGCATCCGGAGAAGGCTGTGGGGGTTGTTTGACCGAAAAGGTCACGGTTTGTCCCGGATTGCTTGCGTCTTCCTCCACCTTTGAGGTTTTTCCCGACTCCAAATGGATCACTTTTTTGCTTTCCTCTGCTTCTTTTTTCCTGGATTCGGCAAAGGTTTTGTCCGCGAGGGAATCGGTTTGAAAGCCGGTGGCAATGACGGTTACCCGAATGGCTTTTTTCAGATCGGGATCAATACCCTGACCGAAGATCACGTCTGCCATGTCTCCCGCCCGGTCTTGAATGAATTCGGTGATCTCCACCAACTCGTCCATGGACAGCTCTTCGTCTTCTCCCGACATGATGGAGAGCAGGATTTTTTCGGCGCCTTTGATGTCCACGTTGTTGAGCAGGGGAGAAGAAATGGCTTTCTCGGCCGCTTTAATGGCCCGGCCCTCGCCCTCTTCCATGGCGGAGCCCATGACGGCCGCTCCGGCATCTTTCATGACGGTTTTGACGTCCTCAAAGTCCACGTTCACATCCTGGGTTTCGGTAATGATCTCGGCGATGGACTTGGCAGCAGTACTCAGGATATTGTCTGCCTTACCAAACGCCTGGCGTATGGGGAGGTTGCCGTAGATATCCCGAAGTTTGTCGTTGAGGATGACCAATACGGTATCGCAGTTTTCGCGCAGGGCTTCGATTCCTGCCTGAGCGGAAAAGGTTTTTTTCCGTCCTTCAAATACGAACGGTGCGGTAACGATGCCCACGGTGAGGATGTCCATGTCTTTCGCGATTTTTGCGATGACGGGAGCTGCCCCGGTGCCGGTACCTCCGCCCATTCCGGCAGTGATAAACACCATTTTGGTATTGTCTTCCAGTAGTTTTCGGATTTCCTCCTTGCTCTCCAGGGCGGCATTTTTCCCCTTTTCGGGGTTGGCGCCGGCACCCAGCCCTTCGGTAAGGTGGGCCCCGATCTGCAATTTCAGGGGTACCGGGCTGCTTTTCAAGGCTTGTGAGTCGGTGTTGACCACCACAAACTCCACGTCTTTGATCCCTTGGTTAAACATGTGGTTCACTGCATTGGAACCTCCTCCTCCGACACCGATGACCTTTATGATCGACCGGTGATTTTTTTGAATATCGAATTCATAATCTCTCATGATGTATGCTATTTTTTTGGCTATAGTTTATGCTGGGCGAAATCGCTCAATAGTTTTCGTTGTCGTCGCCGATATCATCGGTGATGAAATTTTTCAGTTTTTTGGTAATGGATCCAAATATATCCCGGCCCACCTGCTCGGACCGGTAGGCTTTTCTGGCGGCTGGATTGCGCATGGTTTCCTTGAGGCGGTAGGTGTCCTCGCGGTCATCCAGCGCTTTGAATCCGGCGAGTACCAGTCCCACGGTCGTGGCGTACATGGGACTTTTCACATCGTCAATTTTGGATTTGCCCAGGTGTTCGTTGGGGTAGCCAATCCGGGTATCCAGCCCGGTAAGGTACTCAAACAAGGGCCCCACCCCGTGCAGCAGCGATCCGCCTCCCGTCAGTACAATTCCGCCGGCCAGCTTTTTGTAAACCCCACTGGTGGCGATTTCGGATTGGACCATTTCGATGATTTCTTCCATGCGGGCCTGAATGATAGAGGCCAGGTTTTTTACCGAGATCTCTTTGGGAGGCCGGTTACGCAAGCCCGGAATCGAGACAATCTCGTTTGGATTGGCTTCTTCTGCGATGGCTTTGCCAAATTTGGTTTTTAGCAGTTCGGCCTGATGGTGCATGACCATGCATCCTTCTTTGATATCGGCGGTGATGATATTGCCGCCAAATGGAATCACTGCCGTATGCCGAATGATGTTCTCGTAAAAAATGGCTACATCCGTGGTGCCTCCTCCGATGTCCACCAGGCAGACGCCTGCCTCCTTGTCCAGGTCGCTCAGCACCGAAAGCGAGCTGGCCAGGGGTTCCAGGATAAGGGCTTTGGATTGAAGACTGGCCCGTTTTACGCAGCGGTCGATGTTGTTGATCGCTGCCGACTGGGCGGTGATGATGTGAAAATCTGCTTCCAGACGCGCACCGGACATGCCCACCGGGTCCCGGATACCTTCCTCATAGTCCACGGTATAGTCTTGCGGCATTACGTGAATGATGCTGTTGCCGGGTGGAACCACGATGTTTTCCATGTCATTGGCCAGGCGGCGAACATCCTCCACGGTGATCTCATCGTCCTTGGGGTTGCGGATGATCACGCCGTGGTGAATCGCACTTCGGATGTGCTGTCCGGCAATGCCGACGATCACCTCTCCGATGTCCACGTTTGACATTTCTGAGGCCTCATTGACCGCTTTGGTGATCGCATTGACGGTTTTGTCGATATTGGTGACGATGCCACGGATCACCCCGTCGGATACGGCTTTGCCCATACCCAATACCTCTAACTTTCCGTATTCGTTTTTGCGACCGATAATCGCACAGATTTTCGTGGTACCTATATCCAGTCCTACAATGAGTTTTTCGTTTTCCATAGCGCTAACAGTTATTCACAAATGATTTGATCCTTGTATTTTACATTTACCCGATCGTACGTATTCCATCCTTTTTCCGGGAGGATTTTCTTGTAGTAGGTTTTGATTTTTCTAAATTTCATGTCGATGTTCTCGGGTTTCCCGAATTCAATGACCTGTTTTCCCACCTGTTGGTACAGATCGATGTCGCCATTATCCCGCAGCTCGAGCGAACTGATCTGCGCAGCCCAGAAGGGGTCCTCGTTGATGAAGTGAATCAGGTCCAGCAATGCGGGTTCCGATGCGGACAAATCTTCCAGCTTCAGCAAGGCTTCCGCCCGTCTTCCGGTCAGCACCAATACCCGACTGGTGTAATTGGAGGAGGTGGGCAGTATTTTTCCCGTGCTGCTGATGTAGCCATCTGCTGCCATGGGGCGGACGATCCGTGCCATGGGGACATGCTGGCTTACATGGACCCGGATGGTTCCTTTCAAATCACGAAAGACCTCCGCTTTCTTTACAAAAGGATGGGCCTCTACCTTTTTTTCCAGGGCATTGATGGAAATAGCACCCAGCGCTCCCTGCTTTTCCAGTTCGGGAAAGGCATTGGTCAAGAGGCTGGCGACTTCTTTTTCCTCCACAAAGTAGACGTCACTGACCCCTTCGACGTGGATTTCCAGGCCGGATAGGGTTCGTGATGCCGCCTTCTTCTCGACAAAGGCAATGAATCCCGATAGTACCAATCCAGCCAGTACTAGGAGGATGGGTTTTTTAACGTTTCTTATGTTAAGTCCTTTCATCGGCTATCCATTTTGCGATAGGTTCCACCAAACGATCGATATCACCCGCTCCGATGGTCACCAGTACTTCCGGTGGCCGTTGCTTCAGGTAGGGCAGGAGGGCTTCTTTTTCCAGTATCCTTTTCACCGGGCTGCTGATGGCCGGCAGCAACATGGCCGCTGTCACGCCTGGCAAGGGCATTTCCCTGGCGGGATAGATGTCCAAAAGCAATACCTCGTCCGCAAGCGAGAGGCTCTCCGAAAACCCGGCGGCAAAATCCCGGGTGCGGGTAAATAAATGCGGCTGAAAGACAGCGGTAAGCCTTTTTGCGGGATACATGGCCTTTACCGAATGCAAAAAGGACCGAATCTCTTCCGGATGATGGGCGTAATCATCGATGTAGGTGATCGTTTCCCCGGAATGAATGAACTCAAACCGTCGTTTAACCCCCCGGTAGCTGGCAATTCCTTCTTTTATCGCGTTTTCGGAAAGACCAAAATACCGCGCTGCTGCGATGGCAGCCAGGGCATTTTCAATGTTGTGAAAACCGGGCACATGAAGGTTCAGGTCGTCGATTCGCTCGGTTTCGGAGCAGTAATCAAACGAAAACGTAATGGTACCCGCCTGTATGTTTTCTGCCCGGATGCTACCGGTGTCCAGGCCATAGGTACGGACCGGAACGGTGCCGTATTCCCGGTCTTTAATTTTCTCGTAGGCTCGGTGCTGAATGAACAGCTGCCCCGTCGGATTGGTCAGACGAATGAAGGCGAGGAACCCCTCCAGAAAGTGGTCGGGGTCTCCGTAGATATCCAGGTGGTCGGGATCGATGCTGGTGACGATGCTCACATTCGGATGCAACTGCAGGAAGGAGCGGTCAAATTCATCCGCCTCCACCACCACCACCGGTGCTTCCTTGCTTCCTTCGTCGTGAAGGATCAGGTTGCTTTGGTAGTTTTGGGTAAGGCCGCCCAAAAAGGCCGCTGTATTGTGGCCGGCGTTTTTCAGCAGATGGGCAATCATCGAGGAGGTCGTCGTTTTGCCATGCGTACCTGCAACAGCCACGGTTTCCATGGACTTGGTTATCAGGCCCAACACAGCGGAACGTTTCATCAGTGTGTATCCCTGATCGGTGAAAAAGCGGAAAAGCGCGCTGCTCTGCGGAACAGCGGGCGTCCAGATCACCAGGGTCTTTTTCGTATCCGTTTGCAGGAAGGCAGCGGGGATCTGATCGGGATCATCCCGATAGCTGACGTGCATCCCTTCGCTTTCGAGGGTCTCCGTAAGGGGAGAGGGGGTCTTGTCGTAGCCAAAAACAGGTACCCCAATATGGGCAAACCACCGGGCGATGGCACTCATGCCAATGCCCCCAATGCCGAGAAAATAGACGCTATGTAGGTTTTTTACGTTCATTGTACCAGATTTTCCATCACGCCTACGATTTCTACTGCGGCGTTTGGTTTCGATAGTTTTTTGATGGCTTCCGAAAGGGATTGCTGTTTTTCCGGATCCTGAAGCAAGGCATGTACCAGGGACTCCAGTTCCCGAACCGCCATCGAATCCGTTAGCAGCAAGGCGCCACCTTGCGTTACTACGGCCATGGCGTTTTTGGTCTGGTGGTCTTCCGCCACGTTTGGCGAGGGAACGAAAATCACCGGTTTGCCGACCAGGCTCAGTTCGGAAACCGAAAGTGCTCCGGACCTGGAAATGACCAGATCAGCGGCCGCATAGGCCAGGTCCATGTCCTTGATGAATTCCTGGGGATGAATGTGCTGCAACCCGGAGTCCCGAACCTGCTGGCTTACCTTCTGGAAATAGTACGAGCCGGTTTGCCACAGTACCTGGTATCCCTTTGCTTCGAACCCATGCATGCTTTCCAGCATTGCTTCGTTGAGTGTGCGGGCGCCAAGACTTCCCCCAATGGATAAGACCACGGGCTTGTCGGGCTGCAGGTTAAATTTTTTCCATGCGGCTTCTTTTTTTCCGGTTAAATCCAAGATGTCTTTTCGCACCGGATTTCCGGTATACTGTATTTTTTCTTTGGGAAAATAGCGCTCCATTTGCGGATAGGCCACGCAGATGGCCGTGGCTTTTTTCGCCAGCAAGCGATTCGTTAGACCGGCATAGCTATTTTGCTCCTGTATCAGCGTAGGAAGGCCCTTTCGTTGGGCGGCAAAGAGTACCGGGCCGCTGGCATAGCCACCCACACCAACCACCAGGTGGGGCTTAAAATTTTTGACCAGTTTTCGGGCCTTTTGGAGACTGTCCAATACCTTAAATGGAAAGCTGAGGTTTTCAAGCGTAAAGCGGCGTTGCAGGCCGGCGATCCGCAATCCCTCGATGGGATACCCGGCTTCCGGAACTTTCTGCATTTCCATCTTTCCTTCGGCACCGACAAACAGCACTTCACTTTCCGGAAACCGCTCGTTCCAGGCCTTCGCGATGGCTATGGCCGGATAGATATGGCCTCCGGTGCCCCCTCCACTGATGATGATGCGATATGTCTCTCCGTTCTTTTTCAATCGATTATGCGACTTTTACCAGGTTTTTGACCGATTTTTCTTCTCCCACGAAGGCATCTTCGTGGTCACCCCGGCTCACACTCAGGATGATCCCCAGGGAAATTCCCGTGAAAATCAAGGATGTCCCCCCCATGCTGACCATGGGCAAGGGCAATCCGGTGATGGGGACCAGTCCCACGGCTACTCCCATATTGATCATGGCCTGAATCACCAGGGAAAAACTCAGGCCTGCCGAAAGCAAGCCACCGAAAGGCCGGGTGGAAATGGCCACTACCCGCATGCCGCGGTACAGCAGCGCCAGGTACAGAAAGAGTACAAAGCCTCCGCCCACCATGCCGTATTCTTCGATGATGATGGCGTAAATGAAATCCGAGTAGGGATGGGGTAGAATGTTTCGTTGTTCGCTTTTCCCGGGTCCTTTGCCGGTGATCCCACCGGTTGCAATGGCCATGTAGGAGTGCTTGGCCTGAAAGGGTATCTCGCCAGGATCGTCGTTCATGAATTTTTCGATCCGGTAAAAGAAAACATCACCCCGCTGTCCCATCAGGATGGCGGAGGACAATACAAGTGCCCCCACCATGCCAACGACCATGAGGTATTTCACTGGGACCCTGCCGATGAACATGAGCAAGAGGCAGGTTGCCAATAGCATCACGGCTGTGGACATATTGGCCAAGGCAATGAGCAGGCAAATGATCCCAATCCAGATGATGATCGGGATAAACGTCCCTTTGATATCCGCTATTTTTCGTTGTCTTTTTGCCAGCATCCCAGCCACGGCGGCAATTAAAGCCAATTTGGCCAGGTCGGAGGGCTGGAATGACTGGTTAATGATTGGAATGGTCAGCCAGCGGTTGGCCTCGTTTTTCGTGGCGCCAAAAGCATAGGTGACCAACAGCATGGGAACGCTGATCCACAAGGCAAACAGACTCAGTTTGGAGAAATACTTATAGGGAATGGTATGTACGCCCCACATGACCACCAGGCTGCCTAGAATCAGCGCACTGTGCTTGAACAGGTAGATCTCCGTATTGCCGCCCATTTTCCGGTAGGCAATGGAGCCGGTAGCCGAATAGACCGCCAGAATGCTGATCATGGCCAGCAATAGCACGATCGCCCAGATAATGGGGTCTCCTTTTAGGTTTTCTTCAAGCCAGATTTTAACTTTCGCCATTTTCAATTGCTGTTTTTAGTTGCTTCACGGCTTCCTTGAATTGGTTGCCACGGTCCTCGTAATTTTTAAACAGGTCAAAGCTTGCACAGGCCGGAGACAGCAGGACCAAGGATCCGGGAGTTCCCTTTTCCAGGGCCCAGCGAAGGGCTTGATGGATATCCTGGGTTTCCAGAATCTCCGGTATTTTTCCGCCAAAGTTCGATTTTAGCTTTTCGTTATCTCGGCCCAGGCAGATGAGTACCTGTACACGTCCCTGCACCAGCGTATCGAGCTGGGAATAGTCGTTTCCCTTATCCACCCCGCCGGCAATCCAGATGAGCGGAGTATTGTAGGCCTCCAGCGCAAATGCCGTAGCATCCACGTTGGTGCCTTTGCTATCGTTTACAAATTGAATGCCGTTGATGGCTGCCACCCACTCCATTCGGTGGGCCGCGTTCACAAAGGTTTTGAGGGCCGGTCCCAGGGTGTTTGCCGGTACCCCGGCCGTGGTGGCGGCCAGCACGGCTGCCAGGGAATTGGCCAGGTTGTGGGTACCCTTCAGGGCCATGTCCTCAATCGGCCAATACCAATCGCCCGCATCGGTTGTTACCTGTAGTTTTCCTGCAGCCACATGGGCCCTGCGCGCAGGACGGGCCTCCAGACCGTAGGGCAGTTCCCCGGGCTGGCTTTTCTTGCGGGCCAGCGCCTGGCGTATGTTTGCATCGGAATCGTAGTAGATCAAGTGGTCTTCCGGCTGCATCGTATTGCTTAGTTGTACTTTGGTGGCCGCATAGAGCGAAAGGTCGTTGGAATACCGATCCAGGTGATCCGGGGTAATGTTTAGCAACACCGCGATGCGGGGACGGAACGTAACCAGGCCTTCTATCTGAAAACTACTTACTTCCAGGACCCACCAATCCCGATCGCCTTCGCAGAGCTGCAGCGCCCAGCTTTGCCCCACATTGCCACCCAACCCCACATTCAGGCCTGCCGATCGCAACAAATGATAGGTGAGCAGGGTGGTGGTGGTTTTTCCATTGGTACCGGTAATGGCAATTACCTTTCCCCGGGAATAGCCGTAGGCGAATTCCAGCTCGTCTATCACCGGAATACCTGCCGCTTTCAGCTGCACGATGATGGGATTGGCATAGGGGATTCCCGGACTTTTGACTACCGTATCGGCAGTTAATAGCTCCGCAACCGTATGCGTTCCTTCTTCAAAGGCAATGCCCTTCTCCCGGAAAACGGCTTTCTTTTCCGCAGCGATTGCTCCGGCATCGGACACGAATACCCGATGCCCTTGCATTTGGGCAAGAAGCGCGGCTCCAAAACCGCTTTCTCCGGATCCTATCACGACCGTCTTCTTCATTTATCGCAGTTTAAGTGTAGCCAATGCCAGTATGGCAAACAAGATTCCCAGTATCCAAAATCGCACCGTTATTTTTGCTTCGGGTATGTTCTTTTTTTGGTAATGGTGATGCAGCGGAGACATAAGAAAGACGCGCTTTCCTTCGCCGTATTTCCGCCGGGTATATTTGAAATACCCCACCTGAATGATCACGGAAAGTAATTCGATCAGGAAAATGCCGCAAAGCACGGGCAATAGGAGTTCCTTTCTAAGGGTAAGGGACAGTACCGCAATCACTCCCCCGATCATCAGGCTGCCCGTGTCACCCATAAATACCTGGGCGGGGTAGGAATTGTACCAAAGGAATCCCACACAAGCCCCTACAAATGCGGCACAGAAGATCACCAATTCACCGGAATTTGGGATAAACAGGACGTTTAAGTACTGGGAAAAGATAGCGTTGCCGCTGATGTAGGCATAAATCGCGATGGTAAGTCCGATGATGGCCGAGGTACCGGCCGCCAACCCGTCAATGCCGTCGGTGATGTTCGCACCGTTGGAAACGGCCGTTACCACAAATATCACGAGCAGTACGTAAAATAGGGGGGTGAAATTTTCTCCCAGGAAACCAAAAACCACGTCGTAGTTCAATTCGTTATTTTTCAGGAAAGGAATGGTGGTTTTCATGGATTTCACGTCCTGGAAGGCGGGCGTTGCCACCACACCTTCGGCAATGGAGACCGTATCCTGAAATTCCCGAATGACCACGTCCTCGTGAAAGTACAGGGTCACGCCGACAATAATCCCGATGGATACCTGTCCGATTATCTTAAACCAGCCGGCCAGTCCTTCTTTGTTTTTCCGGAATACCTTGATGTAATCGTCCAAAAAGCCAATGCCGCCCAGCCACAGGGTAGTCACCAGCAGCAGGATGATGTAGATGTTGTAGATATTGGCAAATAGCAAGGTGGGCAGTACGATGGCCGCCATGATCATCAATCCTCCCATGGTCGGGGTTCCTTTTTTCTCCAGTTGGCCCTGCAGGCCCAATTCCCGGACGGTTTCCCCGATTGACTTTTTTCGGATCCAATCAATGATTCCTTTGCCAAGGGTAATGGTAATCAGCAGGGAAAACAAGGCCGCCATGCCCGCCCGAAAAGAAATGTAGCGAAATACCCCTGCACCGGGGAAATCGTAGGTTTGGTCGATATAATCAAAAATGTGGTACAGCATCCTATTCCTTGTGTAACAGTTCCAAAAATTCCTTCACAACTTTTTTATCGTCAAAGGGATGTTTGACCCCTTGTATTTCCTGGTAGGTTTCGTGCCCTTTACCCGCGATCAACAGGATGTCCCCTTTTTTGGCCAGGCTGCAGGCGGTCTTGATGGCCGATCTTCGGTCGGCTAAGCTGAGTGTCTTTTTCTGGTCGACGGGGTTTATCCCACCTTCCATTTCCCGAATGATTTCCATCGGGTCTTCGTCCCGGGGATTGTCCGAGGTAAAAATCACCCGGTCACTCAGGTTGCAGGCAATTTTGGCCATCAGGGGCCGCTTGCTCCGGTCCCGGTTTCCCCCGCAGCCCACCAGGGTAATCAGGGTTTCCCCACCGGTTCGTAGTTTTTGTATGGTTTTGAGTACATTTTCCAGGGCATCCGGGGTATGCGCGTAATCGACGATGGCGGTGATACCTCCATATACGACCTGATCAAAGCGGCCGACCGCTCCCTTCAGTTTGGATAATTGGCGCAGTACTTCCTCTTCTTCTTCGTCCAGCAGCAGGGCGATTCCAAGCACGCCCAACAAGTTGTAGGCGTTGAATTCGCCAATCAGTCGGAACCAAACCTGTTTGCCCTCAAAATCCAGTTCGAGCCCGTGCAGGGAGTTGGCCAAAATTTTTGCTTTAAAATCTGCTGGGTATTTCAGGCCAAAGGTAAAGGGCCTGGCACGGCAGTTCTGGAGCATGACCCGCCCCCGTTTGTCATCCGCGTTGATCAGCGCAAAGGCGTCTTTTGGCAGTTCGTCAAACAGTTTTTTCTTTGCCTTGATGTACGAATCAAAATCTCCGTGATAATCCAGGTGGTCGTGTGAAATGTTTGAAAACAAGGCGCCCGCAAATTTCAGTCCCGCAGTGCGTTCCTGAACAATGGCATGGGAACTGGCTTCCATAAAACAATGCGTACAGCCATTTTCCAGCATTTTCACCAGCAATTCGTTGATCGCCAATACGTCGGGCGTGGTATGGCTGGATGCAAGTACCTGGTCTTTGATTCGGTTTTCTACCGTAGATAGGAGTCCGGTGGCATAGCCCAGTTCGGAAAACAATTGGTGCAAAAGGGTAACGGTTGTGGTTTTTCCGTTGGTGCCGGTGACGGCCACCAGCGTGAGTTTCTCGGAGGGGTTTCCGTAAAAATTTGCTGCCATCAATCCCAGGGACCTGGCGGCGTTGATTACCTGCACGTAGGTGATTCCCTCCTCGAGCCTTTCCGGAAGCTGTTCGCATACAATGGCCGATGCACCGTTGTCCAACGCCTTTTCGATATACGCATGCCCGTCCACCTGCGTGCCGGGTATGGCAACGAAAACGACGCCTTCCCCAACCTCTCGGCTATCAAACGCGATGCGGGAAATGGGTACATCCATGGCGCCTTTCGTAGACACCAACGAAACCTTGTATACGATATCTTTTAATGGTTTGCTCAACGTAGCGTAAGTTTAATGATCTGATCCCTGTTAATACCGCTTCCTGCGGGCAGGGATTGGGAACTAACCCTTCCTTTGCCCGAATGCTGCACCCGAAGCCCCTTGTTTTCGAGGACATACAGCGCATCCCGCAGACTCATGCCCGTCACGTCTGGAATGACCGGTTTTTCTACTGCATTGCTCACCCATTGGATGGAGCGGTTCGAAACCTTGGATGTAACCCAGGTTTCGTTTCCGGAATAGTGGTTGGAGATACCCATGCTATTGCAAATCATTTGCAATTCCTCCACGTTTCCGGCACGGATGTAGGGAAATTCAGATCGGTCAATTTTGGGTATTTCCCGGTGCGCCCCGCTGCCTACCTGTACGCTCATGTCTTGTGCGTACAGTTTGTCCGCAATTTCCCGGAATACCGGTGCCGAGATATCTCCGCCGTAGGCGTTGAATCCTTTGGGACTATCGATTACGACAATGGCACTGTACTTGGGACGGTCGGCGGGAAAATAACCAACGAAAGAGGTATAATAGGTCTGGGTATACCGTCCGTTTTCTAATTTTTGCGCAGTTCCCGTCTTCCCGGCAATGCCGTAGGTGCTTGTTTTGATATTTTTGGCCGTCCCGTTATCCACCACTCCCGTTAAGAGGCTTCGGAGTTGGGACAGCGTTTTTTCGGAGGCGATCTTTTTTTGCAAGGTCTCGGTTCGGAAGCGGACTTCGACCGCATTTCCTCTCGATATTTGCTGCACGATCATGGGTTTGACCAGGGTTCCTCCATTGGCCACTGCGTTGTACAAGGCCAGGGTTTGCAGCGGAGTGATTTTTAGTTCGTAGCCGATGGACATCCAGGGCAGGGTGGTTCCGTACCAGTTTTTGTCGTCCGGATTTTTGAAATAGGGTAGTCCTTCTCCCTTGATTTGAAAGCCCAGGGGCTGGTCCAGCCTGACGCGAGAGATGTATTCCATAAACCGGTGGGGCTGGTGGCCAAAATGCTCGTTGACCATTTTCGATATGCCCACATTGGAGGATTTTTCAAAGGCTTCCCGAACGGTTATTTTTCCATACCCTCCGTTTTTTACATCTCGCATAAAGCGGTCGTAAAACTTAAATCGGCCGTTTCCGGTGTCGATAGTGTCGGTTAAATTTATTTTCCCTTCTTCCAGAAGAGCCATCATGGACAGCAGCTTGAAGGTGGATCCCGGTTCGGTAAGTCCCTGTTCACCCACGGCATAATTGTAGTATTCGCCGTATCCGTACCCATTTTTGTTTTTTTGCAGGTTAGCGATTGCCTTGATATGGCCGGTGGCTACCTCCATGACAATCACGGAACCGTAGGCAGCGTCCTTGTTCATGAGCTGGCGGAGCAGGGCCGACTCAGCCAGGTCTTGTATGTTTACATCCAAGGTGCTGACGATATCGTAGCCATCTGTGGGTTTGATGTCTTCTGCATCGTGCAGGGGTTTCCAACTCCCGCCGGCAATTTTCTGAAACATCGCTTCCCCATTTCTTCCCTCCAGGTAGTTGTTGAAACTGTATTCCAGTCCAACGCCGTACTGGTCTTCGTTTAGGAATCCCACGGTTCTACCAGCCAGGTTTTTGAACGGCCGGTAGCGCTTGTCGATTTTTTCGAATAAAACGCCCCCGCCCATTCGGCCTTCCCGGAAGATGGGCCAGGTCATCATCTTCAATTTTTCCTGGTAGCCGATTTGCTTTCGGTTGAGAATCAGGTATTTCTTCCCGTCGTTTCGGGCGTCCAGTATCATGCGCTTATAGCTCGCGGCCGATCGGTCCCGGTAAAAGCCCGAAAGCAAGTTGGCCAGGGAATCCACGCTGGATTTGAGTTTGGCACCGGAGACGATGGATGGATCCATGGCTACCCGGTAAAAGGGCAAACTGGTGGCAAGAAGGCTCCCATCCGCGCTGTAGATATTGCCACGGGTCGCCTTTACGGGCCGGTATTGCAAATGAATGTCTTCGGAGAGCTGGCGCCACTTATCGCCTTCGACCAGCTGAATGGTACCTATCCTGTAAAAAATAGCACCGGCGATTACAGTGACTGCCAGAAAGGCAAGCCGGACCCGGAGCAATATGGATTTTTTAATGTTCACTTCTCTAAAACGATTCGTTGTGGTGGTTCTTCTAATTCAACCAAACCCAGGGGTTGGATTTTTTTGGCAACCTCGGATTGCTTGCTGGAAAACATGTATTCCGCCTCCAGTGTGGTGACATCGGCCCGAAGATCTTCCACTTCCTGCTGGGTCCGTTCAATTTTCCGGATGGTATTCTCCGCCTGGTGATTGCTCCAGATGTAGAGCATGGCCAGAAAGGCAGCATATAGAAAAGGAGGCACCAGTTTTACGGGCACCTGTTCGCCCAGTAGTCCGCTGATATCCAATTTTTGCTCCATAAACGCAAACGGATTCAACCAGGATTTTTTCACCTTTCCAACGGGCTTGATTGGTTTTCGGAAACTGTTTTTTCTCATGGCTGTGTTTTTTCGGCGATTCGTAATCGGGCACTTCGCGCCCGTTTGTTGCGTTCGATTTCTTCCGGATCCGCAACGATGGCTTTTCTGCTGACCGGCTCCAGGGGGCGAATCGGGTTTCCGTAGAAGTCTTTTTCGAGTTCCCCGTGCAATTTTCCTTTGGTCATGATATTTTTTACCAGGCGGTCTTCCAGCGAATGGTAACTCATTACCACCAGGCGACCCCCTGGTTTCAACAGGTCCATGCTTTGCAGCAGCATTTCCTCCAGGGCGGCCAATTCCTGATTTACTTCGATTCGCAGTGCCTGGTACACCTGTGCGGCATACTTTGCGTATTTTCCTCGGGGGGCGTAGTGGTCGAGCAGGCGTTTGAATTCGGCACTTCCCTCAAAAGGACTGTTTGCCCGGAAGGATACGATTGCCCGGGCCAATGTTTTTGCATTTTTCACTTCCCCGTAGATGCCCAGTAGCCGCTGCAGTTCGTTTTCCGGATAGGTGTTCAGGACGGTTGCGGCCGTGAGGTCGCCGGACCGACTCATTCGCATGTCAAGTGGGCCTTCGAACCGGGTCGAAAACCCCCGTGACGGCTCGTCGATCTGGTGGGAGGAAATCCCTAAATCAGCCAATATACCGTCTACTTGTTCCACCCCATAGAGCTTCAAATACCGCTTTACATCCCGGAAATTTGCCTGGATGAAGGTAAAGCGCGGATCCTTGGGTGCGTTTTTTTCGGCGTCGGGATCCTGGTCAAAGGCATACAAATGCCCATTTTCCAACCGGTTGAGGAGCTCATTGGCATGACCGCCTCCTCCATACGTCAGGTCCACGTAAATCCCATTGGGATCGATTGCCAATCCGGAAAGGCAGGCCTCACGCATTACGGGAATATGGTATACCGAGTCAGACATGCTTTCCTAAAAATTTTCTGTTTAACGCTTTGTACACCTGCTCTTCGTTGGCAGCATACTCCTCGTGAAGGTCCGGGTTCCAGATTTCTATTTTGGTCCCAATCCCAATGAGCACCGCATCTTTCTCGAGCTGCGCGTGCCGAAGCATGTTTTTGGGAAGCAGAAACCTGCCCGCACTATCCAACTCCACGGGCGATTCCCTCCGGAAAAAGGATCGTTTAAATATCCTGACTTCCTCATCGGTATCGTCCAGACTGGCCAGTTTGCTATGGTCTTTTCGGACCTCCACCATGGGAATCAACTCCAGGCAGGGCTCCAGACCTTTGCGCAGCATCATCTCCTGACCCAAGGATTCAGGAAGGGATGCCTTCATTTTCGAAGGTAAAACCAACCTGCCCTTGGCATCCAGTTTACACTCAAATTCACCGGTGAAAGATGCCATATCCGTACTTCCTGATTCGTGGATACAAAAGTAGCAAATAGCCAAACACTTTATACCACTTTGCCCCACTTTTTACCACATTGCTATAAAAGTATCCAAAACAAACTACAAAGACAATTTTTTTAGCAAAAAATTATATGGAGAGGGCTGGTGTACAAACGGCTATAAACCAGTTACTAAAACGCCTAAAACCAGGCTTCAGTCCCATTTAAAATGGCTTTTTTGCCGATAGGATTCGGGGAAATGCAATTCGAGAAGTGGCGTAGCGAAAATGAAGTGGGAGAAATTCCCAGGGAATTTTCAGAAAATTAATTTGCTTATTTTTTTCGGGCGATGGTATAGGTTACCAGCGCTGAAAGGGAGGACTTGTAGGGCGATTCCGGAAAATCCGCCAAAATGGCCAGGGCTTCCTCGTAAAAATTGTTCATGATCGTTTGGGAATAGTCCAATCCTCCCGAAGCTTTCACGAAATCAATGACTTGGTTCACCGTTTTTTTGTTTTCGCTGCCGTTGCGGATCATGTGGATGATTTTTTTCTTTTCCAGCCAGGAGGCCTGATTGAGGGCATAAATCAATGGGAGGGTCATTTTCTTTTCCTTGATGTCAATGCCAACCGGCTTGCCTACTACGTCTTCGCCGTAGTCGAACAAATCGTCTTTGATTTGGAAGGCCATGCCTACTTTTTCACCGAAGAGCCGCATTTTTTCCGTAGCTTCTGTCGTAGCGCCGGCAGTAGCAGCACCTACTGCGCAGCAGGAGGAGATCAGGCTGGCGGTTTTTTGGCGGATGATGGTGTAGTAGACATCCTCGGTAATATCGAGTTTCCGTGCTTTGGAGATTTGTAGGAGCTCTCCTTCGCTCATTTCCCGTACGGCATTGGAGACGATTTTCAGCAGGTCAAAATCGTCGTTTTCCACACTTAGCAGCAATCCCCTGGAGAGCAGGTAGTCGCCCACCAAAACCGCGATTTTGTTTTTCCAAAGGGCATTGATCGAAAAGAAGCCCCTGCGGTAGTTGGCATCATCCACCACGTCATCGTGCACCAGGGTGGCGGTATGAAGAAGCTCGATCAATGCGGCGCCCCGGTAGGAAGCTTCGGTGATGCCTCCGCTTACGCCTGAACTCAGAAAGACAAACATGGGGCGCATTTGTTTGCCTTTTCTCCGGACGATGTATTGGGTGATGTGGTCAAGCAATTTGACCTTACTCTGCATGAAGGAGCGGAATTTTTTCTCAAAGTCAGCCATTTCGCTGGCTATGGGGGCTTGTATCTGCTGTAAATCCTGCTTCATTTGTGTTTTGGATGGTGCAATATTACAACCTATTCCACCATTGACAAAACCGCCCAATTGATTATTCTGTTTAATGAATTTTATTTTTGGTTATCTTTGAGCAAACAAAAGACATTCCCTTGACCGACGACTACATCAAGCATCAATACGCCCCCATTTTGCCAGAAAAAGACGAATGGCCTGTGGTGAGGCTGAGCAAAAGCAGAAAAGAGTTCATTCAACAAGTAGTAGCGTCCAGCAATGAAAAAATTAAAAACCTGACGGGTAATCAGGTACCTGCACTCAAAGAAGAATTGGAAATCACCCTGTATCGGGAGCGAATGCGGATCAAACAAAACCCCTGGCTGGTGGATCCCGATGACGAGGCTTCCTTTTGGGCCGGTGTGAAAACCTCGCTATTGTCCGTGGGTGTGGATCAGAAACTTACCGAGGCCGAAAAAAAGGAACGGTACCTGGCGATTTTGACAGCCATTACCCAGCGGTATTCGGAGGAGATTGCCAGTAATTTTAAGCACAGCCATTATAAAATGACCCGAAGGATCGTTACTTTTGGCTTTTCACGGCTGCTGAATACCGCGCGGGTAAAAGGGTTTAAATCGATTTTTAGTAACCAATACAGCCTGCAAGACAAAATACAGATTATCGGAGAGACCGATCAGTTGCGGGACCTTGCATCGAAAGGTACCATTGTGATGGTGCCAACCCATTTTAGCAACCTGGACAGCATCCTGATTGGCTGGACCATCAGTACCCTGGGGCTTCCTCCGTTTATTTATGGAGCGGGGCTTAATTTATTCAATATCCAGATTTTCGCGTACTTTATGAACGCCCTGGGGGCCTACAAAGTGGATCGGCGAAAGAAAAATCAGGTCTACCTGGAAACACTCAAAACCTATTCCCGGGAAGCGATACAGTTTGGTTGCCATAGTTTGTTTTTTCCGGGTGGCACACGCTCCAGAAGTGGAAACATTGAATCGAAATTGAAACTGGGCCTGCTTAGCACCGCCATCGAAGCCCAACGGGCAAATTTTCAAAACAATCCCGACAATCCCGGAAAGGTCTTCATCGTGCCGGTCACGATCAATTACCATTTTGTGCTCGAGGCGCCGGGTTTAATCCGGGATTACCTGAACCATACGGGGCAGGAACGGTATTACAGCGAATCGGACGAGTTTTCCACCTCGTATAAGATTTCAAAATTTCTGGTCAAGTTTTTTACCAAAGGGTCCGACATCTCGGTTTCTATAGGAAGAGCGATGGACATACTTGGAAACTACGTGGACGAACAGGGCAACAGTCGGGATAGACATGGCCGGTCTATCGACTGCAGGGATTATTTTGTAAGCAATGGCAAGGTGACCGTAGACCTGCAGCGCGAGGAGGAATACACCAAGAAATTGGGCACCCGTATCGTGGAGGAATTTCATAAAATCAACCGGGTGTTTAGCAGTCACCTGGTAGCATTTACCGCATTTCGACTAATCAAACGGGCCAATAGCAAGTTGGATTTGTTTAGCCTGCTGCGGGTTCCGGAGGAAGACATTCACCTGTCGTATGAAACGTTCAATGACGCCTGTGGAGAAGTTCTGGATGGGATCCGGCAACTGCGGGCGGAGGGAAAATTACACATGGCCCCTCACCTGGAAATGCCGCTGGAAGAGATCATCCGGCACGGACTGGAAAATGTGGGGATGTACCACGCAAAAAGGCCCCTGATCCGGACCGAGCAGGGGCATGTCGTGACCGAGGATATCAGTTTATTGTACTATTACCATAACCGACTGGATGGATATGAATTGGACAAAATCATTTAAAACCCGACCCATAGGTGTAATTGGTATAGGAAGTTTTGGGGCAGCCATTGCGAATCTGCTGGCAGAGAAAAACGAGGTTTTGGTGTATGCCCGGGACGAGGCGGTAGTGGAGGCCATTAACAAAACCCACCGGGTCAAAAACCGGCAATTGGCGAGTAAAATACGTGCCACGACAGACCCGGAATTGCTTTGCGAGGCCTGCGAGGTAATGTTTCCGATGATACCCTCCTCGGCTTTTCGGGAGGTAATGGTGCAGTTTGCACCTTTTCTTCATCCCTACCATTTTTTAATCCACGGCACAAAGGGCTTGTCGCTGAATCTGTCCGAAGGCAAAAACTTGGAAAACATCTCTCAACTAAAGCGGGAAAATATTTGCACCATGAGTGAGGTGATTCTACAGGAAACCGTCGTGGAACGAATCGGCTGCCTGGCCGGTCCCAACCTGGCAACGGAACTGCTAGAGCACCAGCCGGGCGCAACCGTGGTGGCTAGCCGGTACGAAGAGGTGGTTCTGGAAGGGCAGCGCCTGCTTCGCTCGGATAATTTTCAAGTGTACGGAAATTCCGATATCGTAGGGGTAGAGCTTTCCGGGGTGTTGAAAAACATCATCGCCATTGCGGCGGGTGCCTTGTCCGGGTTGGGTTTGGGGGACAATGCCAAAGGCTTGCTGGTCTCACGCGGCATGGTCGAACTGATCCATTTGGGCACTGCCATGGGTGGCTGTACCAAGTCGTTTTTGGGTCTGGCTGGGATCGGCGACCTGGTTACTACCTGTAATTCCACCTTATCCCGAAACTACACGCTGGGTTACCGTCTTGCAGAAGGGGAGAAGCTACCCGATATTGTTGCCGATATGGAAGAAGTAGCCGAAGGCATCAATACCGTCAAGTTGGTCAAGCGCTACCTGGAGTCTACCGGCATGCGGGCGCCCATCACCGAAAATTTGTACAAAGTACTTTTTGAAAATTTCAAAGTAGAAACCGCACTGCAATACCTGATGAAGTACCCGAGCTATACCGACATTGATTTTTTATGAGTGTTCCGAAATTCCGAGCAGCTGCAGCGCCGCCGGGCTGATTCGGTTTCGGGTGGCTTCCCGGAAGTACTGAGCTTGGTTGATTTGCTGCACCTGGTCCCTTCGACAAAAATAGCTGTGGATCGCTCGCCGAGGTACGGAAGTACGGTTGGTGGTGCCGCCATGCCAGGTATGGGAATTGAATATCACCACCGAACCCGCAGGCGCTTGGATAATTATTTCGTCCGGGTGTGCATCCATGGGGTTTTCCATTTCATCCTGAGGCAATTTGGATTTCAGGTGTGTTCCTGGCACCACCCGCGTGGCACCATTTTCTGCATGGAAATCATCCAGTAGCCAGATGGAGTTACAGACTTTAAAATCGTCGCTTTTCACGGCTTCTGGCCAGTCGGCGTGCAGTTTTTGCAAGCCGGCGCCTGGGAGGGCGGCCCGGAAATTAAGGGAAGACAGTTTGAAGGAATTTCCCAAAACAAAGGAAATCGCAGCAAGTACTTTGGGCTGGGTGTAGAAGCAATCAAATTCGGGCCCTTTGTTCACCAGGTCACCCAGACGAACGGAACCGGGATCTTTGGGATGCCGGATATTCGGAGATTCTTCCAGTTCTATCCCGGCCCGATCGCCTTCCTGCTGCAGCAATTCCTCGATTTTATTCCGTAGGATTTCCACGGTTTCATCGGAAAGGAGTTTGCCCAGGTTGAGGTATCCCTGGGTACGAAGAAAGTCTTTTTCGGAGTCGGTGAGTAAATCTGCGTGTACGCCTAGTTGTGAAAGGGGGTCTTGTATCATTGTGTTTTGGCTGTTTTCGTCGTATTCTCTCTGATCATTTACCCTGCTTTACCCCATGCGGTAGTCGATTTACGCTGGGAAAAGAGGGAGAAATGGCGTATCAGTCGGCCTTTTTCAGGGGGTTGTTTCACAAATTAAAGATACGGGCTAGAGGTAAAAAAACAAGCCGGTTACTCCAATCTTTTTAATCGGCTGAGTAGGGGAGGGTGGGAGTAATTCACAAAAACAAAGAGCGGATGGGGGTTGATATCCGAAAGGTTTTTTACGGAAAGGGTCTTCAATGCCTCCGCCAGTGGTTTGCCGGAATAGGTGCTTTTGGCAAAGGCATCGGCTTCAAATTCGTGTTTACGACTAAAATAGTTGGTAGCCATCCCCAGAATCAGCGAAATGGGGGAGAAAAGCATGGTAAAACCAATGATATTCAGGTGTATGGACAATTGATCGCCACCCAAGGCTAAGCTGATCTGTTCGTTAAAGACAAAAAGCGAAAGGATGTAAAGAATAATTCCTGTTTGCAGGATCCCTGCCATTACGCCCAGGGTTATGTGTCCTTTTTTGTAGTGGCCGATTTCGTGTGCCAAAACGGCTACAACCTCATCCGGGGTATGCTGTTCCAGCAAAGTGTCGTATAGGACCACCTTTTTGCGTTTCCCAAAGCCCGAAAAGAAGGCGTTGGCTTTCGTGGAACGTTTACTACCGTCCATGATAAACACATTTTCCAGGGAAAAGCCCACCGATTGGGCATAGCCCAAAATGGTACGTTTCAGTTCTCCCGCTTCGAGTGGGGTCAGTTTGTTGAACAAGGGAAGGATCAGTCCGGAATAAAATTGATTGACCAAAACGATAAACAGGGCCGAAATCATCCAGAATATCCACCAGAAATCGCTTCCGATTTCCAGGATCAACCAGAGTAGCACCAGAAGCAAGCCCCCGCCAACCGGTATGGACAGGAGGTAACCCTTGATTTTATCGGCAAAAAAGGTCCGGACTGTGGAATTATTGAACCCATAGTCTGCTTCGATTTTGAACGTATGGTAGTAGTCGAACGGAAGGGAGAGCAAATCCGACCCAATAAACAAAACGCCAAAATAAACCACGGACAAAGCCAGGGGAGCGAACCCAAATTGACGCAGCCATTCATCCAGCCATCCGAAAAAACCGAAACCGATAAAGAGCAGGGTAATGACAAAGGTGAAACTGCCGGAAATCAGGCCGAAGTAATAGTTTGTTTTCTGGTAGCGTTTACTTTCCTGTAACTTACCTTCTTCCAGGTATTGATCAAGTGTAGCCGGAATGCGGCCGGTTTTTCGGGTGGCGTTAAGAAAATTGACCGATTTTTCGAAAATAAAGGAGAGGCTTACGACTCCCAAAAGGAAGTACTTGATGAGTTCCTGATCCATGCTACGCGCGTATCAAAATTTGGGACAGGGTAAAATGGTGTCTCGCTTTCGTGGAGCTCCGGGATTGCTGGGAGGGAAAATATAGGAAATACTGATTTCGTGCGCTCCTCCGGACTGAATTCCTAACTGAGAAACGGTATAGTCAAAACTATAGCCGATGTTTAACCCAGAAGGCAGGTTAAAGCCCGCCATGAGCACCAGGGCGTCCCGATTGCTTTGGTTTTCTACCGGTTTGTAGGGAAGTCCCCGGTACCAGAGTCCGAATACGATGGGTTCGAGGTATACATAAGCGCCTACATCCAATTGTTCAAAAGGTCCCTGTCGTTTGTAATTGATGGTAGGCGTAAAATACCGTTGGCGGTAGGTATGGGTAAAATCCCGTTTTGGAGCACCTCTTCCCAGAGAAATCCGGTAGCCCGTATGAATCGAATATTTGATGGGAAGTCTGCTGATTCCCTCTTCAATAAAACTTTGATTGGGTTGGTTTACGTGATGGGTGGATAAGCCAAACCAAAAGTCTTCGGTGAAAACCAGCCCACCAAAAGACAGAGAAAGCAGGTTTACGGGCTCGCCAAATCCCTGCAGGTCGTTGCCCGGCAACAAGGGTCCAAAGGGATCCGTGGGGTTGATTTGGTTCGCAAAAACCAGGTTTTCGTAAAACCCAATATCCCGGCGCATGTAACTTGCCTGGAACCCGGGCCGTACGTAGAGGTTATCGGCGAGTTTGAGTTCGTAGGAAAGCATTCCGGAAACGTGGGTGGACTGCAGGCCTGCCGCCCCTTCGGTGTCGTTGGTTACCAAAAAGCCAACGCCGGTATTGTATTCTTCTAAAAAGGTGTCCCCATAGGCAGAAAACGTCGAAAATGTGGCATCCAATCCGGGCCATTGATTTCGGTAGTTTACACCTACCCGGGTTGCCAGTTCAGAACCTGCAAAGGCAGGGTTCAAATAAAGCGGTGCCGCGTAATATTGACTGTATTGCGGATCCTGACCGAAGCAAGTGCTCGCAAGGCACATGGCGGACAGGGTTAAAAAAACTGAATTTATTTGTGACTGAAACAAAGATTTATTCGTTTATTGGATACCAGACAGTTTATAAACGTTTTGCTGCTTTCCAGTGTATATAAAGCAGCGTGTAAATTATGAAATCTAACTATTTAAACACCATAAATGATTTTATTTTTAAAGCAATATTTTTATTTATTGGTCTTTACACGCCTTTTTTGGGGTATTCTCAAGGTTTCAACGAAAATGAATGGATATTTGGTTATTGTGAAGGAGGGGAAAATAATTACCTCTCTTTTGGAAAGGATCAGCGGGCACAGGTAGCCACCCTTCCCGGATCGATCACCCTGGGCAGCGCCAATTCAGCCATGGCCATTGATCCGATTACCGGGGAGATACTCTTTTATACGGATGGTGCGCTGGTTTATAATTACCTTAATGAGGCCATGCAGGGGGTAGTTGGGGAGTTGGGAGGCGTGGAAACAGGCAGGCAATCGGTAGCCATCGCTTCCCTGGACTACGATCCCCAGCCCGGTGGTTCCAGGGAGTTTTATATTTTCTACATCAGCCCGGCAGGGGAATTGGAGTACAGCCGGGTAGATATGAACGATCCGGGCGGAGCCCCGGCGAATCAACCGCCAGCCGGTGCAGTAGCTGCCGGCGGGAGCATTGGTGCCGCTGAGGGGCCGATTTTGGTGGTGAAATCCGGCGTGTCATCCAACTTTCTCCTAAGTATCGAAAACGGACAAGTGGTTTCCAGAAGGCTGGAAGCGACGGCCGGGCAGTTTACCGAAACGGGAGCGGTTGCTTTGGATGAGGACCCGCATACCATCGTTTATGACGAATCGTCTGGAATCCTATACCTGATTCCCGAAACGGCAGGCGCGGATATTATTACTGTACCCTTCGATACCTCGACCGGGCTATTCGGAACCCCCGCTACGGTACCGGATACCGGAGGAGCGGAAACCATCGAAGGCCTCACGGTATCCCCCGATGGGGATTTTTTATACGTTTCCCGGGGCGATGAATTGATTCGGTACTTTCTGGGCGATCCGGAAGATGCAGATCCGGAATTGGACCCCTCTCAGATACCTGGCGACGAACCGGTGAGTCTTTCGCTCACCAATGAAATACATCGGATTTATTCCCTAAAAAACGGTCCGGATGGGCAGCTCTATTACATTTACGAAGAGGTGGAAGGCGGCCCTCAATATGTGGGCAGGGTGACCAATCCGGACGAATGGTCCCAGGCAGCGGTGGTCATTGAAGAATTGCCTTTTGGCGGAACGGATTTTTGCGGGACTGAATTTCCCCAGTTTGCGCCAAACGTGGACCTTGATCCCACGGCGGATTTCACCTGGGAACCGGAAATGCCCTGCATGAACAATCCGCTTCAACTCACCAGTACCATTACGCCGCAGAACTACCAGCCGGTGAGTTTTGAGTGGGAAATACTCCCGCCACTGACCGATGAAGAAGGGAACGAGATCGAAATGGATCTGAGTGCGGAGCACCTACTACTGCCCCAGGATGCTACCTCTGAGCAGCAGGTGACGGTAAACCTCACCGTGACCTATCCCAATGGCGAAACCAGCAACGTGACAAAGAGTATCACATTTACGGAGAATAATTTGACGGTCCAGTTCAGCCCTTCTGATACCACGCTTTGCGATCCCTCCTGCCTGGATCTGATGCCGCTGGTGCAGGCGCAAAGCGGAGAAGAGGGCGGCCAGGGCGGCGGGCAGCCGGGAGGGCAGCCCGGCGGCGGTCTGGGCGGCATACCCGGATTGGGCCAACAACCCGGTGGTGGCATACCAGGTCTGGGCCAACAGCCGGGAGGCGGTCAGGGACAGGCGCAGCAAAATCTAGAGTATTTTTGGTCCAATAAGCGGGAAGAAGGCTGGGGTCCGGAGGCGCCAAACGAAATTTGCCGCCCTGGTTTTTATTGGGTCTTGGTCCGTGAACAGGGTTCCTCCTGCTATGCCTATGCCAGCATACGGGTCAACATGTGGGACGTGCAGGATCAGACCAATAACATCTGGTATTTTGGCGATGGAGCAGGGCTGGACTTTAACCCCGACCCGGACGATCCGGACGCGCCTACCCCGAGACCCATTGAATCCCCCCATCCGCAAAACATTCCAGCGGGGGTGACGACGGTTTCCGATCAGGCCGGTCAGGTGTTGTTTTATACCGATGGACAAACCGTCTGGGACCTGAATGGCAATCCCATGCAGAACGGGGAAAATATTGGCGGAGACAACCTTTCGACGGGAAGTGTTTTGGCCATCCCGGTAGCGTCCGACGAAACCTTGTACTACCTGTTTACCACCCAGCAGGGTGCCGGAGGTGAAAACGAAGTGAAATTTTCTCTCGTAGATATCAAAGGAGACAATCCGGATGGGATTGGTAATGTCATCAGCAAGGATAATTTTTTGTTTAGCCCGGGCACCGAGCATTCCGCGGCGTTTAACTCCGGAGACACCACCTGGGTTGCTTTTCACGAACGAGGCACCGATGCATTCCGTTTGTATCCCGTTTCCTCAGAAGGGATCGGGCAGCCGGTATTCAACTCGGTTGGAGGAGAACATGATTTCGGTGATGGCATTGGTACCTTGAAGTTTTCTTCGGATGGGAGTAAAGTGGCCGTTGCCTATACCGAAGGCGGTACGAATTGGGTGGAACTATTCGATTTTGATCAAAGCACGGGGGAGATGACATCCTACGCTACGCTTGATTTGGGCAGTGAAGGGGAGGTGTACGGGTTGGAATTATCCTCAGACGCTACCCGCCTGTTTGTTTCCTACCGAAACGGAGGTCCCGGAGTGGAGGAATTTTTTATTCAGGCAGCAGAAGAAACGGATGAAACCGACCCGGAAAATCCGGTAACAACCACCTGTCCCGAATGTTTTGAATCCGCCACGGAGCAGGAAGCCATCGAACAATGCATCCTGGACAGCCGGGCCGCGGTTTCCGGGACGGCAGGATTGGACCTGGGAGCGGTACAAATCGGCCCCGATGGGCAGGTGTACGTGGCCGTGGTGGGATCCAATCAAATTGGGCAGATTCAAATCGGGTCGGGCTGCAACCCCTCCACGTTTAATCAGGATGCTGTAGAACCCATGCCAGGGACCACCAATCTCGGGCTGCCTGCATTCGTACAAAATTCCGGCAGCAGTATTCCCGAGCCAAGTCTGAATGGTCCGGATCGGCTTTGCCTGTCCGACGAAGAGGGGGCCGTGGGTTTGTTTGAGGGTGGAGGAGAACCCGATATTGACACCTATAATTGGACGATTTTCAACGAAGAGGGAGAAGTGGTCGATGAATTTCTCAATGGTGGAGAGGATTTCCAGGATCTGGAATATGCGTTTGATACGGTGGGCGTATTTACGGTACAGTTGGAAGTGGATCGATGCGGAACCCCCTGGGAAGAAGTATTTTCCATGGAGGTAGAAGTCATCGCCTCGCCCGAAATCATCCTGCCTTCAGATGTTTCTTTGTGCGGTGCCTCCGTGACGCTGGTTGCCGTAGACCCGGAAGATCCCCGACTCGGTGAGTACGAATTTGTATGGGAGAATGCTGCTGGAGAGATCGTCGGAAACACCAATGAATTGGAGGTGACGGAGGAGAGTATCTACACGGTAACGGTGGCCTATGCGCTTCCGGAGGGGGGCGACGAAGCATTGTTTGAAAGTTGTCCGGTGAGTCAGGATGTATTTGTGGGACCTCCCTTTGAATTCGAATTGGAGCAATCGGCCGACGAGGTCTGTTTTGGAGAGATGGTAAGCTTTAACCCGGACACCCCGGTTTCCGGCCTGTGGTCGATCCGTGCCAGCCCCGACGGGACCTACGCCATTCTGGGCGAAACCCAGGTGTTGGAGTTAAACACCGGTGAATTGGATGGGCCGGGCGTATTTGAGTTGTTGTTTCAAACCCAGGATCCCCTGGATAGTACCTGTACGGTGGAGCGAACCATTCCCTTGACGGTAAACGCTCTCCCGGATTTTACCCTTCTGGCGGTATCTCCTTCGCAAAGTTGTGAAATCGGCGATGGATCCATTCAGTTGGATGCCGGTTCCGGACTGGACAGTCTGTTGGTCGAACCCACCGGCGAGGTTTTTTTCGATTTGCAGCCCGGAGAAGAAGTGGTTCTCGACGGGCTGGCTCCGGGGAGGTACACCTTTACGGGGTATTCCGGATCCTGTCCACAGTCGCAGGTGGCGGTGGTTGAAAATGCCACACCTCCGGCCGATGTGTTGTATTCCATACGCGTGGAGCCAGAAACCTGCGTTGGGGAGGGTTTCGAAGAGGGGGCTATCGTCATTTCCTTTTCTCAAGGAGCAGCTTCGGGTAGGTATAGCTTGTTAAATTTGGGTAGTGGCGAATTGGTTGAGGCTGACTTCAGCAATCAGGACAGTATTGTGGTAAATCTACCTCAGGGAGAATACCTGGTAGAAGTATCGGACATTGGAGGATGTGTGGTGCCGGACCCGGAGGTGTACCGCATCGAAACGGGAACGGATGTAGAAGTCAGCTTGAGTAGCCCGGGTCTTTGTGGCGGCGTTACGGAAACCGAAATCTTAGCCGAGGCAGATTTTTCCCAGGTTGAAACGATCGAATGGTATTACCTGGTGGGGGCTGGAAGCAACCTGCTTGCAGGGGCTTCCGATTCGGTATTGCAGGTAGATCAACCTGGAACGTATGAAATTAGGTTGTTAAATGCCGCGGGATGTATTTTGGGATCCGAAACCATTGATATCCCTTTTTCCGATGCCAGCCCGCCGCAGTTGGAAGATATTTACGAGATCTGTCGGGCTACCAACGAGCTGGTTTCACTGAATGCGGGCAATTGGGCGAGCTACGAATGGTACCGGGAAGGCGTAGTGGTAAGCGAGGACGCGACATTTGTGCCGGCGGCAGAGGGAGCCTATGAATTACGGGTTCAGGACGAGGCAGGCTGTGCGTTTGAGGTCACCTTTATCGTCAACGAAATATGTGAGGTCGATATCCGCTTTCCGAATGCCATGCGACCAGGGGATCCGTCGCGCGACTTTTTGATCTATACGCAGGGGGAAATTGACACACTAATGGTGTATATTTACAACCGATGGGGTGAATTGGTGTATTTTTGCGAGGAAGAAAATGTATCCGAAAATGTTTCGGTGTGCAGGTGGGATGGGATTGTGAACGGAACAAAAGTGCCCGTAGGAACATATCCTGTCGTTGTGAAGTTTACCAATGAGGAGCAACAAATTCAAAAAACAATACGAAACGCAATAGTAGTAATTGATTGACACATGATAGTAGTAATTTCACCGGCCAAGACATTGGACTACAGTACGACGGAGGTGCCGCTGGCATCGCAGCCCCAGTTTCAGAAGGAGACGAAAGAACTGGTAGGGATTATGAAGAAAAAATCCGGCAAGTCCCTGCAGCAACTCATGGGAATCAGTGAAAACCTTGCCGAGCTCAACGAAGCGCGTTACCGGCAGTTTGCGGACGCATACACCCGGGAAAATGCCAAACAGGCCTTGCTTGCCTTTAAGGGTGATGTCTACATGCATATTGACGTGGAATCGTTTTCAGCCGCCGATTTTGCATTTGCTCAGGACCATTTACGCATACTTTCGGGGCTGTATGGATTGCTGCGTCCCATGGACCTTATTCAGCCATATCGCCTGGAGATGGGTATCAGCCTGAAAAATAAGAAAAGCAAAAACCTGTACGGGTTTTGGGGAGAAAAAATTGCAGCGGCGTTGAATGAAGCAGCAGCAGGGCAGCCTATCATCAACCTGGCTTCAAAAGAGTATTTTAAGGCGGTGGACGTAAAGGCCTTGCAAACGACCGTCATTCATCCGATCTTCCTAGAATTCAAAAACGGCTCGTACAAGAACATTGGAATTTTCTCGAAACAAGCCAGGGGAATGATGACTGATTTTATCGTGAGGAACAGACTAGCCGATCCCGAACAACTAAAGACGTTCAATCAGGGGGGCTACGAGTACGCTGAAAATAAGAGTACTGCTGATGAATGGGTTTTTATCCGGTAACAAGGTTCCTTTCATTCAGTTAGTTTCCGAAAGCCGGTCGATTTGGTAACGAATCGGGCGGGACTGTCGGTATTGTAACAAAACGTATCTATTAATCATTTATACCATTTGCAGGTGTCGGCTCGTCAAGTAGTTTCTGTTTTGCCATTTCTGCTCGTGTTGCTCACCGCTTTTTCGGCCGACAGCCACCGGGTAGAAGACTTTTTCAATGAACCCCAATTACAAGGTCCCGAGGGGGTTTGTTTAAATGGAGGATTTGCGTACGCGGACTTCTCCGCAGGAGGGGACCCGGGTACGGACCGGTATATCTGGAGCATTACCGATGCCAGCGGTTTTGAGATTTTTTATGAATCCGGGGGAGCTGCTGCGCAGGACATTTCGTTTCCCTTCACTGCCACCGGCGTATTTACGATCAGTCTCCGTGTGATTCGGGGAGCGGACCAGAACTATTACCAGGCATCGCAAAGCGTGACCGTAGAGCGGGGCCCGTCTTTTGTATTGCCCACCGATGTGGTGTTTTGTGGAAGTGATCCGGTTACCTTGCAGGCATTGGATCCCGTGGATGCCGGCAGTGGGCGGTATACGATCGAATGGCTCAATCCCGCAAATACGGTTTTGGGAACCGGAAATACCTACATTGCGACAGAGCCTGGAAGGTACTATGCAAAAGTAAGTTCAATTGCCTGTGAAGCGGTGGCCACTACCTTTGTCGGACCGTCCATATCCGTTTCGGTGCAGGCGTCGTCCACGGTGGCCTGCCTGGGTAGCACTGTGACTTACCGCCCGGATGCTCCCTACCTGGCATCCTGGTTTTACCAAAAAGACGGGGCTACCGAACGAACATTTATTGAAAATGCATTCGAACTGGCCCTGGACACCGATGCGCTCGAGGGATTGGGCGGCTATACCGTTTTTTTCACCGTAGAGGATCCGGATAGACCCGGGTGCGATGTGGAGCAATCGTTTGACCTGGAGGTTCGCGATGCGCCGGAGTTTACCCTTACCAAACGGAGCGACGCCGAAAGTTGCGCGTCGGCGACCGGTGTCTTTGAGATTCAGGCAATTACCCTGCTGAATTCCGTGCGAATTTCAGGCAAGCAGGAAATCACGATCAATCAGATCGCCCAGGGAGAGATCCGTACCATTACAGGCCTGGAGCCGGGTGTATACACGGTGACTGGCAGGGTGGGCGACTGCGAGATTAGCCGGTCCGTCAGCATCGAAAACGAAAACCCGGACGAGGGGATCGACTTTGAGGTAAGGTCTACGCCCTCCGTTTGTACCGCTTCCGGCGTGCAACGAGGCGTGTTGACGCTGGATTTTAAGGGATTATCGGTGTCGGGATCCTATCGAATAGCTGGGGCGAATGGTCAACTTTTTCAGGGGAATTTTCAGAATCAGGCCCAGGTGGAGGTAGACGTGCCCACGGGAACGTATACAGTGAGTGTAAGCGATGAAAGCGATTGTAGTTCGACCCAATCACAAACCTACCAAATGACCGGTGCGCAGCAAGTTAATTTTTCCGTTCCGGCCAGCCTCACCGTTTGCCAGGAATACAGGCTGGTTCCCGAATCCGGCCTATCCCTGCAATTCCGCATGGTGGCTCCCGATGGTACCGAAGTTGCTCCGGCAGGGGGTGGGTTTTTGCTTGATCAGACGGGTACGTACCGCCTTACAGGGAGCCCCGCAGATCCCGGTGTGGTCTTGTGTCCCAGGACCCGGAGCATTGAGGTATTGGTAAACGAACCCGTGGAATACGACTATACGCAGCGGACCATCAACTGCTTTGGAAATCAGATTTTTGGCGTTGAACTTTTTGGTGAAAATCCGAATCAATACATCATCCGGTGGATGCGGGAAGACCGGACCATACTGGGGAGAGAAGTAGAGTTTTTTCCTCCCAGTACGGGAAATTTCCTTCTTGAGGTGCAGCCAAGAGGAAGCAGTGCCTGCCCGGTTACGCCGGTGCAATTCGAGGTCACCATTCCGGAAAACGATGCGCAGGCATCTGTAACGGGTACACCGATTTGTGGAGCGGGGTCGATTGCGATCGTACAGGCCGAGGTAAGCGGTTCAGCGGTTGCGAAAGTCGAGTGGTACAAAATTGAGGAAAGTGGGGACAATACCTGGCTTTTTGACTTCGACGACCAATTGGAAATTGAAGTGGAAGAGCCCGGGACGTATGAAGTGGTATTGCGCAACGAAATTAACTGCAGGCTATTTGGGGCGGTTTACGAGGTGGTGGAAAATGTACCCGCAGCGATTGATTTGGTCGACTCCTACTCCATTTGCAGTGCAGAAAACAGGCGGCCGACGTTGAACCCAGGTACGTTTGATACCTATCGATGGTACCTGGAAGATAGTTTGCTGAGTGAATCGAACAGCTATGTGCCACAAGCGCCCGGGGCGTATACGCTGGAAGTGGTAGATGAAGCCGGATGCCCTCAGGAACACGTCTTTCGAGTAGAGGAGGATTGTGTGATTCTGATTCGCTACCCAAGTGGCCTGGTACCCGGCGATTCGGAGAAGCAATTCAAAGTTTTTGCTGCTCCGGAAATCGACTACGTGGAGGTTTTTATCTACACCCGTACCGGAGAGTTGATTTTTTATTGCGAAGAAAACAGCGGCGGACAGGCAAGTCCCGGCTGTACCTGGGACGGTTTGGTGAATGGCAGGGAGGCGATGGATGGGACCTATTCGGTCATCGTGAATTACAAAAGCAGCGAATTGGGTTTGGACAAATCGGAAAAGCGATCCCTTACCGTCATTGGAAATTGATGTAGTTTGGCGGCGCGATGTGATGCAGCCTGAGATAAACGATCAGTTGGGCGCGGTGGTGGGTGACGTGATCGGCAAGCAGCAAAAGAAATTGCCGTCTGGTTCGACTAAATGCGGCATAGGAAGTTGTTTCATCCAATTTGTCCGGATCGAACTCCTTGATTAGCTCTTTCGCCCGATCAAATTCCCGAGCCGTTTCCTGAATCAGTTGTGCCTTGTTTTTACCCGTTACCTGAAAATCCTCCCAGCGGATTGGCGCTTCGCTGCCGCCAAATTTGCTGAAAGCATGCCAGTCCATGACGACGGCCATGTGCATGAGTTGCTCGGCAAAACTCTTCCCCTCGTCAAAAGGGGCCTGAAAATAATGCGCTTCGGGCATCGCTTCCGCCACAGCAAGCAGGTAGGCTTTGGATTGGTCCCAGCGCACCAAAAAATCACGAAGAAAGGGATCTTCCTGACCCGTACCCTTAGGGCAGATCGAAAGTAGGAGGAATAGGACAAGAATCACATACTTTTCCATTTTTATTGGTAACTTTTGAGTTTTAAGGATAGTTATCGAGGGCAATTACCACCGCACACTCGAAGTTATGAAATTGAAGCCAACAAGAAAGGAACCATGAAAGCATTTTGGAACGAAAGGTACAAATCTGCCGATTACGTCTACGGGGAGAAACCCAACGCATTCTTTGCATCGAAAATTACTTCTCTTAGCCCGGGAAAGCTGCTGCTGCCGGCAGAAGGGGAGGGCAGGAATGCCGTCTTTGCGGCTAGTCTCGGCTGGGAGGTTTGGGCCTTTGACTTTAGCGAAGAGGGAAAAAGAAAAGCGGAACGGTTAGCCGAAAAAAATCGGGTAGCTATTCACTATGAGGTCTGTGATACAAATGACGTTCGGTACGAGGCGGATTCCTTTGATCTAATGGGATTGTTTTTTGCCCATTTCCCGGAAGGTGTACGTGCTACTTACCACCGCAAACTCGCAGCTTTTGTAAAGCCGGGCGGGAAATTGCTGATAGAGGGCTTTCGAAAGGAGCACCTGGAGTTGAGCCGCGCGAATCCCCAAGCAGGTGGTCCCAAAGACGAAAGCATGCTTTTCTCGCTGGATATCCTGCGCAGCGACTTCCCTGATTTTGAATGGGAACAATTGGAAGCGCTGACTGAAAACCTGGAGGAAGGAAGCTTTCACCAAGGCAAATCGGCCTTGATTCGCGCCCTGGGCACCAAACGTAAACAAGCAAACCATTAACGCCATGCGCATACCGATATTAGGTACTACCCTACGAAATTTCATGCTGCTGTGGGTTCTTTTCCCAGGCACATCTTGCGATGTTTCCGATAACCTTGACAATTCAGTCGGCGCGTTTCCCTACGAAGAGTGGCAAATTGACGATTTCCGGGAGGCCTATGCAGCTGAAATGGTGACGGTAAGAGAAGTAGTGGAAGCGTACCTGGACAGAATTGAAGCCCTGGACCAATCCGGTCCGGAATTGAATGCAGTGTTGCAGGTCAATCCGGATGCCCTGAAACTGGCAGACTCCCTGGACCTGCTGCGGGCATCGGGAAGTCCGGTAGGCCCCATGTTTGGGATCCCGGTACTGCTGAAGGACAACCTGGACACCCACGATGCCATGGCGACCACGGCTGGTTCCCGGGCACTGGCCGGCTCCAGGCCAATGAAAGACAGTTTTGTGGCAAAGAAATTGAAGGAGTCGGGTGCAGTGATTTTGGGAAAGGCCAATTTAAGCGAATGGGCTAATTTTCGGGGAGAACTATCCAGCAGCGGGTGGAGCGGAATGGGTGGGCAGACCAAAAACCCCTACCAGCTGGATAGAAACCCCTGTGGGTCCAGTTCCGGATCGGCGGTCGCCGTATCTGCTAATTTGAGTGTACTGGCGATCGGTACGGAAACCAACGGATCCATCGTTTGTCCTGCCCATGCAAATGGAATTGTGGGTATCAAACCCACGGTAGGCTTGGTGAGCCGATCGGGCGTCATACCCATTTCCGATACCCAGGATACCCCTGGCCCCATGGCAAGAACGGTAAAGGATGCAGCGATAGCGCTGGAAAGCCTGGTAGGCGTTGATCCGGAAGACGCTAAAACTCTGGCCAGTGCGGGAAATTACCAGGTCGATTATGTTCAATTTCTGAAAAAGGACGGGTTGAAGGGGAAGCGGATTGGTTGGTTCAAAGGACCTTCAGGAAGAAATTTCAAGGTGGACCGCTTGATGGAGGCGGCAATCGCCTACATGGAAAGTCAAGGTGCGGAAATTATACCCATCGATCAGGTTGAACCTGCGGGTACCGGCGCCCATTCCCTGCAAGTAATGCTGTACGAATACAAGCAAGGCTTGAATGCCTATTTTGAATCGCTGGGTGCGGATGCCCCCATTAGGAACCTGGAGGAGTTGATTGCCTTTAACGAGCGCGATAGCATTGAACTGCGGCATTACAACCAGTTTTATCTTGAACAGGCGCAGCAAAAAGGCGGACTGGAGGAAACGGCGTACCAGGAAGCGTTGGCTTCCATGCTTCGAATGAGCCGGGCAGAGGGCATCGATAAGGTCCTGGAGGAAAACCAGCTACATGCCATCGTCGCGCCCACCGGAAGCCCTGCCTGGAAGACCGACCCCGTCAATGGCGATTCGTTTCAATTGGGGAGTTCCTCCCCGGCAGCACACGCCGGCTACCCCAACATTTCCCTACCCATGGGATTTGTGGAGGGCTTGCCGGTTGGCATTTCCATTTTCGGAACCGCCTGGTCGGAACCTGCTTTACTGGAGATCGCCTACGCTTTCGAACAAGGTACCAACCACCGCAAAGCCCCGGAATTTAGGTAGGGGGTACACAAAAACGGAATAATTTCAAACCTTTCTCCATTTAGTATTCCCCAAGTATCCATTTAATTTGGTAAACTTGGCAAATTAAATTTTTGATTCATGATATACATAGATTTGATTGCGGGCGCAAGACCCAATTTTATGAAAATTTCCCCAATTATTGACGCTATTCTGGCCGCATCAAATGAGGGTAAAGCCATTGCTTTTCGGCTGATTCATACCGGCCAACACTACGACAAAAACATGTCCGGTAATTTTTTTGAGCAACTGGGTATTCCAGACCCGGACGTTAACCTGGGTGCCGGAGGCGGCAGCCAGGCCGAGCAAACGGCAGCCATCATGATTGGGTACGAAAAATTACTCATGGAAAAAAACAAACCTGATCTTTGCCTGGTGGTAGGGGATGTCACTTCGACCATGGCTTGTGCCATCACTGCACAAAAGCTACACGTACAAGTGGCGCATGTAGAAGCAGGCATTCGTTCGGGTGACTGGACCATGCCCGAGGAGATCAACCGAATGGTGACCGACAGCATTACAAATTATTTTTTTACCACCTCTGAGGTCGCAAATTCCAACCTTAAACAAGCCGGAGTTGGAGAGGAGCGCATCTTTTTCGTCGGAAATACGATGATCGATACGTTGCTCAAGCACCGGCCCAGATTTCAGCAGCCAGAAGTATGGAAACAGTTGGGCCTGAAAGACGGGAAATACCTGGTCATGACCCTGCATCGACCTGCCAATGTGGATCAGGAAGAAAAGCTCCGGGAATTGATTCAGAAAATCGTGGACCACACGTTGGATTTGCCGCTCGTATTTCCGGTACATCCCCGAACAAAAAAGATGCTTCAGAATATCGGTATCGCCCACGAGCGGCTTCACATGATCGACCCACTCGGTTACCTGGAATTTAATTACCTGGTAGAGCGATCCAAAGCAGTAGTAACTGACTCTGGAGGCATAACCGAAGAAACTACGGTGATGGGGATACCCTGTATGACGCTTAGGGACAATACTGAACGACCGGAAACCATCACTCAGGGTACAAATGAGCTGTTGGGGACCGATCCCAAAGCCATTCCACCCGCTATGGAAAAACTATTTTCAGGAAATTGGAAAACCGGTAAAGTTCCTCATTTATGGGATGGACAGACGGCAAAAAGAATTGTTGAAATTCTTTTAGATAAATTAGGTTGATTATCCTGCTCAATCTGTATTCAAAGGCTTGAAATAACAGGAACATGTAGCTGGTGTCATACCCGTCATTCAGGCGTTGAAATGATAAAAGGGGCTGGTAAGTATCTCAGTTTTTACTAAATAAATTTGAATATTAATCCAGAAAGCTTTCCAGACTGGTGCTGAGATTTCAATTGTAATAGGAAATGTTAGAAGCTACAAACTTAGTACCACCTTGCCACCTATTGGATCAAGGTGGTTATTCTGACTGCTTTTAATATGCTAAATTTTAAATGAGTAGAGATAAACCAATTTTTTCTCGACTCATTTTTTTTTTTTTTCTGTGCAAGATTCATACCGGATTTTGATACCCCTGGTTTTTGGTTTTCTCTTTTCTTGTGGTAAAGGACCCAGTGAAACTCAAAATAAAAACTATATTATTCATAAATATGTGATTTACGATACATTTGGTAATCAGCTTTACACTTTTGGTACCTGGAGTCAATTGATGGACGATCCTTCTGTGCTCCCCAATGTAATCAAATCCGTTCATCATAGGCGTAGTTCCGTTAACCCAGTGCTTAAAAAATATGTGTTAGGAGGACGCTTTAGAGATTTTATTGAAATTATGGATCTTTCAAGTGGGAAATTATTTCTACCCTTGGTTCGGAGCAAGTTATTCCAGCGTTGGTCGTCGATTACTCAGCTGGTTATCCCATGGCACAGGTTACCGATAGAAGCCTTTCTAACTATTATATGGACATTATGGCGGGAGATGAAGATATTTATGCACTGTATTTTGGGAAATCTGCGGATTTATATTATCAAAATGGCGAATTGTCAAAAGAAATCTTTGTTTTTGATTACGATGGCAAGTTGGTAAAAACCTATACCCTGGATTATTCGCTGGTTTCCTTGGCTGTAGATGAAGAGAATATGCGCTTTTTTGGTATTTCATCCGATAAGGATCCGAATGTGGTGATTTTTGATTACAATGATTAGTAGTAAATGCGGCTTTGTTTTCCCTTAAATTTAAGCCAAACAAGTAAGCTGTTTGGATGAGGGGTTTTTTGAAGCAATTTCCCAATAGGAAAGCCAATTCAACTGTCAGGGTAAATGGTTAACTCTTATGATTTCCTATGCTGAAACCTAAATCCCCCGTATGCGCTTTAAAACAGATTATTTGTAAATTTTTTAAAAGAATAGTTGCAGGTGTGATTTTTTTTTTATCAATTTAAGTTCCATTAAATCAATGTTTTACTTCAAACTAAAAAAACATGAAGAAATGGATTAACAATTCAAAAAAAGGAATGGCAGCCTGTGGGGCTGTAGCGGTTATGCTGGTGGCCGGCTGGCAGTTTGGGGTCAGTGGTACGGAAGCACCGTTTTCGGAAAAGGACGTGGCCTTGGAGAATGCGATTGCGGGGAGTGGGAGCGCAGATTGTTGCGAGGTAATCTATTTTCCGGATTTGTGCACGATTCAATATATTCCTGTATATAGGGAATATTATGGAGAATACATTTGCATCTAATCAATCAACGACAAGTTTCTCAATCCTGATTTAAAATTTTGATGAGAAACTTGTTTGTTTTTTCACTATGAAAATGAAGAAATTAATTTTGAGAATGCTATCGGTAACAGGAATTTTTCTTGGTACGGGTATAATTTTACCTTCTTGCGAAGTTGAAAATAAAGGAGAAAATTTCAAAGATTATTTTGCAAATGCAGAAGTCATTGAGTTGACCGGTAATAGAATTCGTCTTCAGGAAAATGGAAAGCCACTAAGCTATATGTTCAACATGACCTTCTTTGACAGTTTAATTTTGGTCAATGAATTTCCGGATAGAGACTATACCTATAAACTTATTGATTTGAGAGACCAATCGGTAAGACCCTTTGGTAAAAAGGGTGAAGGGCCAAACGAACTATTAAGTGATGCGTTTTATTTTTCTGTAGACCACCCAAATAATAGATTATTTCTCACAGATAACGTACACTACTATATTTACGATGTTTTTGATTTAAAAAATGGATCTGATGAACCAAAAGAAAAATTTACCATGGACCAACGAGAAAAACGGTTTATGGGTAGTACGGTACATGTAAACGGATACATTGTTGGAAGTATGTTGCACAAAAGGTTTTGTGCCTACCAAATTTCCAATCAGGAACTTATCGAAGGCGAAGCCTACAAAGGAGGCCCGTCCATGGCAATGGCCAATCAATCCTTTTACATGAACCATCCAACGAAGAACATGGCGGTATATGGGATGTCCAAGGTTCCTGAATTCGGAATTCTTACCATTAAAAAAGACACCATCGAAGTAAATAAGTTTTCCTGGGGGGAAACCTCACTTGAAGTAAGCCATACTAAGGAAACGATGGCAGTCGTTGGAAATGAAGAATTGCGTTATGAATATACCTCCGTTGCGGTTACTGAAGAGTTTATCTATTTCCTTTATAGTGGAAAGAAAATTGACAGGAGTTCCCGAAAAAGCATGATGAATTCCGGGCTATCAAATGAAGTTTATGTCCTGGATTGGGAAGGAAAACCTATTAGAAAGTATAACTTAGACCAGCCGACGCGCTCCATCGCTGTGGATAGCAAAAATAAAATCTTATATACCGCTTCTTTTGAAGAAGATCCTACCCTGGTTGCCTATAATTTAACTGATCCAAAATGATTAGATTGACATTTCTTTATTTGTTATTCGGGATACTATCAAAGATAAGCTATGGACAGGATTCCAATACCCTTAAGGCATTCAAGTTACCTGAAAAGACATTTAAGGTGGCAGGAAAAACACAGCAAACACCTTTGGAGAAGCCATTAAAGATGGTTGCATTCATTGATCCACTTGCTAGCTCGTTAAACAAGGAAGCGGAAGTCTGGAAGTATTTTATAGGCAGTATGGACACGGACTCCATCGGATTTGTGTTTGTAGTCAGGGATAATTCTGATATGGTGAATTTTAAGCACTATTGGTTTGAAGAAATGGCGATGGATTATCCGTTTTTCCATGACAAAGGAAACCGGGTTTTTGACATAAATGAAATCTCTGATGAAAGATCAAGACAAACCATGCTTTTAAACCGGAATAACGAAATCGTTTTAACCGGTGGAAGTCCGATCAATACAGATCCATTCAATCGCTACCGAAGCGAATTGCACAAGCGGACTACTGCGATGGGTATTGCGGGTGCAGTAAGAGGTGTAATCGTCGAGCAGACAGAAAGTGGAGGTATAAAGTGGTTTCATGTAAATGAGCCTGTTTATGTAAATGAAAATGATGAGGTCGTCCCTACCAAACAAGCCAAAGAAGGAATTTATTCCAAAAAATGGGTGCCGGGAATATCCCCGCTTTCCGATACCGTCCGTTTGATCAAGAGAAATCAATAATAACCTTTTTAAAAATCCCTGTTGCTGGTGAGTGTTGCCTTTTTCCAATATGGCCTAAACGGAATATCTTTTTTTTTTCGATGCTTTTTTCACCTAAATCCCCCGTATACGCTTTAAAACAGATTATTTGTAAATTTTTTTCAGTATTTTTTAAAAGAATAGTTGCAGCTCTCGTTTTTTTTTTATCAATTTAAGTGCCATTCAATCAATGTTTTACATTAAACCAAAAAAAACATGAAGAAATGGGTTAACAATTCAAAAAAAGGAATGGCAGCCTTTGCGGCTGTAGCGGTTATGCTGGTGGCCGGCTGGCAGTTTGGGGTTAGTGGTACGGAAGTGCCGTTTTCCGCAAGCGAAGTGGCGTTGGAGAAGGCGATTGCGGGGAGTGGATATGGGGGCCTTTGTTGTCAGTTTGAGGATGAGTCTTGTAATCACCCGATAGGTCTGAAATTTGCTGATTCCTATTGGTATGGAGGTTATACCGAATGCTTTTAGTTTTAACTTTTAATTAATTGGAGAGATAAATCGTTTTTATTTCTCCAATTAATGTATCTTTTATGAATTTATATATGATTAAAATTTACTTATATAGGCTATTATTACTTTTCTTAACAGGTCTTAATTTTTCTTGTGGAAACCCACCTGAGAAATCACATGATATCGAATATAGTATTCGCAACTTTGGTCCTGAAGATGTTCCAGCGCTGGATGCTCTTCAAGGTAAAAAACTTAATCTAACTGCTTTGCTAAACCCCAATGCTATTCTTTGGACAGGTAAATACCTGGTAGTGGGAGAGCGCAAGGTTTTGGACTACCACCTGCACGTGGTCGATCCGAATAGTGAAAGGCTGATTAATACAACGGGTAAAGACGGTTTTGGTCCAGGGGAAATTGTTGCTGCTTATCAATTACAGCGAGGGAAATCGGTCAACGAATGTTGGGTTTACGACCATACCCAAAAATTGATTGCCTTGTTTGATTTGGAATCATCCAGTGATCTGTACCAAAAAGCTTTTAAGCAGCCTCAAAGTATGTATTTGGCTGTGGACATGTTGTGGAATTCGGACAGTACGCTTATATGTCAATTGGCAGATGGAGACGAAAAATTCCAGATTTATGATACACTTGGAAATCAGCTCTCCACCTATGGCACCTGGAGCCAAATGCTGGAAGACCGCTCTCCTCCACCCAATGTGGTGAGTTCTGTTCACCAGGGAAAATCCACCATAAGCCCAGACTATAGAAAATACGTGAAAGTTGGGTTATTACGAGATTATATTGAAATTCTGGACTTACCCAGCGGAAAGATCACTTCTGTTCACGGGCCTGAACATAATATCCCGGAATTTGAGGTAGACTATTCTGCAGGATATCCCATGGCGCAATTCACGGATATGAGCAGATCACATTATTATAAGGATGTTGTGGCAGGAGAAAAATACATTTATGCTCTATATTTTGGGAAGTCCATGGATGCTTACTTTCAGGAAGGTGAAACGGCCAGAGAAATCTATGTGTTCGATTATGCCGGCAGTTTGGTAAAAACTTATACGCTGGACCATGCCCTGTTTTCCCTGGCAGTGGACGAGAAAAACAAGCGCTTTTTTGGTATTTCATCCGATAAGGATCCGAATGTGGTGATTTTTGATTACAATGATTAGTAGTAAATGCGGCTTTGTTTTCCCTTAAATTTAAGCCAAACAAATAAGCTGTTTTGATGAGGGATATTTTGAAGCAATTTTCCAATAGGAAAGCCAATTCAACTGTCAGGGTAAATGGTTAACTCTTATGATTTCCTATGCTGAAACCTAAATCCCCCGTATGCGCTTTAAAACAGATTATTTGTAAATTTTTTAAAAGAATAGTTGCAGGTGTGATTTTTTTTTTACCAATTTAAGTGCCATTCAATCAATGTTTTACATTAAACCAAAAAAACATGAAAACATGGCTTAAAAATTCAAGAAAATTAATGGCAGCCTGTGGAGCTGTAGCGGTTATGCTGGTAGCTGGCTGGCAGTTTGGCGTCAGTGGTACGGAAGCACCGTTTTCGGAAAAGGACGTGGCCTTGGAGAAGGCGATTGCGGGTTCTAATGAATATGGAGGCGTATGTTGCTCGTGGAATGACTCCTGTCCGCACCCAATTGGGTTGAAATTTGCAGACTCCATTTGGGTGCCAAATGATGATACCTGTATTTAACTAACTTTTAATGGAGTAGGCTTCAAAGATGTCCTACTCCCTTTCAACTTGATTTTGATATCAATTCTCAAGAAATGATACGCAATAAATTAACCCTTCTAGTTGGATTTTTCGCTTTAGGCTTTGCCTGTTCTCCCGCATCGGAGGAAAACGAAATCGAAGAAATCGTTGTTTTTGATGAAAAGGATCTTCCGGATCCGATAGCCTTGGTCGGGAAAAAGTACAATTTCCCCAACATAACAAACCCGAGAAATATTTTGTGTTTGGGAGATTACCTGGTGGTAAGTGAAAGAAGCAATGGCGATCTTTTGCATATCCTTGACATACAATCCGAAAAATACATCCGCAGTACCGGGAAGAATGGCCTTGGTCCGGGAGAAGCAACCCTGGTATGGAAATTGGAACCCGCCTTTGAAAAAGAAAGCTTCTGGTGCTACGATTTGGAACAAACTTTTTTTTCAAAGTACTCCGTTAATGAAGGGACTTCCAAATTGGCAGAAAGCCAGTTGAGATTGGAAGAGATTTTCCATTATGTAGCTGATTTGACCTGGGCATCAGATACCAGCTTATTGGTTACGATGGTGGATGGTAACGATAAGTATTTTGAGGTGTCGCTGCAAGGGGATACATTGGCCGCCTACGGTACCTGGGACAGTATGATCGATCGCAAAGATGTTCCTTACAATGTGATAAGCAGTATACATCAGGGAAGATTAAAAGCCTCTCCCGATAAACGTAAATTTATCGCTGCAGGATCCAGACGGGATTTTATCGATGTATTGGATAAGGCATCTGGAAAGATCCTTTCTATCAGAGGTCCCGTTGATGAAGTTCCGGAATTTGACGTGGACTACAGTAGGGGCTATCCCATGGCAGCTATGAACATGAAAACACTTACGGTAAAGTATTTGGACAGTTTTGCCGGGAAAGAACGAATATACGGGCTTCACCTGGGTAAAAGCTTTCGAAACATCAGTGATCCTGATGAATTGAATCGGATTTTTGTTTTTGATTACCAAGGAAAAATTGTACATCAGTATTCGCTAGACTACCCGCTAACCGGATTTACTGTGGATGAAGACAATAGCATCATCTATGGACTCACCGTAGATGAGGAGCCCAATGTTGTTGCCTTTGCCTTGCCGGAGAGTTCGCTGCTCACAGAATAGGCAGGTGATAGGCTAGTTGAAGCGATTTGATTTTAAGCTCCTTTCTATGAAATACCGCTTTTGTAGGGTTCGGGTATTTTCCATTATTTTTTCTGCTTGCAAAATGTGCGCTTCTGCGCTCAAATTGCTGAAATTTCGTTTTAGAAGTAGGATTGGAAAGAGAAGAGTCAGAAATACATGGGGTGTCAACCCATTGATTTACAGTTTTTAAACAAAAGTGTCATCAGAAAGATCAAAGAGTGTTTGGAGTGGAGAATATCGTGGAAGAATTCGAAAAGCCCAGGGGACAAAAGACTACCACACACTCTTTTCCAAATCTGAAACCTACCAAATAAAGTTTGCAGTGACGATTTAATCGGTGTTTTTATGCGCCATTCTCTCCCAATAATAAGGTTTCTTAGTGACGATTTGGTTGTTTTAAGGAGATGTTACCTCTAATTTAAGAAAGGTAATTTTTACCCTTTTTGACAAAAGAAAATCATTTCATTTTCAGGAAGGGCATGTTTTTTCACCAATTCTTTGTCCAGAGTTTTGACAAACGAGTTTTCGGAAACGATTAAGCCGGAAGCACTGAGTCTGCTGGCATAATCTTTTCCGTACTTCCGAACATGGTCGCGTTGGCCAAAAACCCGCTCCCTTTCGACAGGATCTGTGATGCTGGGGTATTCCAGGGTTTTATCCAGGTCGTATACGGGGGACTGCAAAATGCCCCAGCCGCCAGGTTTTAGTACCCGATTGATTTCTTTACAGGCATCTATGTCGCTTTTCACATGTTCGAGTACATGGTTGCAAAAAACCACGTCAAAGCTATTGTCCGGAAAGGGGATTTGGTGAATGTCCATTTTAATTTTAGCAAGGGGAGATTCCAGATCGCCGGTGATGTACTCAAGGTTATCCATCGCCTCAAATCGATCCAAAAAGCACAATTCCGGGGCGATATGCAGTACTTTTAGGGGACTCTTGAAAAAATCGGTTTTCTGTTTGAGAAACAGCCACATGAGCCGGTGCCGCTCCAGGCCCAGGCAGTTTGGACAGAGCGCATTGTCTCTACCTACTCTTCCGTAGGGCAAAAATTTCCGAAAACTTCGTTCGCAAATGGTGCATTGGACGGTATTTCCGCGGTAAAACACCGCAGCCAATCGTAAGAAAAAATGGCTGAAAAGCTGTAGGTATTTCCGTGGAATGTATCGGATCGTCCAACTTATCACTGCTTTCATGCGGCAAATATAGCGAATGAATGGGAATGGCGTACGATTCACGAAAATTTAAGGAAATGTGTTTTTCCGATACGGCGACGAATGCAAACTAAAAACGAAAAAATTAGCCTTGAAATTACATTTTTATGTCAATGGACAAATAAGATGCTCATTGGGAAGGACTTAATTGACGAAAAAGTTACCTTTGAACCAGTAAATAACAGGAAAATGAAAAAGAATTTAATTTACGTAGCCATTGGAAGTGTGATTGTTATCGGTGCGCTGTATTACTTTTTTGCCTCTGGGAGTGCGGGAGTGGAGAACGATATACTGGCTACCGTCAACAAAGGGGAGTTTCGGGTAGAAATTACTACTTCCGGGGAGTTGGAGGCGTTGCGATCGGTACAAGTCTTTGGCCCCGCCGAAGCGCGTCGATTTAGAATTGGCAATTTTACCATTGACAAAATGGTGGACGAAGGCACGGTCGTAAAGAAGGGAGATTTTATTTGTTCCATCGACAAGACAGAATTGTTTGGCCGTCTGGAGGACAGAAGGCTGGATCTGGAGCAAACCCGGGCACAATACGAACAGATTCAATTGGATACCTCATTGAATCTTCGGGTCGAGCGAGACAATATCCTCAACCAGGAGTACATTGTACAGGAACAGGAATTGATATTGGAGCAGTCTCAGTTTGAGCCGCCTGCGATCATTAAACAAAACGAGTACAACGTAGAAAAAGCCAAAAGAGAGCTTGATCAAGCCAGGGAACGCTACCGAATCAAGAGTCTTCAGGAAAAAGCCAGAATGATGGAAATTGCCGCCAAGCTTCGTGAAGATGAGTTGGAAGTGGAACAAATGGTTGAGGTTCTGGATAAATTCGTTGTGACTGCACCCCAGGATGGGATGGTGATTTATGTCGATTATAGGGGTAGTAAAGTGAAAGAAGGTTCTCAGATAAGTTCCTGGAATCCCGTCGTCGCCACACTCCCAGACCTGACGACCATGCAGAGTATTACCTACGTCAATGAGGTAGACATCCGCAGGGTAAAAGTGGGCCAAAAGGTGGAATTAGGCATGGATGCTTTTCCAGACAAACGATATACCGGCGAGGTAACCAAAGTGGCCAATGTGGGGCAACAACGGCCAAATTCAGATGCAAAAGTTTTTGAAGTCATGGTAATCGTCAACGAGAGTGATCCCATGCTCAGGCCGTCTATGACTTCCAGCAATACCATCATTGCCGACCAGCTAAATGAGGTACTGTACGTGCCATTGGAGGCCGTCAATGTAGAAAACGATAGCATAAATTACGTATACCTTCGGAACGGTGTCAAGCAGGAAGTTCTTTTAGGGATGACCAATGCTAACGATGTGGTCATTGAAAAGGGACTGAATGACGGAGACTATGTCTACTTAAATACACCGAATTGGGGAAGCAACCTGACGGTGAATTTACTCGAAGAACTGAACGGCAAACGAAACCTGGACAATAAGGATGAGGAGCCTGTGGCGGAAGTCCCGTCCTTCGGTCAACGAAGGTCCACGCCAGCTCCCTGAACAGACATCGCTAAAAAGTACCATTCCTTATCTAAATCAAACCTATGTTTAACGAGAGGCTTTTAGCCAATTTTTATATCGCCTTTGAGGCAGTACTGGCTAACAAGGTACGTTCCCTGCTGACCGCTTTGGGGATTATTTTTGGGGTCGCAGCTGTCATAGCCATGCTGGCCATCGGTACCGGAGCACAGCAGGAAATCATGGAACAGATCAAGCTGGTAGGTGTCAACAACATCGTGGTGGTACCGGTAGTAGAGCAGGTAGAAGAGCAACTGGACGAGAGTAGTAGTTTAGAAAAGGAGCGCAGTAAATTTTCTCCGGGCCTGAAGTTACAAGACGCCGAGGCCATTCGTGAGATCATCCCTGGAATCAGCAAGATCAGCCCGGAAATCGTATTGGACACCTATATTGTAAAAAGTGGCGTCCGAAGATCTGCCAAGCTGGTGGGTGTAACCCCGGCGTATTTTGACGTGCTCGATTTTAAGTTGAGAGCCGGCAGAATGTTTAGTGAAAAGAATCTGGTAAAGGGAGACCCCGTTTGCATCATTGGGAGAAACGTGGCGGCACGGTTTTTTCCAAATGAAAGCCCGATTGGCAAAAAGATCAAGAGCGGTAGCCAATGGTTGGAAGTAGTCGGTATTTTGGAAGAGCGGATCGTTTCGGAATCAAGTATATCCAAGCTAGGCATCCGGGACTTCAATATGGATGTCTACGTACCGATTCAAACCATGCTCATCCGCTATAAAAATAGGGACCTGGTCACCGAATCGAGATTAAACGATAGCAATAGCGGATCCAGTAATTACCACCAACTGGATAAGATGGTCATTCAGGTATCGGAAAGCGAATTGCTTAACCCCACTGCGGAGGTTTTGGCCAAAATGCTGGAACGGAGGCATTTTAACGTAGTGGATTTTGAGATCACCATTCCCGAACTATTGCTCAAACAGCAACAACGGACCCAAAACATTTTTAATATCGTTTTGGGAGCCATCGCGGGGATTTCTTTGCTGGTGGGAGGAATCGGTATTATGAATATCATGTTAGCGTCGGTAATGGAAAGAATAAAAGAAATTGGCCTAAGGCTTTCGTTAGGAGCAAAAAAGAACGATATTGTGAATCAGTTTCTGTTTGAATCCATTATGATCAGTGTTTCCGGTGGCTTGATAGGTGTGATTTTGGGTATCGTATTGGCCCATTTGGTATCCACTTTTGCCGATTTTCCTACTGTAATTACCCTGAGCTCCATTGTATTGTCTTTTGGAGTGGCAGCCACAGTAGGGTTGGTCTTTGGTATTACCCCAGCCAAGAGAGCCGCTAGCCAGGATCCGATAACCTCTTTACGCTATGAATAAACTATTTCTACCAAACCTGATCGTTATGTTTTTAGCGATCATTTTTTCTGTCCATTCCCAGCAGGTCGTTTCGTATACCCTGGAAGAGATTATTTTACGGGCTAAACAACAATCTCCGGCTGCCCTGAATGCGGATACCCGAAGAGAAAACCGGTACTGGAGCTATCGCCTGTACCAATCCAATTTTAACCCCCAGTTGCGCCTGGAAGGCACCCTGCCGCAGTATTCGCAGGCCTTCAATAACGTCACCCAACCGGACGGGACCATTGAGTTCCGGGAAGTGAGGCAAAATTTGGTGGATTTGGAATTGGGACTCCGCCAGGTAATTGGGCCCACGGGTGGCATCATCTCCGTCAACAGTTCGACCAACCGTTTTGACAATTTTCTGGCCTCGGATTCCGAAAGTCAGACGCGGTGGAGTGGCGTTCCGGTAAACATTCGCCTGTCCCAACCCATTTTTGCCTTTAACCCCTTTAAGTGGGATCGAAAAATTGAACCCATTCGCTATGAAGAGAGTAAGCGAGAATTTGTAGAGGAGATGGAACAGATCAGCGAACGGGTAACCCAGATGTTTTTTGATTTTTTGGTGGCCCAGGTAAACCTGGACATCGCTACAAAGAACCTTCAAAACTCCGAAGCGATTTTAAAAATCGAACAAGGGCGGTACAATATCGGCACTACCTATGAAGATAAATTGTTGCAGGTGGAATTACAGGTGTTGGAAGCGCGGCAAGATGTGGCACAGGCTCGGTTGGATATGGAAGCATCTTCCCTTCGCTTGAAATCCTACATAGGGCTGAACGAAAGCACGACCCTAAATCTGAAGTTACCGGATGAAATCCCGGATTTTGAGGTCAATGTGGAACAAGCAATCGAATATGCGTTTCAGAACCGCTCCGATGCTATTAGTTTCGAAAGGCAGCGAATGGAGGCGCAGGCAGACGTAGCCCAGGCAAGGGGGCAACGTTTTCAGATGAATTTGAACGCCAGCTACGGGTACAACAAGGCGGCCTTGATGTGGGGAGACATCTATTCCAATCCCAACACCCAGGCCTTGGTAAATCTGAGCATTGGCGTGCCCATTTTGGATTGGGGGCGCAACAAAGCCAGGATGAGCATGGCAAAGGCCAATCAAAAGCTCACGGAATTTGAAATTGAGCAGGAAATCATCAATTTCGAGCAGGAAATTTTCACCCGGGTTCGGAACTTTATCATGCTCAAAGATCGGCTGGAGATCACGAAGACATCCGATGAGGTTGCCGACAAACGGTACGAAATATCCTTCCGCAGGTACCAGAGCGGAAATGTATCCATTACCGATTTGGGAATAGCCCAGCGCGAAAAGGATGAAAACAGGAGGAGTTACGTTGAATCCCTAAGAGACTATTGGACGGCGTATTTTGAGCTCAGAAGGCTGACACTTTACGATTTTGAGAATAAGGAGTTGCTTTACAGCCCTGAAATGAGTTTCCAGGAAGAGTAAACCGAGTTTAATGAGGCCAAGGGCGGGTAATCCGCTCAGCAACGTATGCTTTAAAGGAATTGCCCAGGCAGTAAATGGCTGCGCCAAAAAGCAGGGCGATGTGAAAGAGACCGTTGTTATAGATGCCAAAAATGGAGTTAAGCGCCGAAAGAAAGGAATCCGTTTGGAGGATATGACCGCGCACCCATTCGATGGAGAAGACCACCCGAATAAAGATGGACAATAGGGCGAGTATGCCCCCAACCATCCCGATCAGCGGCTTTTTGTAATGGATCAGTAATCCAAACGCCGCGAAGGTTTCGATCCCGGCCAGTAAAATGGCCCAAAAAAGACTGTATTCCAGGGCCCCAATGAGTTTTAACTTGGTAAATCCACCAAACAAAAGAAGGCAGGCCAGAGAAATACGGATGACATGACCACCAACTCCTTCAATTTTTAGGTATTTAAGAAATTTTTCCACTTACTAATATATGAATTAAACCCAACTATTTCCTATTGTACCGCAATTAAACTGGAACCGGATTGTTACAAATTGCGGACTTGATGTATCGGGGTTTTTATCTGCAGCCGTTTATTTTGTCGTCGGACTGACTTCGATAGCTACCAGAGCAGACTGGTACAACAGCCTTCCATCGTGGGCGTATACCACCACTCGTAGGTCGTAAGGTCCTGCTGCCTCCGGTCTCCGAACCACCTTTTTTTGGTGATTTTCTATGGGCATTTCCTAATTGGAAAGGCAGTTGGCGGTATTCCGAACGGCTTCACTAATGGCTTGTTTGTTTTCCAAAGTGAAATCATCGTCCCGCTGCCGTTGGTAGAAACAGGACAGAATAATAAACGTTCCCTTTTGATCCGCTGCAACGATTACTTTCTCCACCCCTTGCATGTACTTCTTTCTCAACGCGCCATTCGGTTCAAAAGCGGTATTGAGGCCCCCTCATAGCCGGGTAATACCCCTGAAGCGAACTATCAAACCCATTCACTCCGAGGCTCAGGTATTCGGGGATGCGATGGATAAAGGTTTGGGTGTTTTCCCACGGGTCAACGGCATCCACTTGTTTTTCGATTCCCCCCCTGTCCTCAAAAACGGTAGTGACCATCCCCACATTCAGTAGCAGGCGCTCCTCAGGAGAACCGGGATTGGTAATATCTCTATTGATGTACCAGTTATCTTCTTCTATGTTGATCTGCGGTCGATTTCCCTGGGGGAGGCATACTTCCGGACAAAAATACGCCTACCTCCAAGGCAGCTGTTTTAATCTGCGAGCGTCTTCTGATGGCTAAATTGAATTTTTGTTCGCACCTTTATACCTAGGCGTTGCCGATTTATTCTTATGGTCTGCATACGTGATGGGTTTTGGTTGCTATTCAATCAACCTCTCGCGTAGACGCGTAGAGTAGATGAACCCTGACAGCTTGTTGGGTGCTATTTTTACCCGGAGATTATGAGATTATGTAGCAGATTTAAGGCAATGAGTCCGAATCATGCCGGAGAGGGGTTCCTATCCTTTGCGTAGGCTACCGGCTCCGGGTTACGATCTCCCTCAAAATTCGGCGTTGCCGGGTGTTCTGGGGAAGGGAATTACGTCCCGTATATTGCTCATTCCGGTGACAAATTGGACCAATCGCTCAAAGCCCAGTCCAAAGCCGGCGTGGGGTGCCGTGCCAAAGCGTCGGGTATCCAGGTACCACCACATTTCCTCCTGACTAATGCCCAATTCCTGCATTCGTTCGGTCAGCTTGTCCAATCTTTCTTCCCGCTGCGAACCGCCAATGATTTCCCCAATACCCGGAAACAGAATGTCCATGGCAGCCACTGTTTTTCCATCCTCGTTTTGCTTCATGTAAAACGATTTGATGGCTTTGGGATAGTCGGTGATGATCACCGGCTTTTTAAAATGTTTTTCGACCAGGTACCTTTCGTGCTCGGATTGCAGGTCTGTACCCCATTCGTCGATGGGGTAGGTGAATTTTTTCTTTTTATTCGGTTTGGAGTTTCGCAGGATATCCAATGCCTCGGTGTAGCTGATGCGTACAAAGGTATTTTTGGTCACAAATTCAAGGCGTTCGAGCAGGCCAAGTTCACTGCGTTGTTCAGCCTTTTTGTTTTTTTCTTCTTCGGCCGCGCGTTGGTCAAGAAAGGCAAGGTCTTCCTGGCAATTTTCCAGCGCGAAGCCGATGATGTACTGTAGGAAATCTTCCGCCAGGTTCTGATTGTCTTCCGCATCGTAAAATGCCATCTCCGGCTCAATCATCCAGAATTCGGCCAGGTGGCGCGTTGTATTAGAGTTTTCCGCCCGGAAGGTAGGCCCGAAGGTATAGATTTCCGAGAGGGCCAGTGCTGCGAGTTCCCCCTCCAATTGACCAGAAACGGTAAGGTTGGTTGCGCGTTCGAAGAAATCTTCTTTGAAATTGATGGCGTTGTTTTCGTCCCTGGGTGGATTTTTTAGATCCAGCGTGGTGACCTGGAAGGTTTCTCCGGCCCCTTCGGCATCCGACGCAGTGATAATGGGCGAATGCAGGTAGCAAAATCCCTTTTGGTGGAAATACTGGTGTACGGCAAAAGCCAAATGGTGGCGAATACGAAAAATGGCGCCAAACGTATTGGTTCGGACCCGCAAATGGGCGTTTTCTCGCAAAAACTCCAGGGAGTGTTTTTTGGGTTGAATGGGGTATTTGTCCGGGTCCGCTTCTCCCAGGATTTCTATCCGATCCGCCTGAATTTCCGATTGTTGGCCACTACCCTGAGAGGCGACCACCGTACCGGTAATTTTAAGACAGGCACCCGTATTTGCTTTTTTGAGTAGTTCTTCGTTGATTTTTTCCGGGTCTGCAACAATCTGGTAATTTTGAATGCTGGAACCATCATTCAAGGCGATGAAGGTTACGTGCTTGTTGCTGCGTCGGGTTCGTACCCAGCCCATTACCGTTACAGTCTCGCCTGTGTAGGTGTTTTCGATTAAATGTTTAATTTTTATTCGTTTGTTAAATGACATGATTCGTTTTTCTATTGAAGTGAATACCTATGCGGACTGTGTGTAAAGTGAATGCAAAAAAACGATATAATACGCTTTTTATCAAAATTTTGATCTTATTTCCTAAATTTGAAGAATGAAAGCGGGACGTCCGTTCGATAGCCCCTGATTTACACGTACCTAACCCATACCAGGTCAAAGAATATATGCAAAAACTGAATTTAAATCAGATCTTATCCCAAAAGTTATCTCCTCAGCAGATACAGTTTATTAAGCTTTTACAGGTGCCAACGGCCGAGCTGGAAGCGCGGATTGAGGAGGAATTGGAGATCAATCCTGCATTAGAGGAGGGAAAGGAGTCCGATTCGGACATTCAGGCAGAGGAATTTGCGGAGGGAACGGAGGTTCCGGATGTAAAAGAAGACAAAGACATCAATATTGACGAATATTTAAATGAAGAGTACGGTGGGTACAAAATGCAGGGGGATGGGAACTATTCCGGAGACGAAGAAGATCGGGAAATGCCGATTTCCAGCCATTCTACCCTTCACGAGCAGCTACTTTCTCAATTGAATTTTTTAAAACTAGACGAGCAGCAGCGGTTGATTGGAAGGCAGCTCATCGGTAGCATCGAAAACGACGGCTACATCCGCAGGAGTCTGGAAGCAATCATCAACGATTTGGCTTTCAGTCAGAACGTGGAGACGGACCTGGATGAGGTAGAAGAGATCCTGCTTAAAATTCAGGGGTTTGATCCCCCGGGTATCGCAGCCAGAAACCTTCAGGAATGCCTGATTATTCAATTGGAACGAAGGGATGATACAAACGAGCCCCTGGTACAAAAAGCCATTTTTGTTGTGCAACATTGCTTTGAGGAATTTACCAAGAAGCATTACGATAAGATTCTGAAAAAGGCAGGAATAGAAGAAGAGGAACTTAAGGAGGTGATTCATAGTATCACCCGGTTGAATCCAAAACCGGGAGGAATTTCGGACGGTATGGTACGAAATCATTACGTAATTCCCGACTTTATCCTGAATAATACGAACGGCAAGTTTGAAATAGTTCTGAATTCAAAGAATGCGCCAGAACTTAAAGTGTCCAGGTCCTACTCCGAGATGTTTAACGCCTATGACAAGAGCGACAAGAAAGATAAAAAGCTCAAGGAGACCGTAACCTTTGTTAAACAAAAGCTGGATTCTGCAAAATGGTTCATCGACGCGATCAAACAGCGGCAGCAAACATTGATGAAAACCATGCAGGCCATACTCGATTACCAGCAAGAGTTTTTTGTGGATGGGGACGAGACAAAACTTCGTCCCATGATACTAAAGGACATTGCTGAAAAAATCGACATGGATATATCGACTGTATCTCGGGTAGCAAACAGCAAAGCCATACAGACCGAATTTGGGGTGTTTCCACTAAAATACTTTTTCTCGGAAGGAATCGCTACCGACGGAGGGGAGGATGTTAGTAATCGGGAGGTCAAAAGCGTACTCAACAAATTGGTGGAAGAGGAAGACAAAAAGAAACCGCTCTCTGACGACAAACTGGTGAAATTACTCAATCAGAAAGGATACAACATAGCCCGAAGGACTGTAGCCAAATACAGGGAACAACTGCAGATCCCGGTGGCCAGGTTAAGAAAGGAGTTATAGGTGTGTAGGAAATTTGCATTGGGAGTTTCGGTGGTCTTTCAACCGCTTTTAATTCCCTCCATGATGGTACTTACCTTATTTTACATTGTTCCGGAGGCGACGGTTGTGCCCGGGGAAGCGAAATGGTCAATCGCTCTGCTAGTCGGGTTTACGACGTTTCTGGTTCCGCTACTGGGATTGGTGGGGATGCGTTTTTCTGATCTCATACATAGCTTTCACCTACCCGACAAACGAGAAAGGCTGGTTCCGTTTGTACTGGTCAGCATATTCTATTGTATGACTTCGGGTTTCTTTTACTGGAAATTAAATGTCGATGAGCTGCTAATCGCGACCCTTGGGTTGGCCACGTTTAGTCTCATGGCCTTGACAGCGGTTACCTATTTTTGGAAAATTAGTGCGCACCAAACGGCTTTAGGGGGCTGGGTTGCTCTGGTGGCAGTCTTATCGGTAAAGTTTTATTCCCCACCGATGTTTTATTATTTACTAGTGATTATCGTCATCAGTGGTCTGGTAGGAACGGCCAGGTTGTACCTAAATGCGCACAAGCCCTTGGAGGTGTATGCGGGTTTTGCCCTGGGATTTGGAATTAATTTTTCTGTGCTGTATTCCCTGTTGGTAACTTAAAATGTACGGCGGTAAGGTTGCATTCGGGGATTTCCGGAATGGCATTAGAACAGGGCAACGGAAATTCCGAAGTTAAACTGGGTGGCCTCTGTGCCAAAAGGTCCTTGTTCGCCATCAAATAGACCGTTTAATCCATAGTATCCCCACACATTAAATCCGGGGAAACCCAAACGCGTGTAAACCCCGTACCGAATGGGGCTCAAGCCATAATCCTGGCTGTTTTTCACTTTTTGGGTCAATCCCTCGCTATCGGTTACAGTGATTTTAGAGTGCGCATTGTATAGTACGCCAATCTTTCCGCCGACAGCCACGCGAAAGCCGGAATTGTAGTCACTTTTGTTGGCATGGTACCGTATTTCAAGTGGGATATCCAGGTAATTAAGGGCCATGGTGTTCGTTTCCACGCGGATATTTTCCCCATAGATATCCGATATGGGAACCAGTTGACTGGAGTTGCCACCTTTTGCTGGGTCCGGAATCAGCGTTTGGTTGCCTTGAAATGCCAATTTCTCCAAGCCGAATCCCAGACCGGGGTTAAAAGTAAACCCAGAGTTTTCGCCCAAAGGCAGCTGCGTTTGGTAGTAAACATTCACCACTCGGGATGGAATAAATCGGGTGTTAAGATCTTCCGGTCGGTTATTAAGCAGGTTAAAACCAAAATCCAGAAACAGATCTCCTTTTATATTGGGCCGGCCGCCTATGGGTGTTTTTTCTTTTTCCTGAGCGTGTAGGTGAAAAGTAGCTGCGAGTAAAAGGCAAATTAGGGTAAGTCTTTTCATGAAAACAATCGTTAATTTTTCAATTGATCGGCTAAATTATGAAATCTTGCTTGATTTGGCGTGTTATTCATCTTAATAATTCTTAAATTAAAATTGGTCGAACGGCATTCTTTCCTGGGTGATGGGCTTTGTATTTTTGTTTGCATTCATTACCTTTGCATTCCGTTTAGAAGAAATGGCCTCGTAGCTCAATTGAATAGAGCACTTGATTACGGCTCAAGAGGTTCCAGGTTTGAATCCTGGCGAGGTCACATATTTCGCTTCATTACAGGTTTTGTGCGAAAAAAATCTTAAAAAAAACGCAAAATTGCATTGCCTACCCAAAAAAAGCGTTCATCTTTGTGATCCCAAACGGGGGGAAACGGAATGAGTTGGCGAATGCATCCGGAGATCGTTGAAAAAAGATTAAAATAAGTTTGTTTGGGGTTGGATTTTTTCTACCTTTGCAAACCCAAACGGAAAAGACATCAGAGAAAGGGTGTTTTGGAGCGTTTTGGACAAGCCGGTTGACTGCTCCGAAAGGGGGTATAAGAGGTCGGACTAAGTTCTTTGAAGTATTGTCAGACAAAAAATAAAAACAGAAGTAATTTCTTCGAGCCACAGAGACAACAGGCGATCTTGGTATAGTTTACGTGAGTAGGTATATCAGAGACGCCAAACAAACTTTACAATGGAGAGTTTGATCCTGGCTCAGGATGAACGCTAGCGGCAGGCCTAATACATGCAAGTCGAACGGGATTGTTGACTTCGGTTGACATGAGAGTGGCGCACGGGTGCGTAACGCGTATGCAACCTACCTTATACAGGGGGATAGCCCGGGGAAACCCGGATTAATACCCCATGGTATATATTGATCGCATGGTTAGTATATTAAAGATTTATCGGTATAAGACGGGCATGCGTAGGATTAGCTAGTTGGTAAGGTAACGGCTTACCAAGGCGATGATCCTTAGGGGTTCTGAGAGG
>NZ_FNZH01000021.1:0-9815 GCF_900109255.1 Cyclobacterium xiamenense | reverse complement strand
AAATATCATTGGGGAGATACTTTTTTATGTCTTATGTAAAATCGTCAAATAAGGCATTGTTTTGAATTCCCAAGGCTGAGGCAGAAGCATTCCCCAGGCACCTTTGGTGACTCATGAACATTGGGATGAGCCAATCAAGATGGCAATGGAAGAAATATAAAACGTTTGAAACCTTTTTTTGACATTGACTATTCATTAAAAAGCTAGAAAAGACATAGACGAAATGGACTAAAGCGATTCTAAAGTGAAGAGAAAATTACAGCCCATAACACTGTGTAGTATCCATGCCTGCTGAAGACTGAAAGTTTGCTACTTTTACTATCTTTGATGCTAGAGGAAAGAGAAGTGGTTATAAATCCGGCACGACTACTACACTAAGCGTTGTAAGCCATTTAAAGCAAACAGAAGCAGAATTTTGATATGGAAAATGTTAGGTTAAGAAAAGCAACAACTAAAGACAAAGCAATTGCGGTTGGCTTTGATTACAGGCTTGACAAAGAAGAACATATCAAACTCAACAGACAAGAAAAGATTACAAAGGCCATATCAAATGACGAATGCTTTCTCATTTTAGCAGATGACAGAGAAGTTGGATTTGTGATTTTTGATTACCGTTTTTTTGACCAAGGTTGGATAGAGTTAATTGTCATAGATGAAAAATACAGGGGAAAAGGGATAGGTGGAAAAACATTTAACCTTATATGTGAGCAATGCAAGTCAGATAAGGTTTTCACCTCTACAAATAGTTCAAATACTCAAATGCAAAGAGCGCTTGAAAAAGCTGAATTCTCGTTTGCAGGAGAATTAAAAGGGCTAGATGAAGGAGACCCTGAACTGTTTTATTATAAAAAGGTAAAAAGAATATGAAAACAATTAGTAGAATGATGACCAACATCTGCTCAGATAAATTACCTAAAAGCAGAAACTATTACACCAAGTTATTCGACTTTAATGTGGACTATGACAGCGATTGGTTTGTCCATCTAATTTCAAAAGATAAACAACTTGAGTTAGGATTAATTAGCCGAACAAGTGAAATCGTTCCTGATGGGATAAAGAACATTCCTCAAGGGTTTTATGTGACATTTGTGGTCGAAAATGCTGATGAAGTTTTTGAGATAGCAAAAAAAGAAGGATTTGAAATCATCAGCGAACCATCAGATACATTTTACGGACAGAGACGATTATTACTTAAAGACCCAAACGGAGTAATTGTAGATGTTTCATCACCCATTCCAAATTTTGAATAGAAAAACGGCTTACAACATCATATAAGCGTAATGCGGGCTGTGAACAACTAAAATTGAGCATTTTTGCTCCTAATAAACTTTGCGGTAGGCGGACAGTGAATCGCTCCGAAACCCCGCACTACGCTTATACTTGACCGTTAGGGGGCATTGTAAAGACGACCTTTAAATTAAAGTATAGAAAATAATGGATGATAAAAAGCAATACGAGACAGTTAGTGACTACTTCCTCAGTCAACCTGACCAAGTTAAAAATGCACTAATTGAACTTAAGGATTGCATTCTTAAAGTTGTTCCAGACGCACAAGAACTTTTTAACTACAATATCCCAGCTTACACTTTAGTTAAAGACGGAAAAAGGGAACAACAGATTATGATTGCAGGCTACAAAAAACACGTTGGACTGTATCCACACCCAACCACAATGGAACATTTTGATAAAGAACTATCAGGTTATAAAAAAGGGAAAGGTTCAGTACAGTTTCCGTTAGATAAACCTTTACCACAAGCCTTAATCGTAAAAATGATTGAATACAGATTGAGTCTTTTAATCGAATGATTATTCACAATAAGAAAGACCAATGACTAGATTAGAAACAATAATAGCCGTAAAAGACGTTGCCAAAAGTTCAAAATGGTATCAAGACTTGTTAGATTTACAAAGCAAACACGGTGGCGACAGTTTTGAAATGTTAGCAGACAAGAAAGGGACTGTGATTTTGTGCCTTCACTGTTGGAGCGAACACGACCACCCGACAATGACAAACCCAAGTATTGCAATTGGTAACGGACTTATTCTGTATTTCAGAGTTTCAGATTTGAATGAAGTTTGGAGTAATGCAGTCAAACTAAATCTTGACATAGAGCAAGAACCGCATTTGAATGAAAATTCAGGTCAACAACAATTTATTTTGAGAGACTTAGACGGTTATTATCTTATAATTTCAGAATAGAAACAAGTGTAACAAATGAACGAGAAAGAACAACGACCCGCTAACATCACCTATACGCAAGCAGGGGTTTCGTGCTTCGTAGGACAGGAAAGTGGTAAATTTAAAGTTCAGTTCTTCGTAGGAAGTTCAGTGGTAAAAATCCCTGCCTGCGTATAGCTGAGAACCGTTGTGTGCTATCAAATAAAAAAGGCATGAGCAAAAAAATATCCATCATAGGAGCAGGAATTTCAGGATTATCCGCAGGCATTTTTGCGCGAATCAATGGCTTCGATACTACTATCTACGAAATGGGTCAAAAAGCAGGTGGCGTTTGTTCATCTTGGGATAGACAAGGCTATAGCGTCAATGGTTCTATCCATTGGTTAGTTGGTTCTGCCCCTGGTACAGATTTGTATGACTTATGGCATCAGCTTGGTGTGATTGAAGACAACACTTTCCACAATCACAACAGTTTTATCGAATATAAGAACATTAAAGGACAGGATGTTCACTTCTATACCGATACACAAAAACTCAAAAAGCATTTTCTTGATATTGCACCTGAAGATGAGAAAATCATCCATGAATTTATACAGGCAATAGAAACGGTAGCCAAGAATTCGTTTCCAATGGACAAAGCTTTTGAGCTACTCAACCCGTGGGATTGGACAAAAGCCTTGCTGTCCAATTTGCCGTTTGTTTTGGCTGTGGAAAAATACAACCAATTATCAATCAAGGATTTCGCTCAATATTTTAAGTCTTTTGTACTAAAATCGGCTTTTGAGAATTTCTGGGCTTCAGAAATGTCCATGACTTTCTTTTTAATGCAGTTGGCTTATGCGCGTAAAGGAACTGCAGGCTATCCTTTAGGTGGCTCAGGAAAGTTTGTTGAGAAACTGGAAAAACGGTACCGTGATTTGGGTGGGAAAATATCATTTGGAAAGAAAGTCACCGACATCATTATTGAAAATCAATCTACTGTCGGACTTGAACTAAACAACACGGAACAAGTAAAATCGGATTACGTCATTTCAGCAGCCGATGGACATACTGTGCTGTTCGAGTTGCTGGGGGAGGAATATCTTGATGATAATACCATAGAAGCTTATCAATCCTTAAAGACCTTCCCTTCTTTGATTTATTTTTCTGCCGGTGTGTCAAGGGAGATTAATGAGGTCAATCCATCTATTGTAGGCATCAATTTACCCCTTGATGAACCCTTAGAGGTAGGTAATTATAAACATGAACGAATCACATTCCAAGTTTACAATTTTGACCCAACACTTGCAGAAAAAGGCAAGACGCTCATTTCCGCCATGATAGATACGGACTACCCGTTTTGGAAATCGTTGCACGACCAGGGCGAAACTGTGTATCGAGCAGAAAGACAACGCATCAGCAATGCTTTGGTCGAGACTTTGGAGAAACAATTGGGCAACATTAAAAACCATATTGAATTTACGGATACGGCTACACCTATAACCTATAAAAACTGGACAGGCAATCACAATGGAAGTTATGAAGGGTGGTTGCCTACGCCCGAAGCCACAAAGATCAAGCTGCCAAAGCAGTTCAAAAAATTAGACAATTTTTATATGGCAGGGCATTGGGTAACACCCGGGGGCGGTATGCCACCTGCGGCTTATTCGGGTCGAGATGCTATTCAACTGATATGTAGAGACGAGAAAGTTCACTTCAAATCAAGCGAGCTATGAGAGAATACCTGAAATGGTTTATCCAACGAATAATAATTCCGGTATCATGGTTTGCTTCTTCGGTTTACATTACTCGCTTGGCTGTCAATAATGTGCATATTGAATTTGTATTGGGAGCATTGGTTTTGGTTATTTATGCCGTAGTGGTTGATTTTCCAAAGTCAAAAAACAAATCATAAAAAAATCGAAAAATGATACGCTTTGTATTACTTTTTTTCATTCTATGTCTAAACCTGCATCAAGTGAGTGCACAAAGTGAAACGCTTGATTCATTAGAAAGCAACACGAACAGATGGAAGGTGAAGCGCATTTCAGCTGCCTATGCGGGTGAAAATTTTATTCGTCCGGGTATGCAGTTATCAGCGGATTTCATCCCCGCTTGGAAAAAAAAGCATGAATTGGTACTATCACCCACACTTACCTTTTTCGTATTCAGACCTTTTTATACATCTGTCATGTTAGGCGGAAGAGCCACTTACCACATACATTTTCCTTCGGGCTTCACAATTCGCCCCTTAGGTTTAGGTCTCAATTATAAATATAAATTCTTATTGGCTCCCGTTTATGAAGTCAATAATGGAAATGTTGAGAAAAGCAGAAATGATGGTTATGGTAATATTCACGCATTAGCGACTACAGGTTTAGCCTATAATTTTTCAGATAGAACCTCACTTCCTTTGAGTCTATTTGCGGATTTTGGCTTTTCTGCTGAACCGTATTTTGGAGTGTATAAATTTCATTATGAGCTTTTTGTGGGCATTTCATATCATTTAAAATAGTATCAGATGAATAAATTTATTAGCTACATATTGCTTCCCCTATTTTTGCTCGGAGCTTGTTCCGAGCCGTTTCTTCCGGAAGAAGGAGAAGACTTTTTTTATGTCAAGCGGCTCAATGCCCGTTTTCCTGTCTGGGTTAAAGGAAATTTAAACTCCGATGTTTTTTTAATCATTGTTCACGGAGGGCCGGGAAGCACGGGTACTCAGTATTTTCATTATGGAGCATTTGATCCCTTGCAGGAAAACTATGCGGTGGTTTATTGGGAGGAACGAGCCTCCGGATTCTCTCAAGGCAACGGACAAGGCGGACAAGCACACTTGAATGCAGAAGAAACTGCCAAAGACCTACAATCAGTCGTTGAAGTCATCAATCATAAATATTCACCTAACAGTGTTTTCATAATGGGACACAGTTGGGGTGGCGTATTAACCACCGCCTTTCTTGGGAATGTACCTGAAAGACAAGATTTAGTAAATGGCTGGATTTTGGTAGATGGTGGACATAATTGGTCTTTAGGACAAGAGCTTTCGGTAGCGTGGGTTAAAAACAAAGCGCAAAGTTTTATTGATGGGAATGAACCAAGCCGATTTAATAACGACCATTGGAGAGAAGTTTTAGAATGGTATCGAGATAATCCTTTGGGTGATTGGGATAACACCAGTTCTATGTCCTGGATACGCAAACACGTGGTTTATGTAGATGATGCAGATGGGTATTTCCTGCCCGAGAACCGAGACGAAGTGAATGAAAAGACCTTCGGAGAAAATGGGTTAGGTTTACAGAATGCTCTTGGTTTTTACGGTGCTTGGGCATGGTTTACCAATGGGAATCCTCCTCTATGGAATTCTCAAAAAGAGATAACAACAGACAAAATGCACAATATTACCATCCCGACCCTGATAGCCTGGGGCAGACATGATGGAATACTTCCGGTTGAATTGGCTCAAGATGCCTATGATAGAATCTCTACTAATGATAGTAACAAGTCAATTATTATTTATGAGCAAACAGCTCACTCTCCAATGTATGAGGAAACGATAAAATTCAATCGAGATGTGGCTTCATTTATGGAGGAGTACAAATGAAAAACAATGACAGCACACAACAATGTATATAAAAAATAGGCGAAACAGTAATAATATCAAGGCTTTAGGCTCGAATCAAAGTTTGTGTTTAACCGAAAGTGTAGTGCTTCGAAATCGCCTACTTTTCATATACTAACCGTTGTAGCTCATTACAAAAAAAACAAGAATTTAGCCTCATGAAAAAGCTTTTACTTTTTTGGATTATACTCCTAACCCATATTTCTTTTATAAATGCACAGGAATCGAAAATCGAACTGCACGTAATTCCTGACACATCACTTTTTCATAAGCCATTGCAAATAAAGGCTATAGGATTTGAACCTAAACAGCAAGTCATAATGGAAGTAAATGCAGTTGATGCAGAAGGTAATAAATGGACATCCAGTGCTTCATTCGTTACAGATGAATCTGGAATAATCAATCCGGCTAAGTCAGAGGCCCTAAGTGGATCCTACACAGGAATTCATCCTATGGGATTGTTTTGGTCAATGAAAAGCAGTAATGATCATCAGCTCGCTACTGGTAAAGGCTATACAGCTACAATTAATGTCCTTGTTAAAGATTCTATAGTTGCCAGCAAAACAATATATAGAAGAAGCACCCGTGAACTTGACGCACTTAACATAACTGGTACTGAAATCAGAGATGAAATAATTGCTAATTATTATTTACCGAAAAGTGAACAGAAACTTCCGGCAATCATTTTTCTTGGAGGTTCAGGTGGTCAATTTCGACAAGAAAGATCTTCTCTATTTGCCAGTGAAGGATTTGCTGTTCTTAATCTCAAATATTTTAAATACGATGGTTTACCAGAAGGAATAACAGAAATTCCACTTGAATATGTAGCCAAAGCGCATGAATGGTTAAAGAACCAATCAGAAATAGATACTTCACGAATTGGAATTATGGGAAGATCAATGGGATCGCAATTGGCATTATTGTATGCAGCACATTATGATGGCTTGCAGTACGTGGTGGTTGAAGCACCCTCCAATGTAGTCTGGTTTGGTTGGCAAGATGGCAAATCTTCATTTACATATAAAGGAAAAGGATTTCCGTATGCTGAATATTCAGAGGAAGATTCAGAAAGAATAGAATTAGAGATGAAGGAAAAAGGAATTCAGTATCATGATAGCCCTAAATTTAAAAGTGCCTTCAAAAACGAAGAAATGATTAATCAATCGGCTATCGAAGTAGAGAATATTAAAGCTCCTATTTTGTTTATCTCTGGTAAAGATGATAAAGTATGGCCTTCATCGATGATGTCAGAAATGATGATGAAAAGGCTTGAAAAGAACCAGTTTCAGTATAATTATGCCCATTCTTCATATAATAATGCTGGACATAATTTTGCTGGTGGTGGGCAAGGATGTGGAATTCCTTATTTGCCACCAGAAGACTATTCGAATAGCTCAGCTAGAGGTGGAACGGATGAAGGAAATGCTGTGGCTGCAATAAAATCTTGGGAAGAAATCCTTAAATTCATCTCTGAACAATAAAAACGAGCTACAACATTGTATAAGCGTAATGCGGGCTAAACAGCTAGAAATGAACATTTTTGCTACTAAGAAACTTTGCGGTAGGGAGACAGTGAATCGCTCCGAAATCCCGCACTACGCTTATACTTGACCGTTGTAGCCAATTAGAGAAAAAATGAAAAAGATATACATCAAAATAGCGGGAATTGTTAACTTAATTACAGCACTTATTCATTCGGTTGCGGGACAAATGGATTTGGTAAACCCACTAATCAACAGCAATCTTGAGGTTCAGCAAAAAGCTGAATGGGTTGGTGTTTGGCACATTGTAACCGTTCTTCTTTTTGCTACGTCTTATCTGTTTCTAAAAGTAGGATTTGATAAAGCGAAAATGCCAAATTCATCGAACTTGAAAGCATTTGGAATTACCTATATTCTGATTGGAATACCTTTTATAATTTCAAGTATTTATTATTCGGTTTTAGCGCCTCAATGGATACTGTTGATGCCGATAGGAATTCTTTTACTCATTGGACATAGAAAATTGGATTGAAATGACAAAAAAAATCGTAATAATTAATGGACATCCAGACAAAGAAAGCTTCAATTTTGCATTAGCCGAAGCATATAAGAAAGGAGTAGAGAAATCAGATGCTAAATTGCAGGAAATAGTAATAAGAAACTTAAATTTTAACCCAAACCTTCAATTTGGATACAGAAAACGAACAGAACTTGAACCCGATTTAATTGAGGCACAAAAGTCCTTGAAATGGGCAGATCATATTGTTTGGATTTATCCTGTTTGGTGGGGTTCTGTACCTGCAATTATGAAAGGATTTTTAGACAGAGTTTTGTTGCCGGGATTTGCTTTCAAAAAAAGAGAAGGTTCTGTATGGTGGGACAAATACTTTACAGGTAAAACATCTCGATTGATTTGTACGATGGACCAACCAACTTGGTATTATCGACTAATATACAAAAGTCCATCTCATAGTGCAATGAAAAAACTGACGATGAATTTTATTGGTGTAAAGTCAGTAAAAATCACTTCAATTGGACCGTTAAGATTGTCAACGGAAGAATGGCGAAAGAAATGGTTGAATAAAGTTGAAAAACTTGGCGAACAGAATAAATGACAACTGGCTACAACAAGGTATATGAAATCATAGCCGCCTATCGGCAGGCTACGCTTCATATACTAACCGTTAGGTCTCATTAAGGAGAAATGACAGACAAACAGAAACACATAGAAAATAATGTTAAAATTCTAAGGAATGAACTCGAACAGCTTTTTACCTTTTTCGAGCAAGGGCTTGACTATTATAAAATGGTTTACGAATTCTGGAATGCAAAGGACATTCTTGGACATATAACTTTTTGGCACGAGAGTTTTGCAAAGAATATTTCGGATTTAGGCAAGGGCAATAAACCCAAACCGTTAAAAGGGAAACTGTCAGAAGTCAACAAAAAAAGTGTTGAAACGACAAAAGACGAGTCTATTGAAAACCTAATCGAACGGCTGAAAAATGCTCAGGACACAATTGAAGCGTTCATACTTGAAGACAAAATCAATATGATTCCATATAAAAAGGGTTCAAGGGATTATTCAAAAATCGAGCATTTGGAAGTTGTCTCAAATCACATTCACAAACATCTAAAAGATATACGTAAGATATATGGCAAGACCAACAAACAAAACTGAATTACTTGATTTAAGCAGAAAAAACTTTGAACTTTTAATGGATTTCATCGGCAGTTTTTCTGAAAAGGACCAATTTTCAGAGTTCCCCAAAGGAACAATGAATAGAAACATCCGAGACGTATTGATGCATCTTCATCATTGGCATCTAATGATGATGGAATGGTACACCATCGGAATGAAAGGAGAAAAACCAGAAATGCCTGCTAAAGGTTACACTTGGAAAACCACCCCTGAATTGAACAAGTGGATTTGGGAAAAATATAAAGACACTTCTCTTGAAGATGCTAAGAAGGACTTAAAATCAAGTTACAAAAAGGTTAGGCGATTGATTGAGAAGCATAGCGATGAAGAACTGTTTGAGAAAAAAAGGTATAAATGGACTGGAACGACATCATTGGGAGCATACTTGGTTTCAGCCACTTCAAGTCATTATGATTGGGCATATAAGCTGATTAAGAAAGCGAAAAAATGAAAACGAGACCTAACACTGTGTATGCGATAATGGCTCGTAACCTCGCCACTACGCATACACTTGACCGTTATGGGCAATTCTTTGTAACCGGTTAACTGGGTTCCGCTATAGGAGTTGAAGATACTAGCTTTATTGATATTATCCGATTGAGTTGTCAAGTCATATAGCGGATTACATAGTTTGTTGATTAAGATGGATAAGGTGCATGGTATAGAATTTATAGTTGAATATTAAATTAGATGGAAAAAAACCAAACCCACATAGTATTTGGATACCAAGAACAACTAAAATGCAATATAGAACTTAGGCCATATATTGGGAAAATAGTTTCTCTGAGGGATTATCTACAAATAGGGCCATTATATAATCTACATGAATTTGAAGGAAAATATCATAGGCAGGAA
>NZ_FNZH01000019.1:0-12454 GCF_900109255.1 Cyclobacterium xiamenense | reverse complement strand
GGCAAAATACGAGCTCGCTATTTGCTTTATTCCGGACTCCCCACCCCCGAGACAGGAGGGCATGTCTGCCAGTTTCATCACCCTACAGTGTGTGTGATCTTAATTTGCATGAAGATGAAAACGAAAAAGCGTTGTCGCCTTTTACTCGCCTGCCGAAGGCAGGTTTCATCATCCTACAGTATTGTGTCAAAACTGCTGGCTGTTATGCCAGTCAAGACCGTTTGTCTTTGTTTGATGATTCAAAGGTAATAAATGAATCGAAAAAATAAAACATTGGCAAAAAAATACCTTATTTTTTACGGTATTTTTATTTTTTATCCTTTTTTGTTACGCTATTTATATTTTAGATATCGAAATATCTGCACAAATTGCGTATTTTTTAATTGTCCAAGACGATGCTTTTTTAGTAGGGCAAAAAGCCGGAATTAGACCCCTTTTTGCCAATAGTAGAACAAGGAGCGCAGGATTGGGCTCTAGCCGAAGCGCTTACAAACCCCCTGGGCCATTGTGCCACCCTCCACTTTCTCCATCCACCAGGTTTACCTGTCAGATTAGCCAGTGTCCACAGTATCCGCTCACTGTACCCAACAGCCATGCGAACAAGCCGCCACCGCCCCGCTGACCATCAAGGTGCCACTCGGGTCTTTCTCCGGCTGAAACAGGGAGCAAAAAATACCTGCGGTTTATTTGGTTTATTTACTTTAATTTTTGTTTTTTTACGTTTATTTACTAATTTTAATTCCTTCGGGTAGGGAACAGCCTGCCTGATTGCCCAAATTTTGACTGAATGGGGATTAAGAAAGAGGCGACAACGTGTCCCGCGCGACTGCCTAAGGCTCCGGGTTGCTTTCTTACACTTCGCTTTTCTTTCGGAACCGTTCGAATTTTCGGCACCAAAAACACGTACCTGCATGGATTTATTGCCCAATCAACGCCGTGAAAAGATCATCGAGCTGCTAAAGGAGGATGGTTCGGCAAAAGTCTCCACACTGTCGCGGATATTTAAGGTGACCGAGGTGACCATACGGCAGGATTTGGAAAAGCTGGAAAAAACGGGACAGGTAGTCCGGGAGCATGGCGGGGTTTTTCTGAAAAACATGGAAGATCAGGTCAGAAATTTTTCTTTGCTCAACCAGGACAACCTGGATAAGAAGGAACTGATCGCCTTAAAATGCCTCGAATACATCGAAAGCGGGGACACCATTATTTTGGACTCGGGTTCGACTACCACCGAAATTGCCAAAAAGCTCAAGGGGTTTCGGGACCTTACTGTGATCACGAATGCGCTCAACATCGCGCTGATACTGGGGGCGGAGCCGCACATTGAAGTGGTCATGACGGGAGGAGAGTTCAAGCCACCAACCCTTTCGCTAACGGGTCAAAAAGCGGCTGATTTCTTTTCCGGCCTGTACGTGCAGAAATTATTCCTGGCCACGGCTGGCATCTCCCTCAAGGCAGGATTGACCTATCCGAGTATCAGCGATATTGTGGTAAAAAAAGCCATGATAGACGCGGCCGACACCACGTACCTGGTGGCCGATTCGACAAAATTCGGAAAGAGTGCCTTTGCCAGTTTGGGGGCGCTCTCGCTGATCGACTATATCATCACCGATTCCAAGGTGGATCCCAGGCACCAGGACCTGTTTAAAGCAAACGAAATAGAACTCATACTTTCAGACTAAAGACATGTTATTCAAAGGAAAAGAACGACAAAAAGCCTGTTTGGGTGTCGTTATTGGCAACAGGGATTTTTTCCCGGATCAGTTGGTATCGGAAGCCCGGAAAGACATCCTGGAGCTTTTTGAAACCTTGGACATCAAGCCCGTACTCCTAGGGGATCAGGACACCAAACTGGGAGGCGTGGAAACCTATCAAGACGCGGTAAAATGCGCCGAATTGTTTAAAGATCACCGTGACGAACTCATGGGAATCCTGGTGATCCTTCCCAATTTCGGAGACGAACGAGGGGTAGCCGAGACCATTAATCTGGCCGATTTGCAGGTGCCGGTACTCGTTCAGGCTTACCCCGACGATTTGAACAAATTGGATGTGGCCCGCAGGAGGGATGCCTGGTGTGGCAAAATTTCCGTCTGCAATAACCTGTACCAGTACGGCATCCCCTTCACCCTTACCTCATCCCATGTCGTTTCACCGGATTCCCCCGGGTTTTCGCAAGAACTGTTGGACTTTGTAGCGGTATGCCGGGTGGTCAAGGGCATGCGCAAGGTACGGATTGGCGCCATCGGAGCCCGGCCCGGCGGTTTCAATACAGTGCGGTACAGTGAGAAAATACTGCAACGCAACGGGGTTTCCGTGACTACCATCGACCTTTCGGAAATCCTGGGAAAAGCCGGAAAACTGGATGCCGCGGAAAGCCGGGTACAGGCAACGTTGGAGCAAATTGCGGCCTACACCGCGCTGGGAAAGACCCCCCAACAGTCCTTGATTCAAATCGCCAAAATGGACGTGGTGCTCAACGAATTTGTGGAGGAAAACGCATTGGATGCCACGGCGATCCAGTGCTGGACGTCGGTGCAGGAAAACTACGGCTGCAATGTGTGTACGAGCATGAGCATGATGAGCGAAAACATGCAACCCAGCGCCTGTGAGGTGGATGTCACCGGTACCCTTACCATGTACGCCATGCAGCTCGCTTCCGGCTCGCCCAGTGCCCTGGTGGATTGGAACAACAATTACGCAACGGATCCCGAAAAGGTGGTACTTTTCCATTGCGGCAATTGGGCCAAATCGTTCTTGCCGGACATTGAAATGGGAACGGCTCCCATTCTGGGTACATCCGTAGGCGAGGAAAACACCTATGGAGCGCTCTCCGGAAGAACTCCCGCTTCCCCCCTTACCTTCGGACGCATTAGTACCGATGACCCCAAAGGCATCATAAAAGCCTATATCGGACAGGGTGACCTTACCGACGATCCCTTGCATACCTTCGGAAACCGTGCGGTAGCCAAAATACCGGACCTGCAGGGTCTGATGCAGTACGTATGCAAAAACGGATTTGAGCACCACGTGGTCATGAATGCCTCTCACTCCGGCCAGGTGCTGAAGGAAGCTTTTGAAAATTATTTGGGCTACGAAGTACATCAACATGCCTGAGCCAGGCAATAGTCGTTATCAGCATAAACCGCATACCATGACAGACAAGAAACTACAGTTGAAATCCCTGGAACTGCGAAAAAAAACCCTGCAATACATCAAACAGGCCGGGGCCGGGCATACCGGGGGCAGTCTGTCCTGCCTGGACATCCTGCATGTACTCTATCGGGATGTACTGCGTGTAGGGCCGGAAAATTTCCACGACCCCGACAGGGACCGTTACATTCAGAGCAAAGGACATTCGGTCGAAGCCCTGTACGTGGTTCTGGCAGATAACGGCTTTTTCCCGTTCTCCGAACTGGATACCCTCTGCAGGTACCAATCCCACTTCATCGGCCATCCCACGCGGAAAGTGCCCGGGATCGAACAAAACACGGGGGCACTCGGCCATGGCCTACCCCTGAGCGTGGGAACGGCCCTCGCCGGGAAAATGGATCAAAAGCCCTACCGGGTCTTTACCCTATTGGGCGACGGAGAGCTCCTGGAAGGGTCCAATTGGGAAGCGGCAATGGCAGCCGCCCATTACCAGCTGGACAACCTGACTGCCATCCTGGATTACAACAAATTGCAAATAACAGGCCCGGTGGAAGAGGTGCTCCATTCGGGGCCGCTGCCAGAAAAATGGAAAGCATTTGGCTGGGAAGTACGGGAAGTAGACGGGCACGATATCGGTGCTTTGCGAAAGGCACTCCATTCCGTGCCATTCGTCAAAGGCAAACCGAGCTTCCTCATCGCGCATACCCTGAAAGGAAAGGGGGTGAGTTTTATGGAAAATACCCTGAAGTGGCACCATGGGGTACCCAGCGACGAAGAATACCTGCTGGCTATCAAAGAACTGGAAGATCAACAGAAGGCACTCCTGGTATGAAAACGACCGAACGATTACAAATCCGGCCCGGTGCGGCCAATCTGGAAAAATTCTCCGCCACCCTACAGGAACTGGCCAGCCACGATCGGCAGGTTGTAGTCGTCTGCAGCGATTCCAGGGGCTCCGGAAAACTCATTCCCTTTGGGAAGCAATTTCCGGAACAACTGGTTGAAGTTGGTATCGCCGAGCAGAATCTGGTAGGAATCGCGGCCGGACTGGCTTCTTGTGGAAAGAACGTCTTTGCCGTTTCACCGGCCTGTTTCCTCACGGCCCGGTCCTTCGAGCAAATCAAAAACGACGTGGCGTACTCGGATAACCCCGTCAATCTTATTGGCATAAGTGCCGGAGTAAGCTACGGGGCCCTGGGATCTACCCACCACAGTTTACACGATTTTGCTGCCTTACGCGCAGTGAACAACCTGACCATTGTCGCCCCGGCTGACAACTACGAAACAGAAATGGCCATCCGGCAGGCGGCGGATCTTGCTTCTCCGGTGTACCTGCGCTTCGGCAAAAAGGCCATGCCTTTTTTGAGCGATACACCGGATTTCCAACTGGGAAAGGGCCGAACAATTCGCGCCGGAACGGATGCAGTAATCCTCGCAACGGGGGAAACCGTTTACCCATCGCTGTTGGCAGCAATCCGTTTGGAACAACAGTACCAATGGCAGGTCGGTGTCATCAGCATGCACACGATCAAGCCGTTGGACGAGGACTTGCTGGAAGAAGTCGGCAAGAGGTATCCGGCGGTTTTGACCGTGGAGGAACACAGCATTTATGGAGGACTAGGGGAGGCATGTGCCGCCTTTTTTATGCAAAGAGGGCATAGGCCTCGCTTTAAAATCATGGGGATTCCCGATGAATATACTGTAACGGGTTCTCAAAAAGAAATATTTGAGCATTACGGTATCTCCGAATCGGGGATCGCCAAAGCTCTTGTCCACCTACTTCACTAGACCATCGAAAGTACAACCATCGGTCGATCTTCGGCAGTTGGCCAATAAACGCAAAAGCAACCCATTATGAAACGTTCCGTCTTACTTGGCACAGCATGGTTATTACTCCTTGGAATCGGATTTGCCTGCCACCGGAATACGCAGGAAGGTCCCGAACGCATCGCCGTGGTGGTTTCAACCCTGAACAACCCCTGGTTTGTGGTATTGGCAGAGACCGCCGCGGCAGAAGCCCGGGCATTGGGATACGAGACGACCATTTTTGACTCCCAAAACAACACGGCGTTGGAAACCGATCATTTTGAAAATGCCATTAGCTCCGGATACCGGGCAATTTTGTTTAACCCTACCGATGCGGAGGGATCGGTCAGCAATGTGGTCAAAGCAGCAAATGCAGGATTGGGCGTATTTTGCATGGACAGGGAAGTCAACTCCGACCGGGCGGCCTCTCAAATCCTTTCGGACAACTATTCCGGCTGTGTGTCCCTTGGAAAGTATTTCGTTGAAAAAATGGACAAAAAGGGCAATTACGTGGAACTGCTCGGGCTGGTTGGCGATAACAATACCTGGAACCGATCCAGTGGGTTTCACAGCGTGGTCGACCACTACCCTGACTTGAAAATGGTCGCCCAGCAGAGCGCCGATTTTGACCGGAACAAGGCCATGGAAGTGATGGAATCCATCCTTCAGGTGCATCCGGATGTCGATGCGGTTTTCTGCGGAAACGATGCCATGGCGATGGGTGCCTTTCAGGCCCTGAAAGCCGCCGGATTGGCTGAAACGGTCCACGTTTTTGGTTTTGACGGAGCTTCCGATGTGATCGAAGCGGTCGAACAGGGAAACATCGCGGCCACAGCCATGCAGTTCCCCAAAGTAATGGCCGAAACGGCCGCTCAGCTTGCCGACCAATTCATTCGCGGAGAAACGAAATTCATCCCAAAATTACCCGTAGATGTGGAATTGGTACATGCAGGCAACGTGCATCATTACGCCGCCTACGGCAAGAGCGAAGAATGAGCCAACCAAAAAGTTACCCCAATAAACCCAATGCGCGATGAAGAGCATAGCCAAGTGGAAAAACGTATTGCTGGGACTCACCGCGGTGCTGATTCTGTTCAGTACCCTGCGTTTTGAAAAGCTGGACGAGGTACGCGCCCGAGCAAACGTCGGCGCCTTTGATCCCGAAGCCTTTGCCCGGGATTTCTGGGAGCAGGAACTAATAAACAGCCTGGACGAAGCCGTTGACCTGGGAACGTTGATGGAAATGCTGGAACAAAATCCCGGCGCTGCCTTCGACGAACATTCAAACGCGGTGGGGATCGGAAACATCCGCTTCTTTTTCGTTAGTGGCTCAGGAACCCTGCAACAAATCGGCGAAAATGCCCTGACTCTTTCCCTGGAGGGCAAAGAAAACCTGCCCAGCGTCAACCTGGCTACCGAATATATTTTCGGCAATGCAGTCCGGGATGGCAGCGGCAAGATTAACATCCAGGATTTTGACAACACCATGGACTTCAACAAGGTCTCCGAAGCCCTCAATGCCATCGTTCGGACGGAAGTACTTCCACCCCTCAAACAAGGGGCGGCCCCTGATCGGTCGATTCGTTTTACCGGGGCCATCGAAATGAACCGCAGCCAGGTAAATCTGGCTGAACTGGAGGTGATACCCATATCCATTGACTTCGAAAACAATCCAGATGAAACAGCCAACTGAAGCCCTGTTACGGGTTGATTCGATCAGTAAATCCTTTGCCGGCATTCAGGCCCTGCAGCAGGTGAGCCTGGATTTGTACCCGGGGAAGGTTACGGCAATTCTGGGAGAAAACGGAGCTGGAAAATCTACCCTGATGAAAATCATATCGGGGGTGTATGCCGATTACCAGGGCAGGCTTTTTTACGCCGGAGAGCCGGTCACGTTTACCGATCCAAAATCAGCCCAGGACCGCGGAATCAGCATGATTCACCAGGAGTTGAACCTGATCCCTCAATTATGTATCCGGGAAAATGTATTTTTGGGAAGGGAACCGCGGACCTCGCTTGGCTTCCTGGATGTAAAGACGATGCGGGAGCAGTGCCAGGCCCTGCTGGAGCGGGTCGGGTTAGCCCTTGACCCGGATACTCCGGTAGAGCAGCTGAAGGTGGGGCAGCAGCAATTGGTGGAAATTGCCAAAGCCCTGTCGCTCGACAGCCAGGTGCTCATCATGGACGAACCCACCTCTGCGATTAGCGAGAATGAAGTAGCTGTACTTTTCCGCATCATCCGCACCCTCAAAAAGGAAGGAAAGGCCATTGCTTACATTTCTCATAAATTGGATGAGTTGTTTGAAATCGCCGATAATTACGTGGTTTTGCGGGACGGAAAGTTGATTGAGACAGGTGCATTGAAAGATACAAGCAGCGATGCCTTGATCCGAAAAATGGTGGGCCGGGAACTGCAACTCCACCGAAACGATAGAAGCAGCGTCTCCTCCGATTGCCTGTTGCAGGTACGGGATTTGGCCCTTACCGACCCGAACCGAGAGCAGCGGTATTTGTTAAAAGCCATCGACTTTGACCTGTACAAAGGAGAAGTGCTGGGCCTATTTGGATTGATGGGCGCCGGGAGGACCGAACTGCTGGAGGCCCTGTTTGGGCTGCGTCCGGGACAGGTCGAGGGGTCCATTGCGCTGGGCGGCCGCAATGGACCCTTTCGCAGGCCAAAGGAAGCCATGCAAGCCGGTCTGGGCCTGGTACCCGAAGACCGAAAGCAGGAGGGACTGGTCCTGGGAATGGACATCGCCCAAAATACCAGCCTCGCCGTACTGGATGAGCTGGTTTCGGGAGGCTGGATCCAGGAGGGGAAAGAAGCGCAATTGGCTGAAAAATACCGGCGCGAGCTGCAGATCAAAACTACCGGCATTCGGCAGCGGGTGGAAAACCTGAGTGGCGGCAACCAGCAAAAAGTGGTCCTCGCAAAATGGCTGGCTACCAAACCCAAGGTACTCCTGCTCGACGAGCCCACCCGCGGCATTGACATTCCCGCCAAAAACGAAATTTACAAACTGATCCGGAATCTGGCTACCGAAGGATTGGGCCTGCTCGTGGTTTCCTCCGAACTGCCCGAGATACTGGCCGTGGCCGATCGGGTACTGGTGCTCTCTGAGGGGAGATTAACCGCTACGATTCCCATTGATGAAAGCACGTCCGAAGACCGCATCCTCGCTGCCGCCATTCCCAAAAAACACCCAAGCCCATGACCGCTTTGAAAATCCCAACCCATCAGCTATCCAGGTTCCAGTCTTTGATCGCCCTGTTTATCCTTTGTTTGGTCCTGAGTATTCTTTCCGACCGCTTCCTGACCACTGCCAACGCCTGGAACGTGATGCGGCAGGTATCGGTGAACATCTGCCTTTCGGTGGGCATGACCCTGGTTATTCTGACAGCCGGTATCGACCTCTCCGTAGGGTCTATCCTTGCCTTGTGTGGTGCCGTGACGGCTTCCCTTTTAAAAAACGGTCTTGCTTTTGAATCCCTGAATCTCTTTGTGGGTTTCGCTCCCCTGGGAGCGGTGATGGTCGGACTGGCGCTGGGTGTGGGCCTGGGTTGGTTCAATGGATGGACCATTACCCGCTTTAGTGTGCCTCCCTTCGTAGCCACGCTGGCCATGTTGACCATCGCCAGGGGACTTACCATGTTGTGGACCGGTGGCTTTCCAATCAATGGACTGGGCGAACAGTTTGCTTTTTTGGGAACGGGCTGGTTTCTGGGAATTCCCATGCCGGTTTGGATCACCGCAGTGATCGTGGCATGGGCTGTGGTGTTGACCAACAAAACCCGGTTTGGACGCTACGTGTATGCCATCGGCGGCAATGAGCGGGCTGCTCGGCTATCGGGGATTGCGATCAGTAAGGTGAAAATGTCCGTCTATGCCCTGGCTGGAGGGCTGGCCGCCGTCGGAGGCATCCTTGTCACCTCCCGCCTGGACTCTGCCCAGCCCAATGCCGGAATCAGCTACGAGCTAGATGCCATCGCCGCCGTGGTTATCGGCGGCACCTCCCTGTCCGGCGGCAAGGGAAGTATCCTGGGTGCCGTGCTGGGTGGGGTCATTATCGGCGTGCTAAACAATGGATTGGTCCTCTTGAACGTATCGCCCTTCTGGCAACAGGTGGTGAAGGGCCTGGTCATCCTGTTGGCTGTGATGATCGATAAAGCCAACACCCGGAAATAAGTACCGGCTTTGCGCATTACCCCGGAGCCAGGTAACGCACCAGCCCCTCAACCGAAAACCTTATGAACAAAAATCCAGACAAAAATCATTTTATCCTTTCCATCGATCAGGGTACCAGTGGAACCAAGGTACTGATCATTGACCAAAAGGGGCAGCCCATCGCCAAATCTACCGCCCCCTTGAGCAGCCTGTACCTGGAAGGAGGCTGGGTAGAACAGGTTCCCGGGGATCTGCTCGCAAATGTACTGCATGCCTTGAAAACATGCCTCAGCGATTTCGAACAAGCCGGGTATTCCCGTGCCGACATTCGGACCTGTGGTATTTCCAATCAACGGGAAACCTTTTTGGTATGGGATCGGCAAGGCAAGCCCCTATGCAATGCCATCGTCTGGCAATGCAAGCGCTCCATTCCCATTTGCAAGCGGCTTAAAGAACAAGGGCTGGAAGGACGCATCAAGGAAACCACCGGACTGATCATCGATCCTTATTTTTCGGGAACCAAGTTGATCTGGCTCCGGGAGCAGGATCCAACGGTCAGAAAAGCCATGCAGGCTGGAACGGCCTATTTCGGAACCGTGGATACCTGGCTGCTATACGCGCTTACAGCCGGCGAGGCCTATCTTACCGACTATACCAATGCTTCCCGTACCCTGTTTTTCGATCTGCAGCGGCTGGACTGGGACCGGGATTTGGTCGGACAGCTGGGGTTAACCGGCATTCAGCTGCCGGAAGTCCGGCCCTCTGCCGCGGATTTTGGTCAATCGGATTTCAATGGGCTCTTTGATCGCCCCATTCCGATCTCCGCCATGATCGGCGATTCCCATGCGGCGGCCTTTGGCGAAGGCTGTTTTACGCCCGGAACGGCCAAAGCCACTTTGGGTACGGGCTGCTCCGTGCTGATGCATGCCGGAGACCGTCCCATCCCTTCCGCCCATGGAATGGTCACCACCATCTGCTGGAGCACCGCAGAAGAGGTGGCCTACGGGCTGGAGGGAGTCATCGTTTCCTGCGGTGCCAGCCTGGAATGGCTCAAACAGCAGTTGAACCTGTTTTCCGACAGCACGGAAACCGAAGCCATGGCAAGCGCATTGGAATCAAATCAGGGCGTCTATTTGATTCCTGCCTTCAGTGGACTCGGAGCCCCCCATTGGGACATGAGCCGAAAGGCCTCTCTGGTTGGGCTAACGTTTGATTGCCACAAGGGCCATGTCGTCCGGGCAGCCCTGGAGTCCATTCCCTACCAAATCAAGGATGTGATTACTGCCATGGAACAGGACAGCGGCCTGGACCTCGAACGCCTGATGGTCGATGGCGGCATCAGCAACAATGCATTTGTCACCCAATTTCTTGCCGATCTTTTGCAAAAGCAGGTCAGTCGGATGGCCAATGCGGACGTATCTGCCCTGGGGGCAGCCTACCTGGCGGGACTGCAGGCCGGTATTTTCCCCAACCTGGAAGTGCTACAAGGGTTTCAGGAACGAACCAACATCCTACCGGTCAATAATGCGGCCGTCGCCGCCAGTTACCGGGCCTGGCAGGAACTAATTGCCCAAAAGCACGGGGTTTAGCCGACCGGCAATGCGCTACTGTAAAGCGTCGCAGCTAGGGATAAGCGTAGGGATTAGCGGCCCCAACGGACCTCACTTTTTCCCAGGATTGGCTCCCGACTTTCCGGGTATTTGGTTAAATTAGCTGAATGACCACCGATTACGATTGCCTTTTCAGGTATTTTCACCAAAAATCCCCCCTGACCAACCAAGAATTCGCTCGCATTTCCCGGTTCTTTACACCCAGAAAAGTAAAGCGAAACGAGATCCTTTTGCGAGAAGGGGAGACCTGTCCGTTTAACCTGTTTGTGGTCAAGGGCTGCTTGCGTTTTTACTCGGTCAATTTGGCCGGCGAGATCGCCACCCGCTATTTTGCCTTCGAAGGCAAATTTGCTACGGCCCTGTCCAGCCTGATCGAAGGCAAGCCTTCCATGGAGTACATTCAGGCCGCGGAACCCTCGGAACTGTTGGTCGTATCCAAAACCGACTACCTGGAGTTGGTAGAAACCGTACCGCAGGTAAACAAGGCCTACCGGCACCTATTGGAAATGGCCTATGTGACTTCCCAACAACGGATTTATCATTTTTTAAATTTGCCTGCTCTGGACCGGCTAAAATGGGTGATGGACCACCATCCGGGCATTTTAAGCCGCCTTTCCAGCAAAATGGTGGCTTCCTACCTGGGCGTGACGCCCTACACCTTGAGTCGGTTGAAATCCCAGCTATGACGGGTTTTGACGGCAAATCCTTGCGCTAGCGCAAGCTTTGGGCTTCCAGAGCCTCCTACCTTTGGTATTCGCAGCCGTAAAAATACACGCCATGAAAATAATACCTCGAACGCTACTGCTTACCTGTTTCCTGCTTCCTGCCTTGCCACTTAGCAGCGCGGCGCAGAAACCGAAACCCCCGCTTCCGGTTGAGGTCCTTTTCGGACACGACCGGTTCTTTTTTCAGATGGAAGTGATCAAGAAATTCAGCGAACAGAGCCGCTTTGGCTTGTTGAGCATTGCGACCTTTGCCGCGGACTACAGAAACGACATGCGGGAAAATTCCCTGACCATTCCCGTGCAGGTGAATTACACCTTTAAAAAGGGTTTTGGTGTGATGGCAGGGGTGGAAAACAACGATGCGGTGGGGTTCTCGCCCACCCTCGGACCGCAGCATGTGTATGCTTCCCGGACATTTCTTGCCGTGACCGTCGCCTCATACTTCCTTAACGGCAACAACGACCTGGGCTTATTTGGCCTGTACGAATACCGGCCTCCCATTGGCAAAGGTTGGTCCCTATACAGCAGGCTACAGTTTATCTACAATCAGAACCTGTCCGAAGGGCAGCACAACCGGAGTTTTGTCTACCTGCGCGGCGGCCTGAAAAAAGACCAACTTATTTTTGGCGTTGGGGCCAACCTGGACCAATACGGGCCGGAAAAATCGGTTGGCAAAAACTACGGACTATTTGTACGGTGGGAATTCAACTAGCCACTAGGGATAGCCCCTAAAAAAAATCGATGAAAGCGAGTTGGTTTGCACCTCATCGATCCGGCAAAAGGGCCGCGGCCTTCGCTGGTACTCCCCCCCATGTTGGGTAGGAATTCGGGGATACCGGCAAATCCGGAGGGCAGGGCAGTACCACGACACTTCGACATGCCGCCAATCGCTCGGGACTGCGCACAAAAAAAGCCATGAAACAACGTTTCATAGCTTTAGTCAATTAACAATAAACCCAAAATAACCTGCTGTAGGAGAAGGATTCGAACCTCCACGG
>NZ_FNZH01000017.1:0-14291 GCF_900109255.1 Cyclobacterium xiamenense | reverse complement strand
ACCGTGGGTGCAACCCACGGATCACGAATCACCCGACGCCGCCAACCCCGGACGGGGTTGAATCGTGTGCCCTGCGATCGAGCCCAGATCGGCAGCCGAGACAGGATGGCAAAATCCAGCATCGAGGTCCAAGCGGTGGTTCAACCCACTTCGGGGTTGGGGAACCGGCTCGGCTACTTGCCGAATTGACCCATCCCGTTAATTTTTTAGGCCATTTTCCGGGAATTCAGCGGTGGAGTGTTATTTTTAGCTTTCCAAAAACCTACCCATGAAACAATCCACGAATAAAAACAGCCTGCTGGACCGGTTTCTCAACAGCATTGAGCGCGCTGGCAACAAATTACCGGATCCTGCCGTGCTATTTTTGATCCTTATGCTGCTCACCTGGCTTTTTTCGGCATTACTGTCACCCATCGATTTCAACGAATTGGACCCACGGACAGGCGAAAAACTGTACATCCAAAACCTGCTAACCGGCGAACGTATCGCTGCGTTTCTTTCGCGAATGATTCCCACCTTCATTAATTTCCCTCCCCTAGGCGTGGTACTACTGGCGATGCTCGGCGTAGGTGTGGCAGAATATTCCGGCTTTATCAACGCCGGTCTGAAATACCTGTTGGGATTTACGCCAAAAAGCCTGCTCACTCCCATTTTGGTATTGGTAGCCATTGTCAGCCATACGGCTGCGGATGCCGGTTACGTGCTGGTCATTCCCCTGGGAGGCGTGATTTTCTATGCCGCTGGCCGGCACCCGCTGGCGGGGATCGCTGCTACCTTTGCGGGGGTCTCTGGTGGATTCAGTGCCAATTTTATTCCCTCGGCCATCGACCCGCTTTTGCAATCCTTCACGCAGTCTGCGGCCCAAATCCTGGATCCCGGCATTCAGTTAAACCCCTTGAACAATATTTTCTTTACCGGTCTTTCCAGCTTGGTGGTGATCGGGGTGGCCTGGTACCTGACCGACCGGGTTATTGAGCCGCGGCTGTTGCGCACCAATCCCGTAGACGAAAACCTGACGGACGTGCCCCGAATGGACGAATTGGGTCCCAAAGAGAAAAAAGGATTTAAACTAGCCAGCCTGGTCTTGGTGCTGGGCCTGCTGGGTTTGGTTGCCTGGGCTTACCCGCTGGATTCCAGCCTTCGGGCCCCCGATGGAGAAATTACCTCTTTTGCTGCTCCTTTGATGCAATCCATCGTTCCGCTAATTTTCCTCGTCTTTTGGATCCCGGGCATCCTCTACGGATTCGTTGCCGGCACCTATACATCCTCCGGCGACGTGATCGCCTCCATGAGCAAAGCCATGGGAAGCATGGCGCAGTACATCGTCATGGCCTTTTTCTGCGCGCTCTTTATCGATGCCTTCTCCCAGTCGAATATTGGATCCATGACGGCGCTAAAAGGAGCGGCCTTTCTGCAAAGCCTGCAATTGCCCTCGCAGGTAACGGTGGTCGGGATCGTCTTTCTAAGCGCTTTTGTCAACCTGTTGGTTGGATCGGCATCGGCCAAATGGGCCCTGATCAGCCCCATCTTTGTTCCCATGCTTATGCAGCTGGGAATTTCCCCCGACCTGACGCAGGCCGCCTACCGCGTGGGCGATTCGGTATCCAACATCATCACTCCCCTCCTTCCCTATTTTCCCCTGGTAGTGATCTTTTGCCAACGGTACGTGAAAAACACCGGTATCGGAACCCTGGTTTCGCTCATGCTGCCCTATACCATGTATTTACTGGTGATCTGGACCGCCTTTCTGCTGATTTACTGGACGCTGGGAATCCCACTGGGACTTCAATCTTCCTACGAATACACGGGCTTTTAAGCAACTCCTTCCCTTATGAAAAAATCGCTTCCATCACAAGTCCGCTACCTGCTGTTCATCTGTGTCTTGCAGTGGCCTGTTTTCCTTGCCAATGGGCAGGATGCGCTTCAGGAATACCTGGAAACACTTGCCCCGGACACCGAACTTTCCTTCCTGATCCAAGGTGCGGAGGGAGAAATTCTGGCGGAATACGAGCCGGATAAAAGGGTTCCCTCTGCCAGTATCATTAAAATACCCATACTGCTCGCGCTTCTGGAAGCAGTGGAAAAAGAGGAACTTTCCCTGGAAGATCGGTACCGCTTACGGAATCAGGACAAAGTGGGGGGCGCCGGGGAGTTGCAATTTGAGCCGGATGGAAGCCTGCTTACCTACCGCACACTGGCTACGGAAATGATTCGGATCAGCGACAATACCGCCACCAATATACTGATCGACAAACTTGGGATGGAACGGATACAGGGCTGGCTGAACGAACGTGGCTTTACCGCCACGCAGCTCAACCGAAAAATGATGGATTTTGCTGCCATCGAACAAGGAAAACAAAACTACACCAGCCCTGCGGAGATCAACCGGATTTTGTTGATGCTGCTTGATGCAACTTCCGTTTCTGCTGAAACCGCAGCATCCGCCCGGCAATTACTGACTGCCTGCGCGGACCGGCAAACCTTGCCCGCTCTCCTGCCAAAAAACCTGGAAGTAGCCCACAAAACCGGAACACTGGACTATGTTCGGGGAGATGCAGGGATTATTTTCGGAAAGCGAGCCCTGGTTGTTTCCGTTTTTGTGGAGCATTTTCAGGAAATCGAAGATGCCGAAAAAATCATTGCCGAAATCGGACGTCTGGCCTATGAAATCTACGGCAGGTAAGGCCAGCCGACAGGTAGAACCGCTTCAGCCTATTCTCCGGATTGAATTTGCGCTTGGCTGTGTATGCCAAAAAAAGCCTTTAGTTAAATTCCCGGACCTGTTGCAAAAAGGGAATGGAGGGCTGGGCTCCTTTTTTTGTCACGGATAGGGCAGCTGCCCGGTTGGCAAAAGTAACCGCCTCCACCCAATCCATCCCAGCACTCAGTCCGGCAGCTACTGCGCCGATAAAGGTATCGCCCGCAGCCGTGCTGTCTACCGGGATTACCTCCGGTGAGGCCAGGCTACCGGTATAGTCGGGAGTGGAAAGAAAGGCACCCGCGGCCCCCAGGGTAATGACCACCACCTGTACGCCTTTTTGATGAAAATGGGCAGCGGCATGTACGGCCGTCGCTTCGTTCGTAACGCGTATCCCGGTAAGAAATTTGGTCTCTTCCTCGTTGGGGACAATGGCGTATAAATTTTTATAGATTGCTTCGGGCAATTCGCAGGCAGGGGCCGGGTTCAGGATCAGCTTTTTGCCCTTTCCCCCGTAGGTATTCGCCAGGTAAACGATTGTTTCCATGGGGGTTTCTAACTGCGTCAAAATAAACGCTGCTTCTTCCAGCAGCCCTGCATGGGCTTCCAGCTGTTGGGGCAAGAGCCCCTGATTTGCCCCACTGGCCACGACAATGGTGTTTTCGCCCGAAGCGTCCACCATAATCTGGGCCACCCCGGAGGGCAATTGCTCGTCCAGCGCCACTGCCTGAATATCCAAGCCCTCGTTTTTGAAGTTTTCCAATGTTTGGTGACCGAAGGCATCGTTTCCCAATCTGGCCACAAAGGCCACCTCTCCGCCCAGTCTCACTGCTGCAATGGCCTGATTGGCGCCTTTCCCACCGGGATGAATGCTGAATTCTTCTCCGTGAACGGTTTCACCCGGTACCGGAAACCGCTTCACGCGAACGACCATATCGGTATTCGAACTCCCCACCACCACAATTTTTTGTTGTTGACCCATACGCTGTTTTTGTGAGCAAACAACCGCTAAAAACCGCCGGTGCATGCCCACCAATAAAGTTGGAAATTTCAAACCGGCCCAAGTGCCTGGGCCCCCGTACCGGTTTGAAATTAAAACTAAAACAAAATTTCAAAAATCCCTGAAAAAACCAACAGGAATTCCGGGCAAACAAGGAAAAAGACCGGGACTATCCGGACTTTTTCTGTAGCGAATGGTTGTTTTAACGGGATCCTGCTTCCGTTTTTTGTATCCCCTCGTGCAGAACACGGGCAGCGGGAAACAACAGGTTGTTTTCCAAATGAATGTGCACGTGCAGGTCTTTTTCAAACTCCTCCAACATGGCAAATGCTACCTTATAGGTCTGGCAAGCATCGGCCGGCGGATTGTACCCCTGACTAAGTTCCGAAAGTCGGGAAAAACGGGCTCCTTCGGCCGCATGATCGTCTTCCGTCATGCGAATGGGGTTTTCGATGTGTCCAAAATGAGGATCCGGAGGTGCAATCCCTTCGCTTCGGGCTTTTTCCATGGCCTCTATGTAGGGAAAAAGGATCAGTTCTTCTTTCTTCATGTGCACGGTCAGGGCATCCGCTGCTCCGGAAAATAACCGGTTGATTTCTGCCAACTCCGGATGACGCTCCCCATGTACTTTCTCAAGTTTATCCAGGTAGCATTTCAGGGAGGGCAGGCTTTCTTCCACGTACCGGTGATGGGTGTTCACAATGTGTGCGATCAACTCAACGGAACTCATTTGGGCGTAGCGCGGGTCCTTCGAACTGTTTTCCAATCCCCCAAGTTTGATGACGAGATCCGCTGCATTTATCCCTTTTTTCCGACAAGCCTCGGTAACGCTGACGCCACCTCCGCAACAAAAGTCAATGCCGTATTCCGTGAAAATTTTCGCCGTTCTGAAATCCCTTGCGACAATGTCTCCTACTTTTTCCACTGCTAGCTGTTCCATAATTAAAAGGTATTAGGATTTGATTATCTTTTATATAAAACAAAGCTACGGAAAAATTAATTAAGGACAAATTTATCTTTTATTATTTTCGCCGACTATTCTACTCACTGGAAGGTCTTCGGATATTCAGCCACAGGGATAGAAAAAAGGCCGCCAATGCAAGGCCAAGGGTGGCACCGTCCACCAACTTGGCCGCAGGCTGCCAGCCCAGGATACGTTCCAGCAAGTAACTAATATAGGAATTGGGTAAGCCCTCCACGCCTCGGAGGCGGAGGATTTCCCAATGCCAGTCCGTGCAGGGGCAGTACCCCCATCCGTACCAGATTCCCAGGAAAACCCAGGAAGCCAGGGTCAGGGAAATGCAAACCAGGTGTGCTTTTCGGGTAAAGGGGCTCAGCCAGCCCCCTACATTGAAAAGGATCAAGCCGGTATGCACGACCAGAAAAGCATAATCGGCCACTGCCAGCCAGTCAATAAAAAGAAGTTGGTGCATAATTGGTAGTGGTTTACCCGCAGCGAACGGACGTACTTCTTTTTCGCCATCGGAAATTCATCCGGTTAATTTACGGATTCATCCCCAACGTATTCGAATCCGTCCAGCCCGATTTTCCATTTTCCGGCTGGATGTATTGTTTTGCTCTCCTACTAACGAACCTATTTGAGAAACGACATGCGACAAAAAACGTTACTTCTGCTAATCCTGCTAGGTCTATCCCACTGGGCGACCGCACAAGACAACCCCTCCTACACGCAAACCGTCCGGGGAACCGTTCTGGACCTGGTCAGCCAATCTCCGTTGCCGGGAGCTTCGGTACGCATCCTGGGTACCGACCCCCTGATTGGAACAGCCACCGACCTGGAGGGTAGGTTTACCTTAGTCGCCGTTCCTGCCGGAAGGGCCAGCATACAGGTAAGTTTCCTGGGATACGAACCCAGCACGCTTCGCGAAATCCCCATTACCAGCGGAAAAGAAGTAGTCCTCACCATTCAATTGGAGGAAAGTCTGGAACAGATGGAAACCGTGGTGGTGCAGGCCGGAGGAGACTCCAGGCAAGCCCAGAATGAAATGGCCACCGTTTCGGCAAGGGGTTTTGACATGGAGGCCACCCAGCGCTTTGCCGGCAGCCGAAACGATCCCGCCCGCATGGCCCAAAACTTCGCCGGGGTAAGCGGCGCGAATGATTCCCGAAACGACATCGTCATTCGGGGCAATTCCCCCACCGGCGTTTTGTGGAGATTGGAAGGGGTAGACATTCCCAACCCCAACCATTTTGGGGCCATGGGTACTACCGGAGGTCCGGTCAGCATCCTCAACAGCAACCTTCTGGATAAAAGTGATTTTATCACGGGTGCTTTTCCTGCCGCCTATGGAAATGCCACGGCCGGCGTCTTCGACCTTAACCTTCGTAAAGGCAATGCCTATCGCAGGGAGCACCTGGTGCAAATGGGATTCAATGGATTGGAACTTGGGACCGAAGGGCCGTTGGGTGGCGCTAACGGTGCATCCTACCTACTGAATTACCGGTATTCAACCTTTGCATTGATGCAGGAGATTGGTTTTTCGGCCGGCACAGGAGCGGCAGTACCCTATTACCAGGACTTTTCCATGAAAGTAGATCTTCCCACCCGCAAAATGGGGCGATTCTCTCTTTTTGCGATTGGCGGAAAGAGCAACATCGACCTGCTTGGATCGGAAACAGACAGCAGTACCACGGATCTATACTCAGAGCTATCCCAAAACATTTACAACCGGGCAAAAATGGGCGTCGTCGGATTGACCCATCGGCAGTATTACGATACGCAGACCTACGGCGTAGTGACGTTGTCGGCGGATCACAGTTTTTCGGGAAACCGTGTGGATTCCCTAAGTTTGGAAAACAGGGAACCCAGTCCCCTTTTTCGCAACCATTTTGGATTAAACAAGTTCCGGGCACAATACGAGCTTTACCGCAAGGTAGACAGCCGGAACAATTTTCGCGCCGGTATGAATTACGATCACCTGCAATTCAACCTGCGGGATAGTCTGTATCAGGCAGCGGAAGACCGCTTCCGCGACTTACGCAATGCATCCGGCTCTTCCGGCTTGTTCCAATCCCACCTGCAATGGCAACACCGGCTGGACCAACGCCTCAGCGCCAACATCGGCCTCCACTACCAGTATTTTGTGTTGAACGATGCCCGGCAGCTGGAACCACGGTTCGGTCTGTCTTTTGAACAAAATGACCGCAATACCTTCAGTTTTGGCTACGGCCTGCACAGCCAATTGCAGCCCATTCCCACCTATTTCCTCGAGTCTGAAGGCCCGAACGAGCAAAGCCTGCAAACGAATAAAGGGCTGGATTTCAGCAAATCCCACCACCTGGTGGCTGGCTTCCGGCATCAATTCAGCCCGGATGTGCACCTGAAGTCCGAAATCTACTACCAACACGTATACGATGTACCGGTAGAAATGGCTCCGAGTAGCTTCTCCCTGCTCAATGCCGGCGCCGATTTTGGTTTGCCGAATGTGGACAGCCTGACCAATCGGGGCCGGGGTCGCAATTACGGCTTGGAACTCACCCTGGAAAAACAATTTACCGAAGGATCCTATTTTCTCGCCACGGCCTCCCTATTTGATTCCCAGTATCGGGGGAGCGATGGCGTCTGGAGAAATACGGCCTTTAACAGTCGGTACGTAGTGAACGGTCTGTTTGGAAAAGAATGGGAAATCGGGGGGCCAAACCGCACCTTTGCCCTGGATATAAAACTAACCTATGCGGGTGGTCAGTATCGTACGCCCATCGATTTGGAACGCAGCATCCTGGAAAACCAGGCCGTCTATCAGGAAGAGCGGGCCTTTTCGGTCAAAAACCCGGACTATTTCCGCACCGATCTCAAGGCCGTGTACCGGGTAAACAAGAAAAACCTGACCCACGAATGGTCACTGGACATACAAAATCTCACCAACCACCAAAACCTGTTTCGGCAGACCTACAATCCGATATCCCAGTCCATTGTCAACAGTTACCAGCTTGGCATCTTTCCGATTCCGCAGTACCGGTTGACTTTTTAGGCATAAACTAAGTGCTTTGCGTATCTTGTCACCCATAACAACCGAAACATGAAGATAAAGGCCCCTTTTGACCGGTACCTGTTGATGCTCGGACTGTCCCTCCTGCTCACGGTGGTGCAGCCCATCGCCCCCTTTTGGCAGGAGTTGCTGGTCAACGGTGTCTTTACCTTTGCGTTTTGGGAAGGCAATTTTCGCCTGGTCGGCTGGGTTCGCAAACGGTACCCGCGAATCCAGCAGACCCGGCAGCGCATCCTCACCCAGGCGGTGCTTTCCGTTGGGTACACCGTCCTTGCCGGCAGCCTGGTGATCTTCTTGCTGCACGGGATTGGTTGGATCCCCTACGAAGCAAACTTCCACCTCCAAATACTAGGAATGGGGCTGTTTATTACCGCCATCATTGCCATCGTCTACGAAACCGTGTTTTACTTCGAGCTATGGAAATCCTCCCTGCTGGAAAGTGAGCGGCTGAAAAAAACGGAAGCCCGCCTGCAATTTGAAAGCCTCAAAAACCAGGTGAATCCCCATTTCCTATTTAACAGCCTAAACACCCTGGCCTCCCTGATTCCGGTAGATCCGGAAAAAGCGGAACAATTTGTGCAGGAATTTGCCGATATCTACCGCTACGTATTGGAAGTGAACGGCAAAAACTTTGTCAGGCTTCGGGAGGAGATGGACTTTGTGGAATCCTATATCTACCTGCAAAAAATCCGGTTTGGCAACCACCTGATCTTCGAAAACCGCCTGGATGCGCAGGTGGACCGCTACCACATTCCGCCCCTAATTGTGCAAAACCTGGTAGAAAATGCCATCAAGCACAACCGGATATTACAGGAAAAGCCCTTGGTCGTCCGCCTGGAACTAATCGAAGATACCTTGCTGGTCAGGAACAACCTGCAGGTACGGAGCCATCCCGCCCCGTCCACACAGACCGGCCTGAAAAACATCGCCCAACGGCTGCAATTGGTAGCTAACAAAGAAGCTAAATTTTACGAACAAGGGGGGTATTTTTGTGCCGAAATTCCCCTGATCCCTGAAACCGATTAAGCAAGCATGTACACCACCTTACTTGTAGAAGACGAAAAGCTGGCGGCAGACCGCCTGGAGCGAATGCTGCAACAGATCGCTCCGGAAATACGGGTGCAGGCTAAGGTCGATTCGGTAAGTGCCGCAGTAGCTTTTCTCAAAAACAACCAACCCGACCTGATTTTTCTGGACATTCACCTGGCCGATGGCTCCGGCTTTGAAATTTTTGAGCAGGTGGAGGTAAGCTGCCCGGTCATCTTTACCACCGCCTACGATGAATACGCCCTGCGGGCATTTCAGGTCAATGGCATCGCCTACCTGCTAAAGCCCATCGGGCAGGACGCCCTGTCAGCCAGCTTGCAAAAATTAAAATCCATACAGGCTTCCGGGACGCAGGTAGCGTCCCTGGATGCGCTGCTGGCCCAACTCCGAAAGGGAGAAACGCCCTACCGGAAACGTTTTTTGTTGGCCTATGGAAACACGATCAAGTCCATTGGAATCGCAGAGGTGGCCTATTTTTTTGCCGAAAACAAGGCCGTATACCTGGTCGACCGATCGGGCAGCAAATTCGTGCTGGACGAGACGCTGGATCAGCTAGCGGAGGGGCTGGACCCAGAGGTGTTTTTCCGGGTCAACCGAAGTTTTGTGGTACAGGTAGCCGCCATCCGGCAGATGCATGCCTACTCCCGCAGCCGGATCAAACTGGACCTGCAGCCCCCCTGCGCCAAGGAATGCATCAGCAGCTCGGAAAAAACGGCGGAGTTTAAGGAGTGGTTGGGGAGGTGAGTGCGCGGTTCCCTGGATAATACTCTCGACACCTATCGCATTTCTTTTACCACGCGATGTTTATTGGCTTCTACCTCGCCATTTATAATGAATAAATACCAAGAATATTCGATCGGTTTTGGTGATTTTCTAGAATTACATTTTTAATTTTTTGCAAATAATCGAATTTCCCGAAAAATTCAAAACAGTACGTATGAATACGCTCCTTGGTACAAACTGAAACTGCCTTTTCGAAACAGTTGCAAATATCATCTAAATCCACATCTTCTCCCTTTTGAAATTTTTCAATCAATACCATTCCCATCTCAAAAAATGCTTCTCCGAACATAGGTTTGTATTTTTCCGCCAAGCCATCTAATTTAGAATTTTTTGTAATCTTGTTCAATGTTCTTTCATACGCATCCCGGGGTAGTTTTTCCCGAAGAAGGCTAAAAAGCTTTGTTCTGACGATTTCAAAATACATCATATTTTTTTCCACATGATCTACAGAAAGTCCGATATAAATATCATCTAATTTGATCATATTACCTTCAATTTTGATGTAATTACCATTATTTGTTGGTTGATTTTCATTTGTTTCGATCAGGTGTTTTAATTGAATAGCTGCGTCCTCTACCCCGATTTGAGTTAATAGTCTTAAATATTCGGTTTTAGCTATGTTTGGTTTCTCCAGCAAGTCCTGTAGTACTCCCAAGCGAAAAGGAACTTCTATCGTATCCAACTTTAGTCGCTTTGCTTTTGTCAGGTAATCACAGCTAAGCTGTAATCTCCTTTTAAAAAAATAAAGGTGAGAAAGGCACCAGTATAGGGTATGCTGTATTTTTTTTTGTAGTACTTTATCTTCGTCGTTTATTATTTCGTGAATCTTGATTTTTTTTTCCCAGCTTCCATGATATTGCGCCCAAACCTCATTAAAGGCATGGCAATTCAACGAGACGAAATCTCCTGCGGTTCCATTAACAAAGATTACCAAATCTGCTTTGTCTTCGATTGCAATTTCCTTCGCTTCGGAAAAAGTATTTGCGCTGGGAATTCGCTGTCCACCTGCGCCATTGATGTTACCCGAAATTGGTAAGTTTTCATTTTCAATCAAGTTGAGAAGTAACAATTTAAGATTATCCTTTATTTGATCGTCTTTGATAGTTGTGTTGTTCACAAGTGCTATAACCAACCCATCGGGACAAGAAAACTCGACCCGAACAAACTCTTCAAAGTCCCTTAAGCCAACAAACTGGCTTAAAAGATCAAGTATATCCAACTTTACGAAACTATTATAACGAAACTTACCGTCGTATTTAAATTTAGCGTAACAATACCAAAACGAACGCAGTATTGTGCTATCTTCCGCAAAAGGCCATTGATCATCCGGCCACCCCAATATTTTTAAATTTGTCTGATGATTTTGTTTGACCTCCCCCGGATCATTGTTTAAAAAAGGAATGTATTCGGATAGCTCATTTTCTCCGCTTCCCCTTATCCGAAGAAGTTCCACTACTTTATCCTTTACACGTTCGCCCAACCTATAAAATGGCTCATATCGTCTTTCTTCATCATTGACTAATTCCTTTAAGTATGGGTGATTTCTAGCATAATTAAGGTATTGTAGCGCTGCCATAGATGAGGAGTGTGGATTCGATTTGAAAACAAGACTACACCTGATAAAGAATAATTCAGCAATTATTTTTAAAATACTGAATTATTTTTTTAAAACCGATTCTGTTGTTGAAAAATTTTTACACTGGAAAAAAAATTACTGGCCCCGGCAATATGCGTGAATTTTTTGAAGCGCACATAGTTTAATAAAAGAAAATTTTACTATATATTATTTTTTATTATTTTCTTTTTATTATTTTTTATACTGTTATTTATGACAGGAACCAAATTATATTTCTATTTGGTTATTTTTTCGTACGCCGTAAAAAACTGATCAGAGTTTACAAACCATTTAAAAACGTATCGGCGCAGATGCTATGGGAAATGACAGGAAATAGGAATCGGACCCTTCCTAATTCTTGTCAACCCACTCGGGTCCATTTGAATCAAACTTCAATTAAAAACCTAAAAAGTTATGAAGACTAAAATCAAATGGAAGGTGTTGATAATTGCACCTATGTTACTAGTTGCTTCGTGCGACTTCATTGGTATTGATGACAAAGAGGGTTTTCCAAGAGAAAATCCTGATACCGAACTAATAACGGGAGGTGGGGGCAAGTCAAATGACGACCCAGCGAATGGTGGTGGAAGCTAAACACGAATTAGTCCCTACACCGTACTACCGGATTGAACAACAACCGTTTTAATTTCGATGCTAAAAAGCCTGCAACACTTCTTGCAGGTTTTTTTTTATGCCAGCCTTTCAATGAACACCTAATAAACCACCACACCAAATTCAATCGTTAGTTAAAGATACGCAGGCAAAAATAAATGACTGGTATAAACTTCGCGAAGCTGAGAAATAAATTCGTGAAGGTGGAGAATTGACTCGTGAGCTCCTTTTCCTTTACCCAACTTATCAACTAACTATTGCTAAAATGATTTTAGAAAACTGAATTTATACCGCATTTCCTTTTATTTTTTACACAAAAAACCCATCTTTAAATAGTTGTTTTCCAAAACACTATACCTGACATTGTTTTTTAAATAACCCACCAACCGCCATGAAATTCCATTTTCCAACACATCCCGTTTCCCGGTATGTAGTACTTGCCCTTGCCCTGGTAATTTTTTCTGCCTGGCAGCAGCTACCCGATCGAAGTGAGTTGGATAGTATGCTGGAGAAGGTTCGCCGGCAAATTGATGCGTATGCCCTTGATTCCGCTAACCGTACATTGGATCTGGCGCTAGATCAAGCCCTTTACCTGGGCGATTCCAACCGCATCCGAAGAATCTATGGCGACAGGGGATACATACTAAACCTTACCGGGGAATACGAGGCCAGTATTGCTGCCTACAAACTTGCCTACGCTTATGCAGAAGGACTCCGGGATTCCAGCCTGATGGTCGCTTTCTCCAGAAGCATCGGACTCAATTTCCAGCGAATGGGCCTCCATGCCGTCGCCCTCGATCAGTATTTGGCAACCCTGGAATTGGCAAAGAACGTTTCTGATAAGAAAATAGTGGCCAATTTAAATAACTCTATCGGTGTGCTGTACCAGCAAAACAATGCGCCCGATGTGTCCATGAATTACCTGCGACAGGCGCTAGCGCTTTACAACGCTATTGGTGACCAGGAGGGTGTGGCCTATGTATACAATAACATGGCGATCAATTTTCAACAAAAAAGCGAGTTCGATTCCTGTATTTACTACAATGAACTGGCACTTGAACAAAAGAAAACCTTGGGTGACTTGCGGGACATTTCCTCCACCTTCAATAATTTGGGAGAAATTTTCCTGGATCTGGCACTTTTGGATTCCGCCTATGCGTATTTACAGGAGGCCTATTCCATCCATCGCCAATTAAATGAACCGGAGTCGATGGTAATCAGCTATAACAATTTTGCCGACTACTGGCTAAAAAAGGGCGACTACTCCCGCAGTGAAGAATATTTGGATTCAGCTGCGCAAATTATCCGGGAGATCCAAACCAAAGAACTGGCCATCAAAAACGCCGCCTTACGCGTGCAGCTGTACGAAATCACCCATCGCTATGACCGGGCACTTCAAACCTATAAGATTTGGGACAGCCTGAAAACCGATTTGTTTATGAATGAAAAAATCCAGGTACAAGAGCTTGGAAACATGTATTTACTGCGGGAAAAAGAGTTTGAGAAAGAACAAGTCGCCCAACAAGCCAATTTATTCGAAATCAAGTCCGCCCAATTCCAAACCACCAGTCTGCTGCTCGGTGTCGTGGGGGTATTGCTTACCCTCTTTTCGGTCGTTACCTACCGGAACCTCAACACCCAAAAACAGCAATCGAAACTGATTCGCGAACAAAATTCCATAATTAAGATGCAAAAGACCGAAATTCGGCACCGCACTAGCAATAGCCTGGCCAAGATTCAAACCGTGATCCATACCATCCGAAGGAAAGCCACCGACTCCGGTACCAAGTCGGAACTGGTACTGGCAGGACGTATCCTGCAAACGGCGGCCTCCCTGGAACGGCATCTGTACGACGTGGAGGACGAACTCGAGGTGCCATTGGCTGAATACCTTACCGGACTGCTGGACCTTCACCGGGAACTATTCCGATTGGAAAAAAGTACGACACAACTTACTCTGGACTGCAGGGAAGACATTGTACTTCCGGTCAATCAAATCCTGAGCTTGGGAATTCTTCTGGACGAATGGCTGCGAAATAGTAGCAAATTTGCGTTTGCAAATACCCAAAATCCCCAGATCTCCATTCAACTCCAGGAGGAAAACCAGGTTCTTACGCTGCACTACCGGGATAACGGATCCGGCTTGACGGAGAATCAGCAAAGGAGGGGTACCGGAACCGAGTTGATCGAAAAGTTTGCCCGTGACCTCGACGCAACACTAACCACCGAAAGCGATGCGGGAATTCACCATTGCCTTCGCTTCAAAATCGAAACAAAACCCACCCAAACAGACGTATGAAAATCCTCATCGTAGAAGACAATCCCTCCATTGGGGAAGAAATTGCGCTTTCCATAAGCGAACACTTTGCCGAGGATCCCCACGAAATCCTTGGGCCGGCCGAAACCTACCAGGAGGCACTGGAAATCGTGTTGCACCAGCAACCGGAAGTGGCCCTACTGGACATTGCACTCGGAACCGATGTGGATGCCGGAATCCGCCTGGCACAATACCTCAATCGTTCGTAC
>NZ_FNZH01000007.1:131991-194992 GCF_900109255.1 Cyclobacterium xiamenense | reverse complement strand
ATGCAGCACACTTGTGTTTCAATCCTTATTGTGCTGGATTTGCTGTGGGAAGTTTAGAAGATTGTGGGTTTATTTCCATACATGAAAAGTTTCAATCCTTATTGTGCTGGATTTGCTGTGGGAAGCGAGGTACTCCGAGTACAAGTACCTGAACAGCCGTGGTTTCAATCCTTATTGTGCTGGATTTGCTGTGGGAAGTCGTGCCATAGCATAACTAACTCACAATCAATTGTATAGGTGTTTTTTTGATGTGTTACTTTTCCCTTTTCTAAGATGTCAAAGACCGTTTTCATAGGTGATTTCTTAATTTTCCGTTGACCTATCTTATTGATGTTCAATTATATAAGCCTTATCTGTTGCATTACCAAAATAAATTACCAGGCGGATCATTTGATACAAATGTTTCTATAAGTGCAAGTTAAGCATCTTCTCTTGTATTTGGTAGCCTTTGGGTAATGGTTTTGTTCCATGATATCCCGAATTTTATTGATAGAATCTTTTACGACCGTTTTATCCTTTTCGCTTATTTCCACTTCGACCAACCTGTTTTTACTCCTCGTATATACCAGGAAACCCTTATGCACCTGTTTTCCAAAATTTTCCTCAATTAAAATTGCATAGCAAATCAATTGTTGCCTATACGTATCATATATCCGATCCTTGTATTCAGCAAATTTGTAATCTAGCGGTGCCATGCTTCCATTATCCAAGAGAAGGACTTCATCGACCTTTCCTCTGAGTCCTTTATTGGTCAGGTACTGATCCAACCACTTATCTACCACACCAATCTTTTTCCGCAAATAATCTTTGTTTCTTTCCAGTTTACGATCGTGGATTTCACGGCCTTTGATCACTTTGAAATGCTTATCCTCATACTGGGGAATACCAAGAACATACTCAAAATAGGTAAACCGGGGACAGAACAGGTACTCAATGATATGGGAAGGAGTCAATGAAATCATACCAATTAAAAAAACAGTGACCTTACCTCGTCTGTTACAAAATCCTTGTCAAACGCTTGTCCCAAGAGTACAGTCTGCTGTAATTCGTCTTTGGACATTGGGAAAATATACAGTGAGTCCTTTTCTACATCAATCATTTCTTCCAATTGCAGATGCAATGAATCAAACTGGTTTTTGTCCAGGGTACCCAAAAATACGGAATACTGCACCCGGTAAAGCCCGGCTTGTTGACACATTTTTGCTATTTTGGTTCTGGATCTGTCTTTTTTGATATCATACATTACCCACACGATCATACTTTTCCGATTAAGGTATTGGCAAATTTATGCGCATCCATTTGCATGGCATTGGCTCGACTTTGATTCCTGCCCATACAACGAATATGGTCCTGGTCCAGGTACTTGACGAATTGTTCCACCAAGATGGGCTTACCCTCCGGGTTAAGGGAAATCCCTCCCATTATTTCATCGAAATAGGCTTTGTTTATCTTTTTGGTTGAAAAAAGCCCAAAAACGCAACGCTCGGCATGGATCCGATAGGGTTCGATAAAGTCATAAACCAGACTTTTCATGTTGTAATCATCCCGGTGCATGAATCCCACATAAGGATCCAATCCTGCCAGCATCAAGGCCCGCTCTACTCTACTGTACAAAATTCCATAAGCATAATTCAGCATGGCATTGAAGGGATCCTTTGCGGGACGAAAACTCCTGCCATCGAATTTGTATTCCTTAGGCAATGCAATACCCAATCCTTCAAAATAGACCCTACCGGCATTCCCTTCCATTGCCCGAAGCATATCCGCTACTTCTGGTACGTTATTCCCTTCCAATTCTTGCACCCGTTTTTTGTATTCTTGAATTTTTTTGGCCTTTTCTTCAAGGTTCAACCGTAACTTTTCCCGGTGCTTGGCCAGGTTCAGCAGGTATTCCGATTGGTTCTCCAGCTTTTCACTAATCCAACCTTTTACCCATTCCAGGCCAACTTTGTTGAGGCTGGCTTCCAGTTGTTGCTTTCTGATCCTGGTAGTGCTGCCCAATTTACTGTGCCAAAACCGTCCCATGGGATGCCCGTTATTTTCTACCACCACAATATCAATATTGTGTTTCAATGCAAGTGCTATGGCATCTGTGGTAATAGCTGCTCCCTTACTCACCACAAAAGAAGTGATCTTGTGGGCCGCAATGTGGTTGGTCTTAAACTTTTCTTGTTTGGACTCTCTCACCCGGATTTCAAACATATCGTCTTTGACATGAAGATAGGTGCCGTATGTATTAATAAAAATCTGCATGAGCGTATCAGGGTACTTTTTTGATGGCTCCGAATCCTCTGGCAACAGACTTTCCCAGGCCGACAAGCTCAGGTAGTGCGACGTTGCTGACAAAATCACCTTCGAAAACCATCATTTTCTGGTCTTTAAACTTACTGGTCCTTTCCCGAAAATTTCCACGAGCCATTATTTTTTTTTCTACCCATATCCCTACACCCTTAAGAAAACTAAGCAAGTTATTTCTCAATACCTGGTTAAGCAACTGACATTTTTCTTCTTCATTGATTTTGACATACTTCTTAAAATTATCCGTATTGAGTGCCATCCAATAATTGGAAAAACGATAGTTATTAAGTTCATCTACCACACCCACCTGCGTATGTTGTTGCGCGATGTTTTTGCTGTGTACAGGGTAAATTTCGCCACCTATATCCAGTTGGCTAATTTTTAAAAAGAGTGAAGTAAGCAATTCTGCGCCATCATTGACACCCAACAGGGTGGGTACCTGGTCAATTACCTTGTATTGGACCAGTGGATACCGGTACCGGCTGCTACCGTCTTCGTAATGATTGTGCAGCAGTGGGGAATGTTCTTTGAAATAATCTCCAAAATAACCCCGCAACTTATGGGCATCCCTGGTAGCCAGCGATATCTCTGGAAATCGAATGGTGGTGGTGAGGGTTTGAGTCATGCGGTTGAATTTAATTTGAAAATTTTTGGGTGTATATGGGGTACAGTGGACGATTATTGTTATTTATTTTTGTTAAAAATATAGTTTAGGCTATTTTTCTTTTTGTGCAGTCGTTATTGTTTATTTAAGGTAATTTCATGGTGTTTTTATGGGCAATCAGAAAATTTCAACTGGGCTTTCAGCTTCAGGTTTTTTGTAGCCAAATATTTTGTCATAGAATGAGTTCCAGTTTTGGTCGTAAATCAAATATTTTTCTTTATCATCCTCAGAGGGAGGATTAATGTATTCAGGGATTTTAATGATATACTTCATCATTTTTGGGAAGTGCATTTTTATTTTTTGCTTTCTCTCAAAATAATCATCAAGAGTTAACAATTTTTGATATTCTTCCCAAAGGACCAATGCAACTGAATTAATTGGAATGAAATAGTTGAAGGATTTATATTTTTCTACTATTAACCTGTAATCTTTGTTACTACCAACATCTTCAAATTTCAGGGATAATATTGACTTAATTAGTTTTTTACTGGTATATGAATCGTCTTGAACCTTACTTTTTATGCCATTAAAATATTCTGTGTTTAGTTCAAAATACTGGTTTTCGGGTATTTCTATGCTGTACTTGTCCAGAGTTTTTTCAGTGACAGACAAAAGTGTAGGGTCATAAATTTTTTCTTTACCGCTTCTGAATAATTTTACTTTCGAAATATCATTAGTTGAATTCCTATTACATCTACCAGCAGCTTGATTGATGGAGGAAAGTGGAGCAAAGTCCCGAAACACCAAATCAAAATCTACATCAACCCCTGCTTCGATTACTTGGGTAGAGATTAATATTATCGGCTTGCCTTTTTTCAAAAGAGGAGAAATGTAATCTTTCAGTAAGACTTCTCTTGAATAAGGGATTAAAGAAGCAGAAAGGTAATACAATACTCCTTTTTCGAGTTTTATTGAAAGCTCTTCAAAAATGTTTTGAGAGTAGCGGATTGTATTGCAAATGACAAGAATAGATATAGGTCTTTTTATAAATTCATTATAAACAGCTTCTGCTAATTCCTTTTCTGAGATATTTCTCCTCGATAATAAAGATTTGTCAAGAAGTGTTCTATTTAATTTTTGGAAAAAATAATCTTTAGATTCAAACTGGCATAGCTCTTTGATTTTATTGGGTATTATCATGGGTTGAGTTGCAGTAACTAAAATAAACTTAGTGTTAAAAAATTTTGCCATTGATTCCATCACAAATTCCAATGCTGGAAGTAACGTAGGCTTAATAGCTTGAACTTCGTCCAAAATGATAATACTGTTAACTAGGTTGTGGAATTTTCTTAGCTCTTTGTTATGGTTTGCAAATATGCTTTCCCACAATTGAACGAAGGTTGAAATGGTTATTTCTTTTTGCCAACCTTCTATAAAGTACTCCCATTCAGGGTAATCAATTTCTTTTTCGTTTTTGTTCTCCGGTACGGAAAGGTGATGATGGATTCCAATTAATTCCTCAGGAAGGCCTGAATTGATTAGGATTTCTTTAAATAGGTTTCCATTTTGATCGATAATGGATGTAAAAGGAAGGCAATAAACTATCCTTGATTGAGGAGTAAATTTTTCTTTCAATAGTAACGCAGCTTTATAGGCAGTGAAGGTTTTTCCTAATCCAGTAGGGAGGGTTATGGAATAAAAACTATGGTCTCCAAATTTTTCAATATTTTCTACAGCTGTAGAGTAAGCTTTTTCTCTCAATTCATTGATTTTGAAGCTTTCTGTTAGTTTTGATTTTTTAAATTGATCAATAATCTGACTTCTGATTTTTGTTCTTTCAAAATATTTATTCTTAAGCATAACGTCACCTTTGTCAGCACTTAAAAGCAAGGAATAACTAAAAAGTGTTTTAAAATAATATGCAGAATTCTCATTTTCCGCTAATTCAATTTCTAATTTTTTAAATTTTAAAAGTTTAAATCCATCGAGTATTTCGGTGATATTTGGTGTTACGAAAGGGAGACCTATAGAATTCAAAAGGTCCTTTAATTTACTGTAATCGATATTTTCCTCTATGCATTTAAATTTACTTTTGTGATTCGCAGGGTTTATTGTTGCCAATTCAAAATCCCTAAGATATCCATGATGTCTTTTCAAGATTTTCATGGAAAGCATGGCATCCAAACCGTATCTCTGGTTTATATCGATGGTACTTAAAAAGGCCCAAGCCCCAAAATGGGCATGTTCTTTTAGCTCCGGTGAATTTATCCATTCATTAATTTTTTGTGAATTGGAATCTAAAAATAAGCGTAATTGTTTAATGGAATATTTTACATGTCCCTTGCCTTTTAAAACGAGAGCTTTTGAGAGGTATAATTGAAAGAAAATTGAAGCTTTAGCGAGGTCATGATAACTAACAAGTCGATAAACAAGGGATTTGAGTTCACTTTCAGAATACAAGTTTTGGGCCTTCTCCAGTAACAAAAAGTCAATCACTTCTTTAAGTCCTGCTAAATGCTCTGCCAGGGTTCTGTCATCATGAGAAATAAATTCAGATGGATTCATTACATTAACATTAGACCAATATTATTACCATTTAAATGCATTTTATAATGGTTCTTTGATACCACCCTGATAGGTTTTCCATTCAGATCGAACAAAATAGTGGATCTTTTAGTTACTTCTCTTTGATCATTCATTTCCAAGGGATACATGTCCTGTTCTTGAATATGGATTGCGTTTTCTGTCCAATAATTCTGATCAAATGAAATCAATTCAAATTTTGGAATCACAGTATGAATAACTTCTTCTCCATCTGCTCTTTTAATTTTTTCCTCTCCTATATAGCTAAAATTTGCCAAGCAATTAGCAAGCCCTAATACAGGGGTAAAAACGCTTAGTTTCTTTTGCAAAGAATTTTTCAAATTGGCCATTATTGATTCATCCCTATGCTGGAAATAAATTCTATAATGGGGGTCAGTTACAAATTCCATCAAGGTAGGTTTTCTATTGTCCTTGATAGGTCCAGGGGAAGGGGACAAATTTATGTTGATTCTTTGAAGCCGAATGGGATTGATCACCTGGATCCCAATCTGACATTCACCTTCTTGAAAATAACGTAAATAGGCATTGTCTGAATTTTCAAGACCCAGAATTGCACTCACAATGCCATATATTGAAGTTTTGAAAGGAATTGAATAGGATAAAGCTGAGGTAGTGACATAGATTTTTTTGAAATGAGCGAATTTCCCCCATATGTCAAAAACAATCGCATTATCTGCCATATCAGGTGAGGTTTAATAGGTTAGCATTTATTATGGGTTCAGAAAGCTCTAATCTTTCGTCTTTTTCAACAGAAATTGATATTATTTTATTTTCATAATTTTTCAGCAAGGAATTTAATGAATTTGTGTTGACAATGTAATCTGAAACATCTTCTATCTGAATTGGCTCTTTCTCACCTTTGATATCTAGAGATAGCGATTCCAATAAATCTCCAATATAAAATCCTGGCTGATAATCAATTTTTATTAAAAGTCTTGGCATATGTCCTTTTTTGGATCTTGAAATCAAATCTTTTGTTCCTTTCCAAATACCTTCCAACAAAACATCAATGTCATTTTCCTTTAAATCGGTATGTTTTGCTGCATTTTCATTAATTATTCCGTGGAATCCAATCAATCCATAAGTGATATTATATTCCTCTCTAAAAGTTCTTTGTTCGGCCCCTTCTTTGGTTGCAAAGGCCCCGGTTCCTTTTATAAAATTTTCTTTGACAGGGTGCAATGATTTTCCCATTCCAAATTGTACCGGTCCTGTAAAATTAAACTTCTTCTTTTCTACTGCTGACACACCTCCAAAAAGCCTAACATCTATGAATTTTGACTTGAATTCATTCGCATCTTTGTAGGCATCTCCTCTTTTTTTTCCTGTAACAGGTTTTCCATTTTCGTCCCTTATGAAAATATCTCCTGTGCTTCCTTCAGAACCATCATAACCATGATTCATAAAGTAATCACGGATTGTTCTTTTTAGCCTTACATCAGTTACCAAGCAATGGTTGGAGTCTTCATCGATTCTTGGTCGATTTGAATCCATCGGATCCCCATTGGGGTTTGCATATTTTAGGTCATAGAGAAAAATTAATTCGCTTCTGTTTTGTACATTATTCATTTTTATCAGAGTTAAGGTTGCTTATAGCTTTATTATTTTTGTCAAAATCTTTTTGAAGGACCAATCCCATCGTAAATGCAAATGAAATTTCTTCTTTTGTAGCTTTGTCATTTACAGCAAAATACCGCTGTGCTGCAGCTTCTAGATCCGGAAATTCTTTACTAAACTGGCGTAGTTTTGAAATAAGTTTGGGAAATTTCTTTGTTATCAACTCTTTATCAATGTTTAGCCCATTTAGTTCTTTCATAAAGGCATTTCCTGGTTGATTGTATAGTAATCTGGCCGTTAGACATCCGAATAAAAAGGAGCCTTTTAGATATTCCTTGGAAAAATAAGTAGGGTGTCCCTCAATAAATCCAAAGGCATCTTGTTTTTCAGGTAGTTCTTTGACTTCTGGCATGGTTTCTAGTTTTTTAAATAAGCCTAATAAATGAAGAAAGTGAAGATTTGCTAATGCATGTTTTACCGAAGTATTAAATCGGTTTTCTTCTGCATTGAAATTTTTCTTATAAGAAGATTTCCAAGTGTTTAAAATCAGCGTCAATAATTTGGAGTCATCGAAAGGTTGGCCGGTAAAAATGCTGCTGATAAGCTTGAAATAAGCTGGTTGCAGATTTTTCTCCCCAGTCTGGAAATATTCCTTTAATCTGAAGAGAGTGATTCTTTGTGTGACAATATTACCATCTTTGGTTTGGTAGGTCGTCAGCCATTTGTACCTGTTTTCAGCTTCTTGTTTAGAATCTATCACTTTTTTGATTCTGGATGGGAGGACATCAGTTATTTCAAGGTGAATTTTAAACTGAGCTTGTTGTTGCTCAAAAAATAAAATTGCATAGAGAATATCTGAGCTGTTAAGTGTTTTATCTCCAATTATTTCTTTAAGTAAACTTTCGGAATCATTGATGAAAGCTTCCGTCCCTGAATCTTTTGAGTCTGTATTAAATGCTGCCTTTTGTAGGAATGTATGTGCTACTATTTTTCCAATTTCCTGATCATCCAAAAAGACAAAATGGGGAATAATAGCATATTTAAATTGGCCAAAAAAATTAGCTGCTAATTTATTCATTAAAATTCCTCTTGCCCCCTCTAGGGTTGGTATGGCCAATTCAGAAACTGGGAACATTTTGTAAGAATTTGAAGCATCAAATCCATTTCGTCTGAATGAGTCTGCATCAACTGTAAATCCTAAAGTGTCTACGAAGCCATAGACTGTGGCAGTTTTTCCTGTTAGTGCGCAAAGTTTAGCTTTCTTTTTGGAGTTACCATAATTTTTTTTGAAGTATTTTGTGTAAGCTTCGCTATTAAATTTGGCAACCAAATCCTTTTTGTCCCCAAAATAGACACCGTCAATTTTGAAGGTTACCAAAAAGCTATATTCAGAGTTAAAATCTTGGCTTAAAAAGGAAGTTTCAATTTTTTCTATTTGGCTGTCTTCAATTATTTGTGGTTTAAGATTGGTAAAACTCTGCTTTATTTTACCAAAAGTCTTTGTAGGGTCTTGTTTGTTTATAACCAAAGTAGGGACAGTGTTGGTGCCTCTGGCACCGGCCGGCCTTCTGTACAAATATTTATTTATAAAATTAGGGTTAAAGTCTTCCAGTTCAAATCCTTTAAAATCTTGGTCCTCAATGATTCCAACAAATACTTTTCCATTTGACTCTCTTCCTTCGAACGGGTTCTCCGCAGGAGTATAGTAAGTTTGTAAGTCTGGTTTATTTTTTAGAAGTTCTGCGAATTTGTAAAGGCTGGTTATCATCTTATGTTGTTACTTGATAAAGCTAAAATAAGTATTTATTTTTATAAGATTAATTTTGATTTGTAGACTTATTGTTTTTAGTTTTAAACACGCTTTGTTCTATTCAAAAAGAAAGATTGAAATTAAGATTCAAATTTGATTTGTGCCGTTTCCACTAAAAAAAGGGTTGAATATATCAGTAGTTCAAAAGGTAGAATAAAACGATCGATGCTGTAGTTATCGGTTCGAATCCGATCTTGATTTAAAGCGCTATCTATCATCTGAAATGAAATGGACTTAAATTTTGCCTTCGACCATTCTTCAAACCTTTCGATGACCCAGTTACATAACCATGGAATTAGGTCTATCAAAGAGCTGGAAGAAATATTTGTAGATCCGGATACGGTTGTAACAGAAATTACACAATTTGCTGATGAATTTCCAGTTTTTATGGCTATTCGATTCTCAATTGATATGAATCCTATTTTATACCTATTTTCAGCTGGTGAAGTAATCACCTCACTTTTTGCCCGAAAAGCTACCAAATCCGAAAGTAAGCACTTTTTTTGTGGAAAGTAATTTTTCATTTGTATCTTTCGTTTATGAATCCCAAGAATCCTCAAAACCCTTTCGCCAAAGATCCCGAAGCTGAATTGGCCAGAAGGCTAAAGTATGCACAACCACTAACCCGGGAAGAGTTTGCCAAAAGACTGGAAGAAATCAGAAAGAAGGCAAAGCGCTCAGAAAACGATTAGGCATTTCCAAATGTAGAAAAGAATTCATCCAAAAAAATACCCGGATCGGGGTATTTTTGGTTCATTTTTCGACGTATCTCCTTGATTTTATCTTAATTCACCAGGCTAATTTCCTTTTCCCTGAATCCCTACCCCTTCCTTCCCTTCAGCTCCAGCTGCATTTCCCGAACCGCCCGGACCAGTTGCTGCAGGTCGGTTTCGGGTTCGGGGATTTCTTTGCTGGTGTAGGCATGGAATTTCCAGATCTCCGCTACCTCGCCCACAGGCACGGTATAGGGTTCAAAGATCGGATTCAGCGAGCGAAGCAGCAGCTGCCCTACGGCCTGTACGGTCACCAACTTAAACACAAAATCCTGTTGCCCACTCAGGATCACCACGCAGGGGCTATCCGGCTTTAGGGCTGTCCAGTCATCCTGGTACCTCGTGATGATGTCGCTTCCTCCCGGAATGGGCAACATGGAATCCCCCACAGTAGGAAATATCCGGTAAGTACCCTGCCGGGGAAGGTTGGGTAGGGAAAACCGGGGCAGGGAGGCAATAAACTCGGGGTCGTTGTACCCGGAAAGGTAGCCCGATTTGGCTTTGATGGGCACGTATTCCACGTTTTCCTGGTTGCCCTTGTCCACGCTGATGGCCAAAACCCGCAGGTTGCCGCCCCGCATGTACACGTCGTTACCCGCTTCCAGATCCCGCAATTTCAGCTCTCCCAAGGTGCGCAGGTCTACCCGTATCAGGCTGTCAATGCTGATACCGAAATAACTGGAAATGCCCAGAAAATCCTCCGGGGAGGGTGCCTTGGTCTGCCCGGATTCCAAGGCATTGAGTTTGGAACGGGTAAGTGCCAGTTCGGCCGCCAGCCCTTGCTGGGTCAAGCCCTTCCGCTCCCGGAGAAATTTCAGGTTACCCGGAAAAAAGTTTTTTGACTTTTTCATCGAAGTTTGGTAGTATTAGAGTCAACGATTTGATACGAATCGTGTCAAATATAGGCATTCTGTGAAAACGATGAAAGGAAATAGTGATAAAATGGACCGGCTGCAGGCGTTAAAGCAGGAAATCATGGCCCTGGAAGGATACCTTCCCGCAAAAGGGCAGCAACCGGATTCCAGGCTGCAGCTGGGTCCCTTGCATGCGGCCTTCCCGGGCGGCGTATTTCCCCTGGCCGCCAACCACGAATTTATCAGTCGTACCCCATCCGAGGCGGCTTCCACCCAGGGCTTTTTGGCCGTGCTTCTGGGCATGCTCCTGCAAAAAGGCGGATTTTGCCTTTGGCTGGGCACCCGGCCACAGGTCTTTCCTCCCGCCCTGAAGCGTTTTGGGGTAGCCCCCGAACGGGTGGTGTTTGTGAACGTACCCAGGGAAAAAGACCTGCTGTGGACGCTGGAGCAGGCCCTCAGTTGCGAAGCCCTGGTAGCGGTGGTCGGGGAAATCAGGGAGTTGGGTTTCTCCGAATCCCAGCGCCTGCAATTGGCAGTAGAGCGGAGCCGTGTCACCGGCTTCGTGCACCGCCATCAGCCCCGTAGCCTGCATGCCCTGGCCTGTGCCACCCGCTGGAAGGTGGCCCCGGTTCCGACACCCATGCCGACGGGCATGCCGGGACTGGGCTTTCCTGTCTGGAAGGTAGGCTTGATGAAGGTCCGAAACGGAAGACCGGGCGACTGGCAGCTGCAATGGGACGGGCAGGGTTTTCAGGAAGTTTTCCGGGAGGAGAAGCGGCAAGCAATTACCCAAAACAGCAGAAAGTATGCCTAAGCGGTTTCTATCCCTCTGGTTTTGTCACCTGACCACGGACCGGATGGCCATTCGACATCCGGAACTCCGGGGAAAGCCCTTCGTATTGGCCGGCAATGAACGGGGTCGGGCCATCGTGCAGGCTAGCAGTCGGGAAGCCTTTGCACGGGGCATTCGTCCGGGAAGGGCCGTGGCAGATGCCCGGGCCATTTTTCCGGATATCCGGGTCTTTCCAGACAGGCCCGGTTGGGGAAAGCGGCTCCTCTACCGGCTGGCCGAGTGGTGCCTGCGGTACACCCCAATTCCCGCTGCCGATCCTCCTTCCGGACTGATGCTGGATATTTCGGGTTGTCCACATCTTTGGGGAGGCGAATCGGCCTACCTGCGGGACCTGGTATCCGCCCTGGAAGGCAAAGGCTACCGGGTACGGGCTGCCATCGCCGATACCATTGGGGCGGCCTGGGCACTGGCCCGGTACGGCGAGCAGGGCAGCATAGCCGAAGTGGGAGGGCAGCGGGAAGCCTTGCTGCCCTTGCCTCCATCTGCTCTTCGCCTGGAATCGCGGATACTGGAGGGGCTGGAAAAACTAGGTTTTCGGCAAATCCAGCAGTTTATCGACCTACCTGCGGCTACCTTGCGCAGGCGATTTGGGGAGGGGCTGCTGCTTCGGTTGGGGCAGGCTCTGGGGAGGGAAGCGGAAGCCTTTCAACCGGTACAGCCCCGGGTTCCTTACGAAGAGCAGCTGCCCTGCCTGGAGCCCATTCGCACGGCCAAAGGTATCGAAATCGCTCTCCAAAAGTTGCTGGATACCCTCTGTCAGCGCCTGAGCAGGGAGGGGAAGGGGCTGCGCAAGGCGGTATTCAAAGGTCTGCGGGTAGACGGAAAAACAGTGGAAATCACCATTGGCACCGGTCGGGCTTCCCACAATCCGGTGCACCTTTTCCGGCTCTTTGCCCTGAAAATACCCTTGCTGGAGCCGGCCTTGGGAATAGAGTTATTTAGCCTGGAAGGATTGCTGGTGGAAAAGGTGCAGCTGCCACAGGAGCAACTCTGGCACCGATCCGGGGATCCGGCTGCGGTGGCAGAACTGCTGGACCGGATAGGGGCCAAACTGGGTTCGGGCCGCATGCACCGCTTCCTGCCTCAGGAGCGGCATTGGCCGGAACATTCGGTGCGGCCTGCGCTTTCCTTTGACGAAAAGCCCGATACGGGCTGGCCCGATTTGGTACGTCCCCTGCACCTGCTGCCTGTCCCCGAACCCATTACGGTCATGGTACCCCTGCCCGATTATCCTCCGGTGCATTTCAAGCACAAGGGCAAGCTGGTTCGCGTGGCTCGCGCCGATGGACCGGAGCGCATTGAGCAGGAATGGTGGCTGCAAACCGGGCCGCCCCGGGATTATTACTGTGTGGAAGATACGGAAGGGGGCAGGTACTGGCTTTTCCGGCTGGGACTTTACGGAAAAGGGGAACCCCAATGGTTTTTGCACGGCTATTTTTCCTGACCCCAAGCGATTTATTCAACCTATTGATACCAATAAATCATGCAAGCAACTCCCTACAGCGAATTGCAAGTAACCTCCAACTTCTCCTTTCTGCGGGGAGGTTCGCATCCGGAAGAATTGGTGCAGCGGGCCATTCAGCTGGGGTACGAAGCCCTGGCCCTGACCGACCGAAACACCCTGGCGGGAATTGTCCGGGCACACGCGGCAGCCAGGGAATCCGGCCTGCGCTTTATTCCGGCCTGCCGCCTGGACTTGCTGGATGGCCCCAGCCTGTTGGCCTATCCCAAAGATCGGGACGCGTACGGGCGGCTATCTTCCCTGCTTACCCTGGGCAATCTTCGGGCGGAGAAGGGGATCTGCCACCTGTACAAGGCGGATGTATACGCCCATGCCCGGGATAGCGTATTGATCGCAGTCCCTCCAACCAGCCTGAATGCCCACCTGGATTTTGAGCCGGCCTTTTATTCCGCCCTGGAGGAATACCGGGAGGCCCTGGGCGACAGCCTTTACCTGGCCGCCGCTTTTGCCTACAATGGCAGCGATCAGAAGCGGCTGTTTCGGATGGCGCAGCTGGAACAAAGCCTGGGGATTCCCCTGGTGGCGGTCAACGATGTGTACTACCACGCGTCGGGAAGGCGGGCCCTGCAGGATGTGCTGACCTGCATCCGGGAAAAGTGCACCATTCAACATGCCGGATTTCGCCTGCATCCCAATGCCGAGCGGTACCTGAAATCCCGGGAAGAAATGTATCGCCTGTTTCGGGAGTATCCGGCTGCCCTTCGCCGGGCGGTGGAAATCGCCGCCTCTTGTCAGTTTTCTCTGGATCAGTTGACCTACCAATACCCCGAGGAAATCAGTAGTGAAGGGCGTAGTCCACAGGAGGAGTTGGAATTGCGTACCTGGGAGGGAGCCCGGGGCAGTTTTGGGGAGCAAATCTCCGAAACCCTTCAGAATACCATCCGGCACGAGTTGGAATTCATTGCCCGGAAAGAGTACGCTTCCTATTTTCTGACGGTATACGACCTGGTGCGTTTTGCCCGAAAGCGGGGCATCCTCTGTCAGGGGCGTGGTTCGGCGGCCAATTCAGTGGTTTGCTATTGCCTGGGCATCACCTCGGTAGACCCCTCCAAGTTCAAGTTGCTGTTTGCCCGCTTTATGTCCGATGCCCGGAACGAACCTCCGGATATTGACGTGGATTTTGAGCACGAGCGCCGCGAAGAAGTGATGCAGTACATTTACGAAAAGTACGGACGGGACCGAGCGGGCATTGTGGCCACCGTTACCCGGCTGCATTGGAAGGGAGCGGTACGGGACGTGGGCAAAGCGATGGGCTTATCGCTGGATGCGGTGGACCGGCTTGCCAAGTCAGGACACGAACTGACCAAAGAATGGCTGCAAGGCGAGAACGTGTCTTCACAGGGATTTGATCCACGGGATTCCCATTTGCGAAAAACGCTGCTCCTCACCTGGCAGTACATGGGGTTTCCCAGGCAGTTGGGCCAGCATACCGGGGGCTTTGTGATCACCCGGGACCAGCTCTCCAACCTCTGTCCGGTACTGCATGCGCGGATGGAAAACCGGACCTGCATCGAATGGGACAAAGACGATATCGATGCCCTGGGTTTTCTGAAAGTGGACGTGCTGGCATTGGGCATGTTGACCTGCATACGCAAGGCGTTTGACCTGGTCCGGTCCCATTACGGTCGGCACCTTACCCTGGCCAACATTCCACAGGACGATCCCCAGGTATACGAGATGATCAGCCATGCCGACACGTTGGGCGTGTTTCAGATAGAAAGCCGCGCCCAAATGTCCATGTTGCCCCGTCTGAAGCCCAGGACCTTTTACGACCTGGTGATCGAAGTGGCGATAGTACGGCCAGGACCTATTCAGGGAGACATGGTGCATCCCTACCTCAAACGGCGCAGGGGAGAAGAGCCGGTGGAATATCCCTCCCGGGAATTGGAGGAGATCCTTGGCCGTACCCTGGGGGTGCCCCTGTTTCAGGAGCAGGCCATGGAGATTGCCATCGTGGCAGCAGGATTTACCCCGGCAGAAGCGGATGGATTGCGGCGAAGCATGGCGACCTTCAAGGCGCATGGACTGGTGAGCCAGTATGAGAAAAAGCTGGTAGGGGGCATGGTGGCCCGGGGCTACCAAGAGGATTTTGCCAGGCGGGTGTTCCGGCAGCTGGAAGGGTTTGGCAGCTACGGTTTTCCCGAAAGCCATGCGGCCAGTTTCGCCTTGCTGGTCTACGTTTCCTGTTGGCTGAAGTACCACTATCCGGATGTTTTCGCTACGGCCCTGCTCAATAGCCAACCCATGGGTTTTTACCGACCGGCACAGATCGTTACCGATGCCCGCAAGCACGGAGTAGAGGTAAGGCCGGTGGATGTAAACCGCTCCTTCTGGGACCACGTGTTTGAGGAAAAATCCGGTCAATTCCTGTCCATTCGGTTGGGGTTCCGGCAGGTAAAGGGCCTGCACGAGTCCGACATGCAACTGCTGGTGGAGCAGCGGAAAAAAGCCTATGTCCATATAACCGATCTGATCAATGCCGGGGTACCCAAGGCTGCCCTGGAGCGCCTGGCCGATGCGGATGCCTTTCGATCCCTGGGTCTGGACCGCAGGCAAGCCCTTTGGGAAGTGCTGGCTCTTCAGGGTAGGCCCATCGGTGTGTTTAAGGGGCAGGTGCAGGAGACGCCCCGGGAAAAGGAGGTGTCCCTGCCTGCCATTCCTCCCATGGAGCAGGTACTCCGGGATTATGCCGCCACCACCCTTTCCCTGAAATCCCATCCCCTAAGCCATTTGCGGGACCAACTGGATCAGTTGCGCGTGAGCCCCACGTCCCATTTGGGAAAAATGAAGGACGGGGCTTTTGTCAAGGTTTGCGGCCTGATTACCGTGAGGCAGCGGCCGGGTACGGCCAAGGGGGTGCTTTTCATTACCGTCGAAGATGAGACCGGCTTTGCCAACCTGGTGGTATGGGCCAAGACCTTTGAGAAATACCGGTCCGTTATCCTGCAGTCCAAGCTGCTGATGGTGTCCGGGAAACTACAAATAGAAGGAGAGGTAATCCACGTGGTGGTGCGCGCTTGTCATAACCTAAACAAGCTGCTGCAACCCAGTTCGGTGGAACAAAACCGTAGGTCGACAGGGAAGGGAGAAGCAGGCGGGGAAGTTTCCCAAACCTCTACTGGAGAAAAGGGGCAACAGGGGGAACTGTTTACCTCCAGGGACTTTAAATGAGGGGGTTTAATTAATCCCTTACACCCATAAGTCAGTTCTTGTTTTGATACCTCACCACCTACTAAGCCACAACCACCACAACAAGAAGAAAACAACCCTTTTATAGAAAAACAGTTTGATGATTGTATCTCATTTACAGAAAACAAAATAAGCTATGTAGAAGGCAGTAGAAACAACTTTGTATATGCCTTAGCTTGTAATTGCAATCGCAAAGGAATACCCTATGATGATGCTCTAATGATGATTAGAAATAGGTATGACCTCAAAGATTTTGAAATCAATGCTTCGGTAAAAAGTGCTTACAATCATAATGCTAATCAATTTGGGTCATATAAAACGGTAATGCCCTTAAAAGAGAACTCAGAAAATGATACTGACTATCTTAAATCTACACCTACCTATAATGATGAAATATTTGATGTGCTACCAGATGTTTTAAGACAGGGAACAGAAGCATTTACGGACATTAGAGAAAGAGATGTTTTTCTTACTGGAGCAATAGCCATTCTTAGCGGATGCTTACCAAACGTATCAGGTGAATATTCAAGAGAAACCGTTTACCCTAATCTATTTGCTTTTATCATAGCACCGGCTGCAAGTGGTAAAGGAGCTTTGAAGTTTGCCAAGAAATTAGGAGATAAGCACCAAGACTTTCTAATGGAAACCAACAAAGCGGCACAACAACAATATGATTCAGAAGTAGCTGATTTTAAAGCCTTACAACGTGATAGAAAAAAAGGCGAAACAGTAGATACGGAAGAACCTGAAAAACCACCTTTCAAAGTAGCCTTTATTCCTGCCAATAGTAGTTATGCCAAAATCTTACAACACATACAGCAGAATGAAGGCACAGGAATCATTTGTGAAACGGAAGCCGACAGTATGGGTAATGTGCTAAAACACGAATGGGGCGGTTATTCCGATATGCTGCGTAAAGCATTTCACCACGAGACTATTAGTCTTTCAAGAAAGACCAATGACGAATATATCTCTATCAAAGAACCTAAAATATCAATAGCCTTATCAGGTACACCAGGTCAAGTAAGTAATTTGATTTCCTCGGCAGAAGATGGCTTATTCAGTAGGTTTATTTTCTATGCTTTTAAAGTGGAACAGCTATGGAGAGATGTGTCGCCTTACGGCAACACAATCAATTTGAATGACCATTTCAATGCTCTTTCAGAGCATACCTTTCAAATGATACAGTTCTTTGAGCAATCGCCAACTGATATTATCCTGTCACCAGATCAATGGCAAGCACTGAACAATGTAGGTCAGAAATGGCTAACAGAAATTACCTTGTTTACCTCTGATGAAGCTGGAAGCGTAGCCAAGCGATTAGGTATTATCCTTTACAGATTGGCAATGATATTTACAGCCTTACGAAAGTTTGAAAATGGAGAAGCTACCAGAGAAGTAATGTGTACGGATGAAGATTTTGAGATTGCCCTAAACATAGCCAACACCTTTATAGAGCACAGCAAACTAATGTTCAATAATCTACCCAAGCAAGAAACACAGTTGCCTTTTAAAGGAGCTAACAAGCAGGAGTTTTTTCAGGCATTACCTAAGGAGTTCAAAAGAGAAGAAGCTATACAGATTGGAATAAAATACAATCTTAAACCTCGGACTATTGACAATTTTTTGAAAAAACTATTTGAGAAAAGTTTATTGAATAAACCAGTATATGGTACTTATTCCAAATCATAGTTCCTGAGATAAATAGTTTCCTGTATAGTGCTGTTCAATTCACCATTGAATTTGTTCACTTCACATACTTTGTAATGAAAAAATCTATCTACCCATCTCATATTTGAGTTATAATTAATAAGAATATGAAGTCATTAATGATTGCAACATTTTGTTTGTTTATAAGCATAATCGCATTTTCTCAAAACAGTATTGAAGGTACTTGGCAACCCGAAGGGAAGCAAGCAATATTTAAAATCTTCGAAAAAGATGGCAAATACTATGGCCAGTTGATTGGTTCAACTAACCAAGATGAAGATAAAAAAAATCAAGAGTAAAGAAAATATTTTCCTATTAAGAAACCTAGAGAAGGAATCAGATAAAGAATATTGCTGTGGGGTCTTTATTGCACCAGAGAACAAAACAAAGCTCTCTGCATCGTTAACCCTTGTCGACAAAAACAAAATTAAACTAAGACTCAAAAAAGGCTGGTTTGGCAAAACCATAATTTGGAACCGGATTTAATACAAACTTAGATTATGAAATACTTAAATAAAAAAGCTGCATTAAAACTATGCTCATTTGTTCTTTTGCTCTTGGGTGTATTAGATATAATAAGAGGCTTCACTCATACTTTTAGGGTTAGGTATGCAGCAGAATATTTGGCTAAAATTGAGCCTACTTCTGATAGTTTAGTTTTGATGAGTGCTTTTGGCATTTCAAACTTTCTAACTGGTTTTCTCTACTTCCTCATTGTTTTTAAGGCTAAGAATATCACACCTTATGTACTAACAATAATTCCTATCAGCTATATGATAGGGGGTTTAGGTATGCAGTATTCAAATGTAATCTTAGAGTCTGAATTTAGAGGTCAGCATATGATGAAAGTATATCTAGCTACCTGTCTTTTTACGGCCTTGCTCTATTTCATAGTAACACAAATCGAAAACAAACATAGAGGATCAAAAGCTCAAATAATCAATTAAAAAAAATAATTATGACAAAGACAATCAAAATTTATACAAAGCTTCTATTGCTATTTTCCCTTATTTATTTAATTGGTTGCAGTAAAGATGATGATGTATCTCCTGAAGAAGAACCGGTAACTGAAGAAGTTCGTATTGGTTTCGAGTTGGTAAACATAATTTCCCCCGATTCCATTTTAGTTTGGACTAACGAAGATATTCTCACCCAAGAACAATTTGACTCGATACAACTACCCACAACGTGGAGAAAAAATGAACCTCGAGAGGGAATGCCAAATTTTGCTCGATTTCTTCGCTCCCCAAATGCGAGCCAGGATGGTGATTTTACTACGGCAGAACACTTTGGTTACAACTGGCTTTTTAATGCCCAAATTGTTGAAATGGATGTGTCTTTACCTGGGAATGATCAAGGTTTACTTGCTGGTAGATATATAGCCAAATTCCACGAAGTTACGTTTGATGCGGGCAGAACTCTATCTGTCTTAATTTCTCCTGATGGGGAGGAATACATTCTTATTTCTCGTGATGCAAATAGAACTACAGATATTCCTATCATACCTGATGATTGGCAAATTGAAGAAAGACTCATTACTGAAGAACTGACTTTAGAATTACCCAACCCGACACTAAACATACGTGCCGAAAACAATCAAGATTCTTGGCAAGGACCTATTGAATAATTGAAGATAACATCTGTTGAACCAAAATATCAGAAGTCACTATGCTTAAGAATCTAGAAGGATCAATTTTAGCTTTTATCATACTTATTTCTATGCCTAAAATGCTATCTGCTCAAGAATTTAGTACTAACAAATTTAAGGTTATAGAGAGTGGTACTTCATCTAAGTCAACTATCATAGCCTTAGTAGACCAAGAGAAATTGAAAAATCCCTCTTTATTATTTAATAAAGAGCTATTAACGACTCACAACACCTCTGCATATCTATTTATCAATACGATAACATTGGAAACGTTTTACGCTGAATTGAACCGTCTTACAAGGTCTAGTTCTTCTAGCTTTAATAAAGATGCACTTCAATTGATAATCATAGGAACTCAGAATGAATTGGAAAGGTATCAATCGCTAGACTTGAATTATTTTAGTTCTCAATACTTTATTTCAACAAATAAGAGTAAGGCAAACCAGTCTTTTATTACGGTACAAGATAAAGATTGGGATTGTGAATCATATCTTGAAAGTGTAAAAGGAAAATATCTATGGGGTATTGAAAACAATAGGAAAAGTCCGAAAGATAGCCTAATAAATCATGAAGAAGGCAGGTTAACTATTGGTTACAGACCTGTGATGAATTTTGGACTAAACAATAACAACTTAGGTAATTACTTTTCAAATGGATTGAGCCTAGATTATCAAATAAGCAAAAAGATTCAACTCTACGCAGCAGGAAGTTTTGCCATTAAGCGTCCAGAAATAGAAGACGAAATTAATAATCAAGTTCGAAGTCAAATCGATATCTTTGGTTTAATAACTGGTAGTGAACAAGAGGTAACACTAAGCATACCTATTAAGAGTCAACAATATAGATCGGCAAGTCTTGGTTTAAGATACCTGTTAACACCCGAGAAAGATTGGTCATTGTATATATCCACTGAACTAAGTTCCAATCTTTCAACAAAGATCTCAGGTCAGCTAGATACGACTTTCACTGTGTCTAGTTCAATTCAAAATAGCTTTAGTGCAGGCAATATAAATGAGGAGGCTATAGGATTAGTAGAAAGAGAAGTGGTAAACATTAATTCAGGAATCGGCGCTGGTTTCCAATACAAGATAGGAGGTCGTGGGAGGTTTGACCTTTCACTTACCTACTCCACTAGTTTAAGAAGTGTTCGATCGTCAGACACTTTTAATAATAATACTTTGAATATAGCCATGGGCTTAAATTTCCGATTCAAAAACAAGAAGGAATACGAGAAAATTCATTTTTACTGAAAAACTGAAATGAAGAAAATAGGCTTCAAAAGGTTTTCAGCAATAATTAACAAATTAATTAATAAGTAAGATGAAAGTAAAATATTTAATATTTCTATTGACTCTAAGCCTTTATGGAAACACCATATTTGCTCAAATGTCCCCTCCAGATTTCGATGCTGCAGAAGCAGCTGGACTAATAAAGTATGATTCAGAAAGTGTAATCAAAAAATTGAAAATTCAAGAAGATTCCATCATAATATTGGTTTCCAAACATATCCAAACCTACAATCAGGAAATGGATAACCTCATATTCATTTACGGCAATACTTTAAAGGAGTTAGAAAATGAGTTTGATCGAAATGTGAAAATTGCTTTTCAAAATAGAGATCGAAGCCAAATGGATGGAGTAAAAGCCAAGATTAAACAAACCATTCCTCCTATCAGATATGAAGTGAACGAATTTGAGAAAACCTTGAATGAAAGTCTTGCTCAAATTTTAACAGAAAAGGAAAACAATAAGTGGCTAAAATATCAAAAAAGTAAAAAACCAAGTATTGGGAATTTTTAAAATGACATATCGAATGAACTTAATCAAATCATTGTTTGCAGGGCTACTACTGGTTATAACAACTAGTATAGCTACTGCACAAGATTTCACACTAAGTGGCAACCTCCAGGATGCTGAGACTGGCGAAGATTTATTATATGCCACAGTTTCTGTAGAGGGCACTTCACAAGGTACAACGACTAATCTTTACGGATTCTATTCCTTGACTTTACCTAAGGGCACTTATCAAATTAATTATTCATACTTAGGTTATGAAACTAAAACAGTTACTATAAATTTAACTGGAAACATCAATAAAGATGTTGAATTAAGTCCATCTTCAAACCAATTGGAGGAAGTAGTAGTAACAGCTAAAAATGAAAATGAAAATGTAACGAATACTGAAGTTAGTGTGCTGAGTTTAGATATAAAGGAAATCAAGAAGATACCTGTAATTTTTGGGGAGCAAGATGTTGTAAAAACACTTCAATTACTACCCGGGGTAAGTGCTAACTCAGAAGGAGGTAGCGGTTTCTTTGTACGGGGAGGCAACGCTGATCAAAATCTCATTTTACTGGATGAAGCACCAGTGTACAACGCCTCTCATCTGCTTGGCTTCTTTTCTGTTTTTAATTCTGATGCTCTTAAAGATGTTAAATTATATAAAGGTGGAATACCCGCTCAATATGGAGGAAGAGCTTCATCGGTAATGGATGTGAGAATGAGAAATGGAAATATGAAAGAATGGGATATATCTGGCGGTTTAGGCCTCATCTCTTCTAGGTTAACAGTAGAGGGACCCATTGTAAAAGATAAGGGATCAATTATGGTATCTGGAAGACGAACTTATGCAGATATAGTTGCCAAACTTTTTTTGGAGGATTCTGACGACTTGAGCTTGTATTTTTATGACTTAAACTTAAAGGCCAATTACAAGTTAGGTGAGAAAGATCGAATTTATATTTCTGGTTATCTAGGGAGAGATGTATTAGGTACGGAGACATTCGGGTTTGATTGGGGAAATAGGACTTTCACCGGGCGTTGGAACCATATTTTCAGCAACAAACTTTTTTCTAACACCTCTTTTATCTACTCTGAATACGACTATGGGTTTGACATAGAAAATGGAGGTTCGGATATAACCTTAAATGCTGGAGTTTATGACTACAACCTCAAGCAAGATTACAATTATTATTTAAACAACAATAATGAAATCACTTTTGGTTGGCAAGGCATCTACCATCAATTTCAGCCTTATACGTTTGCATTTGATGGGGAGATACGCAGCACTGCTGAGGAAAGAAATGCTCTAGAAGGTGGAGTTTATTTAGCAAACCAACAGAAGGTATCTGAGAAATTAGAACTAAACTACGGTGTTCGGTTAACTTCTTTTAGTAACATAGGAGCCTACACCGAAAAGATGTTTGATACAAAAGGTAATGTTGAATCCGAGACAGATTACAGTAAGGGAGATTTTTATAATAATTATTTCAATCTGGAGCCCCGTTTTGCAGCGACTTATCTATTAGATTCGAAAAGCTCCATTAAGCTGAGTTACAATCGCAATGCACAGTACCTGCATTTACTTTCCAACTCTACCGCAGGCTCTCCAACTGACCTTTGGATACCAAGTAGTCCTTTGGTAGAACCTACTCTTGCCGATCAAGTAGCAATCGGATACTTTAAAAATTTCAGTAATAATAGTTACAAGTTTAGTATTGAAGCCTACTATAAAAACCTTCAGAATGCTGTTGATTACAAGGATGGTGCTGAAATTTTTGGTAATGAAAATATAGAATCAGAGCTGGTTTTTGGAAAAGGAAGAGCCTATGGAACAGAGTTTTTGCTTGAAAAAACAAAAGGTAAATTAACAGGCTGGGTAAGTTATACGCTAAGCAAATCCGAAAGGCAATTGGATGAAATTAATAATGGAGCTTGGTTTTCTGCTAGGCAAGATAGGACTCACGACATTTCAATAGTTGGTATTTATGAAGTGACTCCACGGTTGTCTCTTTCGGCAAGTTGGGTTTATAATACGGGAGATGCCGTTACATTTCCAGTAGGTAAATATTTCATTGATGATAACTTGGTCAATCTTTATTCAGAAAGAAATGGAGATCGTATGCCTGATTATCACCGATTAGATTTAGGTGCGACCTTGAAATTAAACACTAAGAAGGAATCCAATTCTAGTGAATTAAACCTATCAATCTATAATGCTTATCATCGCTTAAATGCCTACTCCATAACCTTTGATGAAAATCAAGCTGGTACAACAGAAGCCACCAGATTAGCTCTTTTTGGTCTTGTACCTTCTTTAACCTGGAATTTCAAATTTTAATAAAAATACTATGCTAAAAATTAAAAATATCGGACTGTTCGTTCTTGGTTTATTATTTTTTTCTTCTTGTGAAGATGTAATTGAGTTGGAACTTGAATCAGTCGAAAGTCAAATAGTTATTGAGGCAACTATAGATGCTGGCAATCAAATTGCAACCGTCAATATTTCTAAAACCAATGACTTCTATGACAATAATAGTCCGGAGCAAGTTTCGGATGCAGTGATAATACTACAAAGTGAATCGGGAGATACATACACCTTTTCAGAAACTACACCTGGCACCTATACAGCAATTAATATACTAGCAAATCAGGGAGAAATTTTCGACTTAATGGTGGAAGTAGATGGCAATTTTTATGAAGCGACATCTCAAACCCCAGTAGCAGTTAATTTGGATACAATCAATCAAGCTAATTTTCCAGGCGGTCCATTTAGTGATGAAGGAGATATTCTACTTTCCGCTGTGTGGAATGATCCTGATAACCAAGAAAATTTTTACCGCCTACGAGTTTACGTAGATAATGTATTTCAATCTGACAACTATACCCTGTTAAATGATGTCCTGGCTGGTGATGGGGAAGAAATTACAGCATCGATAGCACAAGGCTTTAATGAAAACACCACAGTAAAAGTTGAGCTACTCAGCACAGATGAGGCATATTATGACTACTTCTTTCAACTATCTTCTCTTAATGGTGGTGGAGCAGGTTCTACAACACCATATAATCCAAAAGGAAATTTCAGTAATGGTGCCCTTGGATATTTTGGAATCTATTATTCATCTTCTATGGAAATCCAACTTTAGTGATTATGAAATTTCGAACTAGAACATACAATAATTTTAGAACGATAGGAATATTGGTAATCCTAGTCGGGAGTTTTTCATTGTCTAGTGCTCAAGTAGTATTCCATTCAATAGACCAACTTTTTGCTTACGCAGATGACAATGCAATCATTTTAAAAAGTGCTACCGCAAACGAAAAATTGTTTTTGTCAAAGGTGAAGGAGAAGAAATCAGATTTATTACCTGACATAAGTGCTTCAATGGGATACAATGATAATATTACACTTCAGCCAAATTTAATACCAGCTCAAATTTTTAACCCATCAGCCCCGGAAGGTGAGTTTTCAGAAGTCGTATTTGGTACTAAATATCAATATAATGGAAGCTTACAAGCTAAATGGGATGTACTGAATTTTCAGAGAATATTTGCCGTTGAAGTTTCTAAAATAGAGCTTTCTAAAGCCGAGGCCACCACAGTGATTAATCGCTTTAACCTATATAATCAATTGGCTTCTACTTATTATTCTATACTGCTGACTCAAGAAAGCATAAAGGTCTATGAAGAAAATGTAGCCGTTTCAGATACTATTCTTATTAATGCTTTGAATCAATTCCAAAAAGGAACAATTAGTGAATCAGCATACAATCAGGCTTTAATTAATAGTAGGCAAACAACAAGTCAATTGAAAATGAGTCAAAATAGTTTGCAGCAATATTATGTCCAATTTCAAAGCCAGTTACATACGCAAGACACTATCCTAATAGACGATAACTTTGAGCAGTTTGATTTGATAAACTCCACAAGTTTACAAGCTCATCCACAATTGCTCTTGCAAAAAGCCAACTTATCAAGTGCCGAAGCACAATTGAAACAAACAAAAGCTCTTAGGTATCCAACCTTAAGTTTAATATATCAAAACAGCAGAACTTGGGCTACTGATGATTTCCTTGGCTTTTCTGATGCTAACGAACTACCACAACAAATTTTCGGTGCGACTTTAAGTATGAATCTTTTTGACTTTTCGGCTGAGAGAAAAATAGAGCAATCTAAAATCAACATACAGCTTCAAAAACTTGAATTAGAAAGTTCCAAGATAGAGCTTCAAAAAGAAGATGAGTTATTACAATTACAATTTAAACAAGGACTAACTCAGCTTAGTGATAATGAGCAAATTTTGGTGCTACAGAAAAAGAATGACCAACATTCCGAAAATTTATATCAAAGCGGATTAATAAGTTTAGATAACCGCCTTGATAAGTACAAAGAACTACTCAATGCACAAAATAATTATTTAAGTAGCCTAGCTTCTTTGACTCTTTCAAAATATAAAATACACATTCGTCAAGTTGACTTTAATTCAAAGTAAAATGAAGATACATTATACATACATACTGGCTTTTCTTTTACTCACCAGTTGTGAGGAAAAAGAATCAACTTCTCCAATTAAGAAAAATGTTCAAGAAGTAGTTTTTGCAAGCGGAACAATGGAAATGGAAGACGAGTATATGGTCTCTGCTCTTACAGACGGTCTTATTACATCTTTGAAAATTAAAGAGGGTGATCTTATAAAACAGAATCAAGTCATTGCTATATTAGATAACGAAGTTCAAAGCAATCAAGCCAAAGATGCACAAATCATTCTTAATGATTCTCGCCTAAATGCTTCTCCACAGTCTTCTCAACTTCAAAATTTGCAAACACAAATTGATCAAGCGAGAGAGCAATTGGCGTTTGACAAAAACAACTATCTCGTTTACAAAGAATTGTGGGACAAAAAATCCGTTTCTAAGTTGGATTTCGAAAAAATGAAATTACAGTACGAGGCTTCTCAAAACAACTTGTCAGGGCTTGAAGAGAATTATAATGACTTACAAAAGTCTTTAAACCTTGCGGTACAAAGAAATCAAGTACAACTCAATACACAAAAGGCACTTTTGAATGACTATATATTGAAGGCTACCTCTATTGGGCAAGTAATGAATGTTTACAAGAAGTCTGGTGAACTGGTGAGGAAAGGTGAGGCTATAGCGAAAATTGGACAAGGTGATTTTATTATAAAACTCTTTGTGTCTGAAGAAGATATTACTAAAATTCAATTAACCCAAACCGTCATTGTGAGTATAAATACCTACCTCGATAGGACTTTTGAAGGAAAAGTGTCAAAAATTCACCCAAGCTTTAATGAAGCTGAACAGTCTTATGTAATCGAAGCCAAGTTTGATGAACTGCCAGAGAAATTATTTTCAGGTACTCAATTACAAGCCAATATTCAAACAGGTAAAAAAAATGATGTTTTATTGATACCTACTGCTTACTTGAAAAACAATAAAGTGCATCTTGAGAATGGTGATGTTGTAGATGTTGAGGTTGGATTTAGTGATAGTAAATGGACAGAAATAAAGTCTGGTATTTCTGAAAATGATATAATTATAAAGCAATGACCACAAATCAAAAAATAGTCAAAGTTTTTCTAACCGCTCGTGTTAAACAGCTGGTAGCGGCTGTACTTAGTGTAATGTTTGGTATCTCTATGTATGTGTTTATGAACAGTTTTATGGATGGTGTTAACACCTTTCAAACTGACATAACATTTTCAGCTATGTCACATATTAAAATCTACAATGAACTCAAAGGTGATCCAAGAGAAATTATTACAAGTAATAAAGCGGATGAGTTAGTATTAGTTAGCAATGCCAAAAATATTAGGTACACGGAAGGAATTAAGAATATTGACGAAATTAAAGAGGGCCTGAAAGATATAAGTCAGATTACTGGTATTGCGGCTCAACTCAATCAAAATGTATTCATAAGGAATGGTGTTTCAAAGATAAGTGCTAATCTATCAGGTATAGAGACTCAAGAAGAAAATAAAGTTTTTGGGACTGCAGAAAATATAGTTCAAGGCAACTTGTATGAGTTGGATAAACGCAATGATGGTGTTGTTCTTGGCACCGGATTAGCTGAAATCATTGGTGTAAATCTGAATGATAATATAACGATACAAACTTCGGATGGAGTTTCAAAAGTTTTTAAAGTAGTAGGAACAATAGAAACAGGAGCTGCTAGTTTAGACAGGTCACGTGCTTTGGTCAATATTGATGTTGCTCGTCAGCTTTTAAACAAAAACAAAAGTTACGCAACAGAACTGATGATTGATGTAGATGAATATAAAAATGCAATTGGCATAGCCAAAAATATACAGCCTCTCACTAAATACAAAGTAGAACCCTGGCAGGAGGGCAATGCCCAAATGGACTCGGGAGAACTGCTTCGGAATATTATTGCAATAGCCACTTCATTAACAATTCTCATTGTTGCTGGGTTTGGTATTTATAATATTATGACGATGACCGTAAACGAGAAAATCAAGGAAATTGCCATCTTAAATGCAATGGGCTTTAACAGTAAAGATATAATAGAGATTTTTCTTTTACAGTCGATTTTTATTGGTTTCTTGGGAGGTGTAGCTGGTCTAGTTTTTGGAAATATTATTTCAAGAATTATTGATAATACTCCCTTCCAACTGGGGCTTTTGGATTCGCTCCCAATGAATTATAATCCTAAAGATTATGCTTTGGCATTTTTATTCGGACTTATCATAACTTTTATTGCAGGCTACTTACCAGCTTTAAGAGCCTCAAAATTAGATCCTGTAGATACATTAAGAGGTTAAATACAAAATTATGAAAGCATTACAGGTTCAAAACACAAATAAATATTTTTATACCCCAACAGAATTTCACGTTTTGAAGGATATTTCTTTTGAAGTCAATAAGGGTGAGTTTGTTGCCATTATGGGCAAATCAGGTTCTGGTAAATCGACTTTATTGTATCTGCTTTCTACTATGGATACCAGCTACAATGGTAATATAGTTATAAACGGAACACAAATTACGGGTCAAAGCAAAAAGGATTTAGCCCGTTTTCGAAATGAGCATATAGGCTTTGTTTTTCAGTTTCATTATCTTTTGACAGATTTTACGGTATTGGATAATATTATGTTACCAGCACTTAAATTGAACAAAAAAAGTAAAAAAGAAATTGAAAATGAGGCTATGGAGTTAATAGAGTTAATGGACATAAAAGGACAAGAACATAAGAAAGCTTCAAAGATTTCTGGTGGTCAACAGCAACGTGTTGCCATAGCAAGAGCATTAATAAACTCTCCAGCTATAATAATGGGAGATGAACCTACGGGAAATTTGGATAGTAAAAATGCCCAAAATATTTTTGAGCTTTTTAGAAGGTTTTCAAAAGAGCGAGGCCAAACGGTTATAGCCGTTACCCACGATGATGATTTTGCTTCTAATTGCGATAGAATTATTGAATTAGCAGATGGTAGGATATTATGAAACTTAGAATTTATACAATACTGCCCGTAGTACTAGCCATTGCTCTTCCGGGAATAGGTTTTTTCTTGGCTGAAAATAATGCAATAGCTAATACACCTCTTGCTATTAGATGGTCATATACATCAATTATCCTTTTTCTATTATGGCAATTATTGAATACATCTTGGCGATTTAATCCTGTGATAAAACAAGTTGGATTTTTATCTACAGTCATCCCATTATTTTTCTTAATCGTGTCATTAATAACAATCGCTATAGGTTTCAAAGATGACCTTGGTTTCGAATCAAGGGAATTGTTTAGAATGGTATTTTTAGTTATAATATTCTTAATCATACAATATGCACGTGAATCACAACAAAGAATAAAAGTATTAGAACTTGAAAAAGAACAGTTAGCTAAAGAGGGCTACAAATCAAAATTACAAAGTCTTCGCAATCAAATGGATCCTCACTTTCTGTTTAATAGTTTGAATACACTGCGTTCTATGATTAGACAAAATAATGTGAGTTCAGAAGATTTTGTCTTAAGCTTAGGCGATTATTATAGAAGTACTTTAAACCTCAATGAGAAGAACACTCAAGCATTGTCAGAAGAGTTGTCATTTTTAGAGTCTTACTTACGCCTTATGAAATATAGAAATGAAAAAGCCGTAATTTTTTATATGGATGAAATTGATAGCAAATACAATCTTTATCAACTCCCTACTTTAGCTCTCCAAAACGTTGTAGAAAATATCTTTAAACATAATGCATTGTCTGCAAAAAAACCAATACAAATTACAATTAAAACCACTACTGAAGGGTTTTTGGAAATAAGAAATAACATACAAGAAAAGTTGATGAAACCAAATAATTCAGGGAAAGGATTACAATTGCTAAAGGAACGATATAGATTGTTAGGTATTGAAAATGGTGTCATCGTCTCTAAAACTGCCACAAATTTTGCAGTAAATCTAAAACTATTCAGCCCAAGATGAATGTATTAATAGTAGAAGATGAGCCACATACTGCAGCACTTTTAAAAGATATTATTGAAAAGAGTGGGGATTTCCTAGTCGTTGAAATAATTGATAGTATTGTAGATTCTGTGGACTACTTACTAAAGCACCAGACAAAGCTGGATTTATTATTTTTTGATATACAATTAGTAGATGGAGAAAGTTTTGAAATATTCAATCACATAGATATTACAATCCCCATTATTTTCTGTACAGCTTATGATGACTTTGCATTAGAAGCCATAAAAAATAACGGAATAAATTATATTCTTAAACCTTTTAAAGATGATGAAATTAGAAGGGCTTTGTTAAAATACCAATCATTAGTTTCTCATTTAAAACCAAATCCAGCAATTAAGTTTGTTAAAGAGCAGAACGAATACCAGCAGTTCTTTCTAAGCCAATTTCAAGAAAAAACCATTATTATAAAACTTTCAGATGTAGCTTACTTCTATATTGAAAATGAAATCACTTATTTACATACATACGATAATAAAAAGCACCCTATTTATAAAAATATGGAGCATATCGAATCTGTTACCAATCCGAAGCATTTTTTTAGAATAAACCGCCAAATGCTAATCAGTAGAAATGCTATACAATCTTATGAACCTTACGTTAATCGTAAAATAGTACTTAATCTTTCGGTGAAAACTGAAGAACAGCCCATTGTAAGTAGGTTAAAAGTTTCGGACTTTAAGAAGTGGTTGGAGAAATAAAAATGTTTTGAGCAATCTATCTATAAATATTATCCCATTCAATCACCCAAATCAGGAAATGGAATTTGGCTTTATCAAAGAGAACAAGCCAGGTTACTATCCTTTACCAAAGTGGGCATATCCGAGATATTTATGGGAGAACTATGAAGATGAATTGCAAGACATTGAAAGGCTCTATTGTAGTTTTTCAGACCAAGAAGAATCAGACTATAAAGTAACTATCAATTTAAAAGATAACTGGAAGTTTGCTGACCACTATTACACCAAGTCCATATATAAGTATTTATTAGAAAAGGCGGATGCAGTTCGCTTTGGTTTTGTGAATGATGTAGAAGTTTGGCTATTAGATGAAGAAGCTAAAAACCCTAAGTATCATACATACAAGAGATACTCTTTAAGAGTTCAGTATGCTAAAGTTTCAGCAGGAATGGAATTAGCCATTTCTTTTGATGGTACTTCATTGGTTCATTAAAAGAGTTTAGCCGTGTTGCAAGATATAGATCCAGAGAAAATATCAAAGGTTATTTATAATGGGGAAGTCTATAGCTATCAGCGAGAAGAGAACCAACACATAAAACTCTATCTTGAAGAAATATATCCAGTACTTAGCAATCGACTGTTAGAATCATTAGAAATAGATAGACCATTCAAAAGAATACCTAATAAGTATATCCCCTATTGGAATGAGATTACTTCTTTCTACAGCACTTTTTTAGATACAGAAGAATTTAAAGCGATAATTCCATTAAATTCAAAGGGGTTTAAGCAACTGAGAGAAGATAAAATACTACAAACTAAAAGCAATTCTAATGAGCTGCGTTTTGGCAAGGACACAGGTATTGAACCAAAAAAAGACTTCCTTATATTAGGTCCTTATCGTCCTTCTAATCAACCCAATGTTCGTTTAATATTTGTTTATCAAAAATCAGACAAGAAAAAGTATGTAGCTAAGTTATTCTCAGTATTACGAGATGGATTAACTCACCCTCAATATGGTGAGCAGTTTCCACCAATGCTTAGAGCCATTAAGCAAAACTTCATTTTAGAAGAAAGTGCAGGTATCGAATTTGAAAGCCCAGAGACAGCGATTGATGAAATAAAGCAACAACTATCAGTATTTGATAAGAAAGAAAGTACACAGTATGTAGCTCTTTATGTAAGTCCGATACGAAAGGACGAGAAAGACCACGAAAGGTTGATGCTTTACTACCAAGTAAAAGAATTGCTTTTAAGGCGAGATATTACCTCACAAGTGATTTACAGAGAGAGTTTATTTAAAAGTGCTTTCAGATTTTATTTGCCTAATATCGCTATCGCTCTATTGGCAAAAATCAATGGTATTCCTTGGCGGTTAGATACAGATGTTACTACAGATTTAGTAGTAGGTGTTGGTGCATTCTATTCCTTAACTCAAAATACCAAGTATATAGGCAGCACATTTTGTTTCAATAATGATGGAACGTTTCAAGGTTTCAATTGCCATAAGGCAAATGAAACAGATATGTTGGCTGGAGAAATTAGTAGTGCCATTATGAAATTCTATGTTGATAATCATAAGAAGGCTAAAAGACTAATCATTCACTTCTACAAGAAGATGAGTCGAAAAGAGCTTCAACCGATTTATGAAGTGCTACATAACTTTAAGTGGGAAATTCCAGTCATTGTAATTACTATCAATAAGACCATTTCAAATGACTATGTAGCATTTGATTTAGATAGTCCCAATCTGATGCCTAAAAGTGGTACGATTTTACCAATAGGCACGAATCAATATTTACTGTTCAATAATACCCGATATAGCGATAGTCAATCTGTAAATGATAACCTCTTTCCAATTAAACTTTCATTCTCAGCTTCTGATGAAGATTTGTTAGGTGATTTATTAATGGTCAAAGACTTAATAGATCAAGTATATCAATTCAGCCGTATGTATTGGAAATCGGTAAGACAACAGAACTTACCTGTTACAATAAAATATCCTGAAATGGCTGCAGAGATATATGCTTTCTTTCAAGAAGGCGTACCACCATTTGGAACAAAGAATCTTTGGTTTTTATAGTTCCCACCCAGCCACCGCACAATCACGGCTTATGTAGTGAGCCAACCCACAAAGCCAACGCAATTCACTACATACTATGGTGCAGCCGCCATTTTTAACTGTCATACTTTTTGTGTTGGGGTATGCCACCGCTCACAGCACATTGCCTTTTATACTTGAAGCAAATAGATAAATAATAGGTAAGCATTAAAAAGCAAAGAGCTGTCCCAACCCAATACCCCAAAACAAAAAGACCGCTACATTCCAACCACCACCACCATTTCGCTTATGCCAGTATAAAAATGTCGTAAGCATACATTAACATAATGTGGCATTATAGGCCACCGCCAAACCCTGCCCATAATAGTCGCTATGATGTCATACAAGTACAGCCACATAGCTTTACCCTATTATGGGCAATCCTTCGGACAAAGCCAACCCACAGGTGTCCTATAATAACATTATGTTAAGTAGCCTGCACCATAGCTGTCCTTATCAGTCCAGAGCCGTGATTTCAGCCAACGCTACCCACCCCAAGACCAACAATTCCCCACCACCCTTTTCAGCGGTCAGAAAAAAAATAAACTATAAGTAGTTGTCGGCTTTTAGTAGGTGCTATTCCGTTACTCTTCATACCACCCACTACAGCCTATAGAAGCAAGCAAGAGTAGTTCCTACATTCCATTACACGAAAGCAACCCTTATTTCCATTACGCAATCCGTATGCTTAACCCAAGCAAATAAACTTTGCAGTTATGTAAAGTTTGCAAAGTTTGCAATCCTTCAAAGCATACAGGAATGCTCCATTCCAAGTCATCGCTTCTTCGCTCCATTCCACTACGTCACTACACTTGCTACCCCCAAGCCCCCGCTACAAACAGCGGTATAGTTTATTTTTTTCTGGAGTTAAAGCCCCAAGAAATTGAAGAAGTTTTAGTCTTAAAAGAGATAGTAGTAATGGAAATATTTTAACAAAAAGGAACAAAAAGGGCAGCAAATATAGGATGGCTCCCACAAAGCCAGCCCACATTAAAAAGCCAAAAGACTACGGCATAATGAAAGGCAAATGTTGCTTTAGTTTTTTCATAGGCATTTGCCTTTCAGCCTTCGGCACTTATTCCGTTTCCTTTTGTCTTTTTAGCCCCGCCACCCTGTGAATCGGCTTTCTTTTTTTTCCGTTTTTTTCTTTGTCAAAAAATTTTTGTGGTGAAGCGAAGCGGAGCAAATCAAAAGTCCGTTTTATGAAACAGAAATTCACTATCAAAACAAACAGTCCTTCAGCAAATCTGAACAAACCACACTTTTACGTCCTATCCAAAGGCTTAAACAGCGGAAAGCCACTTGATGCACCTTGTCCAAATTGCTTTATCATTACGTGTAAATCTGAGAAGCTAAAAGACCAGCTCTATTGGTTGTGCTATGGTATGTGGCAGTCAAAAGCCTTTCATATTTATTTAAGGGGTTCGGTCATTTCGTTTATCTCTATTGTTGAATTTAGAAAAGCAATCAAAGAAGCATTTTCAAAGGTGGAAGATGATAAAGCTAAATTTGATAAGTCAGTCGATTCATTACAGCTATTGGAGCAGAAACAAAAGCAGTTTTATACCTCAATACAGCTCATTGAAGAAGCCAAAAGAATTGTAATGTATCGCTACATTAAAAGGCGTTAGAGTGGTGCCTTAGCCCACCTTAACCGCTATTTAATTGCACCTTAAAGGCACTATCTTAGAAAATGGATGCAAACCTTTCAAACAATAGAAAAGCCCAACTGAATAAACAGAAGGGCTTTTACAATCCAATTCTTCTAAATAACGGCTTCTTAGAATAGTTCGGAAATCTTCATTGCATTACCTTGAGCAAATACATAGTAGTTAGAATTTACCTCTTGGAAAAACTCTATACCGATAACATTCACGACCATAACGTCAGTAGTCATAGTTGGTGGTCCTGCAAGAGTAGAAGTCAATGACACAGCTGTAGTAACTTGGTCAACAGGTAAATAAGCAGAATACTCAATTGCTTTCATTTCATTCAATGCAGCTTCTTTTGGCTCATACACCTTTGTATCGGCATTAAACTCAAAATCAGATATTACGCTAATACCGTTGATGATTCTGAAATGCGTAGCACCTGCAGGAATGTTCAAGAAGTTCAACGGATTGAAAGCCGGAACGTCTAATGTTGATTCGTCTCGGTTAGTACCTGGAGTAATCGTATGCGGAGCAGAAAATGTTCCGTCAAATGATGTAAACCGATTAAACTCAAATCCTTTCAGATATTGTGGTACTTGCGAAATCAACACCGCTCTTTTACCTCTCGCTTCTGAACCGTCCTCTAAATTGATTTTCTTCATTATGGCTGTCAATCTTCCAGTCACCTGACTGTCTGCCATAGTTTTCATTAGACTTGCTAAACCAATACGGAGCGATTTCCCAGCCAATGCACAACCGCCAAACTCGTTCATATTTTCACGTGTTCTTTGGAATGCAGGATCTGTTGCAATTTGTTCAGCAGTTGGACCACCAGTCAACCCAGCGAAATATCCTTAATTACCCTTGATTTTAAAATGTCTGATGTCGCCAAGAGTTCCGACATACTTTAATGGACCTTTCTGTCTTGCCACAATTTATATTTTTTTAGTGTTTGACAAATAATTATTACTATTGCAAATATCTATATAACTCATTGATAATCAGTTGGTAAAATAAAGTAAGCAAGTGCAAACAAGTGCTAATAAACAAACAGTGGTTAGACCACACTTTGAAATCGTCAAAATCCTTGATGGAGATGGTATGATTGTGAAAAATATTTTCACTAATCAAGAAGAAGAAATTAGACTACTTGGAATTGATGCACCAGAGATTAAGAAGAGTACTAAGTCAAATAAAGACGAAAGAGAGCTTCACTTGCCTGTTCAGTTTCTAATTGAGTTAGGATATAAATCAATGAAATTTCTAATCCGAAAGACCAGAAAGGTAAAATCAATCACACTTATTCAAGAAGCAAAAAACCTAACAGATAGATACGGCAGAACTTTGGCTTATGTGTTATTGCCTAACGGCAAAACACTTAACGAAATTCTCATTCGTCAGGGTTATGCAATGCCATACAGCCAAGTTTACTGCCAAGAGTTACCCAAGTATCAAAAGCTAAATTTGAAGGCTAAAATCAAACGAAAAGGTTTATATTCGCTCACACAATCATTCTGATTGTAATCAAGGTTTTTGCACTTGTTTTCCTATGATTATCACTTTTTTGTTGCCTATTTGTTGCCCAAAACTCATAACTCGTTGATTATCAAGAAAAGTTACTTTTTGTTTTGGGAAATAACAAAAACTCCCTATGACAGGATATGGAGGGGTGTTTTGTTTTTTTTACCTGATTTTTATCATACATTGACTTGACCTTTGCAACGGCTTTTCTCAGGAAAGTTGATGAATTTGGGAGATGAAAGCAATGTATGGCACTACTAAATAAACTGAACACCCCTTTCTTTCAGGAAGTAGGAGAAATAGCCCGATTTACGGGGCGTTTTTTCCGGGAAGTCAGCAAGCCCCGGCAGGAGTGGGAGGAGTTTGTGAACCAAAGCTATTTTATTGGTTACAAGACCTTTACCCTCGTGGGTATCACCGCCTTCATCATGGGGCTGGTTTTGACCATTCAGTCACGCCCTACCTTGGTTGAGTTTGGGGCGGCGTCTATGCTTCCATCCATGGTGTCTGTTTCGCTGGTCCGGGAGATTGCACCGGTGATCACGGCCTTGATTTGTGCGGGTAAAATAGGCTCTGGAATTGGTGCGGAACTGGGATCGATGCGTGTGACCGAACAGATCGATGCGATGGAGGTCTCGGGAACCAATCCCTTCAAATACCTGGTCGTTACCCGCGTGTTGGCCTCCACCGTCATGGTACCCATTCTTTCCAGTCTGGCCATTGCGATTTCCTTGTACGGAGGTTATCTGGGAGCGAATTTGAAAGGAGATGTCAGTTGGCCCTTGTATTGGTACCAAGCCTACAAAGTATTGATTTTTGGGGATTTTGTACCGGCTATGGTTAAGACGGTATTCTTTGGCTTTGCCATTGGCATCGTGGGCTGCTACAAAGGCTATCATTCCCAAAAGGGAACCGAAGGTGTAGGAAGGTCTGCCACCACGGCAGTGATTGTGGCTTCGCTGTTGGTGTTTATTTTGGACTTGATCGCGGTGCAAGTTGCCGATGTCCTGGGACTTACCTGATTTTATGGCAAAAGGCAACTCCATCATCGAAGTAAAAAACCTGAATAAATCTTTTGGGCAGCATCACGTGCTTCGGGATTTTTCGCTTACCCTTTCTGAGGGAGAGAATCTGGTGATTCTTGGAAAATCAGGTTCCGGGAAATCCGTTTTGATCAAATGCATTATCCGATTGATCGAACCGGACAGCGGGAGGATTACGGTTCTCGACCAGGACATCAGCCTGCTGGATCAGGACGAAATGGACTTGCTTCGTGCCGATGTGGGGTTTTTGTTTCAAAGCAATGCACTCTACGACTCCATGACGGTCCGAAAAAATCTGGAATTTCCACTTCGCCGGCATTGGACAAAGGAGGAGCGTGCCAAAAATGCCGAGTCGGCGGTGAAAGAAGCATTGGAGGACGTGGGCTTGTTGCATACCATCAATATGATGCCTGCCGAACTCTCGGGAGGGATGCGCAAGCGAATTGCACTGGCCCGGACAATCATTCTCAAGCCAAAGGTGATTTTATACGATGAACCGACCACCGGTTTGGACCCGATTACCGCTAGAGAAATCAGTGAGCTGATGAACCGGATTCAAGAAAAATACAATACCGCTTCCGTCATCATATCGCACGACATGAATTGTATCCGAATGACTGCCAACCGTATCATCATGTTGATTGAGGGGAAGAATTATGCGGAAGGAACATTTGAAAACTTAATAAAATACCAAGACCCCAAGGTGAGGGAATTCTTCGAAGGACTATGAGTACAGATAGAAAATTATCCAATGCGAAGCTTGGCGCGCTTGTGATCGCTGGCTTACTGTTTCTCGTCTTTTCGCTCTACATGATCGGGAGGAATCAGAATATCCTGGGAACATCCATGCACGTTTTTGTAGAAATGGAGGACGTGAATGGCTTACTTCCCGGGAACAATGTGCTGTACAAGGGAATGAATGTAGGCACGGTAAGTGATATCAATGTGTTGGATGAAAATACGATTCAGGTGGATCTATTGATTCGAAACAAAATGACCCCTTTCATTCTCAAAAATGCCCGAACCACGATCAATACCGATGGACTGATCGGGAACAAGATTCTGCAAATCCACCCGCAGGAGGGAGATGCGCTGCCGATTGAAGAGGGGGATGTCTTGATTCCCCTGGAACAAATTGGAACCGAGGACATGCTTCGGCAGCTCAACAGTTCGGGCGATTACCTGCAAAACACGCTGATGAACCTATCTGAAATCACAGAAAAGATCAATCAAAACCAGGATCTTTGGAATACGCTTTCGGATACACTTTTGCTGGTGGAGATGAAAGAGGCGATTCGCTCGTTCCGCCGTGCAGGGGATCAGGCCACACAGCTGGCCATGGCCGGGAAGGAATTGATGGAAAATATCGAAAACGGAGATGGTTTGGCAGGTACCTTGATTTCGGATACGGTGCTGACGGCAAGCGTGGAGCGAAGCCTGGAGCAGATCGAATCGACCACGGCTGAGACACAGGGCCTCCTTCAGCAGCTCAATCAGTTGGTCGAGGGAGTGAAAGCAGGCGAAGGAACTGCCGGGTTGATTTTGGAAGACTCGCTGTTCCGGGCTACCCTGATGCAGACATTGATCAACTTGGAGTCAAGTACCGAGCGTTTCAATACCAATATGGAGGCCATGCGGTCGAATTTTTTATTCAGAGGATACTTCAAAAAGCTGGAAAAAGAGGAGAAGAAAGCGGCAAATCAGCATTGATTGGGACTGATTTTTCAGGTAGTTCCTCCCCTTGTCGCGCGATAATTTTCGCATGGTACCTACCAGTATGCTGGTAGAGTTGGGTGAAAGCAAAACCCGCCAAGCAATACTTCTGAGTAGGAAAGTTCGGTAATCAATTTATTATTATTAATTAACAAATACGTTAATGGCATGGTAATTGGACCATTTTTAGTCCTGCCAGATTGGGAATGCCCAATCGGTAGGAAATGGAATCAATTATTAACCAAACTATTTTGTAACATGCCAACGTTAAATGATAAGTTCGTAGCTATTTTGACCGAGACCGGATTTGAGGAGAGTGAATTGAAAAGCCCCAAACAAGCTTTGGAGGAAGTCGGAGCTACTGTTCATGTGATTTCGCCAGCAAAGTCTATCAAAGGTTGGAAGGGCGGCAACTGGACAGAGGAAGTGAAAATAGACAAGTCATTAAGTGATGCCAACCCGGCCGATTACCATGCATTAATGATTCCCGGAGGGGTGATCAATCCCGATAAACTGCGGACCAACACGGATGCGATTGACTTTGTTCAGTCCTTTTTTGAAGCAGGCAAGCCGATTGGCGCCATTTGCCACGGTCCACAGGTGTTGATCGAGACGGGTGCCCTGGAAGGAAGGGAAATGACCTCCTGGCCCTCCATCAAAACCGATCTGATCAATGCCGGTGTGGCATGGACAGACAGTGAATGTGTTTGTGATTCGGCTCTGGTGACGGCCCGAAAGCCGGACGACCTGCCTGCTTTCAATAAGAAATTGATTGAAGAGATTCGTGAGGGAGTGCACGAAGCGCAGAAGACCGTTTGATCACAGGTTGAATAAGCAAAATTTAAGGCCCTGCTTTGTAAAAAGGCAGGGTTTTTTATTTTTTAGGGCAGGATGAAATAGCGCCTGCTGAATGCAGACAAGTAATACCCGGAGTGTTGAAAAAAAAATACGCATTTGCAAATGAGAAATGATAGCTGATTTCACCTAGCGCTTGCCATGTGAAACGGTACCATGTCGAAGGCAGGTACAGCGGTGGCCCCAAAAATTATCCGGGGGACATGCGAGTATCTCCCGACTCAGGTTTGCTATCGCAGCTTCCGCTGCGGGATAGGCAGGACCGGTAAATGACAAGTAGGAACGGGGTGAAATGGGGAGGTGCTAATTTTATTTTGCCGTAAGGGTAATTTCATCAAAATAGATTTTTCCCGAAACCCCTCTTGGTGTTGTTAAATTAACCCGGATGAAATCGACCTCAGCGGGAAAGTTATCTATGGTGACGAAAATGGGTGTCCAGTCAAAATCACCTTCGACGAAAAAATCGGTGGATGAATTGGTGCCATTTTTATAATATGCTTCGTCCTCCGGCCGGGGTGTAAGCTGAGAGGTGACCAAGACGGAAGGAGCGTTGGGGTAGGTTCGTCGAATATTTTCTCCCTTGACGAATGCTACCAACTCCATGCTACTTTCTGGCGCAGGCATCGGACCTGCGTATGTTTGGAACCAGGTTCCCGCGTTAAAATTCAAACTGTCCGGGTTTGCTATGAACAAGGACTGATTTCCAGTCAAAAAAATCTCCTTGCTTATCCCTATTTCGATTCTTTCGGATTGGCTGGCCATCTAGGGAAAAACCGAATCAGGGTCGGACGATAAATTGGAATTACGCAGCAATTGTGTTCCCGGCAAAACCTTGTCTTCCACCTCACATGCAAAAAACAGAAACAAGGGAAGCAAATAGAAAAGGTTCCTTAGGGTCATAAAAGCAATTCATTATAGCACCATACACGGTGTATGGTCAGAATGGGTTGTAAGTCCCGGTATGGGTCGCGCCATATTCCTTCTTTTGTGGATAGGGGAAGTACCCGAGAAAGAAATTCATGGCTATCACCCGTTAGCCAACAAGGAAATCGTCAAATGAAGGTAGCTTACTTGCCTGGACTCAGGAAAAAGAGGGAATTTCGAAGGGTAAAACCGTAGAAATGCCTATATTCCATCCTGTTCCCGGATATGCCCGAAACAGCGGCCATCCGGTGTTGGTAGTGAAACCCAAAATATCCCGTTTCCCATGATTGATAGACGCACCTTTCTTCAAAAATCGACCCTGGCTTCGGCCGGAATGGGGCTGTTACCTGCTTTAGCTGCATTGCCCGCCTACGCAAAGCCCGCCGCGGCAACCGATAAAATGATCGGTATCCAAATGGGTGGCTATAGTTTCTACGATGAAGGGATGGAAAAGGTATTGGATTTTTTGCAAAATGAGGCGGCAATCAATACCCTGATGATCTACAGCCATACCTATTACAGCGCAGACAATAGGCCTGCCCATGTACTGGCAAGCGATCATGGAATCGATCCGGCCGGGCTCACCAACCGAAAGCTTACCAAAACCTGGGTTCGACACGACGAGCGTTTCTACAAAAACACAAGCCTACGGCATTTCAGTCCGGATAGCAGCTACCTGTACGCGGACAAGGATATTTTCAGGGAGATTGTTCCGTTTGCCAGGCAGCGAAACATGAAAGTGCTTATTCGATTGATGGAATTATCCGCAGACAAGGGGATGCAATACATCAATAACTTTGAACGTGTCCTGACGCGGGATATTTATGGAAATCCGGGTAGCGGGCCCTGTTGGAACAACCCGGACTATAGAAATTGGGTGTATGCGACAGTGGAAGACCTGTTTCACAATTACGATATAGACGGGATGCAGTACGGGGCGGAACGCACGGGAGCCCTTTCCCGGCTGTTGTTTCAGGGTTCCGTGCCGGATTGTTTTTGCGAACATTGTCGCAAGCGAAATGAAGGAAAGGGCATCGATTTTTTCCGGGCCAAAGAAGGATTCACGCAACTCTATCAATTTATTAAAAAGGTTGAAGCTGGGACGCATGCAGCGGCCGACACGGTTATGGTAAACGTGCTCAGGTACCTCCAGGAGTACCCGGAGGTTCTAGCCTGGAATTTCCAATGGTTTAGGGCGGATGAAGAAATCCAACAGGAAGTATACACCCGAATAAAAAAGATAAAGCCCGATGCGATTGTTGGAAGGCATGTGGATCATCAGCGATCTACCTGGGATATTTTCTACCGCTCGGCCATTACCTATGGGGAGATGGCCACGCACGCCGATTTCATCAAACCGATTTTATACCACGATATTTTGGGTCCCCGCTTGCGCTGGTGGGTATTGGAACGCATGAAGGATAGGGTCTTGAAAGACCTATCCCTGGAGCAATCCCTGGATTTGTTTTATGCCTGGATGGGTTTCGGCAAAGAGGCACAAGTACCCCTGAATGAGTTGGAACCAAAGGGAATGGGGCCGGAATACGTGTACAACGAAACCAAACGCTGTGTAGCCAGTGTGGACGGAAAATCCAAGGTGATCGCGGGTATCGGAATCGACGTGCCCTGGCACGCGCCCGAAGGCCTGGTGGCCTATCCAAGTGATGCCAAAAGGTTGCAGGAATCGGTCTTTCGGGCCATGGAAGCAGGTGCCGATGGATTACTGGCCTCCCGGGAATACGACGAGATACGGCATTCCAGCTTGCGGGCTTTTGGAGAGGCAGTAAGAAAGGTGCAGTAAGTTGAATTTCTGTGCGGCGGATTCGTTCGAAGGGTATGCTCCAGCAAGTAGCGCGCCCGGCTGATTGCCCATTTGTGCCCCCAGCGGAGCGGTGTTGCTGACCGGCAAACACAGTTTTGTGAATGGCAAAATAGTTAATGTGTTGGCTTTCAACTGGCAGCAGGACAACTTCCCCGAGTTGCTGCAAGCCAATGGTTACCAGACCGACATGATAGGAAAGATCCATATGGATGAGATTTCCCAAGGCTTTGATTTTTTCCTGGTGCTGCCCGAGCAGGGATAGTATTATAAGCCCGACTTTCTGATAGAAGGGAGAGGGTAAGAAACGAAGGGTATGTGACCGATAGCATCACAGATACCCCTCTGGACTGGATGAATCCGGGCTGGTGGAAACACCATTGCGGTGTACACCTCCGATCAGGTTTTTTACCTGGGGTGCGGGTTTGATAAGCGCTTTATGTATGAAAAATTCACGCGATACTGTTAGCTAAACGACATTGAATCGTATTAGTAAATCCTGTTCATTCCTTGCTGAGGTTTAAGCCATAAGCCACTATTTTGGCCAATACATCTTATTTGATTTCCGCAAAAAATGCTTCCAGGCCCAGTTCAAATCCCGTTACGGCAGAAGACCTTGCCCGATCCCCGGAAGTCATCAGGCGGGAACTGTGGTACTTGCCTTGAATCAGGGTGTAAATTAAAAGTGTCTGTCCGGCTGCATCCATCAGCCAATATTCCTTTACCCCGGATTCTTCGTAAACCTCGTATTTATGTTGGAGTTCAAGTTGCTTGTTGCCCGGGGAGAGTACCTCCACCACCAGGTCAGGTGCACCGATGCAGCCTCTGTCGTCCAATTTGTCTAGGTCACAGACCACGCAGATATCCGGTTGTACGACGGTATATATTTTGTCGTCTTTTTTGGATTGGACAGGAAGCCGCACATCAAATGGGGCAATATAGGCCTGGCATGTTTTGCCTTTCAAGAACATGTTGAGTTCTTTATGAAGGTCTCCCGTTAGTCGTTGATGAATTCGGTTTGGAGCTGTGGCAGCTTTTTTGAATACGTTGCCTTTGATCAGTTCGACCATCTCCTCTAGGTCCCAGGACAGGCAATCCGCATAGGTATACCCCCCATAGCTTAAGTCGGGTTCTTTTACATAAGGTTTGGTCCTTTCTTTTTCCATACCTGAATCTAACCATTTGGAGGCAATAGTTTTTCATTGGATCAAAAAAAATCCCGCTTGCATTTGCTGGTCTAAATGTTTTAAATAATTATATGTATTTTTAATTTCCCCAATCGGATGGACGATCACCCGTCCAGGAATTGTATGAAATCTGTTCTAATGAGGGAAAGCAGGTAAAGCATGCAAGCTGTATTCTCCTTATTGGAGATTACATTCTGTTTTACTGGCTTCGATTGAGTTTAAGTAAGGGCCATTCCAAGTCCTTTTTATTTACGGAGAAGATTTCCCTGTTTTTACTGTGGGGAAAAAAGTGGGAAAGAAACTTTAGTTATAAGGAAGATTTGAAATGATATGAAGCTGTGTTTAGTTTTATTTACGGGTTTGGTTACCGTGGCTCTTTACTCCTTTGTTTCCAATGAAGACAAGAAAAAGGATGAGCTAGTGGAAATAGTGAAGGCATATGCGGATGAAATGATAAAAAATGGCCGGGATAGCTACGGGAATACGCATTCGCCGCTCTTTGCCGCCGCGCTCGATAGGGCAACTATGCGATTGGGAACAACAGAAAGCTTTGGTGAAATTTTGGGTGTACGGGAAAGTGACAGGTCACTGGGAGGTGCCAATCCTCAGGAGGACCGATCCTTGTATGCCATCCTTTACCAGCTGACTGCTATTACTTCTGACGAAAAATATGCCCGAGAAGCGGATAAATCCCTGAAATTTTTCTTTGATCACTGCCAAAGCCCTGAGACCGGATTAATGGCCTGGGGAGAGCACCTGTATTGGGATTTTCACCAAGAAGCAGTTGGAGGAACAGACATGCATGAGATCAATGGGGAATGGCCATTCTGGGATCAATGTTATCGTTTGGCTCCGGATGCCAGTTGGCGTTTTGTCTTGGGTTTGTGGGACAATCAAATCGACAGCAAGGAGACCGGCGATTATTCCAGGCATGCACGTTGGTCGCGTCGTGAAACCTATCAGGGATTTGAATTTCCCCGATATGCCGGGCAAATGATTTCAACCTGGGCAGATGCTTATGTGCGGGAGGAGAACAAAGAAAAAATAAGAAGAGGTGACTTGATTCATGCGATTTCAACTGTAGTCGGTCGCATGGAGGACAATAGTAAAATAGCCGAATCCGGTTACCTGATTGCTGGAAGAGCGGAACAAGGTGATCATATAAACGTCGTATGGTTGAGCAGTAATCTGGAGATGGCAAGATGTCTATGGGATGCTGCAAAACAAATCAAACCTTTTGATAAAGGACTTGCCATGCGAATGGAAGAATTGGCCATTCAACAAGATTTGGATTTTCATAGAACAGCTCACCTTATCTCAGAGGGTGGAGGTTTTACGGTTACCCTGCATGCCAAAACCGGTGAACCCAGGCATCGTTCCATGAATATTCCCTACACAGCAATTTGGGCTACGGGTTACGGGTATTCCACCCATGCCGATCTGGGTGTTTTATTGTTTGCCAGGTATTTGCAATTAAAAGAAAGTCATCCGCAACTGGCAGATAAATACAAAACACTAATAGTTGGTGCAGCAGAACAGTATCTTTTGGCAAGTCCTGATGAAAATGAACTGCAAAAACCCGAGGCCTTTGCCAAAGTGGTGGAACACATGATCAATACTTATCAATTGACAGGAGCAGAAAAGTATCTCAGGCGGGCGGAATACTTTGCCTGGTTGGGAATTGATTTATTTCTTGCTGGTGGAAATCCCCTGCCAATGGCCACCAATCAACACGATCATTACGAAGCCATCACCGGAGGGCCAGATTTTATATATGCCCTTTTGCAATTATACAAGCAGTATTAAAATATCCAAATCCTGAATGGAATATCGGAATTACTGCGGCCAGGGTGCTTTATCCGAAATCAGTTTTTTCGCTACCAACTCCTCCCAAAATGCCTGTGGAATTTTTACTTGCATGGCTGCTACATTGGCCTTCGCCTGATCGGGATACCGGGTCCCGGGAATGACTGCAGAGACCACAGAAGGCGCGGCAGAAAATTGCAAAGCAGCGGAGATCAGGTCAATCCCATGTCGTTTGGCGATTTCTGTCATTTGTCGTCGCTTTTCTTTAAATCCCTCCGGCATTTCTCCCCAGTAGTTGTACCGGTCTATGCCTGCCAGGAAGCCGGCATTCAGGGGGGCACCCACCACAATGTCCACGCCTTTTTCGGCACAGGCGGGAAACAAACGCTCCAGGGCATCTTCATGGTACATGAGTGAGTATTGGGTCGCAGAGAGGCAGACATCCGGATCGGCCACTTTGAGGGTCTCCAGTATGGGTTCGATGCGGTTTACACCAAGCCCCCAGCCTTTGATCAATCCCTCTTCCCGCATCTTCGTCAGTTCGGGCATGGCACCTTTGGCCGCCACCTTAAAGTAATCCATCCAGTTGTCCTTCATGTCTCCATTTTCAGGGGAGAGGTCATGGATAAAAACAATGTCGATGCTGTTAATGCCCAGCCGCTGCAGGCTGTCTTCTACGGACCTGCGGACTCCCGCGGCACTGTAGTCGTATTCGTAGTCAAAGGGGGAAGCTTCTTTCCAGGAATTGTTTCCGGGTGCCTGCCTTGCGGCTTTTAATAGCCTGCCTACTTTAGTGGCCAGTATATACTCTTCCCGCTTTTGATTGTGAAGAAAACGTCCGAACCGCCGTTCGCTAAGTCCCAGTCCATACCAGGGGGACGTATCAAAAAACCGTACTCCGGCCTCCCAGGCACCTTCTAGCGCCAATTGGGCCTGTTCATCTGTGGTAGGTCTGAAACCATTGCCTATAGCCACACCCCCCAGGCCAAAGTTGGCCGGAAGGGTGACCTTGTCAAATTTTGCTTTCGAAGTCATAGCTGCTGTCGTGTTAAAATGATATCCGGGTAAAATGGAAGCCATACCGGTGATTGCTCCCAATTGCAGGGATTTATGGATAAAATTTCTTCTGCTGCTCATAAGGTAGGGTATAAAGTTCGGCAATCCGCCGGAATTATTGATTAGTGGATCCTATAAGAACCCAAAATCGGCAGATTGGATCGATTTATTGCAGTTTTTTACGGAAATCCGACTACATTTTACAATAATTATCAACTTAAAATTACTTGATTTTTGGTTGAAGGGCAACCTTAATCCATCCAAATGCCCGTCTATTCGCGTTGCTTCCTGTTTGGTAATCGTTTTCGTTGAGTGGTTATTGGATACGATGATTAGGGAGATGGATAAAAACAGGGTTTATTTTTAAGTAGGGGGAAAACCTTCAGGTAGGCAAAAGCTTTTGTCCAAAAAGTAGCTAATTCTTTTTATATTCACCGATTAATCCCGGGTCATTTTCAGTCCTGCCAGGTTTTTAAAACCTTCCAGGGCTTTCAAGCCATGCAAATCAATAGAAAATGAAAAGAAGAGAAATGATAGCCAGAATGGGAGCGATATCCGTTGGACTGACCGCCCCCCAACTTTCCAAAGGCGAGGTTCTGGCAGCACCCTATACCATCAAAAAGCAGAAAATTGAAACCGATATTTTGATTATCGGGGGAGGAACAGCCGGGGTGGTAGCAGCCATTCAGGCGGGCAGGGCCGGAGCCAAAACCATCCTGATTGAAAGTGGCAGCCAATTGGGAGGAACCACTACCACCGGAGGGGTATCCTTTCCCGGAATTTTTCATGCCTGGGGAAAGCAGATCATCGGCGGCATTGGCTGGGAACTGGTCATGGAGGCGGTGAATTTGAACGACGACATACTGCCCAATTTCTCCATCGTACCCAACAATACCACGATCCGCCATTGGAGGCATCAGGTAACCGTGAACGGGGCGCTGTATGCGCTGCTTGCGGAGGAAAAATGCACGGAAGCTGGGGTTGATATTCACTTTTATGAAACGCCTACCGAAATTACCTTTAATGGTGGCAAATGGACCGTAAAAACCGTTGGCAAAGGAATTACCCACGAAATTATTTGCGATCAGATCATCGACTGTTCGGGGAATGCCGCCGCCGCATCTATCGCAGGCTTTCCCCTTTTGCGCGAAGCAGATACCCAACCGGGATCTTTTATCTTTCGGATTGGAGGCTATGATTTTGATTCCCTGGACCTGTCCAAAATCCCCAAAGAATACCACGGCCGACTCCGACAAAATATGTTGATCAATGATGAGGTAAAGGTAGAATCCTCGGTGAATAATTTTCCTCCTACTGTACCCTATAATTATGTGTATGTGCATGGGGCCGACTCGTCAACTGCAGCATTACATACACAGGCGAACATAGAGGGCCGGGCTTCCTTACTGAACCTGATCAGGAAATTGCGAACCTTTCCGGGATGTGAAAAATTAAGATTAATGGATGCGCAGACTGAAACAGCCGTTCGTGAAACCTACCGAATCGACGGACTTTACAAAATCAGCCATGAAGACTATGTTTCTGGAAAAGTATTCCCCGATTCCTTGTCTTACTCGTTTTATCCGATAGATTTACACCGAAACGGGGAATCCATTTACCAGGAGTTTCTGAAAGAGGATGTGGTAGCTACCATACCGCTGAGGGCGCTGATACCAAAAGGCAGTCGGAATTTTTTGGTGGCGGGACGCTGTTTGAGTAGTGATCGCCTGGCCAATTCTGCCCTAAGGGTGCAGGCATCTTGCATGGGAATGGGACAGGCAGCGGCAGCGGCGGCTGTTTTGGCCATCAAATACCAGGTTACACCGGCTGAAGTCCCCCTGGATGCGTTAAAAAATTTACTGAGAGAACATGGTGGGATTGTGCCGGAGGCCTGAGCATTACTTACAAATCAACGATAAATGATCCATTGGATAAAGGGATTTTTGATCGGACTTTCATTGATCCTGTTTTTTTACGAAAAAGAAGAGGATATCCGGTATTTTCAACCTGCGACCATACCCATAGCGGATTCCTCCCGGTTGATCACTGTATCCATCAACGATTCCTTGTACCGGCAAGAAATGACTCCGAAAGAGGGTGCAGCGGGTATTCCCCTGAATTATTTTATGGATCTTCATACCGGCGTGTGCTATGATAACACGTGCCGTCCCTTGAAAATACGGGTTTACTGGAACATCACAGGCAGGTACCTGGGTTTTGAACTGCTGGATGGGGAGTACCTGAGCAAATACGACCACGAGCCCTTTTCAACGATGGAATACGAGGAATTGCATCGCCTGCTGGCAGATCCCTTTCTTCCTTTGGGCACGTATTCCCTGGAAGATTTGGTGGGTCATTCGGAGACGGATGCGCATTCAGTAGATGGGGTATCGGGTGCTACGGCAAAGGATGTGCTGGAGTATGTCGTACCCGGTGCTGCTTATACTACCCATAAACTATACCATGTGGTCCATGGTCCGGTCCAACAGCAGGTCATGGAGCTGACAGAAAAACAACTTGATCCGTATTTGTTTACCGAAATCCTGCAAAGTACGGATCAAAGTGACCGGACCTGGGCATTGGAACGGCTTGGGTTACTTACCAAACTGGATGATTCGGTGATTGATGCTTTAATGGGTATACTCCTTGAAGAAGAATATTTTCAGTCCTACCTGGTATTGAAATCACTTACTAGTGAACAATTGGAATCGGAGGAGTTACAGCTTCAGCTTTTCAAGCTTATCGGTAAGGTGGACCATGGCATAGAAAATCTTATTTTTGATCAATTGGCAGAAGCAGCCCATTTAAATCCGGCAGTGGTGGATCATTCACTGGCAAATCTTAGCCAGGTGAATGGTCCACAGCTGGTAAAGTTACTGAAGTTATATACGGTTCATGAGGTTTATAATTCAGCCAAATTAAATGAAGCACTAGGCGAAATGATACCCCATGAAAACAGTTTTGTGGAGCGTCAGGTACTTCAGTTTCTGGAGAAGCATGGCAGGAGTCCTGAGTAGTAAAGGGATCCCTGGTGCAAAGGAGAGACAGTTGGCTTTTTCTATTGTGGGAGTTAAATCGCTTACAGCTCCACCAATTAAAGTAAAATCCTGTTGGTCCAGATTTTTTAGAATTTTGCTTTTATTAACTGGTAAAAATACGATACTTTATCGTATATTCGTAAAAAGTTAATAGTATGAAAGTTACAGCCATTATTCCTGACGAGTTGATAGCGGAAGCCATGGAATTATCCAAGGCAGATACCATCACAGAAACGGTAAAAATCGCTTTAATTGCTTACATCAGAACCCAAAAAATCAAGCAATTGGGAGCCACGGTTCTGAATGATCCATTGGCGTTTAGGTACGCTGCGAAGGAAATACGGGACTTGAATCGCGAATGAGAGGTGTTGTGTTCGATACCTCCATCTGGATTGAATACCTGAAGGGAAATCCCAAATACTTTACTGTTTGCCAGGAACTTCTTGAGCATGGCAGGGTGTTTGGCCTTGAGCTTATTTTTGCCGAACTGTTGCAAGGTGCAAAAAGCAAAAGAGAGGTAAATGTTATTCTGGAATATGCATCTTTGGTTCCTACTTTGGATGAACCTTTTTTGGTGATGGCATCAGGTTTACTTTCGTATCATTCTGGCTTGGTTCATCATGGAGTAGGAATAATCGATGCGATAATTTTTAATGCAGTACAGAAAAACGAACTCCAACTCTGGACGTTGGATAAAAAATTGAAGCAAGTTGTGGGGTATGATTTGTTGTTTAATCCTTAAAGCTTATCTTCTTCAATCTGGGGACTGGGCCTGTCGAAGTCCAATCCCACTCAATTTCCCTCAATCGCTAATGAAGCTATACGAAGTATACCTGTTGGCTACCCGCTCATTTGGCCTCAAAGGAAAATGCTTAAGTCATAATATAAAACTCCTTACTTGATTTTTCCGAATTTTTCATTCAATTTAAAATCATGGAAGCCAATCCACTATCCTTTTTTCATCCCAGGGAACTGCATAGCAATACGAGTATCCTTACAATGACTGCCTATGTACTCAATGGTTTGATGGTATATTTAAACTGGCCCCATTGGGTGGGGTACCTGTCATTACTTATTTTGGCCGTTAATTTTATTCTGATAGGCATACTTTTTTACCAGGTCTTGAATGACGAAGAAGAAAGAAATACGCACACGAACTGGTTATTTGCTATTTTAAGGATGGTACTAAACCTGGTGCTCTTGTTTTTGGTACTTTACCACATGAAATTCATCTGAATGTTGCCTGTAATGAAAAAAATCGACCCTGTTTTATTCTGTTTTATTTGGTTACTTTTTATAAACATGGGTTGGTTACAGGCCCAGCAAACTTCACCACCGAATATCCTGATGATTGCCGTGGACGATTTGAACGATTTTATCGGCGGGATGGGCCATCCGGATGCCCATACACCCAACCTGGACTTCCTGATAGCCCGGGGGCTGTTGTTTGCCAATGCCCAGTGTCAGGCCCCCATGTGTAGCCCCTCCCGAATGTCCATCATGACCGGACTCAGGCCCTCCACCACAGGGATTTATGGCTTTATCGATGACAATCAAATCAAGGAAACCAACGAGGCTACCCAAAAGATCACCTTGCTGCACCAATACTTCAAGGATGCGGGCTACTACACCATGGGTGTAGGGAAAATTTTCCATAATCACGCGCCGGAAGGTTTATTGGATGAAAGTGGCGGGAGGGAAGCGGGCTTTGGTCCCAAACCGGCACAAACCTTTCACTGGGATAAAAAAGGAACCTCTACCGATTGGGGAGCCTTTCCCGAGCGAGACGATCAAATGCCCGATTACCGCTCCGCCAAATGGGCCATAGAACGCTTGCAGCGGGACTACGAGCAGCCCTTTTTTCTTTCCGTAGGTTTCCTTCGCCCCCACGTTCCCTGGCATGTGCCTCAAAAATGGTTTGACCTGTACGATACCGCGCGCATTCATTACCCGCCGTACCTGGAAACTGACAGGGATGACCTGCCGCAGATAGCATTGGAAATAGACGATTTACCCATGATGCCTACCACCCGCTGGGCCATCGAAAACAGGCAATGGAAAAACATTCTTCACGCCTACCTGGCCAGTGTTTCCTTTGTGGACCACTACATCGGGGAAGTGCTCACCGCCCTCGAAGAAAGTAAACACGCCAAAAATACCCTGATAGTACTCTGGTCCGATCACGGATACCGCCTGGGAGAAAAGGGTACCTTTGCCAAAGTGGCGCTCTGGAACCGGGCTACCCTTTCTCCGCTTGTCTTTGCCGGTCCCGGTATCCCGGAAAATAAACGAGTGGATGCGCCGGTGGAGTTATTCGCGATTTATCCCACGCTGGCCGAACTCGCAGGGCTTCCAGCGCCGTCCCACATCGAGGCCCGCAGCCTGTATCCCTTGCTGGCGGAGCCGGATAAGAACTGGCAGACCCATGCCATCAGTACCTGGGCTCGAGACAACCACGCCATCGTGACCAACGACTACCGGTACATTCGTTACGAGGACGGCGCCGAAGAATTGTACGACCTTAGACGAGACCCCAACGAATGGTACAACCAGGCCGCCGCGGAAATGTATGCCTCCGTCAAAGTGGAATTGAGAAAATTACTGCCGAAAACGAATGTAAAATGGGCCGAAGCCTCCCGCTACGATAATAATGACTATTTTCGAAACCAGAAAATCAGGGATAGCCAGTAAAAAAAAGCAAGGGTAGCCTTCCAAACAGTCATCGGCTTCAGGGACGGGTTGTTCGATCGGACAGGTTGCTGCAAAAATATACGAAATGCAAAAAAATGATCCTTCCAGAATCTACCGCAAAGGTACATTCGTGCTGTTGTTGCTGGTAGTTTTTCTTGCAATCACCTTTCTGTTGGATTACATCCGGATTTCCGGGTACGAGATATTTCCGGTGCGTCCGGAAAAAGAAATCAATTTGCAAATCAATGAATTGTATTACCAGTTGGCAAACGGCAAAGAAGCGGTGGATTGGGGGCAATTGGAGGGAGGGTTGGAATACATACAAAATGAGTACGATTGTGCGGATTTTAGGCTGGTGAATCTTATCCGGATTTTGTACGAAGCGGAGGATCGCATGCCCGAATCCTATCGGAAACAAACCCAGGAGGTGTTGTTCAATTTCCGGTATTGGTGGGACGAGCCCGGGGAGAATTCCATGTGCTATTGGAGTGAAAACCACCAAATTCTCTTTGCATCTGCGGAATATTTGATTGGGCAAAAATACCCGGATCGTGTTTTTTCCAACAGTGGACTGACCGGTAGACAGCACGTAGAAAAGGCAAGGAAACGGATCCTGGATTGGTTGGAAATGCGGTGGAATTACGGGTTTACGGAGTTCTATTCGGGAACGTATTACGTAGAAGATATCGCCGCCCTGATTAATCTGATTGATTTTGCCCGGGACGAAGCGGTTGTGGTGAAAAGTAAAATGATCCTGGATTTGTTGTTTTACGACATGGCTTCCCAGAGTGCCCATACGCTATTCGTCAGTGCCAGCGGGAGGGCTTACGAAGGCAACCGAAAAGGGGGGCGTCAGTCCACGCTGGGAAGGCTGATCCATTATTTTTGGGGGGAGGGACAGGACCCGGGTCCTGGAATGACCTATGGATTGCTCAAAAGCCCGAATTACACGATCCCTACTGTTTTTTCTGAAATTGCGAAAGATTCCTCCGTTCAGGTCATCAAGCAAAGCAATGGATTGGATATTTCGGAATTGCATGCCGAAGGGTTTGGTGGGACCGATGACCGCAGCATGATGATGCAATGGGGAATGGAGGCATTTACCAATCCCGAAGTGATCCGAAATTCCCTGCACCACATTCGCACTTACCGGATGTTTTCAAACGATTTTCTGGCGGATTTTAAAATGATGGATTTTTCCCTGCTACGGTGGCTGCGGTTGGAACCCATCATTAGTCGCCTGCTTAAGCCTCAATCGGATGGGGTGGCCATTCAGAAAGGCAATACCTACACCTACCGAACCAACGATTACACCCTATACACGGCCCAGGGCTACCACCCCGGGACCTATGGGGACCAACAGCACGTCTTTGGGATGAATATTCGCAATCACTTTGGTATTTTTCATACCCACCCCGCTCTGGAAAAAGGGGTGCCCAACCAATCTCCCAACTATTGGGTGGGCTACGGGCGCATCCCCCACAGCGTGCAAGACGAAAATGTAAACCTCTCCCTGTATGCCCTCCCGGAGAAAAAGGGCTGGATGGAAATGGACTTACTGGGGTATACACATGCCTATTTCCCCACAAGCAAATTTGATTCGGCCCTGCTGGACGGGAGGTACGTCTTTGGTAAGAAAGGCGAAACCTATTGCGCCATGATCGGTGCGGAGCCTTTTGAGCTTCGGGAAGGTACCACAGATAACCTGATCCAACATGGCAAACGAACCTATTGGATTACCGAGGCCGGTGCTGCAGGAACGGATGGCTCCTTTGCAGCTTTCGTGCAGCGGGTCAAGGCCAACCCCGTTGCGTTTGACCGGGAAGCACTAACTTTGACCTATCGGTCAAACGGGAAGCGCTACGAATTGGCCTTTGGTAAAGACTTTGTGGTGGACGGGAAAGTGGTGGATACGAACTACCGCAGGTACGATTCCCCCTACGTACAGGCCGACCGAAAAGATCAGACGCTCACCTTTCGGTATCACGAAAAAACCCTTTTTCTGGATTTTGATGGGTTACTACGGGAAGTCAGCGACTAGTTACAGTGGAAGGGAACCGATCCATTTTGCTTATTCTTGCTAACCATTTCGATGCCAGTTGGGATGGATTCGGAGCCTTGGCTAATTTTTGCTAGTTTTAGTGGTGAAATGGGCCGGGGCGATTGGACGTACCTTTTATCAACACGTATATGAGACCACTACTTCCCTTATTCGCAACCTTCATCCTGGTATACGGCTGCACCACTCCGGAGCCCTACGATGTATTGATCCGAAACGGACAAGTCGTCGATGGATCGGGCAGCCCGGCAATTACCACGGATGTTGGTATCCGGGGAGACACGATTGCCGCCATCGGTGCCCTTTCGGAAGCCAAGGGGAAAATAGAAATTGACGCAACGGGATTGGTGGTGGCTCCCGGTTTTATCAACATGCTCAGCTGGGCGACCGAATCCCTTATCGAAGACGGAAGGTCGCAAAGTGATATCCGCCAGGGAGTTACCCTAGAGGTTTTTGGAGAAGGTACGTCCATGGGACCCCTGAGTGAGCAAATGAAAGCGGATATGCTGAGGCAGCAGGGGGATGTCACATTTCCGATTTCCTGGACCTCACTGGGCGAGTACCTGGATTTTATTGTGAAAAAGGGCGTGTCTCCAAATGTGGCCTCCTTTGTGGGGGCTACGACCCTTCGCATCCATACGGTGGGTTTCGAAAACCGTGCGCCCACGGTAGAAGAATTGGACTCCATGAAAGTACTGGTTGGGCAGGCCATGGAAGAGGGTGCTCTGGGTATCGGCTCTTCGTTGATCTACGCTCCTGCCTTTTATTCCAGTACCGAGGAGTTGATTGAACTCAGCAAGGTGGCCGCCAGCTATTCAGGCATGTACATCTCCCATTTGCGTAGCGAAGGAAACCAACTGCTGGAAAGCCTGGACGAGCTGATTCGGATCGCAGATGAGGCCGGTATTCGGGCGGAAGTATACCATTTGAAAATGGCCGGCAAGGAAAATTGGAACAAGTTTGATGCGGTGGTAAACACGATTGATTCGGCCCGCGCAGCGGGATTGACGGTCACCGCAAACATGTACACCTATACCGCCGGATCTACCGGGCTCGATGCCTCCATGCCGCCCTGGGTGCAGGAGGGCGGGTACGAGCAGTGGGCGGAGCGCTTGCAAGACCCGATCGTCCGAAAACGCCTATTGAAAGAAATGGTCACTCCCACGACGGAATGGGAGAGTTTACTAATGGGGGTGGAGGCCTACGAGGACATCCTCCTGATTGGGTTTAAGAACGATAGCCTGAAATACCTGACCGGCAAATCCCTGGCGGAGGTGGCGGAAATGCGTAAGACCTCTCCGGTGGAAACCGCCATGGACCTGGTCGTTCAGGACGGAAGCAGGGTGGGAGCCGTTTACTTTTTGATGTCGGAAGAAAATGTGAAAAAGCAATTGCGGCTGCCCTACATGAGTTTTGGATCGGATGCCCGATCCCTGGCGCCAGAAGGGGTTTTTCTTAAATCCAGTACCCACCCCCGTGCCTTTGGGAATTTTGCCCGGCTTTTGGGAAAATACGTTCGCGACGAAAACGTAATTCCCCTGGAAGAGGCCATTTACAAGCTCACCAGCCTGCCGGCTACCAATTTGAGAATTAAAAAACGAGGTGCCCTGAAGGAGGGCTTTTTTGCGGATGTGGTCTTGTTTGACCCGGGTGAAATCCAAGACCGGGCGACCTACGATGATCCCATGCGCTATGCAACCGGTATGGTTCATGTATTTGTGAACGGAACGCAGGTGCTCAAGGATGGGGAGCATACCGGTGCCCTTCCCGGTAGGGTGGTAAAGGGGCCTGGTTATCAACCCGACAGACCGTAATCCAAGAAAGCAGGCATGCAGTTTTTCCAGCAACTTACCGGATCAGGTGTGCGTACCGTCCCATCCAATAAGGCAGCAGCCAATACACCGGTTCCCTTTCCTGTGAAGGATTTCCGGCAACGGCGAAGTAGGGGTTTTGGTCCCAGCGGATGGTGCGGTATTCACTCGGAGGTCTGAGTTGGTTTACCTGCACTTCTTCCAATATGGGAGATCGAACTCGTTGCAGGTCTTCCCGGCGCCCGTTATCGATTTCCCAATCGACCAAACTGAGCGGTGCATCCTGGAGGAAGAAAATAGAGGCCGCCAATTCCTCGCTGCCACCAGTCAGTAAATTATAGGTGAAATTCAGCAGCGGGCTTTTCGTTTCCTTGAATTTTAGGAACCATTGATCCAGGTGTTGCCGGTAGGCTGCAGCCAATTCGGGATCCTCTTCCAGTTGGATGAGAGGCGGGTAGGTATACAAAGCCAGGTAGGTGTCAAAATAGGTTTCCCAGGCCGGATTGGTAGTAAATAATTTCTGTGCATTTTTTAGGTACCCCTGGTTCTTTATCAAACGCATGTACGCATCCTGAAACGATTCTTTGCCCGTGATCGCATGGGCGAATTTCAGAAAGGAAAGAATTTCCAACGAGTTTAAGGGTTTTTCAGGAGCCCATTCCGGATCCTCATTCAGGCTTTGAGGAGACCAGACACCCCATTTGGTGGGTTTGCCGTCCACACCAATCAGGTAAAAATCGTTGCGAACCAGGTGATCGGTGATTTTCTCCACATGACCGGCGATCCGATGTTTTTCCGCCTCGTCTGCAACCAGAAAATAGTACCAATAGTAACCAAAAAAATGACCGGCCAATTCGTCGCTACTGGTATCTCCTTTCCACAACCACTGTCCGTCGGTTGAAGCATGCCAGCGAACCTCGACCGGTTTTTGCCGGGGGTTACGGATGATTTCCTCGGCATATTCCTGGGGGGTATACGTTCGGTTCCTATCGTGCACGGGTTTGTCCCAGTCGGCGGGAACGACGGTTCGTGCAAAAAAACCGTCCATTCCCGTCACCTCCCGCAAGAGATACAAAAAATCGAAAGCTTTTTTTGCCCGTTCCTTTGCATCCTTATTTCCGGTGACTGCGTAGCGAAAGGACTCCATGGCCAGGTACATGGCGGTATATTCTCCGTCGTTATCGTCATCTTCGGCCACCAGTGTGGACGTGTCGCCCGGTATTTCCAGTTTAGATCTCCCGACAATCCAGGGTTCGCGGACATGGCGTGAAATCAGTTGTTCGTAAAAATACGCTGCCTTTTGTGAGAGGGTCATGGCTTGCTTCCGTATCGCACTGACTCCTGCGGAAGTGGCCACCCAGGCATTGCCGTTTCCGTCAAAATCAATGTCCCGCACCTCGTCGGCTACCAGCCATCGTCTACTTAGTCGGACGGAGTATTCTTCCTTTCCGGGTTGAAATCGCGTAATTCCGTAGTCGGTCCCTACCCACATGGTTCCGTCAGGAGCCCTTTTTACCACATTTACGTTGGCGTTGGTGATACCATTTGCCGGTTCCTTTTTGCCAATGACCCGATCCCCATTCCGGATGGTGACGCCTCCGAGCCCTCCTACCCAAAGATTGCCCAATTCGTCAAAGTCCATTCCACGTACGTAGGCGCTAATCAAGTCTTCGTTTGCCTGAAACACCTTCGTCTCTTGCGCGGTACAGTGATAGAGCCCCACGTCGGTACCGATCCATAGTCCGCCCTGCTTATCGGAAGCGACGGCCCGCATGCTTCGGGCCTTTGTATAGTCCTTTTCTTTCCATTGATTTTCCTGGAAAAGCCATATTCCATGCGGTCCCAAAGCAACTACTCCCTGTTCGGTGGCGTGAATGCGCGCAATGGGTGGTGTTGGTCCGGGCATTTTCGATAGCTCCTTTCCGTCAACTACATACACTCCGTCCCAGGCGGCGATCCACAAGCGTCCGGAGGCGTCTGAATCCAGGTCGTACGCTGGCCCGGGGTTTTCATCCGGTATTTTTTGCTGCCATTCGTCGGATTTGGGTTGTTTGGAAAAAACCCCTTGTCTGGTGGCGATCCAAACGGCTTCGTCCCTGTCCACATGAATGGCCCGTACGTCGTTCGCACCAGTCATTTCTTTACTGACAATAAATCCTTCGTGGTATTCTTGGACGAAAAGGGTATCGGTATGGCTTTTTTTGACGTCGGCAGTGGAACGGTCAGCAGCTGTTTGTTGCTTGCAGGCACTGGCGAGCAGCAAAAGCGGTAAGAGCGGGAGGAGGAAAGTGGGCTTCATTTTTTTAACGGGTGATATTTTTTAAGAACGGTGGTAGGCCTGGTGCGTGTACGGCTATACTTCGGATATGCTTTCTGTGTATTACTGGAAAACAGTGGGTTGGTACCAATGGCTGTATAAAAAAACTAGCCTTGAAGTACAAGGAGGAGCGAGGGGCTAGCCAGCGATCGAAAAAAATACGGTATATTTATTCCAATGTATGCGGGAAAAGGGATCCATTACCCTTCGAAAACGGCTTCCGTAGGGGTTTGTTCCCGGTTTTCGGAAAGGTTCTACCTGCTTTAATTGAATGTTAATTCCCAACAACGACAGCTATGAAGGTACATAAGGGATGGTATGGATTGATTATCCAACTGACGATTTTAATGACTTATGGACTTGCTTCGCCGCTAGCAGTGGCCCAGCAGCCCAATATTTTGCTCATTATTTCGGACGACCTGAATACCCGAATCGGTCCGTATATGGAGGTGGCAGACCATACCCCAAACCTGGACCGACTGGCGGCAGCCGGAGTCCGATTTACCCGGGCTTATAGTCAGTTTCCGTTATGTGGTCCGTCGCGGGCTTCCCTGATGAGCGGCCTGTATCCCGAAACCAACGGAGTGACGCGAAACAACGATCAATTGGGCAGCTATCGAAAGGAAACGCCGGCGTTGGCAAACCACCCTTCCCTGGCCGGGTTTTTTCGGGAGCAAGGGTATTTCACCGCCAGGATTTCAAAGATCTTTCACATGGGTGTTCCCGGTGGCATTGAGCGGGGGGAGCCGGGAGGGGATGATCCGGATTCCTGGGACTATGCCTACAATGTACTGGGTCCAGAGACCTTGAGTCCGGGCAATCTGGAACTGCTTTCTCCCAAAAACAACCATTATGGGTCCAATTTTGCCCAGATGGTAATTGCCGATAGCCTGGAAGGAACGCAGACGGATTACCTGGCCGCCAGTCAGGCCATTGCGGTGTTGGAAAACAGGGCTGGAAAATTACCAGCCAATGGCACCAACAAGCAGCGGATAAAGAAAGAAGCCCCCTTTTTTCTTGCGGTCGGCTTTGTGCGCCCCCATGTGCCGCTGATCGCACCGGAAAGCAGTTTCTCCCCGTATTCGCTGGAAGAGGTGGTGTTACCTCCGGTCAAAATTGGCGAAAATGTACCCGAGATGGCTCTTCGCAGGCAAAACGAAAAAATTTGGGGTATGGATGCCTTGCAGCAGCGAAAGGCCATTCGGGCTTACCTGGCCAGCGTACGGTTTATGGATCAACAAGTGGGCAGGTTGTTGGATGCCCTGGATAGACTGGACCTACGAAACGAAACCATTGTGGTATTCCTGTCGGATCATGGATACAACCTGGGTGAGCACGATTGTTGGTCAAAAAGTAGCTTGTGGGAGGGGAGCATCCGGGTGCCGCTAATCGTTTCCGTTCCCGGCAAGGCCTATGAGAAGACCTATGGAAGCATTTCCGAAACAACTACAGAATTACTGGACCTGTATCCAACCCTGGTGGGATTGGCGGGATATTCGGACGAAACGCCCTCCATCCTTCAAGGAAAGAGTTTGGAACCGCAATTAAAGGGATCGGCAGAAAGTTCGGAACAGCGGTACGCCTACACCATTGCCAATGGGGGATCGAGTTTGCGTACGAGTCGTTGGCGATACACCCGCTGGGGAAGCAGCACCGACGGAGGCAACGAAGAACTTTACGACCATGCCACCGATCCGGAAGAATGGAACAATTTGGTCGGGCAAGCCAGCCACACGGCCGTTTTGGACAGCCTACGAAATGTCCTGGATGAGGTCCAAGGGAATGTTCGTAAATAAGCCTATAACGAATCAACGTTTCATGGGCTTGCTGCCTGCCTTCGCAAAGGCAAGAAGCTAGTCCATCCGCTCTTTTACCCAAGCACCTGCTTTTTCGACCTCAGTCCAAGTCGGGATACGGAGGGTTATCCCTGGCTATACCGGGCGTTTTGGGGCAGCTTTAACCAACACCTGCTCCCTTCCCCATTTGCTCAAAGCACGGAATAGGGGACGGAGACTTTCACCTTTTTCGGTTAAGGTGTAGATAACTTTGGGCGGAACCTCGGCAAACACCTTCCGATCAATAAGCCCGTCTCGTTCCAATTCCCGAAGCTGCGTGGTCATCATCCGCTTGCTGCATCCCGGCATCATCCGTTGAAGTTGACCGAACCGATTCACGTCTACAGAAATGAAATAAAGAAGTAATGGCTTCCATTTTCCACCAAATACTTTTAAGGCTGCACTTACCGGGCAGCCACCGTATTCCTGTATTTGTCTGACCATGTCATCAAAGCGCTTCGATTTTACTTCCATTTTTTTACGAGTTAAGGTGTTGATAATCAATATTGGTTACAAAAAGTATACTAACTATTATTTTTGTAACTAGTTGATTTAGTGGGTACTAATTACCATTTTTCAACCAAAAACACAAACGTATGATACATAAAAAAGCAACACGTATTCTGGCGACAATAAGCGGGGCAGCGATTCTTGCCGGATTTAATTTGCAAAAAAATTCACTCATCGTTAAAAACCAACAAGCCATGAAACCAGTTTACGAACTTGCCATCAATCAATCCAACAAAGGACAGCATCAACATTTTCTAACTACCCGGGAGGCATTTGTTGAAGTATTGGGAAAGGAGAATGCCAGCCTCAATGAAGGTAAATGGAAGCCCATTTTCGCGGTTGATCCGGATTTGAATCTGGAAGCTATCTTGATTGGGATGACGCATTGGAGTTCTATGGAAGGATTTGGAGAAGCGGCTTCCCGCTTGATGCCGCAAAAGGTTTCCGTTGACTACTTCTCATCCTTTACTCCCCTGGCCTATGCCTTACTGGAGCCAGTAGACGGACAGCCCTTTGACATGGAATCGATCAAAAAAGCAGGAAATGTGGTGGAATTTGCCATCCGAAAGGGTAAAAATCCAGAGGCCTTTGGTAAAGAGCGGGATACTTTTTTTAAATCCCTGGAGGCTTACGATGGGTACAAATTTGCCCGGGAGTTTAAGGTGTATAAGCTCAATGAACAAGGTATGCCCAACCTGGCTGAAAATACCCAAGCGGTCATCATTGTCTGGGAAAGCGGGGAAACGTTCCAGGCAGCTGCTCCCCAGATTTTTCCGTCGGAACCCTATCGGAATTTTGCGGCTTTGCTTGAGGTGGAAGCCTATTTTGCCTCGCTTCCCGCCAACTAAGCAGCTTCAAGTAGGACCAAATAAAGGGACGCGATCCTTTTATTTGGTTTTTCACTTTTTTTTCAATAGTTTCCTAACGAGTTGTGAGCGAGAAAACGAATCTGCAAATAAAGATCGAGAAGTAGCGGTCAGCGCGGCCCGTCAGCGTTTCCCAGGACAGAAAATATGTAACGTTGCGCGTTGGAGCGGAAAGAAGCGTTTGATGGTACGTTCAGGTTGGGCTACATTTTGGAAAACAGGCTGATTGGAACTGCTTGTCTGTGGGCTAACCGAAAAAAGGATGAAAAAAATGCGTATTTTACTGGCTATCCTGGCATTAAGTGTAACTGGATTTGCGGCATTAAAAGTGCTACACGGACACCCAATGTATTCCGGGGGAATCGGGATAAGTTCCCTGTTATTTTTGATCACCCTGAGCTATTGGTTTATACGAATTAGCTGGAAAAAGCAGCGCAGCTAGCGGCCAGCCAAAAACTCGACACAAGCCCACCAGGGGGCAACCCAGGAAAGGCTTGTTTTCCAGGCCGGTTGCCGTATTGGTTCGAACGATTCCTTTTCTAACCTGCGCCAGCAGTAGCCCAAACCCAATGTCTTTTTTTTTAACTTCTCGTCAATCAGGTGACTGAGCCCGTCGAAGTCCGGTGACTGAGCCTGTCGAAGTCCGGTGACTGAGCCCGTCGAAGTCCCTACAACTGCTTCAGCGGATTGACCAACGGCTTTCCAAATTCCGGAATGCTGATTTCGAACCGATCTCCATCCTGCACCACGATTCCATCGGCAAAGCTTGCCACGGCGGTTCCGAAATAGTGTACATGCACATCTCCCGGTTGTCTGAAAAGTTTGTATTTGAAATGGTGGTGTTCCAGGTTCTCTATGTTGTGGCTCATGTTGGCATTTCCGGTCAGAAATTCCTTTTCCCAGATCACCGCATTTCCCCTTTTTATGGCACTACGCCCCTGCAGGTGATCCGGTAGTTCACTGATCAGCATTTCCGGACCATAGGCGCTTTGGCGGAGTTTGGAATGGGCCAGGTAGAGGTAATTGATCTTTTCCATTTTGTGATCCGAAAACTCGTTTCCAATGGCAAAACCTGCACGAAAGGGTTTGCCATCCGGATCAATGAGGTATAGCCCGGCCAGTTCGGGTTCCTCGCCGCCGTCCAGGGCGAAGGAAGGGGAGACCAGGGGTTTTCCGGAGGGAACCACACAAAGCCCGTTGCCCTTGTAAAACCATTCGGGCTGCACGCCGGGTTCGCCATTGTTCATTTTGCCTCCTTCCAATCCCATCTGAAACATCTTCATGGAGTCGGTCAATTCATCGGGATCACTGCTGGCGAATTTTTGGTGCATTTTGTCACGTGAGGCGGCTGACCCCAGGTGTGTCAGGCCGGTTCCGGTAATCCAGCAACGGTAGGGATCCGGATGGGTGAGCGGAAGGAGAATTTGGTTATTGGCTATCAGGGGCTCATAGGCGATCTTTTCGGTGCCAGCCCGCTCCTCAACGAGTTCGACGAGGGATTTGCCCGTTTCGAAGGCCTTTTGCGTCAACGCGTAGGTACTTTGCATATCCGTTACAACACGGAGGTGATCTCCGTCTACCAGGCCTACCTGGGTGGTGTTGTCCGCATTTTTAAATTGTACAATTCTCACGAGTAAATGAATTTAGGTTAAGAAAACGGAAAAGGTAGCATGGCCCGGTGTAAAAGACAAGGGAGAAAGGCATCAAAATGGATTTTTCAAGTCGGAAAAAGAGAGCGGCTGTACCTTCTAAAATGAAATTTTCCAATTATCCACCGTCTAATTATCAAAGCAACTATATACTTTCCCCAGCGACCCTCAATTCG
>NZ_FNZH01000007.1:0-131977 GCF_900109255.1 Cyclobacterium xiamenense | reverse complement strand
CGAAGGCTGGTGCCTGAGCTTGTCGAAGGCTGGTGCCTGAGCTTGTCGAAGGCTAATCCCCCTCCGAATTCAACCCCACCAGGTAAGCGGTAAGATGGGCCACGTCAGCTTCGTCCATATCCAGTTCTGCAGGTTCCGGCATGATGCTACGGGCAAAACGTTTCCGGGAAGCGATCTCCTCGGAAGGGATATTATAGGCTTCGTTTTGCATCCCCTCCAATACCACGATGGGGCCGTCTGCCTGAAGAAAACCGGCCGCTACCGTTTCGTCTTTGAGGGTTACCATCCACATTTCATAGCCAAAAGCTACCCCGGCACTGGGGTTGATAATGGCATCCATTAATCCTTGCTGGTCAAGTTTGGCGCCGATCATGCTGAGGTTCGGTCCTATATTCCGGCCTTCATCGCCGATCCGATGGCAGGTGGCGCATTTACCCTGATACACCAGTTTTCCTTTGGTAGGATCCCCTTCCAGCGCGGTAATTTCGGATACGGATAGCGCATCAGGTTTGGCGGCAAGGGTGAAATAATCTCCCGCCAGCACACGTGTGGCTTGCTCCGGATTTTGAAAGATTTCCGGGCTGATTTCGCCCATCAGGTCTTCCGAAAGGGCCTTTTTTTCTGCCAGGGCCAGCAGCATGATGCCCCCGATACGGTCCCCCGCCATGGCTTTTCCTGCCTTGATTTTTTCGCCCTTGGAAGCAGTAGGGCTTTCCAGAATGGCTTTCAATGCAAGCATCTCTTTCTGAATTTCCGGGCTGATATTGGCTTCCAATTCGGGAATTTGCATGGCAAAGGCATTCCATTCGTTGTTTCTGCGGTACCGCAGCCACCAGAGCGCCCGTTCGTTTACCCCCAGGATCTCCGAGGCGGCTATTTCCTGCATGGCGTTGACGGCTTTTTGGTCCGAAATAAAGCCCAGCGCAGCGACCGACTGCTGCCGCTCCGCGGCGGATAGTTCGGTCGAAAGCGCCCTTTCTTTCAAACTTTCAACCGCCTGGCTTGGGTGCAAGCGCCATACCAGGTCGGCATAGCCGGGTTTCCAGGTAAGGGGATCCCCTCCCAGTTCCTGTTGCAGCACCGGGAATATCGCTTCTTCTTTTCCATCCATGGCCAATCCCAACGCTTCTACGTAGTACCGATCACCGCCTTCGTGCTGGGAGGCCAGGGCAATTAAAATTTCTTCTACTTGATCCTGGGGTAGATCCCGAAGGGCCACCGCCACTTCACGGCGAACTGCCGGAGAGGGATCACTGCTCAATTGCCGGGCATAGGGTACGAAATCGGACTTCGCCTGCCGCAGCGCCCGGAAAGCCGTCATGCGGAGATCCGGGTTGTCGGCCTTCAACTGACCCTCTACAACCGCAATGCCTTCCGCACCCATCGTTGCGAGCAGCCAAATGGCCCGTGCCCGATGGTAGGGATTTTCATCATTCAAGATTTCCTTTACCGCTTCCACAGCTGCGTCTCCTTTTTCAGCCAATAGCGCAAAACCCGCATTTCGCACATTAACGGCTGGATTCAATAGTGCTGCTATTTGCCCTTCGGTGCTGCTTAGGTCGATTTCAGGCTTGGGTAAATTTTTGCCTTTAGGGGTAATCCGGTAAATGCGCCCGTACCCGGTGCTGTCGATCATGCGATGGCCTCCCACCATCCCGTCGTACCAGTCGGCCACGTAGATAGCGCCGTCCGTACCCACCAACACATCGCTGGGGCGAAACCATTTTGTTTTATCTATGCCAGTGGTCCGACTTTGGGCTTCTTCTACCTCTTCTTCCCTAAGGGAGGTGATCAGGTTGTGGCGTTTTAACCGGAATCCGGCGCCCATTGGCTCCGGCTTGTAGGCCAGGATGACATTACGTCCTGCCTCACCTGCCAGTAAAGTACCGCGGTATTTTTCTCCCAACAAGTCACTTTCGTAAAAAGTAACACCGGTAGGCGATCCGGCACCGGTGCTGTCTCCCATGGGAAGGACACCTGGATCATCCTGGTGCCAATGTGCCCTTACGGTAGACTGACCCGGACGACGGTCTGCCTGCCATCTCCGCGACCCATCGGCATTGAAATAGCCCATATTGCCGCCTTCCATCAGCCACGAAACACGTACGCCCTTATTGCCGTCGTCGTCGTTGTCATTTTGCCACATATTCCCATAGGAATCCAGGGCCAATTCGTAGGAATTTCGAAAATTATGGCCCAACACGTTCATGCCCGTGCCGTCCGGATTGATCCGCAAGGCAATGCCGCCTACCCACATTTTTCCATCGTCGCTGACCATGCCTGGTTTGTTATCCTTCATATGCGGAGAACCCCCATTGTACAAGCTTCCGGAGCGGAGTGTCCAGCCGCTTTTATCGGTGACAATATGTGGCCCGGCATTGCCGGCATTAAAGTAGTACTTGCCATCGGGTCCGGCCACCACTGCATGCAGGCCGTGGTCATGGTCCAATCCCCCAAAACCGGTTAAAAACACTTCTTTCTTATCCGGTTTATCATCCCCGTTTTCGTCGGTATAAATGATAATGGAGGGACCGCTGGAAACGATGACCTTGTTGCCAATAACCGAGATGCCCAACGGGGCGGTCAGGTCACTGTCCTGCACGAATACGTTGGAAGTTTCCGCTTTTCCATCTCCGTCTTTATCTTCCAGAATCACCACCCGATCCCCTTCTTCATGGTTTTTGAACTTTTCCGGATCATTTCGGAACAAGCGGTAGTTCAGGGCTTCGGTCACCCAGATTCGGCCCCTGGCATCCACATCCATATTGGTAGGATTAAAAAACTGGGGGGATTCCGCCCATAAGGTGGCTTCCAAATCTTCGGGTAAATACAGCCCTGTACTGTCCGAAAAATAGCGTTCCTCCAGGGAAAATGGAGGCGCTGGCACCTCTTTTTGGCAGCTCAGGAAAAATCCGCTGATACAAAGGATCAGCAGCGTTGCAAGCATTTTATTGCTGCGATACCGTGTTGATTTAATCAACCTATAGGATGTTTTAGGAGAATTCATGGTATTTTATTATTCTTGTAATGACTTCTTTTGACGAGTTACTTCTTTTCAGAAGAAGTTAAAAGTAGGAAAAAATGAATAAAACGAAAAGACTATTTTCGTTTGCCCGAATTCTTTGATCCAGGCAAGTAAGGAAGCGTTCCACGAATGCGGGGAGTAATCGCTCACCTAGGAAACTGTGGGCCTCTAAACCCGCTACCTTTGAATGTCCGATTGAATCGAATGTATTCGGAACCCTTTGTTCGTCACGTACAGTACATCCTTTATGACAAAACGCCGAGAATTTATAAAAAAGACCGCTCTGGGTTCCGCAGGGATCACCATGGCTGGTTTGGGTTTCAGTGCCAAAAGTTATGCCTCCATCATGGGTTCCAATGAGCGCATTCACCTTGCCCAAATTGGAATCCGAAACCAGGGTACCGTACATATCAACAATTACTGCAGCCTGAAGGACAGCCACAATGTGGTGATAAAGGTGCTGTGCGATGCAGATGAAGCACTTTTTGAATCCAAAGCAAAAATTGTCAGAGAAAAAACCGGTCTCAGCCCCGAACTGGAGTGGGACCTGAGAAAGGTGTTGGAAAACAAGGAAATCGATGCGGTATCCATGGCAACGCCGAATCATTGGCATGCCCTGGCCACGGTTTGGGCCTGTGAGGCAGGAAAGCATGTCTACGTGGAAAAGCCCGCATCCCACACCCTGTGGGAAGGCAGGAAAATGGTGGAGGCGGCTCAGAAAAGTGAGTTGACGGTGCAGGTAGGATTGACCAACCGAGCCTTTACCAAGGTACAAGAAGCCATCCAATTTCTGCACGAAGGTGGCATTGGAAAGGTGTACATGGCCCGTGCACTTACCTATAAGTTGCGCGATTCTTACGGTACGGCAAAAGACAGTACACCTCCGGATTCCCTTCATTACGACCTTTGGCTGGGCCCGGCCCCGTATCGGCCTTACAATGAGAAGCGCAGTCATTACAACTGGCATTGGTTTTGGGATACGGGCAACGGAGATTCAGGAAATACCGGAACTCACCAATTAGACATCGCCCGCTGGGGACTGCAGAAGCACGAGCATCCCGAAACCATCTATTCCAGGGGAGGGATTTATGGCTTTGATCGGGATGCCTGCATGCCCGATACCTGCACTCCCGGCACCATGGTCTATGGGGATGTCGAAACCTACGGGCACGACCCTTCCATGCAGGAAACCCCGAATGTACAAACGGCCTTGTTTAACTATGCCGATGGGACCCTGTTGGAATACGAAGCCCGCGGCAGGTATACCAACCACGAGGGCAGTGAGGGCAGGGAAGTAGGAAACCTTTTTTACGGGTCGGAAGGCTGGCTGGAGATTTCCGGCACTTCCTGGAGGGCATTTCACCACCGGGATACCAAGCCCTTTGCCAGCTCAAAAGAAGCCGATTCCGGGCAGGAATCCACACTTTTTTCCAACTTCCTGGAGGCCATTCGCTCCGGCGATCAAAACCAACTCCAATGCACCATGCAAGAGGGATTTTATTCCTCGGCGCTTCCCCTGCTGGCCAATATTTCCTACCGGGTCGGGCGCGAACTAAGATTCCTTGGAGACAGCGAGCAGTTTGCCAACGACCCCGAAGCCAATACGTACCTATCCAAGATTTACCGAGAACCATTTTCTTTTCCCAAATAACCGAAAAAATGAAAAAACATGTAGTTCATACCCTACTAGCGCTGCTCGTTGCATGCAGTGCTTTTGGCCAGGCAGTACCTACGGGAAATCCGGCCGATTTTGCCGTAAAAACCTGCTTGCATTCCATTGGTTATTCCGGACTGTGGCGGGGACAGGCGGTGCTTACCGTAGACGAGTTTTTGGTGAAAGCAAAGGAATTGGGTTACGACGGGGTGATGCTGATGGCGAAAGCCCCCCATCTCTCCCTGCTGGAATACGATAAAGAAGCCCGGGAGCGCCTCAAAAACAGGATTGCTGAGTTGGATTTAACCCTGGTGGGACTTGCCGGATACTCGGATTTTACTGCAGGCATCGATAAACCCGGAATCCCCCATAACGAGATACAGGCGGCCTATATTGGGCAGTTGGCGGAATTGGCCAGTGACCTGGGAACCGGCATGATTCGTATCTTTACCGGCTACGAGCGTCCGGGAATTCCCTACGACAAACAATATGCGATGGTGGTAGAAGGCATCCGCCTGGCAGGCCGGGAAGCCCAAAAATACGGGGTCACGCTGGCCATCCAAAACCACCACGATATCGCTATCCACCACGATGCCATGTACTGGTTGCTTAACGAGGTCAACCTGCCCAACGTCATGTCGGGCTGGGATGCCTGGTCGCCCACCCTGGAAGGGCTATCAACAGAGGAAATCAGAAATTCGGTGCGGAAGATGAAGCCTTTTTTGGTAAATACCATTCTGGCAGATTACATCCCCCTTCCCCGGTACCGTTACGAACATGCGCTCACCAACTACCGCTCGGAAAAGCCGGTAATGCGGGCCACGGCCATGGGAGAGGGGATCATCGATTACAAAAACTTTATTGGAGCGCTGAAAGAAATCGGTTACCAGGGGTACCTGGTTTATGAAATGTGTGAGGTGTTGGAAGGAGGCGGATCCATTGAAAACCTGGATGCCACGGCACGGAAGTTTCTGGACTACGTGAAGCAATTTGAATGAATCCTACAGCAGGATTAAAGCCGCAACGCAACCTGATTTTCCCGCGAACGAAAGGTAGTTCAACGGCATTCTTTCGGGATGCGACAAAAAAATACCCGATCGTTACCTTTTAACCCCCAACATACATGACCCATGAGAAATCTATCTCTTCCCGTACTTGCTGTCCCAGGCATGGTTTCGGCCCGCATACCGGGCATCCGAACAGTTTTTGAGGAAATAGCGTGCATGGCATCCTATACTTCCTACGAAGGCTACGTTAAACATGCGCTGTTACGCTGGATGCCTCGCAGGTCACGGACACCAAAGACAGGAAATTCTCCAACCTTTTTGGAACAACAGCGGCGGAGAAACGAAAAAGGCCAGACGAAGCAGCATCCATTTGTGCAAAGGCGCATACGGTATTGAGTTTTGAATGCCATTCACCTATTATAGCAGCGGCCAATGGTACACCGATGTTCTATCTTAGGCAGCCAGAAGATACCATCAAAGGCCAGATGTATTACGACCTGGGGTTTGATGATTGGGTAGTTGAAATCGGTCAAACCGAAGGGTATCAGATCGCAGATAGACGTATGGAAATTTGGGCTGATTATAAGGAAGCGAAACGCAAACTAACAAAGTCAATGGAAAAAATCGATCGGATATACCGTAAAAGTACCGACAGGATCCCTAAAATACGTGCGTAGCATGTATTTTTAGGGAATAAAAGATGGCGCATTACCGAGACAACCTGTCGTCGTTTATCCCGGTATCATTCCAAAAGAATCACGAGAACCCAACCTACCATGAACAGAAGAAAATTTCTAACCATCAGTCTGCCGGCTACCGGTGCCGTTTTTTTGGCGCCAGGTATGATCAATTTAAAAGCACATGCGGAGATTTACCAGCAGTTTTCCGGTGAAAGTGCCTTTGATACGTACGATCTGGTGATCAATGGTGCCGGCCTTTCCGGTTATTTTGCTGCGTTACATGCTGCGAAATCCGGAAAAAAGGTGTTGGTCGTGGAAAAAAGAACCAGCCCCGGCTTTGAACTGTACGCGAAGCGTAAAATGTGGATGGATGCAGCGGGAATAGAGCAATTCGATTCGGAATTGAGTCAACTTTTTTTACCCGAAGGTGAAATCGGCGAAATAAAAAGTACCCGGGGCAAGGGTCAAAATTCCAGTTTATTTGACGATGAACTGACGCTCTTCTCCGGGAGTATTCGGAAAGGAATGTTACGAAATTTACTTGTCCATAAAGTCCATGTGCTGTTGATGACGGATGTTTGTGGCATTTTCACGGATAAGAATACCATCAGCGGGGTATTGCTGGCAAGCAAGCATGGCTTTCACTCGGTGAATTGCACGAATTTTATCGATGCTTCGGACCAGGTTTTGTTTAGCCGTGATCTTTTAAACCAACCCTACCGGATCAAAAGGGCTGGATTTGTAATGGAATTGACCAACGTCCAGGATCCCAAGAAAAAAGTAATGGATGTCTCCCCGGAATTCGGCTTGTATGAAAACAAGCTTTATTCCCATCATGGAAAACTTTCAGACGAGCAGCTTTACCTGGAATTTGAATTTGCTGTTGGCAAGCAGGACCTGGAAGAAATCGAACACCAGGCACGTCACAAGGCAGCCCAATTGGGGAAAAGGTTAAACGATTTGGACGGCTCTTTTTCCAATGCCCAAATTTACCAATACGGCATGGAGACTTCCCTGGTGCTCGAAGACGATCGTTTACCGGAGGCGAAGGTAAAAGGCCACTACTTGCTGCCCGGAAAACCGGTCAGTGGCCCAGGGATCCTGGCCATGGAACAAGGGGCTAAATTGTTGATACAAAGCCTTTCCTTTTCCGGGAAACGTAGAAAAGCAACCGCTTTGCTTACGGTGGGAGAAGAAATCCCAATTGGAAACATTCGGTTTTCAGCGATTGAGGAGCCCCTCTTTTCCATTCCATTAAAAAAAGTAAGTTTTGATTATCAGAAACATATTTCAAAAAAGGAGTACTGCCAGGTTTCTGTAGCTGGCGGGGGTACCGGAGGAGCTTTTGTCGCCAAAGGGGCTGCCGAAAAGGGAGCGAATACCATCGTGACAGATTATTTCAATGACCTCGGTGGCACCAAAACCATGGGTGGGGTTATGGGATACTACCATGGAGTCACCGATAATGGCTTTTTTAAAAAACAGAATGAGGAAGCAGAAGCAACGGCTTTTGAAAACAATATGACCAAGAAAATCGGAAGAAAATATTACCATCTAAAGGAGCTATTGAATTCCGGAGCCAGGTTTATTCCAGGCGCCATTTTATCTGGGGCCGTTACCGAAGGAAATACGGTGAAAGGTGTGGTGATTTGCCGGAATGGTACGCTGCAGACCGTAAATGCCGACATTACGGTTGATGCTACCGGAGATGGAGATATTGCTTTTTTTGCGGGAGCAAGGTACGGCATGGGTAATTCCCGCACCGGTGAAACACAGAATTATAGTCAATGGGACATCGCAGGAGCCGAGGCCGTTCCCTCCTCCCCAACCAACCGGGATTACGACATCCTGGATAACACCAAAATATCAGAACTTCAACGCGGACTATTTCTGTCGCATTACGAAGCTCATTTCTACGATTTCCATCCTTTTCTTACCGTGCGGGAGTCTCGGCGTATTGAGGGCAATTATAGTTTGGATCTTTTTGATGTGGCAGAGGGAACTCATTTTGAGGATGTCATTTCGCTGGCGAGCAGCGACTTTGATCCGCATAATGTGGGCAGCTCGGAATTTTCCAAGTGCGGATTTTTGCTTCCCCATTCCAATGATGTGACGGTGGAAATTCCCTACCGATGTCTGGTACCTAAGACAATCGACGGATTATTGATTTCCGGTCGGGGCATCAGTCAAACCAACAATGCCTTACAGTTTACCAGAATGACGGCGGATATCATTGTCCTTGGATACCTTACCGGGCAAATTGCCGCTGACCTGGCTTGGAATAACATGCGACCCCGAGATTACGATGTATCCGCCCTTCAAAAGGAGTGGGCAAGTCAGGGATACCTGCCTGCAGACTACACCAAAAAGGGGACTGAAAGCAACAGGTTCGAAGACGGTGAAGTCAGGTATCGGATTGAACAACTTTCCGGAGGAAAAAGAGAATACCTGTATGAATGCAGCCGTTTACCAAAGGAAAAAGCACTTCCGGTTTTAAGGGAGTATTTTGCTTTGTCAACGGATCCTGAAAGCCGATTGCTGTTGGCAAAGGGGATAGCCTGGTTTGGTGGGAATGACGGTATGGACCTCATAGCGGCAGAATTACTGGAAATGTTCGGCCAGGAATTAAAAGATGGGTACCCTGAAGGGTATGTGGATAATTATGATTTTATCCGGGGAAGGGACAAAAATGTTCTGGAAGGCCTGTTTTGGCGCATTAATCAAAACATCGGTTTATTGGCCATGACCGGAGATTCCGGTGCAAATGAAGCGATCCAATTTATTATGGAAAACACGGTTTCAGGAGGAGGGATGGTAGAACGCACCAATGACTATTACAATGGGAGGATTGATTTACGAATCATTCCATTTTATAACCGGATACTGAACCTGTGCTTTTATGCGGATAGAATCCCGGATCAAAATTTTATCCCGGCCATGGAAAAACTACTGAAGGATGAAAACATCGGAGGATTTAAGACCGTGGAATACGACAAAGTCAGATGGAGGGTGTATGGAGGGTTTCTTGAGCTGTCCATCGCCGCTACACTGGCCAGGTGCGGTTCCGAACTGGGTTATCGATTGTTAACGTCGTATATAGAGGATATTCACTACAATTACAAAAGATTTGCCGTGTCAGAACTAAAGGATTTGACCAAAGAGGATTTTGGATTCAACCCTTTGAAATGGAAAAATTACCTATCAGAACGCGCTTATCCACGGCAGCCGCAACGATTAGTAAAAGCACTTGAAGTTTAATTGTCATCAAATCAGCACCGATGGTTGCACCTACCTTTTTTCTATATCTCCTTCTTCCAGTCTGGATTCTATGGGCCAGAGACCCGGATCCGGTTTTCTTCCAAAGTGACAACCTGAAGGACTTGAAATTTGAGTCCCTGCCAGGCCACTATATTATATTGGATGATGGAGGAGAGGAAATTTCCTTAACGGGTCTTAAAGACCGGGATGGTGTACTTTATTGGCACAGGAAGTTGCGAACACCTGTTTGTCTAACAGGGACGTGTAAACTCATTGACATCGGGATTTATTGGCACTGTACCGGTGATTTCCTCGGCCTTGAAGTCTACGGGGAACACCTTACCAAAACAGACCACAGTGATTTTTCTGCCGAGGATTACGACAAATTGATGGAGATTCTAACAGATGACTGGTCCAAACTGCGGGAGTATGAATTATCTGATCTGGTAGAAGAAGTGTATGTGGAGGAACCTGGTGTGGATGGCACTTCCGGCGCCACCAAAAAGGAAATTGCCGCCGAGGCCGTGAAAGATGCAGTGTACACCACCCATACGATTTGGCACTTGATTCATGTGGGTGAGAAAGAGCAGTTAATGAACCTGACGGCAGGGGAACTGAATAAAGATGCGAGCCTTATCGGGTCGTTACTTGCCAACGACCCCTCCGATGACTACCGGATCGTTGTATTGAAACTACTAGCTGATGGAAAATTAAGGGAGGGTAACTGGAAGAATTCCCTGGTTACCGAAAGCTTGGAAAATTCCGATAATAAGGAATTACAAAATCTGGCCATTAAATCCATTGCAAAATGCGACTATACAGATCCATCTTTCCTGGACTACCTGACAGCAGTTTTTCCGGATTTTCCAACGGAAAGAAAAATACAGTTAGTACGTGAATTTCAAAAATTACCATCCATTCCCGATCAACTGTACCGAGCTTTGGTTCATGATATTGAAAACCAACAAGATTGGTATATCATAGGGGTATTTCAACTTTTGAAAAATAAGGGGAATTACGGAAAAGAACTCACGAGAATGGCGGGCGAAATTGGCGAAACGGATAACCTGGCCCTAAAAAATATCTTGAGGGACCATTAACACGGAAACCGAAACGGTACTTCCGCGTAAAGGCCTAACTGAAATATAAGATGATTCTGACACATCGTATGAAATCCACCGGATTTCTATGCGCATGCGACCTTTAGCAATCCATGCTGGCTAACCGATTAAAATGAATGGAAGTCATAATAAAAACTAGCGTGCGAGTGGAATTCATTTACGCCAATACTTTGCTTTTTGCTTGGCAATAGTAGGATAATTCACCTAACTTGAACTGCAATGAACAAAAAACAAAACTGACCCAATAAAATGAAAAAAATAATCCCCTTTTTAATCATCCTGCTCATTGGCATGGATAACCTCCTGGCGCAGGGCAACCGGCCCCTTTTCGAAGAAATGCCGGGCATGGTTTCCTATACATACCGGGATAGCTTCTCCAAAGATGTGGCCGCCACCCTGGACACCTTGCAGGCCATGGGTATCAAAGACATGGAATTTTCCAACCTCTTTGGAACAACAGCGGCAGAAATTCGAAAACTGCTGGATGAACGCGGCATGCATTGTTCATCATTTGGTGTGGGGTATGCCGACTTGGTCACTAAAACGCAGGAAGTGGCAGCAAATGCCAAAACCCTGGGTGCTAAATTTGTCCGTGTGGCTTGGATACCCCATGAAGCACCATTTGGACTTTCCGATGCCCAAAAGGCCATTGCGGATTTTAATAAAGCAGGAAAAATCTTAAAAGAGGAGCATGATCTCACCTTCTGTTACCATAATCATGGGTACGAATTTTATCCCTATAAAAACGGAACCCTCTTCGATTATATGATGGAGCAGACCGATCCGGAATATGTAAGCTATGAAATTGATATCCTGTGGACTTTTTTTACCGGTGTAGACCCTGCGGCCCTGATCCATAAATACCCCGACCGCTTCAAATTGATGCATCTGAAAGATCTGAAAAAAGGGGTAGAAGGTAACATGTCCGGAGGCACTCCGAAAGAAAACGACGTGGTGCTGGGTACGGGCCAACTGGATCTTCCTGCCATCCTTAAAGCTGCGAAGGAAGCGGGCATTGAGCATTTCTACATAGAAGATGAAAGCCCGGTGTACTACCAGCAGGTACCCAAATCCATAGCATTTTTACAGGGTTTGAGGTATTGAACGTAGCCTATTACCGTCAAGAAGTCTTCTTGAATGGAAAATCCGTATGGCCTTGTGTCAATCCCACAAACGGGACCATAACACCCAATCTGGTTTCGTGATGGAGCAGGTTTTGATCGTGTTGATTAGCAGGATATCCGGACTCACCATTTGGATGCTTGATTTTGGCCGTTTAATTGCTAACTTTAAGAAGGTAAATTATTGAATACCATGGCAAATGAAGTAGTGAAACGCTTGATCAATGTGGATGAATATTACAAAATGGCCGAAGTTGGAATCCTAAAGGCCGAAGATCCGGTAGAACTTATTCAGGGAGAAATTTTTCAAATGAGCCCGATAGGAAGCAGACATGCAGCGATAGTTGATTACCTTGCCAAGGTGATGAATCAACTTTTTGATGGAAAAGCGATTGTCAGGGTTCAAAATCCAATTAGATTTGATAGTAATAACGAGCCAGAGCCAGATATCTCCCTATTGAAATGTAGGGCGGATTATTATTCTACCGCACATCCAGGATCTGCGAATGTGCTTGCCCTTATTGAAGTGACCGGCTCTTCCATCCGTTTTGACAGGGAAGTGAAAGCCCCCCTGTATGCTGCACACAATATTCCGGAATGCTGGATAATTGATCTGGACAATAATCAAATTGAATATTTTTCCAAACCTCAAGGCCATACCTACACCGAAACCCGGGTAGTTGGGCCGGGGGCCGAGGTATGGCTAATGGGTGAAAAATTCGCTGTAAACGAGTTACTTATTTTGGACTAAACAAACAGGACTTATGCATGTAACCCCCGAAAGCTGCTGTGTTTCTTTCGGAATGGCAGTAGGTTGTTTTCTGAGATAAACCGTTTTTATCCGTTGGGGAGGACTACCTTATTCAGTTTTCCAGGTCCATAGGGTTTCTTTAGATCTCGGATGATTATCCGTACCCTCGTTTACGAATCAAATTTTTGTGGTTCAAAAATTGCAAGTAATTTTTCAAATTTGAAACATGAAACTATTCCAATGCAGCAATTGCCGGCAGCCGGTCTATTTTGAAAACACCCATTGTACGCATTGCCAGTCCCTATTGGGCTTTGACGCGGGGCGCTTGGAATTGTTGGCGCTGCAGGCAGGGACAGAGGGTTTATTTAGCATAGATGAGGCGGAAGTGGTGTATCGCTATTGTGAAAACGAGCGTATGGGCGTGTGCAACTGGCTGATTCCTCTGGCTTCATCCGCACGCTTTTGCCGGGCCTGTTCGCTCAACCGGGTAATTCCCGATCTTTCCGTTCCCGCCTATAAACAACGATGGAAAACCATCGAGCAGGCAAAGCACCGGTTGGTATACGCCTTGCTGCGTTGGAACCTTCCATTTTTCCCGAAGGCCGGGCTGTCCGATGGTGGTCTGGGCTTTGATTTCAAAGCCAGCCAAAATCAGGAAAACGTCCTTACCGGGCACGCGTCCGGAATCATCACGATGAACATAGCCGAAGCCGATGATGTGGAACGCGCCATGGCCAAAAAGCAAATGGACGAGGTGTACCGCACGGTACTCGGTCATTTCAGACACGAGACGGGGCATTATTTTTGGGATGTTTTGGTGGCCGGGGCCCATTGGCACGAAGGCTTCCGTGAGCTATTTGGAGACGAGCGGGAGCCCTATACACAAGCACTGGAAGCCCATTACCAAATCGGCCCTCCGGTGGGTTGGCAGGAAAATTTCATCTCTGCCTATGCCAGCGCACATCCATGGGAAGATTGGGCGGAGACCTGGGCGCATTACCTGCACCTGGTCGACACCCTGGAAACGGCCTATTCCTTTGGCCTGACCCTCAGTCCCCGGCTGAATGAAGCGATAGAAACGAACGCCAGCCTACAGCTGGAAGATGGATATACTTGTTCCGATTTTTCGAGGCTTCTCCGGCAGTGGGTGCCCTTATCCCTGGCCTTGAATAGCTTGAATCGAAGCATGGGACTTCCGGATAGTTACCCTTTTGTGATTAGCAAGACGGTGGCCAGGAAAATGGAATTTGTACACGAAATTATCCGCTACCGGGCGGAGGCCTAGTGATCCCATTTTTTATTGCAACGGCTGGCAGTATTTCCGGTAATTTTCCAACCCTCCTGCTTCCGGAACCCTCGCTGGTGGAGGCAGTTGCAGACAACGAACGAATGAAAGTGGTTGATTGACTTACACTTCTCTGCATACACGCTGAGGAATGGTGTGTGTGTAAAAAAAATAGTTTCGGTTGTTGATAATTACCGTTGGTATAGCTTATATTTCGTGAGTAAAACGTATTTTTTGGTGTTGATTGTTGCGGTATGAAAGCGAATATTTTCCTGGTGTCGATCCTGGCTATCGGCGGTTTACTGGTCTCCTGTTTGCCTCAGGAGGGAGATCCGGACACGACAGCCGCACTCCCCGTAAAAAATCTTATCAACCTGGCCTACGGAACGCATCCCCGTCAGGTGGTGGATCTATACCTACCTGCAAACCGGCATGAAAATACGCCCACGTTGATTTTGGTTCACGGGGGAGGCTGGATGGAAGGAGATAAATCGGATATGAATCCGTTTCGGGATTTCATCCGCGATCATCTGCCGTATCTGGCGGTGGCCAACCTGAATTACCGGTTGGCAGATGCGGCCAATTCTCCCTACCCCATGCAGTTGGACGATATTCAGGCACTGGTAGCTCATTTGAACGAACACCGGGAGGAATACCGGTTGGGGCCTCGTTTGGGATTCATCGGAGTAAGTGCGGGCGGACACCTGTCCTTACTCTGGAGTTATACGCGGGATACGGAAGGCAGCGTTCAACTGGTATGCAGCGTGGTAGGCCCCACCGATTTGCTGGATGAATCCTACCGGACCGCGAGTGATCCGTCCCTTCGGAAGATGTTGGATTTATTTGGCGAAGACGAGGAGTTACTGATGGCAGCGAGTCCACGCCAGCAGGTGACTTCCGACGCGCCGCCAACCTTGCTTTTTTATGGAGGGCAGGATCCGCTTGTTCCCAATTCGCAGGGTATGCGATTGCGGGATCGGTTATCGGAGCTTGGTGTGCCGCACGAATTTCATTTTTACCCCAATGAGGGACATGGCTGGCTGGGTTTGAACCTGGTGGACAGCCTGATTAAACTCAAATCCTTTGTAGAAAAGCGGCTTCCGGAAGAAGAGTAAAGCCGTACCGTTGTTCCCGCTAGGCATGTTGATCAGCTTTTCCTGCCCTTTTTGGTCGGTGTGGTGATCGGGTACTTTTTACCTACTTCTAGCGAAGAAAAAGGATTTACTGGCTTAATAAATTATATATTAATTTTTCAAAACAGATATAAATTGAACAAAAACAATATACTATATGGTATTTTTTTCGTAATTAAGTAAAATTTCTTAGCTTTGAACTACTTGAACCAAACGAGAGGCGCATGCCCTATTTGCTACTGGTTGCATTTCTTTTCGGTAGTCACAGACAAGCGGAGGCAAAAGAGGACAGTTTAACCAACACCAAAGAAAACAAGGTGCTTGGCATCGGTCAGGATTACGGTACCGAAAAACGCACCCTGGAATTGCCTGTAAGCAGCTTTGAAGAAAAATTAAAACGAGATACAACCTGGTTAAAAATTGGCGGGGCGTTTCGTTTGAATAACGTCTATGCCCACTACGAAGGACAGACTTTTCCCTTGGGAACTTTTTTACGAAACGAATGGACCTGGGATACCTGGCGGGTCAATGTAGACGCTTACAGTGAGGGCATTCAGCTTTCTTTCGAATACCGGTTTTATCCCACCTTCAACACCCATTTCCTAAAATACGGTTGGCTGGGGTACCAGCTGAGCAACGATACACAGCTGAAAGCGGGTATTACCCAGGTTCCTTTTGGCTTATTGACGTACGCATCGCATAGCTGGTGGTTTCAATTGCCCTACTACCTCGGCCTGGAAGACGATCACCAAATGGGGGTCCACTTCGCCCACGATACGGATAGCTGGCGTTTGGATGCGGCCTATTTTCTTTTGGCCGAGCCAAGGGGGACCAATGAAGCGACTTTCGGCGCTTTTTCTACGGCCAGGTACTCCTACGACGTGGTTCCGATCCCGGGCAATGCCAATATTGAGCGGCATCAAGTCAACTTGCGGGCTGTGCGCAAGTGGTCGGGGCAGGAACTGGGTCTATCCCTGCAGCGGCATGAATTGTACAATTTGCAAACCGGCCACAAAGGCTCCCAATGGGCTGTCTCTGTCCACCACGAAGGAAATTGGGGTCCCTGGAACCTGAAGGCAGAAGCCATTTATTATGCCTACAGTGATGTGAGAAACGATGCAGGAGAGGTACTGGACGTGGTACAAATGGGGGCATACGGTTTTGGTACCTACGATGTGGCCAGCCGTGCGGCGCTCTATGTACTGGGATTGGCTTACGATATACCGATGCAGTGGGGGCCGGTGCGGTCCATTCAGTTGTACAACGACTATACCCTTATGCAAAAGTTGACCGAAGTGCCCGGTGGTCCTGCTTTTACCTTTCGCAATTCCCAGCAAAACGTCTTCGGCGCCCTGGTTTCTGCCGGACAGGTATACACGTATTTTGACATTGCCATGGGCTACAACCATCCCTGGATAACCGACACCTTCGGTGGCAACGCTCTGGGAAGCGGCAGGGGGGTCGATTTCCGGCAGCCGGTTTCGGACCTCAATCCTACCGATACGGATCCGGGTTGGAATACCCGATTAAACATAAATATTGGCTACTATTTCTAACGAAAACAACCTTATGAAAAACAAGTACTTCGACATACATGCACCGGTTTTTTGGCCTTCAGTGGTTTTGATTATCTTGTTTATCACGGTCACACTTTGGGTGGGCGAACCGATGGCGGAGGTTTTTGCCTCCAGTAAGACCTTTATTACCGATAAAGCAGGTTGGTTATTCATCATCGCAGTCAATGCTTTTATCGTTTTCTGTTTTTATCTGGGATTTAGTAAGTATGGCTCCATCAGATTGGGCGGGAAAAATGCCGAACCGGAGTTTTCTACCGGAGCCTGGTTTGCCATGCTGTTCAGTGCAGGTATGGGTATCGGGTTATTGTTTTGGGGGGTAGCCGAACCGGTCTACCACTATGCCATTCCTCCCTATGGGGAAGCCTATTCCCTGGCTGCTGCCGAAAGATCCATGAACCTTACATTTCTTCACTGGGGCTTCCACGCCTGGGCCATCTACGCGGTGGTGGGCCTTTCATTGGCTTTTTTCGCCTACAACCGGAAATTACCGCTCACCATCCGCTCTGTGTTTTACCCCTTGCTGGGAGAACGAATGAATGGTTGGATGGGCAACGTGATTGATGTTTTGGCGGTGCTGGCAACACTTTTTGGACTGGCTACCTCATTGGGATTGGGCGTGCAGCAGGTAAGTGGGGGCTTGTTTTATCTCTTCGGCATTCCCAATACGGTGACCGTGCAGGTACTCCTGATTGCAGGAATCACCTTAATCGCCACCATCTCGGTTGTTTCCGGGATCGACAAAGGAGTAAAATTTCTCAGCCAGTGGAACGTACGGATTGCTGCGATCTTGTTGGTATTCGTGTTGATCGTTGGACCCACGCTTTTTATTTTCCGTTCGTTTGTCCAAAACATGGGAAACTACCTGGGGAGCATCCTGGAGGTGTCTACCTGGACCGAAGCCTACCGGGACAATGGCTGGCAGGGAGATTGGACCGTTTTTTACTGGGCCTGGTGGATCTCCTGGTCTCCTTTTGTAGGCATGTTTATTGCGCGGGTTTCCAAAGGGCGAACGATACAGGAGTTTATTTTTGGGGTATTGTTGGTACCGACCCTGCTTACCTTTTTGTGGTTGACGGCGCTTGGGGGAACCGCCATCTTTCTCGACATGCAGGAGGGAGCGCTGACGGGCAGTCATGCATTGGCGGAAACGATTACAGGCGATGTGTCCATCTCCATGTTTGTGTTTCTGGAAAACTTCCCCTTTAGTGGCATTGGGTCCATCATTGGTATCCTGTTGGTAACCAGTTTTTTTGTCACTTCTTCCGATTCCGGATCATTGGTGATCGATAGCATTACCGCCGGGGGTAAATTGGACGCTCCGGTAGGGCAGCGCATTTTCTGGGCGACCACCGAAGGTGCAGTCGCGGCCGTATTGCTTATTGGGGGAGGGCTGACGGCACTTCAGACGGCAGCGATTACTACGGGACTTCCCTTTTTGGTGATACTTGTGTTCATGTGTTATTCCCTGTACAAAGGACTGGGTCAGGAGCATGCTCGGCTGAGGCAGTTTGACAAAGACCTGGACCGGGCGTCTTACGAAAAACGATTGTCGGATGTGATCATGAAAAAACTCAACAAACAAAAGAACTGATGCGTAAACTAAGCACTATTGGATTATTTATTGACCTCTCCGATCTGGACGTACTGTTGCTACAGTACATCAAAAAATTAGACGAAGTATTTCAATTTGAGCGGCTGACGCTGATTCATTTTGTGGCGCTGGAGGAAGTATCCAAAGAAATAGGCGATATGTTGCCCTATCTCGACAAATCCCTGGATGAAATTTTGGAGGAAGAGGTCCTGGAAAAGGTCGTCGAAGTATTCGGCGAACAAAAAAGCAGCATTCAGGTAAAAATCTACTCGGGCGGGCAGTTGGACCAACTGGTAGAATGGGTGGATGCGCAGAAATTTGACCTGGTCCTTCTGGGGAAAAAGTCGGTTCATGGAGGTACTGGAGTATTTAGCAGCAAAGTCCTGCGGCTAACCGCTTCCGATACCCTGTTCATACCCGAGACGGCCAAAGCACGCATCGAGAAAATCGTATTGCCGCTGGATTTTTCAGACTATACCGAGGGCCTGGTCTCGCTGACCAAGTCCCTGGCTGCACACACGGGAGCATCGATTTTGCCGGTGCACGTGTTGAAGGTAGGCAGGCAATATTTCCCTTACATTCGCAAGCCTTCTGAATTTCACGAGGCCTTGCACAAGAAGGCAATTTCCCACTATCAGAAACTGAAAAAGAAGGAAGGACTTCCCGATAGCCTGGAAATCATTCAGGGTCAGGATGAGCCGGTAAGCCGCAGTATTTACGATTATGCGATTCGTAAAGGGGCCGATTTGATCGTGCTGGGAAACAAAGGCAAGACCGACGACGATACCCTGCTGATTGGTTCGGTAGCCGAGCGAATGATCGCGTCGGATAAGCACTTACCAGTATTGATTGTGAAATAATGCTTTTTTCCAAAAAAAGTTTTATAGCTTCGTTCCCGTAAACCAACCCGTTTCGGAGGCCTATGCAAGCGGAAATAAAGATTGCCGTGTTGATTGATGCAGACAATGTCCCATCCAATCAAATCAAAGAAATGATGGAGGAGGTAGCCAAGTACGGCAATCCCACCATCAAACGCATCTATGGAGACTGGACCAGGCCGCAACTGGGCAAGTGGAAAAACGTTTTGCTGGAAAACGCCATTAATCCCATTCAGCAGTACGGGTACACTTCCGGCAAAAACGCCACCGATTCGGCGATGATTATCGACGCCATGGACATTCTTTACACCGGGCGGGTGGATGGTTTTTGCCTGGTGTCCAGTGACAGTGATTTCACCAAGCTGGCGACCCGTCTGCGAGAAGCCGGCTTATTGGTAATCGGCATGGGAGAAAAGAAAACGCCCGATCCCTTTATCGTCGCCTGCGACAAATTTATTTACCTGGAGATCCTGCAAAAAGAAAGCGAGGGGCAGGAGGACAGCAAGGAGAAAGGCAAACCCAGACCCCAGGTCGATAAAATCAACCCCAAGCTGATTCAACTCATTTCTTCCACCATTTCGGATCTGGCCGATGACGACGGTTGGGCCTTCATGGGAGATGTGGGAAACCTGCTGCAAAAAAAGCAGCCCAATTTTGATTCGCGAAATTACGGCTTCCAAAAATTGACGCCCCTGATCGGCTCCATCAATAAATTTGAGGTAGAGCAGCGGGAAAACCAAAAAGGAAAATACAAACTAATCTACGTACGCAACAAAAGTTAAGGTTTTTTGTCCGAGCCAGTCTTGGGTAAGGAGAAATAAAAGGTCGTACCCTCGCCGGGCTTGGACTGTAGCCCTATTTTCCCTTCCAGACTATCCAAGATCTTTTTTACAATGGCCAATCCCATGCCGGTACCTTCGTACTCGTCCTTTTGGTGTAGTCGTTGAAAAATCACGAATATTCGTTCGAAGTATTCCGGATCGATGCCTATCCCATTGTCCGTTACCCGAAAAAACCATGTGTCCCCCTGATCTTCACAACTCAGGTGTATCTGCGGCGGGATGTTTTTTTTCGCGTATTTGAGCGAATTGCCGATGAGGTTTTGCAGGACCAGAAAGAGAAAACTGTGGTGGCTGACGATTACCGGAAGCGGGCCATGGCTTACCGTAGCATCTAGCCGGCGGATTTCTTGGGACAGCGTATGAACGACCTCGTCAAAAAGCCGTTGCAGGTCCACCGCTTCAATGGGGTCCTTGCCCGGGTGGATGCGGGAGTATTTTAACAAATCCAGAATTAATTGGCGCATGCGCGAGGCACCTTCTACGGCATGGCGGATATAGGTCTTTCCCTTTGCGTCCAGTTGGTCCGCATACCTTTTTTCCAACAGTTGCATAAAGCCGGTCACCATGCGTAAGGGTTCCTGCAAATCATGCGAGGCCACGTAAGTAAAATGTTCCAAATCGTTGTTTTTTGACTTTACTTCGGAAAGGGATCGCTTCAGGGCATCCTTTTGCTGTTCCAATTTGGTTCGGAGCAGGTATTGCTCGCGCAAACTTTCCTGCAGTCCCTTAAACAATTTTGGAATCAATACCACGAAGACAGCATTGAGAAAGATCAGGTTGGAAGAGATGGCGATCCATGACTGTATGTCTAAAGCAGCTGAAAAACGACTCTGTAGGGGAGCACCCATGTATATCAGCCCGCCAAAGAAAATGCAGGTAGCCCCGTTCAAATACAAGCCCATCCATCCGGCATTGGCCGGCAAAACCAGAATTATAAAAACCGAAACGGCCAACAGATACAGCAGTCCCGGACCAAAATTGCCCAAATAATAGATGAGAACGACACCAATGCCATAGATGATGCCAATAAACACCCATTTTCGAACGATCAATGGGATACCAGGGACATGCGCAATCAGTAACAATCCGATGACGGCCAGGATATCCGCGAAAAGCAGGCCCGTATGGGAAGTAATGTACGAGAGGTAAACCCCCGGAATCAACGCGATGCTGCATAAGGGAATGATAAACAAGAGCGTGGTAACAAAAAGGTAGTTTTTCCAGTAATCCAGCGGATCCTGCGGTCGAAAAGCCTCCGCGCACGTCGTAAAAACATGTCGTCGGTACCTGTCGAGAAACCTATTGGTAGCAGTTGTGTAGGTGCGATTCTGTGTTTCCATGGGTTATTCGTAGCTGTTTCTGCCTGCCAAAAAAAGTGGTAAATCCCGGCACTTTATTTAAGAATTAAAACTAAGCAATAAATTTTATTTCTCCATGATTCTCAGCGGACGATCAACCGAAAACCAGTATCGCCCGGTTACTCCTATCGGGAAGAAATCCTGTCTGCCCGTAGATACTAGTCATTGTTGGTTTCATTTTTGTACCTTGGCATAAAATACAATCCCGTGAAAAGTAACATTGGAACCGTATCTCTTTTGGTGGCCATTGGTGGTTTCCTTTCCCTTGAGGCGGGGATTCATTTTGGCTGGCTGGAAGGTCCTCTTTGGCGCATTTTGGCGACGGGTTTTGAAGCCGGTACCATCGGAGGTTTGGCAGACTGGTTTGCGGTAAGTGCCTTGTTCTACGAGATACCCATACCCTTTGTCCGCCGACACACCAATATTATCGTCAAAAACCGAGAAAAATTGACCGAAGGAATTGTGGAACTGGTCACCACCAAATGGTTGTCTCCGCAAGTGCTTCGCGAACGGCTACAAGGCTTGTCCATCGCCGACTCGCTGCTGCGCTCCCTGGATGAACCGGCTCAGGTGCAACGGCTCATGGATTTTATGCGCTGGCTCCTTCTTCGTGTTTCCGGAGAGCTGGATCATCCGAAACTGGCGATTTTTATCCAAAAAATCAGTAACAATCAGCTGCGGGAAGCGGATATTGCAAGCCCATTAGGTGCCTGGCTCGAGGATGCGGTCAGGGAAAAACGGCACCATGAACTCCTACAAATGGCTTTGGGTCAATTTTCCCTTTCGCTTCAGGAACCCGAAACCCGGGAATTGTTACTAAAAAAATTGAGCAGTGCCCTCAAGCAATATGCCCAGCGGGACTGGGTGAAAAAATCCGCGGTTTGGTTGGGGCAAAAAACCGGAGGGATTGATCCGGAACTGCTCACCGACCGGCTGATAGATCTTGCGCTAGTGCTGATGGAGGAAATACGGAACGATCCGGACCATCCCCTTCGCGAAAAGCTGGACGAGTACCTGTTGGAGTTAGCAGCCAATCTCAAAAATGGAGAGCAGCAGACGCTCTCCTATCTGGAACGGTTGAAGCAAAACCTGCTGCTCAACGATCGGTCACGCGTCCTGATCCAGCAGTTGTTGGACCGGCTTAAAGCGGGGTTTCAGGACCAATTAACGGACAACGACCGGCCCCTGATGCACGTGATTCACCGGCAGTTGCTTCGCTTTCTGGATGAGCTGCGCAACGACCCAACCAGCCGTGGGCAATTCGATCGGTGGATAGGGTCAACCGTGATGTCGCTGGTAGATCGGTACCATCACGAACTGGGGGCCATGGTACGGAGCAGCCTGGGAAGACTGGATGACAAGGGAATCATGCTTCAGATCAAGGATAAAGTGGGAAACGACCTGCAATACATCCGGCTGAATGGCGCGGTAGTAGGAGGCCTCGTCGGCATTGGGATCGCCCTGATTCGCTGGCTGCTCCTTTGAGCGGGAAAATGGGTCATTTTTTTGCAAATCGGCGGGATTTTTTCCGCACGGAGGAGGATTTGTTGCCGGGGGTTTTGATCCCGGCCAAAATACCTTATTTTTAAGGTAAGTTTCAGGGAACAGGCAAGTAGCCGGAGCTGGGTACCGATGCTGGATTGCCGGTGAAGCGTTCCGTTCATCGTATAGAGGGTTTTGCTGGCCTGCTCCGCCGGAAAGACCACTTGATGTAATCCCAGTGATCCGTTGGTGCGTTTGTTCCTGAAAGTCAATTTACGCAGTGATCCAATCTTCCCGCCTATGAGCCAGAAAGTCGCAAAAATCGAAGAATTACCTCCCTCCGAGGTGTTGGAGGAAATTCGCTCGCTAAATCAGGTACTGGATGAGGTACTCCCCTTCAAGAAGCTGGACCACAATATCTTAATTGCCACCTGGAACATCCGGGCTTTTGGGGGACTGACCGAAAAGTGGGAGGCAGGGGATGCCGATTCTCCCAAACGGGACCTGCATTCCCTGCTGGCCATTGCGCAGATCATTTCCCGGTTTGATATCATCGCCATACAGGAACTGAAGGGGGACCTCAAGGCCTTTCGGCACATGTTAAAGGTTTTGGGAAATCATTGGAGCTTTATTCTAACCGATGTTTCGGGAGGCGATGAGGGAAATTCCGAAAGGCTGGCATTCTTATTCGACACCCGAAAAGTTAAATTGTCCGGACTGGCTTGTGAATTGGTGGTGCCCAATGAACAGGTGACCGGGATAAAAGAAGGGGCTTTTTCCCGGCAGTTTGCCCGAACGCCCTATGCCGTGGGTTTTCGGGTAGAGGACAAAACCTTCGTGCTCGTGAGCATGCACGTGCTCTACGGCAATACCCCCTCTGACCGGGAGGGTGAATTAAAGGCCATTGCCGAATGGATGAGCGATTGGGCCAGCTACATGCATTCCTTTGATCAAAGCCTGGTGTTGTTGGGTGACTTTAACATCGACCGAATCGGCGATCCCCGGTACGAAGCATTTGTGTCGACCGGTCTGAAAGTTCCCGAAGATTTATGGCAGGTTCGCCGGACCCTGATCGACCATCAGACCAAGTTTTATTCGCAGATTGCCTGGTTTGAAAACCACGCACAGATCCCCCAATTGTCCATTCAATACCTGCACGGAGGGGTTTTTGATTTTGGCCCCTACCTGCTGAAAAAGCGGGATTTGACTCCCTTTCAGATGAGTTGGCGCATATCCGATCATTTGCCGCTTTGGGCGGAGTTTTCCACGAAAAGCTAACTTTTTGATAAGTTTCGGTATCTTTACCTAGCGTTAAACATTTCAAATTATGGTTAGACCGTTTTTTATTTTTGGCATACTGCTGTGGTGTTTTGCCTGCGGCGAAAAATCTCCGGAAAAAGCAGACGCCATAAAAATCAACCAGATTCAACTGATCGGGAGTCACAATAGCTACAAGCTACCCGTACCGGAAGGAATCATGGCCCAGCTTCAGTCAGAAAATACCGAATTGGCTGCCGGGTTGGATTACAGTCACCCGCCCGTTTGGGAACAGTTGGCTATGGGTTTGCGGTTACTGGAGTTGGACCTGTACCGCGATCCGGAAGGGGGACGGTTTAGCCAACCGTTGGGACAGGACTTTCTGGAAACCGAGGCACTGGATTCAGTCAAAAAGGCGGCTTTTGACCGGCCCGGATTTAAGGTTTTCCACGTGCAAGACATCGATTATAACAGCCACCATCCCTTGCTGGTGGATTACCTGGAAGAGATGAAGCGTTGGTCTTTATTGCATCCCAACCACCTGCCGGTATTTATTACCGTGAATGCGAAGGATGACAATTACCCCGAAAGAGGCTTGACCGAAGCATTGCCTTTTGATGCCCCATCCTTTCGGGAATTGGACCAAATTTTGCGGGAGGTATTGGGCGCGGAGAAACTGCTGACCCCAACCGAGGTTACTGGTTCGCATCCGGACCTGAAAACGGCCGTTACCGAATCCGGTTGGCCCTCCCTGGATTCAGCCCGGGGGAAGTTCATTTGGATCCTGGACGAAAAAGGGGAGAAAATGGAGGCCTACCTATCCGGGGCAAAATCTCCGGTGTTTTTTGTAACGGCCCCGGAATCGCATCCCATGTCGGGTATCCATATCCTCAACGATCCAATCGAGCAGCAGGATGAGATCCAATCCCTGGTAAGCAAAGGCTACCTGGTACGGACCAGGGCCGATGCAGATACCCGAGAGGCGAGAAGTAACGAGACCGTCCGAAGGGAAATGGCCTTTGAAAGTGGCGCTCAATTGATTAGCACCGATTATTACCTTCCGGATGTGCGTTTTGAAGGAGGGTATCAAGTGTCTTTTTCGGATGGAGGGTATTGGAGATGGAATCCCCGTTTTTCGGTAGCTGCCGTCAACACGGAGCTGGCAGAAGCTCCTGCAAGCCGGGTAGTCGTGCTGGACACGAAGACCTTTCACTTTGGCCGGGCGCATTTTGACCCATTGGTTCTGGACGTGCGCACTCAGCCGGAAGTGGACGAGGGCATTATTCCCGGTGCTGTACATATTGATTTTATGCAAGCTGATTTTGCAGATAAGGCAAAAAAATTAAAAAAAGACGAACCCGTATTCGTTTATTGCAAGGTAGGATCCAGAAGTGCCAAGGCAGCAGAGGAAATGAAAAACATGGGCTTCGAGAACGTATACCACCTGGAGGGAGGGATCGACGGGTGGACTGCAGCCGGTTTTCCGTTATCTCGCTAGAGGAGACCTGCAGGGCATAGGCAATGATTTTTGACAAGGTACTATGAAATTAAAAATAGTTCAGGAGGATCCCTGGTTGGAAGCGTACAAAGAGGAAATTTACCAACGCTGGGTACGGTTTCAGTTGTCCCGGGACGAATTGGTAAACGTGGCAGGGAGTCTTTCTGACTTTGCCAATGGGCACCACTATTTTGGGATTAATTTTGATACAAAACGGCATGGTTGGGTCTACCGGGAATGGGCTCCGGAAGCGGATGCCCTGTACCTCATCGGCGATTTTAATGCCTGGGATCGAAGCGCGCATCCCCTGGTAAAAGATCAGTGGGGGATTTGGGAAATTTTTCTTCCCTTCGAGGCCTACAAGGAACGACTGGTTCACAAAAGTTTGGTAAAGGTGCACGTTAAGGGTGGTAACACCTCGCTGGACCGTATCCCTGCCTACATCCGACGGGTGGTGCAGGATGAGGAAAGCAAGGATTTTTCCGGGCAATTGTGGTTTCCGGATACGCCCTTTTCCTGGACGGATCACGACTTTTCCCCGACGTATCCCATCGATGGCCCGCTTATTTACGAATGCCATGTGGGAATGGGACAGGAGGAAGAAGGGGTAGGAAGCTACACCGATTTTGCGGATAACATCCTGCCAAGAGTAAAGAAGCTGGGGTACAATGCCATTCAGCTAATGGCGGTAATGGAGCATCCCTACTACGGCTCTTTCGGCTACCATGTTTCCAATTTTTTCTGCCCTTCCAGTAGGTTTGGCACGCCCGAGGACTTAAAATACCTGGTCGATTCCGCACATGCACTTGGGCTTGCCGTGATCATGGATGTGGTTCATTCCCATGCCGTTCAGAATGTATCGGAGGGGCTGAATGCCTTTGACGGATCCGATCACCAGTACTTTCATGCTGGACCCAGGGGCTACCACGAAGTCTGGGATTCCAAATTGTTTGACTATGGAAAATGGGAAGTGAAGCGTTTCTTACTTTCCAATCTAAAATATTGGCTTGAAGAATTTCATTTCGATGGGTTTCGCTTTGACGGTGTTACCTCCATGCTTTATTTTCATCACGGGCTGATTACCTTTGATCATTTCGAAAAGTATTTCCACAAGGACGTGGATTGGGATGCCATTAGTTACATGCAGCTGGCAAATGCACTGATCAAAGAGGTCAAGCCGGGAGCCCTCTCCATCGCCGAAGAGGTGAGCGGCATGCCGGGGCTCTGCCGAAAGCCGGAGGAAGGAGGCATCGGGTTTGACTACCGCATGGCCATGGGCATTCCTGATTTTTACATCAAAATGTTAAAGGAAAAGCCCGATGAAAGCTGGGATATTTTGGAGTTTTGGAAGGAATTGAGCGACCGCCGATACAGGGAAAAGACGATCGCTTATGCCGAGTCGCACGACCAGGCTTTGGTAGGCGATAAATCCATCGCCTTTTGGCTCATGGATAAGGAAATGTACTTCCACATGCAGGTGGATGATCCGAACATCATTATTGACCGGGGGATCGCACTGCACAAGCTTTTTCGCTTGTTTACCAGTAGCCTGGGTGGAGAGGGGTATCTCAATTTTATGGGGAATGAATTTGGCCACCCCGAATGGATCGATTTTCCCCGCGAGGGTAACAACTGGAGCTACCAATACGCCCGCCGGCAATGGAGTCTGGCTGAAGACCCCAAACTGAAATACAAGTACTTGTTGCGTTGGGATCAGGCCATGATTCACCTATTGAAAAAATACGGCATTTTGCCTGCTGCATTTGCGGAGCAGCTCCACGCAGATCCGAAGAATAAAGTGCTGATCTACCAACGAGCCGGTTTGGTCTTTGCCTTTTCCTTTCATCCCGAAGCATCCATTCCGGACTACCAGTTTCGGGCGCCGGCCATGGGACAGTATACCCTTGTGCTCAATTCGGACGATCCGGAATACGGAGGATTCGGAAGGATTCAGGGAACGAAATCCTATTTTACCGATCAAAACCAACGCTTGAGCATATACATGACCAACCGTACAGCGTTGGTTTTTGCGCGGGTGGATGAATGACGGCCAATTTTTATTTGGTCATAAATACAAATTTGGTGAAATTGGGAAATAACTTATGGTGTTTCTTCTTTTTTGCTTAATATTGCGGGTAAATCGTTGAAAGTTAGCCTATGGCCATGAACATCGTGATTGCGGGAGCAGGGGATATGGGATATCACTTAGCCGAGCAACTGTGCTACGAAAACAAAAACATCATCCTGATCGACCTGGACAAGGATGTGTTGGACAATATCGGCTCCAGACTGGATGTGATGACCATCGAGGGAGACTCGGCCTCCATTGACGTTTTGAAAAAGGCCAATATACACAATGCGGAGTTGATGCTGGCGGTGACCACGTCCGAGAAAACCAATATTTGCGCCGCTGTACTCGCCAAGCAACTTGGGGCAAAAAAGGTGATAGCCCGGGTACGGAATCACGACTACCTCTATCCCGAAAATAAAGTGTATTTTGAGAATCTGGGAATCGACTCCATCATTTCCCCCTCCTTACTTTGCAGCAAGGAAATTTCCCGGCTCATGAAGCGTTCTACTTTTTCTGACGTTATCGAGTTTGAAGGGGGGAAATTAAGCGTGGTGGGAATTACCCTGGAACACGACTCCCCATTGGTAAACAAACGGCTGTCGGACACCACCACCGACCCGATATTCGAAGACATTCGGATCATCGCTTTGGTACGGGATCACCGGACCTTGATACCCCGGGGAGATACTTACCTCCGAAACAACGACCACGTTTTTTTTATCTCCAATAACAAGTCGGTAGATACAGTAAAAGAATTGGTACGGCACAAAGGCAAGGAAATCCATAGTGTGATGCTGATCGGTGGAGATGACCTAGCCTATTCCACGGCGCGGGAACTCGAACACGAGTACGGCATTACCCTGGTGCATAACGACAAAGAACGCTGCAAGTGGCTGGCCGAGCGGCTGGACAATGCCCTGGTTATCCACGGCGATTACAAAAATATCAACCTGCTGATCGAAGAGGGGCTGGAGACCATGGACGGCTTTTTGGCGTTGACAAACAGTTCGGAAACCAATATCATTACCAGCCTGAGTGCAAAAAATCACGGGGTATACAAAACCATCGCACACGTAGATACACGGGAATACATTCATATTTCCCATAGTATCGGCGTGGATTCCCTGATCAATAAAAAGCTGGTGGCAGCCAACCACGTAAGCCGCTACCTGACCAAAGGAAAAGTGGAGGCGGTTTCGGGCATTCATGGGGTGGAGGCCGAATTTGTGCAGTACCTGGTGAGCAAAAACAATCGACTTACCCGGCGAAACTTGCGGTCCCTTCATTTTCCGAATTCGGCCATCGTGGCAGGGGTGATTCGTGGAGAAGAAGTTTTTATTCCGGACGGGGATTTTCAGTTGCAATTGAACGACAAAGCCATTGTTTTTGGCCTTCCCGAAGCGAAGCCGGTCCTGGAAAAACTATTTAACTAATCATGATTCATTACAAGGCCATTCTAAAGGTAATGGGCGGATTAATGATGCTTTTGGGAATTCTTATGTTTCCCAGCATTGCCTTCTCGTACTATTACCAAAGCGGGGATCAAATCACCCTGATCGGTTCGGCCTTGATCTGCCTGGCTGTCGGCGGAACATTTTTTTATTCCTTTGCCAAGCAGGATCAAAACATCCGAAAGCGGGAGGGGTACATGATCGTAGCATCGAGTTGGGTGGTTATGTCGGTGTTCGGCATGATGCCGTATATTTTCAGCGGTAGTATTCCGGTGGTTTCCGATGCCATTTTTGAAACGGTATCCGGATTCACCACCACCGGCGCCTCCATCCTTACCGATATCGAACGTCTACCGGAGGGGATTTTGCTTTGGCGAAGCATGACTCAATGGATCGGAGGATTGGGTATCATTGTATTGACCGTTGCCATTTTTCCGCTGTTAGGTATTGGGGGGATCGAGCTCTTCGTTGCCGAGTCGCCCGGTCCCACCTCGGATAAGGTACATCCACGGATTCGGGAAACAGCCAAAAGGCTTTGGCTCATTTATTTTGGCTTGACACTTGCCCTGGTTGCCTTGTATTACCTGGAGGGGATGACGTTTTTTGATGCCATGAACCACGCCCTTACTACCATGTCAACCGGCGGTTTTTCCACAAAAAACGCAAGCATGGCCTATTTCGACAGCCCCGTGATTCATTATACCGCCATTTTGTTTATGTTTCTGGCCGGAACCAACTTCACCCTGTTGTATTTTGCCTTTAAGGGTAGGTTTCGCCGCATATGGGCCAGTGACGAATTCCGGGCCTATAGCATCTCTTTGATTTTGTTGATCTGTGGCATTGCCGCCGCCATGTACTACCTGGTGCCCGGCGAGGTGGAACCCACCTTTCGAAAGGCCATGTTTCAGGTAGTTTCCCTGGTGACGACTACCGGCTACGTGACAGCAGACTATACAGCGTACAGCAATGGGTTGACCATTGTTTTTTTTATGTTGTTGTTTATGGGAGCCTGTGCAGGTTCCACCAGTGGAAGCATTAAATTTATCAGGCATCTGACCTTTGTAAAAAATTCCACCCTGGAATTTAAGCGCATTGTTCATCCCCGCGCAGTGGTGCCGCTCAAAATAAACGGGGAACGGGTGACCGGAAAGATCATCACCCATATCATGAACTTTCTATTGTTGTACCTGATGATATTTGTCCTGGGATCCATTGTGATGTCCATTGCCGGGTACGATCTGATCACCTCCTTTGGGGCGGTGGCTACCTCGCTCGGCAACGTGGGGCCCGCCATCGGTCGGGTAGGACCCGTAGATAATTTCGCTTTTTTCTCCCCGTTTGCGAAATTATTTCTCAGCTTTCTCATGTTATTAGGAAGGCTGGAGTTGTTTACCATTTTGGTGCTCTTTACGCCCTACTTCTGGCGGGCCAATTAATCCCAAACCTTTTGCCCATGCATCCACCCATTATTGCTGTTTTTACTGCCCCAGAACTTGGTTTTCGGGGGAATCCTGCCGCTGTGGTTCGCTCCAAACATGCACTTACACCGGAACAAATGCAAGCCCAGGCACGGGAAATAGGCATGCCGGCGACCTCGTTTTTGCTGGAAGATGCAGATGGCAGCTATCGGGTGCGTTGGTTTGCACCGGATGCAGAAATTGCGCTTTGTGGTCATGGAGCTGCTGCTGCGGGTGTTTTTCTAGCCCAGCAAACGCAGGTCGAAACCGTCCTGCTGCAGTACAGCGGAGGCCAGATCGCCGTGAAGGTCGCAGGAAACCGGTTTGAGATGCGCCTGCATGCCATTCCGGTAACGGGGCAGGTTGCCGTACCCCAAGCCATAAAAGACGGACTCGCAATTCCGGTTTTGGAAATGTACCAAACCGAAAACAAGCACTTGATTTTGACCGATTCGGAAGCATCGGTAGCGGCCATGCAGCCGGATTTTGACCGCTTGCGTGAGTCCGATATTTTTGGGTATGCTGTGACGGCAAAAGGGGATACCGTGGATTTCGTGAGTCGGACGCTGGTCCCACACGTGCAGCAACTGGAAGACCATGCCACGGGCTCTTCTCATGCCCTGTTGGTGCCCTTCTGGGCACCAAAACTGGGCAAAAATCAACTGGTTTCCCATCAGTTAAGTCCCAGAGGTGGGCGGTTCTTCGCTGAATTAGCCAACGATACGGTGGTCCTTTCCGGAACCTTTGCCAGAGAGTAGGGCTGCCTGACAGCTTGGCAGTCCTTTGTTCTGGCCTTTGACTATTTGAATATTGGATGGGAATATTTGGTGTAAATCCCATTTCCTGTGTTTTTCCATATTTTTTTCGCTCGCTGGTACAATTATTGCTTTTTTATTTCGCGAAGTTTTTTCAAATCAAAAAGCGACAAAATCTAGAAAAGATGCAATACCGAAAAATTCTCATTAAATACGGTGGGAATGCGATGATCAATGAAGCACTAAAAGAAGCAATTTCACAGAAAATAAAAATCCTGCAAGAGCAAGGTACCCAGGTAATTCTGGTTCATGGTGGAGGCCCGTTTATCAACAAATCTTTGGAAGAGGCGGGAATAAAAACCGAATTTTTTGACGGGCACAGGCATACCACTGTGGAGGCCTTGCGTTGTATTGAAAAGACGCTTAAAGGAGAAGTTAACAGCTCCCTGGTCAACTTACTAAATAAACAAGGACTAAAAGCCGTAGGGCTTTCCGGAAAAGACGGGCAGCTGGCCATCGCAGAGAAAAGATGGCATATCGTAAAAGATAAATCGGGTGTCGACAGCCGCCAGGATTTGGGGCAGGTAGGCGATGTGCAAGTAGTCAATCCCCTGTTGCCGGACCTCCTGCTGGAGAACGGCTTCACTCCCGTGGTCACCTGCATCGCCTCGGATACGGCGGGCAACGACTATAACATCAACGGAGACGTTTTTGCTGGAAAAATCGCCGCCTCCCTGCAAGTTGATGCCTACATCGTGCTCACCGATGTGGACGGCTTGTACCGGGACTACCCCGATCCAGCTTCCATTCTGAAAACATTAAAGGTTGAAGACCTGGAGGAGTACATGGGGACGGTCATTCAGGGAGGCATGATACCCAAGATTGAATCCTGCCTGACCGCGCTTAAAGGGGGCGTGAAGAAAGCCGTCATCCTGAACGGTACCCAGCCGGAGCAAATAACCGATTACATCGTCAACCATCATTCTATAGGAACAACCATAACTCACTGAACATGCAAATTTCCAACGAATATTTATATGAGGAGGACAAAAAATATTACCTACCAACATTCAAACGCTTCCCGCTGGCACTGATCAAGGGAAAAGGAAGCCGGGTGTGGGATGCAGACGGGAAGGAGTACATCGACATGTTGGCCGGTATTGCCGTCAACAACCTGGGGCATTGCCATCCCAAGGTGGTTCAGGCCATTCAGGAACAAGCGGCCGAGTTGATTCACATTTCCAACTTTTTCGTTAGCCCGCCACAGGTTGCCTTGAGCAAGCTGTTGGTGGATCTCAGCCGCATGCAGCACGTATTTCTTACCAACAGCGGTGCGGAGTCGGTGGAAGGGGCCATTAAGATTGCCCGAAAGTATGCCTTTAAACAAGGCAAGGGTGGAGACATTATTTCCATGAAAAATTCCTTTCATGGCCGAACCCTGGCCACCATTGCAACCGGGCAGGCAAAATACCAAAAAGGGTTCGCACCCATCCCTACGGGATTTGCGCAGGTGGACTTCAATTCACTGGAGGCGCTGGAAGCGGCCATTACGCCGGACACGGCAGCCGTAATTCTGGAACCCATTCAAGGCGAGGGAGGGATTGTTCCCGCAGAGAAATCCTACCTAAAAGCGGTGAGAAAGCTTTGTGACGAAAAAGGCCTGCTGTTGATCTTTGACGAAATTCAGTGTGGTATCGGTAGGACCGGCCACTTTTTTGCCAAGGATTACTACGCAGTGCAACCCGATATCCTCACCCTTGCCAAGGGCTTGGGAGGAGGCATGCCCATCGGTGCTGTCCTGTGCAACAAAAAGGTGGGAGATGCCATCGACTTTGGGGATCACGGGACTACCTTTGGGGGAAACCCCCTGGCCTCTGCAGCCGCCCTGGCTACCATCAAAACCATTTTGGAAGAAAACCTGACGGGTGCAGCACAGGAAAAAGGAGACTGGCTGATGGGAATCCTCCGCTCCTGGACAAACGAACATCCAATGATCCGGGAAGTAAGGGGATTGGGACTAATGATCGGGGTTCAATTGGACCGGCCCGCCGCACCCATTGTCAAAGCACTTATGGACGAAGGGGTCATTGCCAACGCCACCGCCGAATCGGTATTGCGATTGGTTCCACCCTTGAACATACCCGAAGAGGACCTGGTACAGGTTCTGGATAAATTAAAAGCGATTCTCCGTTTAATCGAAGAAAATGAACACTAAAACTTACCGAATAGGGATTGTGGGTGCATCGGGCTATACCGGCTCGGAACTGGCCCGCATCCTGATCCATCATCCCCAATCCAACCTGGTTGCAATCACCTCCGAATCCCACCGGGGAAAGCGGTTTTCAGACCTTCACGGGCAATTTTCCGGAATTCTGGACACCGTCCTGATTGGGGCAGACGAACTGAATACCGGAGACCTGGATGTATTGTTTCTGGCACTCCCCCACGGAGTGTCCATGGAATTTGTGAAACGCTGGAAGGACTCTGGAATCAAGTTGATCGATTTGTCCGGAGATTTCCGGCTTACCAGTCCGACCGTTTACGAAGAATGGTACAAAAAGGAACATACCTTCCCCGAAGGTTTTGAAACGGCCGTCTACGGCATGCCTGAATTGCACGCGCAAGCCATCCGAAAGGCCAGTCTGGTGGCCAATCCGGGTTGCTACCCGACGGCGTCTATTTTAAGTTTGGCGCCGCTCTTTCATTCCGGAATCGGAATCGATCCGGACGGAGCCATCATCGATGCCAAGTCGGGAATTACCGGAGCAGGTGTAAAAGCCAGCAACACCACGCACTTTTCCAATGTCAACGATAATTTCAAGGCCTATGGTATTGGTAGTCATCGGCATACGGTGGAAATCCAGGAACAGCTTTCGTTTTTAGTAAAAAAATCGGTTAATTTACAGTTTACTCCGCACCTGCTGCCGGTGGACCGGGGGATATTGGCTACCTCCTACCTCCGGATAGAGGGAGGCATGACGCAGCAAAAACTAAATGCCCTGTATCAGGACTTTTACCACGACCAACCCTTTGTCCGCATCCGAAAGCAAGCACCGGCCATAAAGGAGGTGCGAGGCAGCAACTATGCGGATCTATTTCCGTTCTGGGATTCCCGGACAAACCGGGCCATCGTCATTGCCGCCATTGATAACCTGGTAAAGGGTGCAGCCGGGCAGGCCGTACACAACATGAACCTCATGTTGGGAGTGGACGAATCCATGGGGCTGTTACAGGTACCCATGCAACCATAAACGAAACAAAACCATGATTAAAAATATTACCAGTGTAAAAGGAATCAAATGCTGGGGTGCCCATTCCGGCATCAAATCCATGCGACGTGACCTGGCCATAATTTTTTCGGAAGTGCCTGCAGCCGCCGCGGCAACGCTCACACAAAACAGGGTGCAGGCCGAGCCCATTAAAGTCACCCGGAGAAATCTGAAAAATAATCGGGCACAGGTAATCGTGTGTAATGCCGGAAATGCCAATGCCTGTACCGGTGAACAAGGAAGAAAGGGGGCTGAAGCCATGGCAGCGACCATCGCCGAATCCCTGTCAATTTCGCCGGAAGATGTGATCGTCGCCTCTACGGGGCTGATTGGAGAGCCTTTTCCCACCGAAGAAGTCCTCGAAGGAATCAAAACGACGGTACCGAAGTTGTCCAACGATGCCAAAGCCGGTTCCTTTCTGGCCAATGCCATTTTGACAACCGACACCTTCGCCAAGGAGGGGTTTGTGGATTTTGAATGGGAGGGCAAAACCATCTCCATCGGCGGCGTGGCCAAAGGATCGGGGATGATTCATCCAAACATGGCGACCATGTTGTGCTTTTTGGCCTCGGATATCGCCATCGATGAGAACCTGCTCCAATCCACCCTTAAATACTGCGTCGACCGCTCTTTTAACTTGATCACTGTGGATGGAGATACTTCTACGAACGACATGGTGGCGATTCTCGCCAACGGAATGGCCGGAAACACCAAAATTACCAGTGAAAGCGACCCGCTTTACCCGCTGTTTAAAGAGAAATTACAAGAACTACTCATCCACCTGGCCAAATTAATCGTATCGGACGGAGAGGGGGCCTCCAAGTTTGTGGAATACAAGGTATCTAAGGCTATCTCCGAAAACGTTGCCATGAAGATGGTACGAGCGATATCGGATTCCACGCTGGTAAAAACCGCCATGTTTGGCCGGGATCCTAACTGGGGCCGAATTATTGCTGCCTGTGGAAATGCAGGAATCAGCTTTAATTATAAAAAAGCCAACTTGTACCTGGGCGATGCAACCAATCAGGTATTGGTATTGAAGCGCGGAACGCCTACCGAATTCGACAAGAATTACATGAAAAAGTTGCTTCGGGAATCGCATATCAAGATTCACCTGGAACTCAATACCGGTAAACAGGAAGCGACGGGCTGGGGATCGGACCTCACCACCGATTACGTGATGTTTAACTCGGTTTACACGACATAAAAGAAGTAGTGCAGCAGCATGCAAGCAGCCGAAGATCCCTTTCGATCTTCGGCTGCTTTTTTAGTAGCCACCAAGGGCAAGCACATAGGCCGCCCGAATACCCAGGAGACCCAGGTGAAAGGGAGAGGGGCCGGCGTGTTGGTACCGAAGGCTGAACTCCACTTGTTGCAACCGATAGCCCATCTCCACAGCAAAAGCAAACTCCACCTGCCTTTCGGAGTAGGTATCGGGCGAATTCTTAAACCGGTTGACAAACAATGCCCCGCCAAGCTGTGGTTCCAAAAAAAACGGCTTAAAATTCAGGCGGTAACCGGCAAGTACCGGGACCACGTGCAAACTGAGATTTTCTCCATTGGCCAAGGGAATGGAAGAGTCAATGGGAAAATACAGGTAATTTCCCGTTATCGACCATTGTCCAGTCGATCCGGCAGTAAGCAAACCCTTGATAGAGGCGCCAAATCCCGCGGGGAATTGCTGTTGATAGAATTCATTTAGGCTAATACCTGCATCAAATCCGATATTTACCTGGCTCTGTTGCGCCTGGGCCAGGCTTTGCCATCCGAGCAGAAAAAAGAGGAAGCAAAAAAAGAGCGATTTGATCATGTCTACGGCATTGAGTAAGGAAAAGAATAATCCGAAACCCAAGATAGCAAAAAATAGGCAATCGGTGGGCGTTGTTTCGGGGGAATTGGTAGCGACCTATCGGAAAATTTTCTCCAAAATCAGTTTGGGCAGGAAAGGGTATTTTCAAAAAAATGTATAAATTAAGGGGTTTTGTCGTGAAAACGTATGCATCAGACCCCGAATACCTGTATCGTATGGTTTGTTTTAGTGGGCGCCTTCCTGGGTTCCTGCTCCCCAAAAGAAACGGAGGATTCCGAGGCAGTCTGGACCGTTCCGGAAAGTGCCGCAGCGATTGCCAACCCGATACCAGAAGCAGCGGAACACCTCAGGGAGGGACAGGCGATTTACCGATTGTATTGCGAGACCTGTCACGGTGCCACCGGTGGGGGAGACGGGGCAGCCGGTCAGGCCATGGGGAGCCAGCCTGCCAATTTGCAGTCCGAACCCATCCAATCTCAGACAGATGGCGCCCTGTTTTTTAAGCTTACCGAGGGAAGAGGCGTCATGCCATCGTTTCGGGAGGTATTGACGGAAACCCAACGCTGGCAACTGGTGCATCATATTCGGACGTTGAAAAATGCAGACGCGCATGCCGATACGGCCGCCTTGCCTCGGGCGCTTGTTCCGGGTATTTCCATCAGTAGCTGGGCGAAGGTGGCACCCCGTGCCGTGCGTATTTGGGCATCTCGGGATGGGGACTACCTCTGGTACGCTACCTTGCCAGGAGAGGTGTACCGATTGTCTACCGATCGATCGCAGGTGCCAGAGAAAATGCTGGATGTATCCGATCACGGAATCCCACGGCTACAGGGAGCCACCTACTGGCAGGGCACCCTTTATTTAAGTGGAAACGTTCGTGTAAACGACAACAAAGGTACCGAGGGCAGGCTGGTGCGGGTTAGTTGGAATGCCGAAGGCAGGCCCAGGGTGGAAGTGGTGTTTACGACCGAAGCGTATGGCACCACCAATACGCCCTTCGATCACGGCTGGTCTGCATTGCAGGTAAGTGCTGACGAAAAACACCTATTTGTCGTTAGCGGGAGCCGTACCGACCACGGAGAGGTTCAGGATAACCTGGGTGCCTACCCCAATGCCCGGGATGAAGCCCTGACGGCAAAAATTTTCAGAATTCCGCTACACAGCAAGGACCTTTTTTTACCGAATGACCGGGATAGCCTGCAAGCCATGGGCGTCCTTTTTGCAGAGGGGATTCGCAATGCCTACGACCTGGCGTTGGATGGGGAGGGCAGGCTGATTGCGGTGGTGAACTCCGGCGATTACGACCAGAACGAGGACATGATTTGGGTACGGGAAGGACACCATTACGGGTATCCCTGGATGATGGGCGGTATGGAAACACCGCAGCAGTTTCCGGATTGGCTGCCCGATCCGGAGACCGACCCCTTCCTTAATCCGGGGGCCGCTGCCTGGCCCGATGATTTTTACAACGATCCCGATTTTCCCAAGCGGCCAGCTGGCAGGCGGTTCACGCCTGGCTTCCTGAATTTTGGACCCGATGCCGATAAATTCAGGGATAGGGAAACCGGATTGATTCGGGATGCCTCCGATATGGGGATTGGCATGACGACCTTTACTCCGCATTCTTCTCCGCTGGGTCTGGTTTTTGATACCGAGAAACAACTGCCCGGTAGGTTTAAAGGCAAGGCATTGGTCCTGCGCTATACCAATGGGCAGCGTTCGGTGTTGATGCAGCCCTTTACCCCACATGGAAAAGATTTGTTGCTATTGGATCTGGAACCCGATGATGCCGGAACGAATTTTTCGCTTAAAACCTACCGGGTGGCCGAAGGCTTTACCCAACCGGTAGATGCCGTTTTGCTGGGAAAATCCCTGTACGTCATTGAATACGGCGGCAGAGAAAAAGGGGGAACCCTATGGAACGTTTCATTTGATTAATCTACCAAGTGTATGATGCAAATTTGTTGGAAAGTAGCGTTTTTCCTGGTTCTGTTGAAGGATCAGCCGGATCAGCCTTTTTTTTGCCGGTAAATTCACCTATACCAGCGGAAGAATTTGGTTTTTAGATAAATTTTCCGAGATATTTTTTAGTTAAAGTAAATTTTTCATAAAATCAACCATTCCTTTTGTAAAATAATTTTTTTCTTTACCTTTGTAATGTCATCAGGGATTACCTGAGGCGGTAGCACCTCAAAAGAGGTTCAGGAGCTGGAAAAACCAGCGAAGGTTCGAATCCTTCTGTTACAGCTTGGTTATTTTGGGTTTATTGTTAATTGACTTAAGCTATGAAATTTTATTTCATAGCTTATTTTTTTGTCAAAAAACCAGCGCTATTGGCCATACTGGACAGCTATGGAGCAGACTGCGGCCTGGAAAGGTACGCCAGTTCACCAATGTTTGTGTGTCTGAGTGATACCCTGATAAGCCGTTCTTATCAAATATGGAGAAGCGTTCTTTCCATTCCACAACAGCCAATAATGAATTTTATTCAAAGAATTTCTCGGTTCAGGTTTTTGAAAAGCAAAGCCAGTCACTGGCTACCCGAAGTGTAATAGATCAGCAAAAAGCAGCATGGTACAACGAGCAGGAAACAGAACAGATAAATCAGGAAATGCTGATGAGCATGCGTTTAACCGGACCTTCCCAGGCTGAAAGCGGCGGTAAAGAAACACCATCCGCTGGGGTAAATCAAATACACAAATAGCCCGTTTACTTTAGCATGTAAAAAAATAAATTTGATGAAAGGGATAAATTACGTAACCGATGAGAAGGACAGGAAAGTGGCTGGCCAGATAGACCTGAAAACACACGGGAAACTGTGGGAGGATTTTTATGACACCATAGTAGCGGAGCAGAGGGGGGACGAGGAAAAAATACCGCTGGCCGAGGTGATCAGGACCTTGAAAGAGGAAGGCAGGCTGGATTAATATGAGATAACCGTTAGCAAGTCGGCTGCGAAAGAACTGTCCAAGTTGCCCAAGCAGGTGAACAATAAATAAACTCATCGAAGCTATATTGGCCCTGTCAGGGGACCCAAGGCCGGCCGGTGCCATAAAGCTTCGCGGAGGGTCTGAAAACTGGCGTATCAGGGTATGTGATTATAGGGTGGTGGATGTCATAAAACTAGATCACAGAAAGGACATTCACGACTGATCAGCCACGCTGTTTCTCCATGAGTATAAAACCCCAAAAGATCGCCAAGATTAAGGACAGCGTTCACAGCTAAAGTGGCGTTCGTCATCGTCATCCGGCAAAAAGCCACGCCAGCCCGGCGCCGCAGCCTTCCACGAATAGTTTAAAAATATCAAGTGTTCCAGGCAGTTGTACCGTTCGCCGCAGGCGGATGCTCGCCTGCCCGCAAACCGCCCCACTCCCTTGCTTTTTGCCCATACCCGCCGGATCAGGGGCTTTCTTTTTTTCCGTTATTTTTAAAGAATGTTTACAAAAAGGAAACCCGGATACCTCTTCTTTTTCGTGCCTACAGGCAGATAAATTTTCAACTGAAAAAGAAAAAACTATCTCTATGGTTGTGGTTGTCCAAAGGGGCGAATCGTTTTATTCGAACAAGACAAAACTACATAACAGGTACGGCCAGCTCAAAAGGTTGATATAGTTTTCGACAGGCATCGGATTGAAACACCCCGCTTTTTCACTAAATGGGCCAAATCCTTTACTATTTTTTCAAAGGGGTCTTGGGGCATGGCTTTTGCGCCATTACAAACAGGAATCCCGTGGGTGTACTTGCGGGAAATTAGGCGATTTCTCACTAAAAGTCTACTTTACCTATAGAGAAATACATCATGATTTGTAGTGATTTTTGTCATGTTTTTCCCTATTTCCTTCTTCTACCTTTGAACCATCAAAACAGCCTGGTAGCACACCGTTAGAGCAGTATTTGCTATCATTTGACCTAAACCAATAATACCATGAATTATTTTACAAAAACAGCTGCATTGCTTTTAATTGCGGTTTTCGCGATCGGCAGTAACCGGTCTTTTTCTCAGCAAGCCTATGCGATCGGGCCCGATCCCGAAATGAAAGTTTCAGGTACCTCCACCCTGCACGATTGGGACATGGTTTCGGAAGAAGCTACGGGCGAAGCAACGCTTCGTGTATCGGCAGGGAAAGTCACGACCATTCAATCTGCCCAAATTTCAATGCACGTAACGTCCCTCAAAAGCGGAAAGAGGCAAATGGACAACAATGCCTACGAAGCCCTCAATGCTTCCGAGTATCCGGAAATAACTTTTGAACTATTGGAGGCCAACCAGGACGGGGGAAACGATTGGAAAGCATCCGGCACGCTTCAAATTGCAGGCGAGACCCGCACGGTACCCTTCCAATTGCAATTGTCCCCGGAGGATGAGTCAATTTCTTTGTCCGGATCCGCGGAAATTAAGCTAACCGACTTTTCTGTCGATCCACCCACGGCGGTTTTTGGCACCATCAAGACCGGGGACGAACTGACCCTTCACCTAAAAATGAAACTAAATCCAATAAATTAATCCAATAACTTTTACCATCATGAAAAAGAATATTTTAATCCTGGCAGGGGCTATTTTATGCTCGTTTAGCAGTCTGGCCCAGCAACGAGACATGCAATTTTGGAGAGCGTATGATCAGCGTGGCATCAATGTGTTTGAGACCGGAAAGGCCGACACCGTTGCTTTTGACGGCGTTCGGGTGCGCATTGGAGGCGCATTTGCCCAGCAATTTCAATCCCTGAGTCACGAAAATGCTGCCACCCCATTTCTAAATGACAACGGCATCAATACCAATCAATTGATGGATATTGGGTCGGGTTTCAACCTGGCAACGGCTAACCTAAACATCGACGTGGCCCTGGCCGATGGGGTGCGCTTGAATCTAATCACCTACCTGTCTTCCCGACACCACCCGGAAACCTGGGTAAAAGGAGGCTACTTGCAGTTCGATAAACTCCCTTTTTTAAAGAGTGAAACATTTGATCAGATCATGGAGAAACTGACCATCAAGGTAGGACACATGGAGATCAACTACGGAGATTCCCACTTCCGCAGGTCTGACAACGGAAACGCATTTTATAACCCCTTTGTAGGAAATTACATCATGGACGCTTTTGCAACGGAGATCGGAGCAGAGGTAATTTATCAGGACAAAGGTTTTTTAGCAGTCGCTTCGATGACCGGTGGGGAGATACAAGGAGGCGTAACCAACCCCTCCCGACGGAAGCCGGCGTTCATCGGAAAGCTAGGCTACGACAAAACCCTGGATAACGAGCTCCGCCTTCGCTTGACCGGTTCGATGTACACGACTTCGGGTTCCGTCAACAATACGCTGTGGTCCGGAGACAGGGCTGGGTCCCGCTACTACCTGGTCATGGAAAACACACTGGCCTCTACCTCTGGAAATTTTACCTCCGGGCGATTCAATCCGGGCATGCGGGATAACGTGACCGCTCTGGTACTCAACCCATTTGTGTCCTACGGCGGGCTGGAGCTTTTTGGCACCCTGGAGCAATCCAAAGGAAAAGCCGCGAATGAAACCGAAGACCGCACCTGGAACCAGCTCGGGGTCGATGCCGTCTACCGCTTTGGTTCCATGGATAAATTTTACCTTGCAGGTCGGTACAATCAGGCGGGTGGCGAAATGCCCAACGGTTTGGAACCCAGCATCTCCCGGGCGCAAATTGGAGCCGGGTGGTTTATTACAAAAAACATCCTGGCCAAATTGGAGTACGTGAGTCAACAATACCAGGACTTTGCACCAACCGACATTCGAAACGGCGGTTCGTTCAACGGCCTAATGATTGAAGGCGTGATTGGCTTTTAGAAACCGACAATTTTTACCCAATGCGTATCGCTCTGTTACTGGCTTGCTGCCTCACCCTACCGGGGCTTGTCGAAAAAGACACCCTGATTATTTATCACAAGGAAATCATTGTGAAGGGTAAAACCTCCGTGGGAAGTTTTGAGTGCAGCTACGACAGCCAGGATGGGGGCGATACGCTTGTTTTTAATAGGCCGTCTCCGGTAAATTCCTCCCTGCATTTCGAAATTCCGGTAAAGGATTTCGGATGCGGAAATTTTTTACTCAACCACGATTTCAGAAAGACCCTAAAAGCCGAAGAATATCCAACCTGCGCGGTATCAGTCGATCGGCTTAGCAAAGTTGGCCAGCAAATTTTTGGGACGATTCGCGTGCGTATGGCCGGGACTGATCTGTGTTTGGAAAAGGTTTCGTTCGGTCAACGAGAAGGCCGGTTGCGGGGAAACCTACAGCTTTCCATGGATCAACTCGGGCTGGATGCCAGCAGCCGACTGGGCGGATTGGTGCAGGTAAACGAGCAGATCGACCTGGAAATCAACCTGTACCTGGAACCTTCCTGAACCCTGCCTAAATGTCTTCTATGGGTAATTCCAGTCGAATTTTGTCCCAGCTCATGCTGAGAATGCCCGCCCCATCACCCGTTGGTTCAATCGCATAGGTGAGACGCTGAACGGTATCGGCCAGAACAATGGGGCTAGTTTCAATACGCAACAAGTCTTCTTCCGGGTCGTACGCTTCGGCCAGGTGCTGATCGTAGGTTTTATTTAGAATCAGGGTCCATTTCTCCCGTCCCGGAATGGTGAAAAAACCGTACCAGCCGGGTGGTATCGATTGCTGCTGTATGCGAACCTCCTCCGAAAAGTGCACGGCCGTTGCCCAGTGGGAACCGGTGACCCAGACCTGATCGTAGGAGACCAGCCCGTTCCAGATTACCCGGCCTCGAACACCAGGAGATCCATAGTTGACCGTTATTTGTACATCGCCAATGGTACCAATCGCTTCCCGCCGCGCACTTCCTTTGAAGGTATCCGCAAGGTACCCCTTATTTACACTGTCGGCATACGTCTCCATATAAAGCAGGTGTTCTCTTTCCAATTGGGATAGGCTGTCTGATTTGTCCAGATTGTCAGACGTACCGCCACCATTTTGGTCTTTTTCGCCGGATTGGCAGGACACGGCAAGTATACTAACCAGGATAAGGAAGGAAAAAACTACTGGTTTCATGGCTTAACGAATAGGTTTTGATGTAGGGAAAATACCTGCTAGCAAAACTACAACTTATGCACAATTCCCACAACGATTTTTGCGGACTTATCGCTTGTTAACAGGAATATAATACACTGAGTCTACCACTCCAGTTCGAGCGGTATAGGTAATCCGATCAGCGGTTTTTCTTGTCCTTTCCCAAACGGAATTCGTATGCTTCCGGCGTTCCTGTTACGTTGATGTTGATAAACCGGGTTCGCCTGTTTGGATCCCGGTAGATGATTTCGTCTTCCTGCTCCGGGTCAATGCCCTCTTGTTTGTTGCCGGCGAATAGTGAACGCATGCCTACCTGAGTGACCAGACCCAGGGGGATGCGGATAAAGTAGTCCATGTTCAGGTCCAGCCCTTGCATGCCCGATAATTCGATAAATCCCAAGCTGGAATTGACGGTCATTTTGGGAATGTGCAGGACCCCATTTTTCAAATCAAAGGTGTTTTCGAGCGTATCAAACCGCACTAGATTCAAATTTTTGTCTTTAAAATAAGCGGACATGGCCTGGAATGGGGTGAAATTTACCAGGCTGCCTTCCTGTACGGTTAGCTCCATATGGGCTTCACTTTGCTCCATGATAGGGGTTAAGTCGGGGTGTACCAGAAATTTGCTGGTAATGGTGCCACTGACTTTTCCATGCAGGTTTTCGTTGATTAAATAATCCTGCCCGAAATTTTCAAATTTCACCATCAACTTATCCAGGTCAAGCTTATCTGCCCGCATGGTACTGTGAAAGTAGATGTGGCTGGGGTCCGACCCGTTGAAATACCCCTTCATGCCCAAGCTCCCCTCGGCCGTCCGTAGCGACAAGGTATCCACGTATAAATAGTGGTCTTCGGTGGTGCGAAATGCTGCTTTCACCTCTTCCAGCCAATACCTGTGGTAGTTTAATTTTCCGATATTCACCGCAAAATCCATTTCGGAAAAGGGAAGGTTGAATACATTGAATGCCGTATCGTGGGCCACTCTCGCCGTGTCTTCGGGATGATAGTTTAGGAGTGCATCCAAATCCAGGGCTTCTGCCTGCAAGGAAAAGAAATTTGGACGGGCTTTTACCGTACTGTCGGCTCCGGAAAAGTAGCTCATATTCAGCGTAAAGTCGCTTTCTCCCAACTGACCGCCAAAATTCTCTACCAGGGTAGTGCCGTTTTCGTAGTGTACCCAACCCGCAAAATTCTCCAATTTTATTGGGTGACTCCATAGTTTTCCATCCATTTGGGAAAGGTGTAGGTCAGCGGATTGAAAGACCGTATCGTAGTGAAGCGCCAGACTTCCCGAAAGGTAAAACTCCGAAAGCGCTTCGTCCCGGTACGATTCGGGCAGGTAGTTTTCCCCGTTATAGGTCAGCAGGTCCTTGATTTTCAACAGCTCCGACTGCAAGGTAAAGTCAAAACGACTGCTTCCTTTGTTGACTGGATCAAACCAGTTGGTATAGGGGGAGAGGCTCCCGGAAAACTGAAAATCGCTACCATCAATTTCTCCGGAAAATGTATCCACTTGCAGGGAACTGTCCGTTAGCGTTAAGGAAACATCAAAATCATGAAAGGCGTGCGGGTAATGGGTGAGTTTGGCGTGAAAGTCTTCCACTTTTACCCGTGCCTTTGGTAGGTAGTTGAAATTAGTCAGTTCGTGTGCGTTGGCTTCCAAAGCCAGGTTCAGCTGAAATTCGGTTAGTTGTTCATTGGGATTTAGTATTCCGGCGGAATCGAGAGGTAGGAGTTGGGCCAGATGGATGCGGTCCGAATTGCTGCGCACATGGATTGAAACGTCCTTGTCCAGTCCATGAAATATTGCAGGGAAGTCACTGATGGATCCGGAGAAGTTAAAATCGGAATCGCCGATCGTAAACGATAAATGGTTCAGTTGGATTTTGCCATCCTGCATGGTGGCGAGGCCATTGGCTTCGCTGACCGGATGGAGCTGCCCGGGAACGAGGAAGGACAGGTCTTCGATGCGCAGCTCGCTATCGATGCCGTCTTTCAGTTTAGCCATGCCGAGTTTAGGGACCTCGCTGTCGATTATTTCGTCCAGATCCATATCCAGGATCACTTGCCCCTTCAGCTTTTCCAGTCCTTCCACTTCAAAAAAGGCTCCGATAAACTCCAGGTCCAGGTCGGCATGTAGTTCCACATTGATATAGGGGTCTTCAAAATCCCGAATAACCAATTTCCCCTCAAATACACCCTCTTCCGGCCTGGCGTAAAAATTTTGCAGGCGGATTTCAGAAGTTTTAAGGCTACGTTCCTTGCCGTTGGTATAAAAACCGGAGAAGTTTAGCTCGTCAATGCGCTTGTTTTGGTTGGTATTCAGGAAATAGGCATTTTCGCAGCCAAATTCTACGGCTATGGCCGGCGAATTTCCAGCCGCCGCTTTGCCAACAATGGTTCCTAGAAAATAAATATGTCCTTCGTTCTGGTATTTTCTCAGCGCGTCCGTGACTTCTTTTGGAGCGAATGCCGTAAAAATGGTAAAATCTGGCTTTTCCCCATAAAGTTTTAAATCCGTATTCAGTTCATCGTCCACATCGACCGTTCCCTCCAGGCTAAACAGCCCCTCGTCCAGTTGCATGCGTGAAGGCAGCACCGTCAGCTGATTATCGACCAGGTCGTAGTCGATTTGCCAATCCAGGTGAACGTCCTTGTTGGAAAAAAAGGTGGGTTCTTCGTTGTCCAGCAGATTTACAATCAAATCTGCCTCCACTCCCAATAACAGTTGCTGCTCGTTCAATTTGATTTGGGAACGCAGTAAATCGATGTGTGTGCGAATCGTTTTGGAATTCATTTCATCGATATAGGACAAGGTAAAGTCTTTTAGCACTAGCTGCTTTAACTCGATAGAAAAAGCCTCCGATTTCTCCTCGGTTTCGGAGGAAGGGCGCATGTTTTTTGCCCGTAACAGGTTCAGCTCACCCCGATCGTCTCGGACGACGTTTATGTATCCCGATTGAATCTGAATGCGTTTCACCCGGAAGTGCCCGAGCAAAATATCCAGCACGCTGAATCCGATGTACACATCCTCGGCTTCGTACAGGGGATGGGTTTGCTTAGACTTGGTCTCAAAGAATTTCACCCCTTGCAAATCCACGGAAAGGTAAGGGAAGTTGGCAAATGGAGAAATATGGGCCTGTCCCACTGCGAGCTCGCCTGCGAATTGTTCGTTGACGGAAGAAATTGCTCGTTGGGTGAGCAATTCCTGATTTTTATACAAACCGTAAGCGCCTGCGGCAAGCACGACCAAAGGCGTCAAAACCAACGCCGCTATTCCAACCAGTTTTTTTCTTCGCATGGTCCACACAGGTTGTTTTAAAAGTTAGACCAATGTAATCCAAAAAAAGATACGGTTGATGAAATTATCGCAAAAAAATTACCCTCCCGGATCCGTCGCGGCTGCGTTTTTTCTCGGCTACCGGCGACAGTATTCGCACATCCTTGGGTACGGACCACCGTTGCCTGGGTGCAGTTGCTGTGGGCAGGTTGGTTTTCTCCGTTGATTGGCTTTTCTGGTTCGATTCTTTTCTTGATGGGGCGGTGCCCCTTACAAAACCGGGTTGATTTCCTGGATTTTTGGTCGATTCTTTCCTCGGGTAAAGTCCAGGTTATGGTACACACTAAATCGGATAATGTCCCGGTTATTTAAATCGAAGCCTCGCTCCCGTTGCTGAATGCTTTTCATATAGCCTGCCTGGAGCTGGAATTTTTCATTGATCACGTATCCTAGTCCCAGAAAAAGTCGGTTATCTTCGAAATAGTTGTACAAAACCGGTTTTCCGGCTTGAATAAAGATTTCGTTGTACCCAGAAAAGAAGAGCGTTTTGTCCTGCAATTTTGGCTTATTTAACGGGATATAGGTGGTAATCTTATAGCGCATCCGATGGGTCAATTTGAATGGAGATCCGACCAGATAGTCCCGTTTCCAGCGCTGTTCGGTTCGGATTTGGTGGTAGATTTTGACCCGACCCATGCTTTGTATGAATAAAAACTGCTGCCAGAATCGAAATTGATTGACCACTTTATCGATTTGTTCCTGGCTGGAATACAGGTCTTCCGGGGCCCAGTAAAAGGGGGTGACGATGCCGCCGGTTACTTCGAATTTTTCGTTTACCAGGTAAGATAAGCCAAAGCGAAGGTAAATCTGGGCCATGTTTTGCACCAATTGATCCCGTCTACGCATGTGGTATTCCCCGTAATAAAAGAGTTTTTCCCCGATTTTATACTTGGTATACATGCCGATCCATAATCCAGACTGCCTATTGTATTCCTTTTCGGGTAGCGATGTCCCATCCGCCTGGGTCTCCATAAATTGCCCGTACGAGAGGTTACTTAGCAGGAAAAAGAAAACCGCGCATGTAATGGCATAAAGATAGTTAGTACGGCGTAGGTTCATTTTATTTTTTTTGATCGGGAAAAACTAGGTCCTTATGTGAATTGGGTTTATTGGGACTGGCACAGGCGAGGTGGCGGAATAGGCCGGGCTGCCTGCTAAAGATCCAGCAAGGACCGAACGCGCTCCATGTTTTTGGTCCTTCCCAGTTTTCGTTCCAGTCCTTTTGTGGAGCGATCCCTAAGGTCGATTAGTTTTTGCTGAAGGAGCTCGATTGCATCCAAATGGTTTTTGATTTGACCATAGTCGTTTTCCTTGGTCAGTTCGGTCAGGTAGTAGGGCAGCAGGATGTTCATACCAGCTTCGTACAACCTGGATTTTGCCCGTGCCTGATACCGGGTATACGTAAATGGATCGAAGGTTTCCTCTTTGTATAAGGCATCAATTTCCTCGTTTCTCGGAAAAATCGCAGCAAGTTCCGGATAGCGGAGTTCCAGTTCGGTCAAAAAATCCAGCAGTTGCTTGCCGCGGGTGACTTTTTCTTCCGGATCATCCGCTGTCGCATAGCCGGAGAGGTTTTCCTGTAGCAATCCGTGCAGGAAATGCCCGGAAAATTTATCAAAAAACTGTTGTTCCAGCGCTTCGCTCGATTCGTGGTTTTCGTAAAGCGTTTCCACCAGGGAGCGTTTTTCCGTCAGCTCTTCTTCCAACGCGACCAGGTTTTGGCTGACTTCGATGGATTGGAGTTGCCGTCTGGCGTACCTGGCGAGAGCAGTACTGAGGGCCAGTTCCTCCTCCAGGTGGCTGTCGACCCGCTCCAAAAAGCTCTGGGGGTTCGCATAACCGACTTCCCGGTTGATTATTTTTCGTTTGTCCTGATCTTGATAGGAATAGTTTACCAGGTCCAGCGGGGACAGGAATCCGACGCCTTTGGTGGTGAAATTCGTTAAATCGTAATACCGGATATCTCCACTTCGGATCAGACCCATCAATTCTTCCATTTGCTTAAATTTTTCCAGGCGGTTGGAGAAAAAGGCATGGGTGTATGCCAGCGAGTCACTTTTTTCCTTATTCAATGCCAGCGCATTCATTCCGGCATATTTTTCTGTGCTGTCTTTGAGCACCTGGTATTTTTTACGGATAGCGGCAAGTAATTCATCCAAATCGTCGTACAAAGCGTATTCAAATCGCTTGGTTCGGATCGGGTAGGGGGCGTTTTGCGCCTGTTCAGACCGCCTGTTGTCGTACTGAAGTAATTTGGAAATGAAATCGTCAATAAACCGATTTCCAGAATTTTGAATTTGTACCGGGAGGCTGTTTGATTGGAACCCGTCGTTGTAAACCAATCCAAAATCCCGGTCGGCGATATTGTAGGCTTTTTGTGGCGCTTCCTCCAGTTTTTGTAGTTTTTCGATGGTTTTGTGGAAGATCACCTCGTTTACCCGGGCTCCCGTTTCCAGGTTACGCTGTTTGATTCCCAAAAGAAAGCCTTTTTCGTAATTGCGAACTTCGGAGATCAATGCTCCTTCTTTCAGGTATACCAGCGCCCACTCCCCGTCCAGGTAGCCTTCAGCATTGACCTCGCCCCGGATCAATTGGGTGTAGTCTCCTTCAAATGCGCGGTAATCAATGTTTTCGGTAATCTTTCCTTCAGTAAAAGTGATTCCGTTTGCCTCCGCTTTTGGCCGCAATTCTCCGTTTACAAATTCGTTTTGTTTAAATGCCCAGGTGCCCGTTTTTTTGCCTTGTTTGTATACGGCTTCTACATAAATCTTATCGCTGTGCAAGCTGCTAACCACCTCAAAATTGACTACGTCCTGCACATCAACGCGGTGAGTTTCCTGGTCAAATAGCCAATTACCCGAACGTTCGTTTTGCTCGTATTCTCCGGTTACCTGAAATTTGTAGAGAATTGTTTGATCCAGGCTGTCTTTTTTCAGGTAGTCAAAGCGGAAAAAACCGTCAAGAACTGTGTTTTTCGCTTCGTCTTGCAAAAATTCAAAAGTAGCTGTACCCGCTTTGCCTTGGAAGGTGTATGCCCCTTCAAACACGCTGCGAACCTGAGCCGACCCCAGGCTTCCTTGCATAACGAAAAGTAAAAAAAGGATCTGTTTTATCTTCATGTGCTGTTTCAATCAATTTCAATGCTACTATGTCCATGCAGAAGAAAAAATAGTTCGCAAATTTCAATAAGCAAATTGCCTGCCACAAAAAAATGAGGGCCATTGCCCTCATGCATTACTTGTATCCCAGTATTTTCATCATGTCTTTGCTCTCCTGTTCTGGGGCAAAGAGCCAATGCCGAATGCTGCCATCACTCTGCCGGTCGATGATGACGTGTTTGGGTGCGGGAATGAGGCAGTGCTGTATACCTCCGTATCCACCCAGGGACTCCTGATAGGCCCCGGTATGGAAAAAACCGATGTACTGTTGATCACCCTTTTCCAATTTGGGAAGGTAGATGTTAAACTGGTGAGCCTCTGAGTTGTAGTAATCCATGCTATCGCAGGTAAGTCCCCCCAGCGAAATGTTGTGGTACTCTTTGTCCCAATTGTTGACAGCCAGCATGATGTACTTTTGATTGAGCCCCCAACTGTCGGGAAGCTGGGTAATAAACGAACCGTCGATCATGTACCAGAGCTCCTTGTCGTTTTGCAGCTTTTCATCCAGAATGGAATACAGGACTGCACCACTTTCCCCCACCGTATAGCTACCAAATTCGGTAAAGATATTGGGCTCAACCGTGTTGTTTTTGGCACACATCCACTTGATATTTTTGATGATCTGATCGGCCATGTATTGGTAGTCGTAGTCAAAAAATACGTTGGTCTTGATCGGCCATCCTCCTCCCACGTCCATGGTATCCAATTCGGGCGCTACTTTCTTCAATTCCACGTATTTCTGGATAAAACGGGTCAATTCCGACCAGTAATAGGCGGTGTCCCGGATACCGGAATTGATAAAAAAATGCAGCATTTTAAGGCTGACATTTGGGTTATTCTTGATTTTTTCTTCGTACAGGGTGATGATATCGTGGTAGCGAACCCCCAAACGTGAGGTGTAGAAACCAAATTTTGGTTCCTCGTCCGCGGCTATACGAATTCCCACCTTAAACGGTACCTTCACGTGCTCCAGGTAATAGTCGATTTCGGTCAGGTTATCCAGCACCGGTATGCAGTTGCTAAACCCCTCATTGAGGAGTTCGGTCACATATTGTTTATAAAGGTCGCGTTTAAAGCCGTTGCAAACGATGTAGGTTTCTTTGCTGATTTTACCCTGTGCAAACAGACTTTTTACCAGGGGGATATCGTAGGTAGAACTGGTTTCTATGTGCACATCGTTTTTTAGTGCCTCATCCATGACAAAACTAAAATGGGAGGATTTTGTGCAATAACAGTAGGTGTAGCTCCCTTTGTAATCATGCGTTTGCATGGCATTTCCGAAAAAAGTTTTTGCATTTTGAATGTTTTCGGAAATTTTAGGTAAATAGGTTAGTTTCAAGGGGGTACCGTATTCCTCGATGATTTCCATCAGGTTTACCCCGTTGAAGGCCAATTGATTGTTGGCGACAGTGAATTCTTTCGTTGGAAAATCAAACGTTTGCTTGATGAGGTCAATATACTTATTCATACCTAACATTTTTCGTAATTAAATCGGAATCAAAATTTGCATTAATTATTCAAATTTCAAACCAATTTTAACTTAATAAAATCCTACAGTGAATAAGGTATTCCAGCGACTGGCTGCGATTGTTTCCCTGGCTTTGAGGGGCTTGTTTGTCCGGGTGAGCCCGGGCGAAACCTCAAACGGAGCAATACGGTCCATTCGTAGTCGATTTTAAGCGAAGTAGCAAGCCAGGGATCCGCTTTTTGGGTGTTTCATGCGTAGCGAGTAATGCGGAGCGACGCGTCGGTAAATGGCTAACGCATCGCCACAGCTAGCGGGAGGAACAAGTAATCAGCTTTTTTGGGCTTTGATCGGAATCTCTATGTAAAACGTGGTGCCTTTGTTTTCTTCGCTCTCAAACCAAATAGTCCCTCCGTGGGCAGCAATGATTTGTTTGGAAATGGCCAGGCCCATGCCAAAGGGTTTTTCTCCATCGGTCCCGGAACGTTTGCCGTCGGTGTACCATTCAAAGACCTTGTTTTTAATGGATTCCGGTATGCCAATTCCCTCGTCCTTGATGGAGACGATCACTTTTTCGGATGTTTTCTTCATGCTTATCCGAATAGATTTTCCTTTTGGACTAAATTTCACCGCATTGGCAATAAGGTTGCTGATAACCCGCCAAAGTTTTTCCCGGCTAACGAAAGCGGTCACAGGGATGGTTTCCAAAATCAATTTTTGGTTTTTCTCGTGGGCTTTGTGTTGCAGCAATTCTACGCAATAATTTAGTAAGCGATCGATGTCAACGGCTTCTTTGGAAAATGATGCCGCGTTTTTATTGGACTGCATCATTTCGGAAACCAGATTCAGGGAGTTGTTACAGGAGGTTTTAATATGGCCCAGCAGCACCCTGTTTTCGCCGGATATCTGCTCGTCTGAGAGCAGTATATCGGCCATCATCACCATGCTGCTGATGGGATTTCGCAGGTCATGGGCGACCATATACATAATTTTGGTGTTTTCGGCCTGGCTTTGTTCCAGTGCGCCCAGTGTTTCCTGAAGTTCAATGTTTTGTTGGCTGATGACCTTGTTGATGTTTTTGGATCGACTGAGCCCTTGCCAGATAAAGCCCAGAAAAATGACCAACAGTACGGTGAAACCAATGGTCGCAACCAGGTAAATAGTTTTTATCTGGTTATCGCGGTTAATTAAGGAAAGCTGGTATTGTTGAGCAGCGTTTTGCAAGGATGCCTCCATGTCTACCGTTTTTAAGGCATTGTCCGCCAGATCTAATGAATCCCTAAGTTGGTAGTGGGTCTTCAGAAAGGGATAGGCTTTATCCAGCGCACCCTGTTTTTCAAAGTAGGTGCCCATCGCCTTGGACCAGTGGATACGTCCCTGCACGTAGGCGCGGTTTTTCAATTCGGATCCGGAAAGCACCGAATCCATGGCTACAAGTAGTTGCTCCGCTTCCTGGAGGCGGTTCTGGCTGATAAAAAGCTCGGCCAGTTTTATTTTCGCAGTCAATGCGTCTAGCACGTCAAAATTCGGCTGGCTGTTGATCGCAATGCTTTCCTTCAAAAAACGCTCTGCGTCCTGCGTCTTTCCGAGGCTGGCTAGTACTCCTCCCAGGTTTCCCAAAATAACCCCCCGGGCCAGGCTGATGAATTTTTTTTCTCCAGGATATCGCTTCTCAATTGTTTCCAGAAATGTCAAACCCTTTTGGTAAAAATAAGCGGCACTGTCCAGCGCCCCTGTTTTTTCGTAGGCCAAACCCAGGGTATTCCGGTACATTTGCGGGAAATAGAGATTCTGGTCCATCATGTCGGCATCCCAACAATCCTCATTTTCTTCGATTGCTTGTTTGAAATACGGTATACTCGCGGCATATTGCTGCTGCTCGTAGCGAAAAATTCCCAATTGATAGGTCAGGTTGCTGATCAGGCAGTCACTTAGATTGGCCTGGGCAAACTCCCGGCCTTCAAAATAGCTGGCAAAGGCTTTTTCGAAGTCTCGCCCTGCTTTGTACCAGTCTCCTTCCAAAAATTTGGTTTGGGCATATTCCTTTTGGTAGAGTCGGCTGCGGTCCTTCAGTACCCAAAACATGCTGTCCAGGTACACGCGTGACTGGTTGAGGTCGACGTCGTATTTCAGGTAAATGCGGCTAAGAAAATTGTATTTTTCCCACCAATCCAGTGGCGTTTTGTTCCCAATCTGCTGGTACGCACTGTCCAGAAACTGCATGGACCTTCGGTACTGACCGCTGTTGAGCAGGTTACTGGATCGGTCCAGTATTTCGGTTGTTTCCGCAGAAATGGGTTGATAGGATTCTACCTGGCTTTGGCAGCCGATCAGGCCATAAAAACCGAGGAAATAAAGGAAACAATGAAAATAGGTCTTGGAACTCCAAAAATAAAACCGGGTCACGCTATTCATAGATTGTAAAAATAATCTAAAAATCTCCAAAAAGCCTAATTTTCAGAATCTAAAAGTATATGCCAACTTTACGGTGGATTGATTTTCCCGCATGTCGAAACGATCGCCAAATCGTTGCCAGTTGTGATTGTGGACCACAAACAGGGTATTCCCTGGGTCGATCACCCATATAAAGCGGCTGTTCGTTCCCAAACCTTCCGTAATGGTATCGTATTGGATATTGAAATTAATGGATACCCATGGCGAAAAGTCGTAACTGCTAATGAGTCGGAAAAGATGGGTAGTAAACGCGCCTTCTTCCAACCGTACCTGATTGTACAGGTAACTGCCGGTAAGGTTCAGTCCTGCCAAAGGCCGCAGAAACAGGTCCGCCTCGAGAGTGGCTTGCCGGCCTGTCCAAAATCCCATATTTTTGTAACGTAGATTGCCTCCGATTTTACGAAAGGGAGCCGATTGAATCTCCAGGGAATAACCCCGATTTTTGTAGATCCCTTCCGGTATCAGGTAGCGACCATCCCGCAATACGTCAAATAGGAAATCAAGGTTTTCGTAATTTTGGTGCACATTCAGGTAAAAGATATCCCCGCTTTCCAGCCGGATGCCCAAAAACCGAAGGTTATGGTTAACCGTGGCCGGTCTCCAGTCCATAAACATCAGGTATTCAAAATAGTACTGCCAGCTCAGTTCCCGGATGCCTTCGCTCCGATCAATCAGCGGGTTGAAAGTGAAGGTGGGTTGCAGGCGCCGGAAACCATTTCTCGGCACAAAGCCAACAGCGGGCGCGTAATTCACGCCGAATTCCCTATAGGAAACATGTGCATCCCAGGGTTGATTCGGGAAATTCACCCGCAACCCGCGAACGGACCGGTCCAGTAAGCTCCCGGATTCGTCGTAGCTATTGGGCGTATGCCCCACAAAAAAGGACTCAAATTGCAGGTTTTTGTTTCCCAGGAAACGGGAAGTGCTGAGGTTTAGATCCGCTCCAAAGGTTTCGCGCATGGGTAAGCTGTCCCCATCGGTATTTCTCCGGGTATAAATGACCCCTACGGTACTTTCGTTGGAGAAATTTTGCACCACCCTACCTACGGTAAAATTCTCTCCCGGCAAGCTGCCCGCTGCGTCAGTCCGGACCTGTATGAAGCCCACATCCGTCTGCTTGATACGACCGATTACACGTGCCCCATGCTTGATGGGGATGGGTCTGCCCCCTTCCAGACCGATTCTTCTGCTGAAATAAGGATTGGGGTTACTCGAAGGGGCAAATTGAAAGACGTTGGCGCCCTGCAGGAAAAAATCCCTCCGCTCCGGGAAAACCAGTGGAAAACGCGTCAGATTCACCTGCCGGTTGTCCACCTCCGTTTCGGCAAAATCGGTATTGACGGTAATACCGGCTTTCAAGTTTGGGGTGATGTTGTAATTGAGTTCTCCGCCCGCATTGTAGGAAAACTGTTGGCTTGGGGAAGTCTCCGGCAGTTCTTTGCTACTGTTTCGGGAGACGATCGCGTAGGGGATGGCTTCCAGGCCAATGCCCTGATTGATGTCCGATAAGCCCCTTAGTTTACCGGCATTTTGCGGGCGCTCAATACCTTGATTTCGTTGGTGGCCCATCCAGAGGCTGGTTTCGTTTTTTCGGCGGACGGTTCGTAGAAAGTTGATACCCCATGCATCGTTACGGGGATCGAAACTCAGGGTCATAAAAGGAATACGGATTTCAGCCGACCAGCCCTTGTCGTCTTGGCTTACCCATGCCCGCCAGATGCCGTTCCAGTCCCGGTTGATGCGGGCTCCCTGTCCGGTTCGCAAGATCCCATCGCCCATCAGGCCCACCGGGTTGATTTCAAAATAAAAAGCGGATCGCTGATCATCGTAGGTGTCCAGAATGAAGGCAAACAAATCATCCGTGGATAAGTCGGCATCCCTTCTGCGCTGAAAGGCTTTGATTTGATCCGGTTCGCTATCGTACAACCGCACGCCCAGGTACAGGTTTTTTTCGTCGTAGGCCACCTGCACGGCGGTTTGCTCGGTGGCCAGCTGCCCTTCCATTGGTTCCTGTTGACGAAAAGCAGTGGCTGCCCCCACTTTTCCCCAAAAGCCCTCTTCCAGCCTGCCGTCAAGGACGACCTGCTCGTCCCCGGAAAGGCGGTAGGCGTTTATTTCCCCCGATTGTCGGGCAGAAAGCTGCGAGAAAAAAAGCAGGGTACATCCGAGGTATGCTAAAATGTGTCCGATAGGGCAAGTTGTTTTACGAGTAGCAAAGTTGATCATTCGGTGTCGCCCAATCCATTGTTTTTTTACGAAAGGTCAACGCCGGAATTGCAGCTGCTGCGCTACCGGTAAACCGTACCCGCTATTCGATCGGCCCCTGTCTACCCGGAACGGGCAGGCTGTTCGAGGCGGTTGATCTCCGAATAGATGAGTTCGTATACCTGGTCTTTGAAGATTTTGAGTTTCTCATCGTAGGTTTTGGGATCATCCATCATGGATAGGTAATAATACGCTCCTTCAATGACCACAAAAATCCGTTCGGCCAATAGTCCGGTATCGCCGTTCATCAGCACTTCGTCCTTGTCTAGCAGGGTTTTTAGCGTCATTCGTAACTTGACATGCAGGTTTTTGTATTCGCGTTTTATAGAGGCATCCCGGAAGATAAAGGCATAACAACTAAAAAACACGCCGTCGTCGAAAAGAAGGTTCCAATCCCTGGAAAAGAGCCGGTCCACCAATAGCTCCGGATTGATGCGGGGCTGGTTTTCCATCTTACTAATAATGGGCTTGTAAATAAGCTGGTACTGATGCAAGATGTGATCGATCAATCCCAAAATCAACAGGCGTTTGTTCGGGAAATAATGCATGACCAGACTCGGAGGCATTCCCAAATGCTTGCCGATTTTTGCAATGGAGACGTTTTCCAATCCCTCCGACTGGGACAATTCGTACAGGCCCGAAATAATCTCTTTTTTCCGCTCTTTCCTAATCGAATTTTTCATAGTTTTTAAAATAAAGAGGGCAATTTAGTCATAAAAATATTCTTTATATGAATTTTTTATTTATTTTAAATTATTTAATATTGAATGAATATTCAATAAATAAATAGTAATTCTGGTTTAACAATAAGGTAATAACCAACGACTAACTTGCCTGAAATATCTCTGAACCAATTCATCACCAACACCTAAAATTATATGCGAAAAGAATTACACCTACGAAAAGACATCGCAACGAAAACGGGTTTTTTAACCCTGCTTCTCTCGCTGATGTTGCTTGGGGCGACCCAGGCCCAGATTGTGGTTAAAGGAGTGGTTAAAGATGGCGTAGAAGACCTGCCTTTACCAGGAGTTTCCGTGTACCAGAAAGGCGGAAATAGCGTAAGTATTACCGATATTGACGGTGCCTACAGCATCGAAGTCCCCTCGCCGGAGTCCGAATTGGTATTTTCCTTTATCGGCTTTGAAACACGTACCATCGCGGTCGGGGACCGCACGACCCTCGACGTAACCCTATCCGCAGAAGAAACCCTGCTGGAACAGGTGGTGGTGGTGGGATACGGAACCCAAAAGAAAATCAACCTCACCGGTGCCGTGGATCAAATCTCGGGTGAAGACATCATCAACCGCCCCGTAGCCAACGTCATGCAAGGCTTGCAGGGTGCCAGTCCCGGTTTGAACATTACGTATTCCGGAGGTCGCCCCGGTACGGTGCCGGATATCAATATACGGGGTTTCACCTCCATTAACGGAGGCGGTCCACTGATCGTCATCGATGGAATTGCCGTTGCCTACGAAGACCTGCTTCGCTTGAATCCTGCCGATATAGAATCCTTTTCTGTATTGCGAGATGCGGCATCGGCTGCCATCTACGGCGCCAGGGCTGCCTTTGGCGTGGTTTTGATCACCACCAAACAAGGAGGTAGCAAGCAAACCATTTCTTACAACAGCAACTTTTCCTGGGGAAAACCCACCGTGTTGCCCGAACCGGTTACCGATCCGTATATTTATTCCAGGGTCATGGACCAGGCCACCAGCAATACGCCCTGGAATTACATCAACTTTAACGACTTTCACTACCAATGGGCTCGGGAACGGTCCGAAGACCCCAGCGTAGAAGACGTGCGAATCGACCCCAACAATCCCAATCGATGGGCCTACATGGGTAATAACGATTGGTACGGCTATTATTTCAATAATGCCAGCTTTTCAACCAATCAAAGCCTGGCCATCAGCGGGAGTTCCAACAACGAAAACCTGCCCATGACCTACTACGTGTCGGGAGACTATACCCGGGAAAACGGCATGAATAAATTGCAGCCGGATAACTGGGATCGATATTCCCTGCGAGCCCGGCTAACAGCCACGCCGAAGTCCTGGTTGAAGCTGGATAACAACCTGAACATCTACCAAACTAAACGGGCAGAGTCAACCAATAATATCACCGATATCTATTTTCTGACACCCATAGAAGTGGCCGAAAACCCCGACGGCACCTGGGCAAATACGGATGCCGGGAGACTGGCTGCCCGACTGGTAGACGGTGGACGAAACCAGGAGGACATGTTTGGGTTTCACAACATCCTTCGCGCCACCGGGACTTTCTTGAATGGAGACCTTACGGTAACGGGTAATGGTAGTTTTAAAAGAGAGCAGTGGATCTACGGTTGGGACCGACGAAAATTTGACATCGGATTCGGTCCCGACGACGTGCGTACGGAAGGTGGAGACGGGCTGGTGGCAGAGCGAAACGGCAACCTGCAAAACACCATCTTCGATCTTTACGGTAACTATACCAAAACCTTTGGTGATCATTCCATCAATATTCTGGCTGGATACAATCAGGAAAGCTATTCCTATTCTTCGGTGGAGTCCGAAAGACGGGTGTTGATTTCCTCCTCCCTCCCTTACCTGGGCTTGACTACCGGAGATTCCTTTATTCGACCCGGATACAGTTCCTACGCCACGCAAAGTGTATTTGGCCGGGCCAACTATACGTACGACAACAAGTACATTTTGGAATTTAACGGACGTTACGATGGATCGTCCCGTTTCCCTTCGTCCAACCGCTGGGGATTTTTCCCGTCCCTTTCCGGTGCATGGATTATCAGCGACGAAGGTTTCTTTCAGGACATGGCCATGGGGGCCGTCGCCCCGACGTTTAAGCTACGAGGATCGTACGGAAGCCTGGGTAACCAAAACGTATCCAATTTTGGGTACCTGCAAGCCCTCCCCACCGGGTTGTCCAGTTACCTCATCGGCGGAGACCGGCAGGTGGTGGTCAATAGCGCCCCCGCACTCGCAGTGGATCCGAATTTCTATACCTGGGAACGGGTCGTTACCACCAATTTTGGCGTGGATCTGGGTCTTTGGGAAGACAAATTCTTCGCAACCTTCGATTATTTCATTCGGGATACCCGCGACATGTTGACCAATCCGGTGGAACTCCCCGGCGTGTTGGGAACCTCACCTCCCCAGCAAAATGCAGCCGATCTGGAGACAAAAGGTTGGGAACTGACGCTAAATTACCGAAATCAATTCGGTAGCTACGAGAAACCGATTCAGTTTTCGTCCAAATTCTTCGTATCCGATTCCCGCTCCTGGATCACCCGCTTTGAAAACGAGCAAGGCTTGTTGTCCAACTACCGGGTAGGGCAGGAAATCGGCGAAATATGGGGATTGGTAAACGACGGCATGTTTAGCTCGGAGGACGAAATTAGCCAGCTGGATCAGTCGGCCATCATTCCCTGGGGAGCCTTGGATATCGTACCCGGCTGGCCTAGATACGAGGATTTGAACAACGATGGGAAAATCGAGCAAGGCCTTACCGAAACGGATTCCAAAGACCTGACCATCATCGGAAACAGTCGGCCCCGCTACCAGGTGGGAGCCAACCTGAACGTGTCCTGGAACGGCTTCGACGTATCCATGTTCTTGCAGGGTGTAGGACGACAAGATTACTACCCGCAGCACTACCTTTTCTGGGGTCCCTACCAGCAGCCTTATGCCAATATTTACCCCTGGAACCTGGATTTTTACCGGGGACAAGCCGATGGAGAGGCCCTCCGTGCGCAGCACAGCCAGTCGTATCTGGATGCAGGACTGGCTGACGCCAATACCGATTCCAGCTATCCCGTGCTGCAAGCCTGGCTGGCGGACAACAACTACGGCTCAGGCCTGGATATTCCGCAGACCGGCTACCTGCTAAACGCCGCCTACCTGCGGGTGAAAAACCTGACCCTAGGCTATTCCCTGCCACAGGAACTGGCAGGCAGGATCAATGCCAGCCGAATTCGAATCTTCGTTACCGGAGAGAACCTATTCGAATTTTCCGCCATCAAATCCTTTGTAGACCCAGAGGCGGTCAATAACGGGTACGGCTGGTCCTATCCCTTTCAGCGAAGGTATTCTTTTGGCGTAAATATTGACCTTTAAAATCCGACACACGATGAAAAGATATAGCATTTATTTATTGGTTCTGAATGTCATTTGGTTTGCATCCTGCGACGACGAGTTCATGGATCGGTATCCGCAGACGTCTATCTCTCCCGAAGAGTTTTTCAAGACCGAAGAAGATCTTCGTTTGTATGTAAATGGCCTCTTGTCCCTTCCCGGCATGTTTGAATACCAGGCCGACCAAAGCAGCGACAACATGGCAACGACCGGGGCCATCGAAATCAAGAGCATGATGACCGGCTCTCCCAGTTCCCAGAACATCACAGGTGGATGGAATTGGGCACGGCTTCGGAACATCAATTATTTTCTGGAAAACAGTCCCAATGCCGATGCCAGCCCGGAAGCCATCCAGCATTACGAAGGACTGGCCAGGTATTACCGAGCGGTGTTTTATTTCGGAATGGTCAAACGTTACTCCGATGTGCCCTGGTACGACCGACTTCTCAACCCGGCCGATGAGGAGTTGTTTAAGGGAAGGGATTCAAGAGAGACCGTGGTAAACGGAATCGTGGAAGACTTGGAGTTTGCAGCACAGCACGTGCGGGAGGACGTACCCAGCGGTACGCCCGGCAACTGGGCGGTAAAAACCTTCTTTGCCCGGATGGCCTTGTACGAAGGTACCTTTCGCAAATACCACGACGAACTTGGCTTGCAGGGATCCGCTGAGGCCTTCCTAACCCGGGCAAGAGACCTGGCCCGGGAAATCATGGATTCCGGGAATTTCTCCCTGCACCAAACCGGAAATCCCGAAAGCGATTACCAGGCACTCTTTACCAGTCAGGAACTCGGCGGCAATAGTGAGGTGATTCTTTACAACCCGTACGACTTAAACAAAGACCGAAGCAGTAACATCAATTATACCGTATTCGGAACCTACGAACAGTCGCCTTCCCGCGATCTGGTGCAAACCTACCTGATGCGCGACGGGTCCCGATTTACCGATCAGCCGGGCTACGAAACGCTGCCTTATGTCAGCGAGTTTCAAAACAGAGATCCGCGCTTATCGCAGACCCTGGTCTATCCGGGTTGGGTAAGGCAGCCAGAGCCTGCGGAATTTATCCCCATTTTGAACCGGAATTTTACCGGATACTTCCAGCAAAAAGGGTACAATAACACCACGGAAAACGTGGCGCTGGGAAGTTTGGATTTCCCCGTTTACCGCTATGCCGAAGTCTTGCTGACCTATGCGGAAGCCGCAGCCGAATTGGGCAGCCTGACACAGGCCGACCTGGACATGTCGGTAAACCTGCTGCGCCAACGGGCAGGAATGCCCGATTTGCAGCTAACGGAAGCCAATGCCCAGCCGGATCCTTTCCTTGCCGAAAAATACCCACAGGTATCCGGACCCATGGCTGGCGTGATGCTGGAGATTCGCCGGGAACGACGGGTGGAATTTGCCCTGGAGGGCTACCGCCACGACGACCTGATGCGCTGGTCGGCTGGAAAGCTACTGGAGCGAATTCCCAAAGGCATGTACTTTCCCGGACTCGGAAAATACGACATGACCGGAGACGGCGTGGAGGATATTATCCTGATCGATAAGGATGCGGATATTCCTGGTGATCCGGAAAAGGAAACCAATTCTCTGGGCAGGATGCTAATTTACTACCGCGCAGGAACGGTAGACGATAACGTAACCGTGTACCTGGAAAACGGATCGCAGGGAGGTACGCTGGTAACCGAGACCACGGAGCGAACCTTTGTCGAGCCAAAGTACTACTACCGTCCCATTCCCCTACAACAAGTTACCCTGAATCCGAATCTGGAACAGCTATTTGGATGGGAATAATCGGCATGTAACGTAATTTTAGACCAAGCTACCGGCTGTCTTCCGGTAGCTTGGTTTATTTTTAGTATCTCGACCGTAAAACACCAAGCACCTATGAAGAATAAATTGAATGCCTTTTCCCTCTTTTTTTTAACTGGTTTCTTGCTGGCTTTTTCAGGCCGGGCGCAGGAAAAGAAGACCCTGTTTATTATTTTGGATGGAATCCAGCGCGAATTGCTGCTTAAAAACCCTACGCCCCATTTGGACCAGGTGATGGCCGAAGGGGGCTACTATCCGGCCCATGTTGGGGGAATGCGGGGCGGATATTCCGAGACCCCCACCGTCTCCGCTGTGGGGTACAACAGCCTGTTAACCGGCGTGTGGGTCAACAAACACAATGTCAGGGGAAACAGCATTCGCCGACCCAATTACCATTATTGGACGATTTTCCGGCATTTCAAGGAGGACTACCCCCATAAGACCACTGCCGTATACTCTACCTGGCTGGACAACCGGACCAAACTCGTTGGAGAAAATCTGGAGGCCACGGGCAGGCTGCAGCTGGATTACCATTTTGATGGGTTGGAAGTGGATACCCTGGGGATCCCCCATGACGAGCAAAGCGATTACATCCGGGAAATAGACCAACAAGTGGCTGCCTATGCGGCAAAGGATATCCGGGAAAAAGGGCCTGACCTGACCTGGGTATACCTGCAGCACACCGATGATATGGGGCACCGATACGGCGCCAGCCCCCAAATGGATAGCGCCATTCAGGAAGCCGACCGGCAAGTCGGGTTGATTTGGTCGGCCATTCGGGAACGCGAAAAAAATTATGGCGAAGACTGGCTGCTCCTCATTACCACGGACCATGGCAGGGGAGAAGGCGGCTTCCACCACGGCGGCCAAACCGACGAAGAGCGGGCCACCTGGATCGTTTCTAACAAAGCGTTGAATGAAATCGCCTCCCAGACCCCCGGAATCGTGGATCTGTTTCCAACAATGGCGCACCACATGCACCTTTCCATTCCAAAAAACCAGGCAATGGAAGTTGATGGGGTGTCCCTTCTGGGCGAAGCCCATGCCTCGCACCTGTCGGGCAGCCTTTCGGGTAAAGACCTTTCCCTCAAATGGGAAAGTTACGGCAACGGTAAAACAGGGCGTGTTTGGGTCACGCCCACCAACCAGTTCCGCTACGGCAATTCCGATCTGTACCGGCTATTGGGAGAGGTTCGTTTGGAGGAAGAATCCGCCAATTTTGATCTGCAAGTAGTTCCCAATAACCTGAAGGTTGTGCTGGAAATTCCCTCCGGATTCATCAATGTTTGGGTAAAACAAACCGATTGACCAATTCCTGTACCAGTTGGCTACCACTTGTGTAAATCTAATCATATCTTTGGCGTTTGAAGTCCTAACTTGGACTTTGAACGCAAGATTTGATGAATAGACTTGTATTAACTTACGTATTTCTTTTTTCGACTAATTTTATTGTTTTCGGGCAGGAAGCCGTACCGGACATGCATGCCGTCTTGGTAGATGAGCCAATTACCGTAGACGGACAATTAACCGAGAAAGTATGGCAGGAAGGAGGATGGATTGCCGATTTTATTCAGACCTTTCCGACAGATACCTTACCTGCGATCGGGAAAACCCAGGTGAAAATCGCTTACGACGATAAATTTCTCTACATCGCCGCGGTGATGCTCAGCCCGGAGCCCAGGGATTCCTACGTCAGTACCTCCTTGCGGCGTGACTACCGGGGCAATCAAAACGATGGCGTCAGCTTCGTGATCGACACCTTCAATGACAAGACGAATGGCTATATCTTTGGCGTTAACCCCTATGGCGTACAACGGGAGGCCATGGTGGGTAATGGAGGCCTGCAACGGACCGATTTTAACCTGGCCTGGGACAACAAGTGGTATTCCGAGGCCGTAATTTTGGAGGATCGCTGGGTGGCAGAAATCGCCATTCCCTTCTCCACGCTGCGCTACAAGGATGCCACGGACAATTGGAACGTAAACGTATACCGCATCGATAGTAAGTATTCTGAAAAAACCACCTGGACACCCATACCCCGGAACTTCAACGTGACCCACATGGCTTTTTCCCGGAATTTGTATTTTCCAAAGCCGCTTCCCAAATCAGGGGGAAACTATTCCCTGATTCCCTATGCTGCCATGGTGACCTCCAACAATTCCCTCGAGGGCATTCGCGAACCATTGAAGCCCTCTTTTGGCGGGGATGCCAAAATTGGCCTGGGGCCGGCATTGAATCTGGATTTGACGGTAAACCCGGATTTTTCACAAGTGGAAGTGGACGAGCAAGTAACCAACCTGGACCGCTTCGAAATATTTTTCCCAGAGCGGCGACAGTTTTTTCTGGAAAACGCGGATCTTTTTGCCGATTTTGGAACGGACCGCATCCGGCCTTTTTTCTCCCGCCGGATTGGAGTAGATCGAGACGAATCCACCGGGCAAAACGTGCAGAACCAGATTCTCTACGGTGCCCGGCTCAGCGGCAAGCTTACCGATGACTGGCGGGTAGGGGCCATGAACATGCAAACCGGAAGCGATCCCCTGCGAGGCATTACGGGAAAGAACTTTTCCGTTGCAGCGCTGCAGCGCAAAGTGTTTAACCGCTCCAATGTGGGCGTCATGCTGATCAACCGGGAGACCCTGGACATGGAAAAAACCAACCTGGTGAATGGGGATCATAACCGCCTGGCTGGGATTGATTACAACCTGTTTTCCAAAGACAACCGCTGGAGCGGGAAGTTTTTTTACCACCGTACCTTCGAAGAAGGCGTGGACGAAGACACGGGTACCGGCCATGCCCAACTGGCGTTTAGCGACGTGAACTTCAATGCCGGACTGGCGTATTCCTACGTGGGAGAAAATTACAATCCCCTGGTAGGCTATACACCCCGTACGGGATACCAACGCATCGCCCCCGAGATCGGCTATACCTTTTTTCCCGATTCGGAGCAGGTCAACCGGCACGGACCAAGCATTGTCTCAGAAACCCTCTGGAATCCTGCGCTGGGTGTAACGGACGAACTGCATGCCTTGAATTACTTGGTGCAGTTTCATTCCTTTGCCGAGGTGACGCTAAGTGCCAACAACCAATACACCTACCTCTTTTTTCCCTTTGATCCCACCCGAACCGGCGGGGAACCGCTGGCGGAAGGGACGGCATACCGGTACAGCTACCTCGGAATCGATTTTCGCACCGATCCCAGAAAGGCACTGGCACTGCGGGGTACCGGACAGATCGGGCAGTACTACAGCGGAACCATGGCTAATTTTACAGGCATGGCCGAATGGCGCATCGGCTACCGGGCCAACATTACCATGAACCTTAGTTACAGCCGCATCCGGCTGCCCGAACCGCAGAACGACGCCGATCTTTTTCTGATTGGTCCTCGAATCGACCTTACCTTTACCAGGAGCCTATTCTGGACTACGTTTGTGCAGTACAACAATCAGATCGATAATATCAACATCAACACCCGGATTCAGTGGCGCTACGCACCGGTCTCGGATCTATTTATGGTGTACACGGACAATTATTTCCCAGGAACCTTCGCTTCCAAACAGCGCGCCTTTGTGATGAAACTAAACTACTGGCTGAATCTGTAACTGAACTGGATGAGAGCCAAGGTTTTGACTGGTGTACATTCGAACGGAGTGCCTACAAGGCGATCAATTCCCAATACTCCGTAAACTCGATGCGGTCTCCCGGAGCCATGCGGTAGCTGGGACTGCAGGGCTCCATTTCGGCAAAGCGTCCATTGCTATAAAAAATACCCATCATGTGTTCACTGCCCGCATAGGATGCTTCCGGGAACACTGGGTAGTGCTTGATAAAAAGTAGGTTTTCCCATTGGTAGCCCATCCATCCCACGAGTGCATCGCTGCCTGCCTTGATGGTGGATCCCACGGCGTGGAAGTGCAGTACCTTTCCGCGAACCCATATCCGCTCGTCCGGTCCGGGTTCGGGGTTGATGCGGTTCGGTCCCCACTCAAACCGACCGTAGCCAGCGGCAAATCGGCTGTTTTCCGGATCTACCGGCAGCGTAAGAATTCCCCCCGGCTGCACCAGGGTGCGGCTCCAAAAGTGGCGGACCAACGTATCCTGGCTGATGTTCTCCGCCCGCTGGAAGATCTTCAGTTGACCGCCCTGGGGTGAAAGTGTGAGTATCCGCTCGCTGCGCAATCCCAGTTCCTCGTCCCGCATACTGCTTAGCACCAACCGATAAGGTCCCTCGATTCGGGCCTGCCAGGGACCCATCCAGGTGGCAGCATGGAGCTTTTGGGTGAGGGCTTCGGGTCCATAGTCCAGTCTTCCCCCGTCCGGGTCAAAGCGCTCCGCTTGCCATTCTTCGAAACGCTTTCCATCCTGCAGGGAATCCGCATAGAGGATGTTTTTACCGCCGATGCGGTAGGCCAATACCCGTCCACCCGTTTCTGCGTGGATGATCAGGTCTACCGTTTCGTTGTACATGCGGTAGCAATTTGACCATCCCCGGAACGAAACCCGTTCGATCCCTGAAAAAACAGGAAAGGAAAGCAAGGCCAGAAGGGGAAGGAGTAGGGCGATTCGTGCGGATTGCATGCGGTATACGTTGGGTTTTTGGTTTTCGTTCGCTGTACGAAATCTACCAAATTTTGCTGACTGGCGCTAACCGGACTAGAAAAAAGAGGAGAACGGCATCCTGATTTTCGGACAGCAGACATCCTCGGCGCTTCGGCCGGAGCAGGTATTTCGCTCGGCTCCGGACGCTACCATTTGGATCGTTTTGCGGCAGCGAGGGGCGCAAACGGGCCTTTCGGTCCCGTTGGACAAGAAATAGAACCCCGGTTATTCCCTCTATCGGGACAGTTGGGCTTGATTACTTGTCCGGATTGATTAATTTAGGAAGTAAAAGCAAGAGGGTAGTCAGTCACCCGTACGCTTAACCAAAACGCCTATGAAACGCATTGGAATCACTGGATTGCTACTGTTGGTATCCCTACTTACCATGCACTGCCAACCGAATACCGGTAAGAAACGCCTGGACTCACTTCCCCCGGCAGTACTGGAAACGATTGAAAAACGCGTCGCAGACGGGATCACCCCGGGCATGGCCATTGCCCTGATCGATTCTGCCGGCACCACCTTTCACCATTTCGGGAAGACCACTGCGGACGGCAGCCCGGTGGATGACTATACCATTTTTGAAATCGGGTCCATATCCAAGGTGTTTACCGGAATCTTGCTCGCCCAGCAGGTGCTGGATGGAGACGTCAAGTTGGAAGACGAGGTCAATCGCTTTTTACCGGAGGGGGTAACAGCCGCTAAGAAGGGGCAGGCTGAAATTACCATTGGGCACCTGGCCGATCATACCTCCGGTTTTCCACGCATGCCGGATAATTTCACCCCGGCCAATCCCAACAATCCCTTTGCCGACTATACGGAGGATCAGATGTATGCGTTTATTTCGGGTTACGAGCCCACACGGGAAGTGGGTGCTGCCTACGAGTATTCCAATTTTGCCCAAGGCCTGCTGGGGCACATCCTAGCGCAAAACAAAGACATGAGCTACGAGGACTTGATGGTACGGGTCATTGCCGATCCATTGGGCATGGAGGATACCCGAATCCGGCTCACCGACCGCATGCAGCAGCACCTGGCGCTTGGACACAGTGCGGGAGTAGTGGTCGAAAACTGGGACATTCCCACCCTGGCCGGTGCCGGTGCCATTCGAAGTTCCGCTGCCGATATGGCGAGGTTTATAGCGGCCAATTTGGGGTACATCGACAGCGAGCTGTCGGCAGCGATGGAACTTTCCCACAAAGTGCGGCACCGCAAGGCCGGGGAGATGAACGTAGGTCTGGGTTGGCATATCAAGGAAGGGAAGGAAGGAGACGTTATCTGGCACAACGGGGGTACCGGGGGATACCGTACCTTTGTGGGATTTGTAAAAGAAACCGGAGTTGGGGTGGTCCTGCTTACCAATTCCTCTACCGGGTCGGATGATATTGGCTTTCACCTGCTCGATCCGGGTTCGGAATTGGCAGAACTCAAATCCGGCAATCAGGCCGTAGAGGTGGCTGAATCTACGCTGGATGAATACGTGGGTGTGTACGAGCTGGCCCCGGATTTTTCCATTACGATTAGCAGGGAGGGGACGCAGTTGTATTTGCAGGCCACAGCTCAGCCCCGGCTGGAACTCTATGCCGAAAGCGATTCCCTGTTTTACCTGACGGTGGTGGAGGCCAAGGTATCCTTTGAACGGAAAAACGGTGTGGTAGAAAGCCTTACGCTCTTTCAAGGAGGCCGCGAAACCCCGGGGAAGAAAGTGGAATAGGGCGGATTTGAAATTGGATCGGCCACAATTCCCTCCGCTGCGTCGGAGGGTGTAGCGCCTGAGCCAACCAGTGTCGGGAGGGATTTTCTTTGAAAACTAACCTGTCCTTAAAAAAAGTTTAGGTTTAAATTTTATTCATTATAAGTCCTACCACAAATTCCCATTTCCGTCCTGAAATCCCCCAGCCCCCTTTGCAAGGTGGAGTTGCGGAATTGCCGATTTGTTGCTGGAATTTGGTAATGTAATCGGGCTGGGGAAGGCAAGGCTTTTAAAGTAAGATACCGACCATTCAAACGTACACAAACCACCATTCCTTTCCTAACTCCACCGACCCGATCAAGTTGCCGCCCGGTACGCGAATAAAAACCCAGGCATTGTTCGGCCCCAAGTCGGAAATGGCTTATATTTAAGAAAGTATACCGTATACATAAAATTAGCCGATTGAATCATGTGGAAAAAAGCCATCGCGATCGTTTTTGTAGGAATTCTTACCCTTCCTTCCTTTTCTATCGCACAAATCCAAACCTCTCCATTCAAAAAGGGAGCCCTGCTGCAAATCGACCAAGGACAGGTAAACGACATCGTCTTTTCTTCCAAAACTGATCCCGATGATAATCCGTTTGACGCGACATTCGGGGCCATTTATACCGGACCCGATGGGCAGCTCCTGGACCTTACCGGTTTTTACAATGGCGGAAACGAATGGATCAGCCGCTTTTCGGCTGCCGAGCCAGGCACCTGGCGCTTTGTCACGTACTCCTCCGAGCCCAAACTCAGCGGACTGACTGGCGAACTGCAGGTGTTGCCCAACTCCGGTCCCCGGCAAAAAGGAGCAGTGGGCATCGATCCGGAAAATCCCCAGGCCTTTGCCCATGCGAACGGCGATCCCCATTTTATGCTGGCCTTTGAACTGGATTGGTTGTTTGCCCTGGACTACGGCAACGAATCCGGCCTGCCCAAGACCGAGCAACTCCTGGATCAGGTAAAAAGAAACGGATTCAATCACGTGGTAGCAAATATCTACGCCTACGATGTGGGTTGGCGAGTGGCCGACGACGTGCCGGAAAAATACTTCTACGGCAAACCACCCTATACCGCCTGGGAAGGTAGCAACGATAACCCCGATTTTAGCCGCCTGAACCTGGACCTTTTTCAGCATTGGGACCGGGTGCTGGCCAGCATGCAAGGCAAAGGGCTGGATGCCCATCTGATGATCTATGTCTGGAACAAATTGGTCAACTGGCCGGAAATGTACTCCCATGGGGACAACCTGTACTTTGACTACATCATTCACCGCTACCAGGCATTTTCCAACGTAATCTGGGATGTTTCCAAGGAAGCGCTGGATTACGCGCGCGCCGATCCGCCCTACATTCAGGAACGGATTCGCCGGATTCGGGAAAAGGACCGATACAACCGATTGATCACGGTACACGATTACGAATTCAATTCCCGGTACGGGGAGCTGGTGGATTTTATTTCCATTCAGAGTTGGCGCACCAATCTACATTCCCTGATGCTGCAGGGAAGGGCGGTTCATGCCGGTAAGCCGGTGGTCAACATCGAACATGGGGGCTACGAAACCGGCCCCTATCGTACCTTTGTTGGGAATTACACCAGCCCGGAAACCTGCCTGGTGCGGACCTACGAATGCGTATTTGCCGGGGTGTACGGTTCCTATTATTGGCAGAACAGCTCCTGGAACATCGTGGTCCACGATCCTTTTGCGGAGGGACAGGATTTTAAGCCGCCGCGGTTTGACTACTACAAGCACCTCGCCGGCCTGTTTACCCGATACAACTTCAACGAGCTGCAACCCAGCTATCCCAAAATTACCACCAACGGCCGTGTAGGAACGGACAATCTGGCCACCAATGGCTATGCACTAAGCAACGGGGAGGGCTTGTACCTGATGTTTATTCCCAAAGACAGCGAGCGGGTCAATGCAGTGCTTCCCAAGCCAGGAAGTGGAAAAATGAAAATCACCTGGTTCAATATTTTCACCGGCGAGTACCGGGAGCAGGGCATTCGGAACTGGTCCGGCTGGATGGAACTGATCAGTCCCTGGCAGTATACCGATTCGGTGGTGATTGTGGAGGAGGGGTGAAATGCTACTAATCAAAACAAATGGCATTACGTTTTAAGTTGAAAAAATTTGGCCGGATTCTTTTTAGAAATTATAGTAGACGCCAAAATTAGGATAGAATTGTTTTTGGTGCTGAAATGATGTAATTGTTGCACCAACAATTCTAGTAAAGAATAAAACCACGGCAAGACAGCGTATTTCTTTAACTAAACCAAACGACGATTGGCTCAAAGCCCAGGTCGATAGGGAAGAGTATTCCAGCAAAAGTGAGCTCGTCAATAATTTAATCCGACAAACACGAGTCCCGAAGAAATCCTAGCTCATATTCCTCAAAACAGCGATGTAGTTGCTATGAATCGGGCTTTATTGGAATTTGAACGGGCAACCCTTTTTATATTTTTCATCTCACTTTAAATAAAATGGGGTGAAAAACTGTTTTCGTCGCAACTATAATGGCCCTATCTGCTCAATAGCGCACATTTTGCGGAACTTGAGTAAAAAGTCCCACCAATAAATTTTGTAACTAAACCCAGGGGCGTAGCCCTGTAATCTTAGTAGAAGAAAGCTGGGTCGGCGAAAATGAGGGGCGTTAGCCCTGAAATCTTTCACGTCCTGCTGTCACGATAACAATTTGGAGTCAAAGCCCACACAGAATTGTTCAGGCCGCAACACACGTTTATCTTAGAACGGTTGTCATTTTCTGGTTGGAATGAATCTATATCCAGTCGAAATCCAGGGTCGTATCCCTGACATCTCAGTCAGTCGTACCATTCAAAAAGATATTTGGGATCATATTCAACACTGAATTTGTCAAGCAACATCAAATACTCATCCCTAAACGATTGCTTCTTATGGTGTTCGGGTTGGTTCAAGACATATTTTACGACCCTGTCAATTTGGGACCTGGAATAGGTGAACGCCCCAAATCCGTCCTGCCATGCAAATTTACCAGGAACAAGCTTTTTTTGGTTCAGCCATGTCGTTGAACCTGATTTGACCTGTTCCATTAGTTTGGAAGGGGAAATAGTAGGGTGTATGCTCGCAAAAAGATGTGTATGATCTGGATTACAATAGATAGCATACGTTTTACATTTATGGTTGGAAACGATGCCACACATCACCTTTTCCAATTCGTCACGATAAGACTCCCTGATAAAGTTTCCCCTGCCCTGGACAGAGAAAACGAATTGGACGTATAGTTGTGTATATGTATTTGCCATGGCACGATGTCAGGGCTGAACCCCTTTGGGTCCCTAAAACTAATTTAGTTCTACAAAGATTAAGTACCAAAGCTTTTGCCACTTGTTTTACATTTCCACGGCAAAAAGATTTCAGGGCTACGCCCCTCTGATTCCCGACTTAAATTCTTTTCTACTAAGATATCAGGGCTACGCCCCAATGGTTCGTGATACTAATTACGATCTACAACGGTTTGGGACAAAAGCTCTTTTGGTTTTTGGTTCGGATCCCGCAGGAAAAAGAATTCAGGGCTTCGCCCCTCTGTTTCCCAATTCTGATCTACTAAGATGCCAGGGCTACCGCCCCTGGGATTCAAAGCATCTAGTCACCATCTATGATAAATTTAAGTTTCTCAAATGCTTTGTAATTCCGTTTTCGTGTACTAAGACATGAAGGCTACGCCTTGAGGTATTTCGAGTATTTCGGTGAAATAGCTCAGGTGGTTCAGTATTCTTTGATCCTTTTTGAGAATTTTTGAGCGATAAAGCGCTCTGTTTATTGCGCTATCATCGCTCCACTTGAATAGTTTGGCTAACGTCCACTTGGATTTAACTGTACCAACTATTTTACCTCATTTTCCACAAAACAGCAATGCAGTTGTTACGAATTTAGCCTAATTGGACTGTGAACGGGCAATCCTTATTGATTTTTCACCTCACTTTGAATAATTGGGGTAAAACTGTTTTTGTAGCAACTACAATGGCCTTATCTGCTCAATAGAGCACGTTTTTCGGAATTTGAGCTAGCACAATCAAAGAAAGAATTGGGCAAGCAATAATGGGCCATTACAGACTTACTGAGGACGCCAAGGCGGATTTGATTCGTATTCATTACTATGGGGTTTTACGATTTGGTGAAACCCAGGCCGAAAAATAGTTTATGGTATTTTTTGACCAATTTGATCTAATTGCTGACCAACCCTATCTATTTCCGAGCGTGGATTTTATCAGGGAAGGCTATAGACGGAGCGTTTGTGGAGCAGATAGTATCTATTTCAGAATTGAAAATAATGCAGTAGAAATCATGGCTATAATCGGTAGGGAGGTTTTTGATGGTAAGTCAATTTAGTGCCAAAATTTTCTAAATCTTCACAATAGCAATTATTTGTGGTTTTCGTAAATCGATGCAGGTGATCAGTGGATTCGATATGCTTGCTGTTGGTGCAGAAAATTACAGAAAACGTTATATTTGTAGGTATGAGGCTAGATGAATCAAAAATAGAAAGCATAAAAGCATACTTAAAAACCCGACCGGTTTTGAAAGCATACCTGTTTGGTTCCTATGCACGAGGCCAGGCAGATCAGCATAGCGATATAGATATTTTGGTTGACTTGGATTACACGAAAAAGATAGGTTTGGAATTTATTCAGATGCAAATTGATCTCGAAAAGATATTGAATACAAAGGTCGATTTGGTTTCGTCAAACGGCTTGTCCAAGTATGTCAAACCTTACGTAGATCTTGAAAAAGAACTGATTTATGCGAAATAGGATAGGAGACAACGCTCGTTTGAACCACATCCTTAATGCCATTTCTGAAATAGAAGCCTATTTACAAAATGCGAATTATGAGACGTTCTTGAAGCATTCAATGATGCGATTTGCGTGTATCAAGCAACTGGAGATCATAGGCGAAGCGAGCGTTCACATTTCTGAAGAAATCAAAATAAAATTCCGGGAGATTGAATGGGATCAGATAAAAGGCATGCGAAATAGCTATGTTCACGAGTATTTTGGGATTGATTCAAAACTGGTTTGGGAAATTATCAACGATGACCTACCTGAATTGAAGGCTACTGTCGTGCACATACTTGTCTATCTCTCGGAAAACCAAGACTTTTAAATAATTCAGGCTTCGGAGGAAAGCCGAGGATGATCTATGAGTTGGTACAAATTGGTCTAGTGTCCTGATTGATTTATGCGTACAGTGGCAGCAAATTCCAACCCAGCTACCCCAAGATCACCACCAACAGCCGGGTAGGGACCGACAATCGGACCACCATTGGCTATGCGCTAAGCAACGGGGAGGGGCCGTATCGGATGTTTATTCCCAAAGACAGCGAGCGGCTCAATGCCTTCCTGCCAAAGCCGGCCAGTGGAAAGATGAAAATCACCCGATTTACTATTTTCACCGGCGAGTACCGGGAGCAGGGCAGCAGGAACTGGTCCGGCTGGATGGGGCTGATCAGCCCCTGGCAGTATACCGATTCGGTGGTGGTTGTGGAGGAGGGGTGAAATACTACTAATCAAAACAAGCGGCCATTGAATTATCAGGTTAGACCTTATCTCAAAACAATCCTCTCCTCCTCCGTATCGTAACGATACTTCACCACTTCGCCATTAATAATTAGCGCAATCGCCTCTTCGATTACCTGGTAAGGGGCAATAAACCATTCCCGGGGAGTGTACCGTTTACCCTGTCCATCAAAAACATCGATGTTTAAACAGGAGGAGCCAAAGAAGTTGTGAATCAGTTGCTCGATTTTCTTAAAGGCGTAATATTCTATTCATTGTCAGAGGGGCAGGATATTGAGTCGCCGTCATTTGATTATTGAAAGCACCTTGTAGGACTGTTTACCGAATACCATCTCAAGGAGATTGGCAATTTACTGCTGAATTAATTGGCATCGGCTTTGTTAATTTCTCAACGAAGCCATAAAAAAATTGAGTTGTCTTTCGTAACTTTAGAATACGGATAAATAACATTAAAAGACGGAACTAAAGCTTTCTGTTCGATTTGAAGAATTGGTTAAATTGGCGAATCAATTGTCATTACCGGAAAAGCAGCGGCTTATTGCTATACTTCAGAAAACCATTCCTAAAAGCAAAACCCAAAAGGCGGAGCGGGAATTGGGAAAATACAAAGGTAAAATTAAAATGGCTGATGATTTTAATGCACCCTTGGATGACTTTGAGGAGTATATGTAATGAGGTATCTATTAGACACACAGATTTTGTTGTGGATTTTTGGTGAATCAGATAAATTATCCGCTACAGCTACCGATATAGTTAAAGATAAAGAAAATGATTTGTTTGTTAGCAATGCCAGTTTTAATCAAAATTTTTTTGTCCGATTGAAAAAGCATGGGCTTAATTCAATCGATCATGGTTTAGAATTAGTTATCGTTATCCGAATACAGCGATTTTGGAGCTGCTGGCCAAGAAATATAAATTCGTACTATTAAGACCATGTGATCAACAAAATAACAAGTTTAAAATGGACCTAATTCAATTATTCAATATTGTTAAAACCTTGATTGAATATCCAATACTCAATCAAGGTTTAACGAAAGATATGTGAATTATTAAAGATAATCAAATAAATTTACTAGTCCACAAGAATTAATATTTTGATCCCACCATTGTGATTTTTATAATACAATTAAATTCCAAATTCATTTTTATAAATCATGCAAGACTCTAGCAGAGAAAAATAGCTATCTCTTGCGATTGAAATTTCTTGAATACTTACTCTTGCACCTTTATCTGCTCCGTATGCGCCAGTTTCTAGATATTTATAAATCCAATTATCCGGATAATCTTGCTTCCAGTTGATTATCAATTGCCGATTAGTAAAAGTATTGTCTTTTTTATAAGTTATTCCTCGAAATGAGGCTTCGTATCCATCATCAAACACTCCACCTTGCCATCTATTTCTATCGAGTAAACCAGTGCCATCTGCTAGTCCCAAATATAATCCAATATCTCCCATTACACGATTAAATTTAACATCTTCTACTTCAAATAATCTCTCAACCCTTTGGTAGAAATCATTAAAGTGACCTGAAATCAAATTTTTGACGTTGGAATTATAGTTCGGGTCCAAATGTTTGATATCTTCCATAATTAAGTAAAAGGCCGTATATCCAAATAGTTTACCCATATAGTGAGGATTTGTTTCATAGATATATAGATATCTTAGTGTTTCAAAGTAATTCCCTCTCATATCACTCCACTCTTCCTGCTTCGCAGATACCTGTTCTACTATAGCATCAATAGTGTTCCTATATTCGCTTAGTCTTCCCTCATTTATACTTCCAATAACATTCAATTCCAACAATTCAATTCGCTTATACAAAGCATTTATTCCTTTAAGCGTTTCGTTTCCTGTTTTCTCTATACTAATAAGCTTTTCCTTCATCTGAGACATTGTTATGGAAATCGCGTCGATTCTTTCGTTTGCATCTTCAAATTCTTGAAAAACCGAGTCCAAATTAGGTTGATCATTCTTATTTAATAGCTTACTTGCAAAATTTGGAAGATGATTAATCGCGTCTTTAAAAATATCAGGCATGTCAATACCGGGAATTATTTCGATAATACTGGGTATCAATGAAATTAGAGATCCTAATTCAATTTCTTCTATCGATGGTGGAGAACTGTTTGTATTTTCTTCAATAGAATAACCGTTCGGAGAGAGCAATAAAACTAGTATAGTTAGAACCAGTACTTTAGAGAGTAGATTTTTCATAATAGAGTTTATTTTTTTAACATTATTAAATTAGTATTTTGTCGTAGACATAGACCCATGTTTCAATGAAATTCTAAAAATTAAGTTTAATATTTTAGTTATATCTAGGTTTTGATTAGTTATTAAATTTCTCCATCTGCCAAATAACTACTACTCAACACCCCGTTCCGTCCCTTATACCATTTCTCCCGCTTTCTGCTTGGCATCTGCCAGGGATACATTGGAGGTATGCAATTCGACCAGTTGAAATTGCTGACCGGATGAACAGCTGTTGGGATAGGTTTGGGTTACTAGAATTACGGCGAAATACTGGTCTTTTCGAACACTACTTACAAGTAACCGATGGGAAGGGTCTTTTCTTTTGCTCGATTCAAAATTTTTATAGTAGGTTTCGGCACTTTTAAAGTCAGGGAACTTACGAAACTCATAGGTATAATGGTTTCTGAATGAGCTAACTTCACATTTTTTGTTTTCGGTTAACTTCATCAGGTAACCTACATCTTGGCCGTACAGGGTTAGGGGAAACGCCAGTGATACTAACAATACGACTATCGTTTTCATACTAGTATAGCTGTTAGGTGGCTTTTCCAATAACTATACCACCCATCGGCTACCGGACAGGCCTGGAATTCCCCCTCGCCATAGAGCACATCCAAATAGGTTGCCGATCCGATAGCTTGGGTTTTTGCGATACATAGTGTCAGTATCATAAAGGACAAATGGCCTGCGGCTGGAAAAGTCATCTGTTTTAAAGTTAGCGGTCTGGGAATGTAGACAGTTTGGTTGGTTCAAACTTCGTTTCTGTATGTATGAAAGTAAAAATAGTTTTTTGTAAAAGCAAGTGTAAGCGCCTGATAGCGAGGTAAATGGAGATAAATAGCGAAAATAGTAGGTATGTTTCAGATGTAATTTGTTTGTTAGAATACCGGATCAGCTGCTAAAATAGTTGGTGATACCTGTTATCTGGCATAGAAATACCGGTACTATGCAAATATATCTTTTATTTATTTTATTTTAAGTTTCATAAAAAATTAACAAAAAATTAATTCATTTTTTCGTGCTAGAACTTGGTGATCTTTTGTAAAAAGGTGGTTAGTAGGTAGTTAGTGATGCTAACATGGCGGGTTCTGGGGATGTTTTTACGTATATTATTTATTGAAAGTTCGGATTTATTGAAGTTTACGTAAGGAAATCCCCAGCCCTCCGCCGCGGCGGAGGGATTTGCTTAAACCTGGATTTGTTGCTGAAATTGTGTAATGCAATCGGGCCGGGGAGGGTAACGCTTTTGAATGCCGTAAATCCGTACTGAACTCTTCCTGTCGCTTCGCTCCGGGAAAAGCGTCTCCGTTTGATTCCTTCTTTTTTTTGGGGTATATTCACCAAAGGTTTTTTGGCTTTTGGATACTATAAATAGGAATGTAATACACGCATCAGCACTGGCATACATACAGCTACAAGCAGGTAGCAGAAGCGCTGCAAACCAACACCGATCAGGGTCTTTCGCCCGATGAGGTGCAGGCACGTTTGCAGCAGTACGGGGAAAACCGCATTACCACCAAAAAAAGCCAGAGCAGCATCGTTCGCTTTCTGCTCCAATTTCACCAACCCCTGATTTATATTTTGCTGGGCGCTACAGCCCTTACCCTGCTTCTGGAAGAATACACGGATGCCGCTGTCATCTTTGCAGTGGTGTTGATCAACTCCATCATTGGTTATGTACAGGAAATCAAAGCCCTGAAGGCCATCGATGCGCTGTCAAAAAGCATGAGCACCCGGGCCACCGTCATTCGTGACGGCAGGCAGTCAGAAATAAACAGCCTGGGCCTGGTACCCGGGGATATCGTGGTGGTCCAGCCGGGGGATAAAATTCCCGCCGACCTGCGCCTCTTCGCCGTCAAAAACCTGCAGGTGGACGAATCGGCCCTGACCGGAGAGTCGGTGGCCACCGAAAAAAATCCGGAGACCACTAACGGGGATGCCCTGCTGGGGGATCGCCACAACATGGGCTTTGCCACCACGGTGGTGACCTACGGAACGGGAAAGGGCCTGGTGGTGGCTACCGGGGACCGCACAGAGGTAGGCAAGATCAACCAATCCATCGCTTCTGCGGAAGAACTGGATACCCCCCTGACCCTGAAAATCAAAAAATTCAGTCATACGTTACTTTGGATCATTCTGAGCCTGTCCCTGCTGATCCTTGCGTTGGCCTACCTGCGGGGAGAGAGCCTGGCAGATGCCTTTATGGTGGCCGTAGCGCTGATGGTGGGTGCCATACCCGAGGGCCTTCCCGCAGCGGTGACCATCATGCTGGCCATTGGCGTGGCCCAGATGGCCAAAAGGCGGGCCATTATCCGCAAACTGGTGGCCGTGGAAACCCTGGGCAGCGCCAACGTGATCTGCTCGGACAAAACCGGAACGCTTACGGAAAACCAAATGACGGTTCAAAAAATACTGGCCGGCGGGGAGGCTTTCGAGCTTACCGGGATAGGCTACAATCCGGAAGGAAACGTGCTTTTTAATGGGCAAACGGTGGACCTTTCCGAAAAGCCGGCCTTGCAGCAGGTGCTGACTGCAGGGCTACTTTGCTCCAATAGCCGCATTGTGGAAGAAGGGGGGCGGTGGACAGCGGAGGGCGATCCCACCGAGGCAGCGCTGATCAGTGCCGCCGAAAAAGCAGGCATCACCCGGCAGCAAACCGAACCGCAATATCCCCGCCTGGACGAGGTTCCCTTCCAATCGGAAAACCAATACATGGGCAGCCTGCACCGACACGAAGATCAAACGGTGGTTTTCTTAAAGGGATCGGTGGAGTCGGTGATCCGCTGTGCGGATCGGGCGCTGGACAAAACCGGCCAAATTGTCCCCATTGATTCAGCCGCCGTGCAGCGGGCAGCCGAGCAGTTGGCTGCGGAAGGCCTGCGGGTCCTGGCCTTTGCCTTTAAAACCAGCGATCCTGACCAACGGCAACTGGACCAGCAGGACCTGTCCGAAGGCATGGTCTTTACCGGACTTCAGGGCATGATAGATCCGCCGAGAAAAGAGGCGGTAGATGCCGTAGCTCTTTGTCAGCAGGCCGGTATACAGGTAAAAATGATCACCGGCGACCATGCCCTTACCGCAGCCAACATCGCCGAGCAACTGGGGATCCGTGGCCAAACCGAAAACGAAAGACTCCTGGCCCTTACCGGGCTGGAACTGCAGGGATTCTCGGACGAGCAATTGCAGGAAGTGGCCGGAGCGGTGGCGGTCTTTGCCCGGGTCAGCCCGGATCAGAAACTTCGGCTGGTAAAGGCCCTGCAGGCCAGTGGCAAGGTGGTGGCCATGACCGGTGATGGGGTAAATGATGGGCCGGCCTTAAAGCAAGCGAACATTGGCATCGCCATGGGCATTACAGGCACCGAAGTCGCCAAAGATGCTTCGGATATGCTGCTTACCGACGACAATTTCGCTTCCATAGAGGCCGCCGTGGAAGAGGGAAGGGGGTCTTGGACAACCTGACCAAGTTTATTGTCTGGACCCTTCCGACCAACCTGGGAGAGGCCCTGGTCATCCTTGCCAGCATTGCCTTTACTACCCAATTGCCGCTGGCCCCGGTGCAGATTCTCTGGATCAACATGACCACCGCCGTGTTGCTTGGCTTGATGCTTACTTTCGAACCCAAGGAAAAAGGCATCATGGACCGACCTCCGGTTCCCTCGGGAAAGCCTATCCTTACCTTTCCCCTGATCATGCGGACCCTGTTGGTCGGGACCTTGCTGATGCTCAGTTCGTTTTTACTGTTTCGTTACGAGTTATCTCTGGGGGCCAGCCTGGCCGAAGCCCAGACGGTGGCCACCACGGTATTTATCGTACTGGAAAGCTTCTACTTGTTCAACTGCCGCTCCCTACACCGGTCCGTTCGGGAAATCGGCTGGTTTTCCAATAAATGGGTGTACGTGGGCGCCTTTACCATGCTACTCCTGCAACTCGTATTCATTCATGCGCCGCTGATGAATACCTTGTTCCACTCGGCCCCCATTGGTCTGGACTCCTGGATACGGGTGCTGGGGGCAGGGATTGGCCTATTCCTATTGGTGTCCCTGGAAAAGACCATCCGCAGAAAATTTACAGGGTCGGATGGGTTCTGAGTCGAGCGATCGGTCCTTCCCCTCCCGGTCCGACGCGTTAAGCTGCCCGTTCTCCGTCTACGTCCGACCACCGCAGTGGCGCAAGCGTCGGGAAAAAGGACCCGCGAGGCAACCCAAAAAACGATCCTGCCAGCTTTTTGAAAAGCGAAAAAGCTGTATATTTAGGGCATTAATTTTGACCGGTCCGATAACGCAATGAACCATCCGCTGCTGTTTTTTGTGCTGCTGCTACTTGCCCTTGGGTCCTGCGGCCCTGCAGAGAAAGGAAAAGAAAGGAAAACCGAAGCTGCGGCGACGCTGGACGAAAAACCTTTGCGAGCGCCTTATGCAGGGATGAAGTGGGAGAAAATTTCCGGGGCAGGCATGGAGTTTTGGGCGCAACAAAGCCCCGATCTACGGGTGGAAATCAGTGAAACCCTACCCGGTGCATTTGTGGAGCGCGTGGAAAACGGGCAGCCGGTAGCCCTGCAACGCGTCCTGCAGGTATTCTCCCTTCCGAACGAAAAAATCGAGGACCTGTTGGACATTTTGGCAGCGGATGAGGGTTGGTCGAAAGCGGAGGGCTGTGCTTTTGAAGCGATTGCATCCAACCGGGCGGGAGTGGATCGGTACGAGCTGCGTCCCACCGGAAAGGCAAGGCAGGCGTACGAGGAGCGGGCCTCGGTGGAACCCATCACCCAAACCTGTGCCGGCTGGGGAATGGGCAACAGCGGCATTCGGTATTTCGAAATTCACCGGTCCAATCCGGACAGAGCCTTGTTTGTGGAAATCGGGCAGGAAGCGCCTTTGTTTGATGAAAACAGTATTTATTTGAAATAGGGAGCCAGCGAGCACCCGAGTAGCAACGAATCGATCGAAACTAACTAACGAAAAAAAAACGATGAAATTCAAATTTCTTTTGGTAGTCCTGATTGCCTTTTTAGTGGTGTCCTGCGGCAACGATACCGATCCCGACGACGGTCCGGCCACTGCGGCAGACATCGTAGGTTCGGTCAATTTATACGACGAGGGCACCAACTCTCTGGACAACGCCGGCATGCAAGTAAGCGTGGAAGGTACCTCACCACTTATTACTGCCACAACCGATGCCAATGGGCGCTTTGTGCTAGCCGATGTCCCTTTCGGAACCCATACCCTGGTGTACGAAAAAGCAGGGTATGGTACCTTTAAGAAATACGAGGTGGTTCACGAAAATACCGGACCCGTTACGGCTATCTCGGAAACACCCTCCCTGGGTCAACGCTCCACCACCGAGATTACCGCCCTGGCGGTTCAACTACAGGCTGGGGAGGTGACGCTGCAAATTACGACCGACCCGGCTGGAAATTCTGCAAACCGTCGGTATGTCCGGTATTTTCTCGGCACCGAATCCAGCCTTGAGGTGGAAGACTATCAAGCATTTTCTCCGGTATTTGTAGCCCAGATCAACCCGTTTGAGCTTACCTTGTCTCAAACAGACCTACAGGATGCCGGATTTACCTCCGGACAGACGGTGTATGTTCGGGCATATGGGGATTCATTTTGGAGCAATACCTACCTTGACCCGGACCTGGATCGTACGGTATTTCCAAATATCCACCCAAACGCTGCGGATGCGGTATCATTTGTGATGCCCTAAGGATGGAGTATAGAAGGAGGGAGGAAAAGCTCGATAGGCGGCTTATTTGACCTGAATGGCAAGCGCCTTCTCCCGGCCTTTTGCGGTCTGCCTGCTTAGAATATAAATAGGAAAGAACCCATTCCTGCTTTTGGCTGGGCTGGCAGCGGAAACATTTGAAACACAAATACCAATTGATATGGCTTTACCCACTATTTTCGACAAAGAAGTAACAGCGGAGCTGATCCGGAGGATTGACTCTCTGACACCCAGTACCCAGCCGCAATGGGGAAAAATGAGTGTGGCTCAAATGCTGGCGCATTGCAACGTCACCTATGAGATGGCTTATGAAAACAAGCATCCCAAACCCAATTTTTTTATGGGATTGATCCTCAAAGCCTTTGTCAAAAAAATGGTGGTGAACGAAACCCCTTACAAGAAGAATGTTCGAACGGCACCGGCGTTTATCATCGCAGATGAGCGGGTTTTTGAGGAAGAGAAAGCACGACTGATCCAGTACTTGCACAAAACCGTGGAGTTGGGAGCAGATCATTTTGATGGAAGGGAATCCCTGTCCTTCGGTAAATTGTCGAAAGAAGAATGGAACAATATGTTTTACAAGCACCTGGACCACCACCTGAGGCAATTTGGGGTGTAACAATGTCAGGCAGTAGGAGATTCCATTCGGGTTTACCGCCGTTTCCTGAAAACGATTTGGCCACCCTTAACTAATTGATCCGCCAGGCTCTATGGAAAAGAAAGGTCTCAAAAAATACGCATTCGTAGGTTTTACCTGGCTTTTTGTCGCTGCTAGCACGGTGGGGATAGCTAGCTGGCAGGGCCTGCATTCCTTTGTTTTCGCCTGGGTAGTAAACTTTCTCTTAATGACAGCGGTTTTGTCCTACACCGAAACCTTCCAACCCCCACTGCAATCGAGCTATTTTGACACCAAAAAGTGGGAAGCAGGAGGAACGGTATATAGATGGCTCGGGGTATGCGTTTTTAGGAAGTTGCTGGTATGGATTGGCTGGGAGAAACTCAGCAGGGCCTCCAACCCGGTAAAAAAGAACCGGGAAGCCCTACAAAAACTAGAATACCAAACCCGTCAATCGGAGTTTGGCCACCTACTCATTTTTGTTGTTGTAGCGATTTTTGGCCTCCTGGTAGCCTTGCTATACGGCATCAGGGCATCCTTTTGGCTCTTTTTTCTGAATATCCTGTTAAACGGTTACCCGATCGCAGTGCAGCGGTATAACCGCCCCAGGATGAGGCGTGTTTTGGCCTGAATCGAAAGGGGTCTGGAAATAACGAAAGTCCCGTTTTGCTCATTCAAACAAATCTTCTTGCTAAAATCCCTCACTCATCAACGGTTGTATGTTTAATCACAACCCATGTGCGAAAAGATGCGGAGATTTTAAAGGTTCACTTAAGTACCGGCGATGCAAATTTGAATCAGCCCTGTGAAGCCATGATTGACCAAGTAAGGGCAATAGATAATCGAAGGCTTACCGAAAGGCTGGGTACATTACCAGACGAATTAGCGGTTCAGGTTAAGGAAACTATTCGCATTGTCCTTGATCTTGAATAAGAATACCTTCAACGTATTTTACAAAAAATCCGGCCGATCCGGTCCATCATAAGGTGCCGCTCCAACTTTTTCCCCTGAACCTCTGTCCACCTCCAACAAATCGCGATCGTTCGCTTCGGGAGCCTGAATCAGGCCATAGTGCCGGCCCATCCAATAGTCTCTAATAAAGCCTGTTGGCTCCATGATCCTTTTGCTGTTTTGCCCACCATCCAATACAATGGCCCGTCGGGCACCACGGGTGACTGCCGTTTCCCGGGGAGAAATGGCCTTTAGCCCCCCCTCGTAGGAGGTGTAGCCCGCTTCCACAAACAAATCGTCCCGGTGGGAATTGGCAAAATTGTGCTCCGTGCAATCGAGTGTCCATTCCCGCAAGTGTTGCACGGCAGCTTCCAAATCGGCATCGTTGCCGGTCATGGCCGCGTAGGTAAAGTTAAACCAGGGGATCTGCTCCATGCGCTTGATTTCAAAGGTACGCTCCAGGCTTCTCAGGTAAAAGGAGCGGAGAATGGGATCCTTCTCGTAGCGCAGCAGGGTATTGTAGGCCTCAAAGGCCAGGTTGTCATCCCAGGGGGCAATCTGGGAAGGAGGGAAGGTGTTTTTCTGCTTGACGGTATTTTCCGCATAGCCCCAGTCTACCAACTGCTCGTATCCTTTTTTGAAGCGTTCTTCTCCGGTCAGGACGTAGGTGGAGTAGGTGAACGCCAGCGCTTCCAGGCCGTTCACACCCCGGTCGGACCAGCCATAGGGGCGCAGCAGGTACTCAGGATTCCAGCGTCCCCAGCGGGTGGGTTGCCCATCCGCATCGATCAGCACCCAGCCGTTTTCCATGATGTAGCCGGCTATCCGGCGCATGTGCTCTTTGGCCAGTTCCTTTTCCTGCCCCTTAGCTGCCAGGTCGTGAAACAAGGCCACGCTATAGAAATGAGCGATAATCTCGTCGCTGGAAGCATCCCCTTTCCAGTACCAAAGGCTATCTGCCGTGGCGTTCCATTTGGCAGGCAGGCCGCCGGAACCCCTTTGGCCCATGGCGCCTTTATCTCCTTTGCGGGACCAGATGGAGCGGGCGATCAGTCCGTCAATGGGGGTGACTCGCTCCAGCCACAACATGGCCTGAAAGGAATTGACCGCTTCTTGGCGCGCCGTTTCCTCCCCGGTCACGGCGTATTTGTAGCTCATGGCCGAGAGGTAGGTGGCCGTATGGGCGCCGTCATTGTCGCTGATTTCGCGTACCCATTCGCCTTCGTATTGGTAGAGGGTGTGAATAAAGCCCATGCGTTTGTGTCCGTATTCCTCCAGCCATTGTTCGTAATGGTCGCTTTTCTTGCGCAGGGTAAATGGCTCGTAGCGAATAATGCCAATGCCGCCTTCGGTGGCCAGCAGCACTTCGTTTTCCCCCACCGCAATATCATTGACTTGGTTATCCGGCAGCCAGTGGTCTGCACCGAAATAGTGCCAGTCGTCTTCCAGCATCCGAACCGCCCCGCGGGTGGTGGCAATCCATACATCCCGATCAAAACCCTGTGCCAGTTCCCGGGTATCTTCTACCGGCAGGCCGTCGGCCCCCTTGATTTGCTGCAGGGAAGCACCGCGCAGCACGCCCAAACCCCGGTCTGTGCTAACATATAGCCGACTTCCCAGGGACAGCAGGTCGTAGGTAGTTTTAGAAGGCAGATTGCCCCAATCAATGAGGTGTTCGTTGACCACCTTTCCGGAAAGCTGTACCAGTTTTCCAGGCCGGAGAATGTGCAAGGTACCGCTGTAACTGGCTATTGCCGTGATAGGCCCCAATTTTACCGGATCGGCCAGCAGCTGGGTACCGTCTTCCATCAGCATGGTCACATCGCTGGAAAGGTAGCCGCCATCCGGTTCAATGTTGGTTAATTTCCCTGTTTCGTGTACGTAAATGGCCTCACGGGTAGCGGCATGGACCTTACCCTGATGCAGGCAAACATCTACAAAAGTCTCTTCACTGAGTTTTTCCCAGGAGTTGCCGCCAAAGCGGTACAACCCGGAGGCGGCGATGACCCAGGCGTCGGCGCCAATAACTTCTAACTTCTGTATCCCCGCCGGGCTATCGGATACCGGCTGAAGGCTTCCTTCTTTCAGTTCCTGAAGTGTTCCATCCACCACGGCAAAGGAACGGCCCGCCAAAAGGGCTACCTGCGTCACGGCGGTGGGGGTATGAACCAATTCACTTTTTTCCTGAAGGAATACCTTGTCGGCTACCGGTTTCCAGAGCGTTTGCTGGGCGGCCAATGGTAAGCTCAGGACAGAAATAAGAAGTCCAAGCGTATAGAATTTTAGCGATTGAGTCATTTTTTAAACGGGTCTGCAGAATGTATTTTTATATCCTATACCCGCCATGTCGAAAAAGGGCCATTGACCCACACGGATTCCTGATGAATGGTGCAACTGGAAGTATCCGATCCGCAAGAAGCTGCGAAAACTTTTCTTAGTTAGTAAGGGTGGGTATTCTGGAAGGCTTTTGGGGTTTTTCCGAAGCGGTTTTTAAACGCGCGTATAAAATAGGTGACGTTATTGAAGCCGGACATAAAGCATACTTCCTGTACTTGCGAGACCCCTTGTTTCAGGTAATTGGCAGCCAGGGTCAGGCGCTGGTCCAGGATGTATTCCGAGGGACTGATGCCCAGTTCTTTTTTAAAAGACCGGGAAAAATGGGCTTTACTCATGCAGGCTTTTTCGCTGAGTTGGTCCACGCTGATCTCTTCCCGGATGTTGGTTTTGATGAAGTGCACCACGTGCGCGAGGCGGTTGGAATCCGAATGGTTGCGGTAGGTCTTTTCCAGCAAGTCCCGGGCCTGGGTTTGAGACAAGCGAATCAGCAGTTCTTTGAGGGCGAGGGAAGCGATCAGGTCTTTTTCCCGGGAACGTTCTTTCACGCCAATGTTGATAAACCGATTGATGACAGCCGATAAATCACGGGTATTGATCAAATGGAAGCAGTTGCTGTCCAATCCCCATTCCTGCTGCCAGATTTTGTCGGGAAATTTTTCATTGAGCAGGTGAAAGGTGTTTTCAATCATCTCCCTGGATATGGACAGGGCAATGCACTGGGTGGGATTGTCCCAGCGAGCTTCAGGAAAGTCGATCTTCATGCATTCTTCCGGCGGCACGATGACGGACTCCCCGGGCAGGTAGTCAAATCCCGGCTTGTCAAACAGGTGCATGACCTTTTTCCCCTTGAGCATGGTGGTCAGCACCAGATCGCCGAAGCTCAGGTTGACGTTTGCGGCTTTTTGGTGGGTTTCGAAGATATTCAGTTCGCAATTGTCGAGCGTATAGGTAGTGCGGTTTTCCACCAGGGATTTTAAATCCCGTTCGTCTCTCCAGGGAACAGGGGCAATTAGGGGTTTATTAGGCATTCTTTTGCATACTAAAGAAAACAAGGTAGGTAATTCGGAAATTTTTTCATAACAATTCTACCACAAATACCGTGTACCGAGTCAATTTTCCCTCGCATAGCGCATAGAAAGGGCCTGATTGATTCGATTTTACGTTCCCTGACTGAATTCTAGCCACTTGGTTGATGGGTAGAGGCCTTGGCCTGTTGCGCCGGCTGCGGATTCCTGCGATTACGCAACCGCATACCTGGGGAGATTTCTGTAGCAGAAAGGATGGGGCCGGGCGGTCGGTCTGGCTCGCTGCAATCCTAGGCCTTTTCCTTTCAGTCCGGCCAGGTGTTTCTCCGACGCAGGACGGTACCAAACACCATTTTTCGAGGCTACCCAGATGCGTTTCGCCCGTCACCTTCCTTTCGGTGCATCCCGCCTTGCCTGGGATTGGGATGCGCTTCTCTAAACCTTGGATTAATGCCGGTAGGGAACGCGTACAAACTCAGATTAGGTGGATAGTTTGCTGCATTAGGTGGATTTTTTAGAAAAATTGTTGCTGAAATTTGACAGGTAATCAATTAACACGAGTATGTCAACAATAACAGTATCCCAATCCAAGCCTGTAGACAGGCCTTCGATTAAAGAAAAATACGATCATTTCATCGGTGGCGCATGGGTAGCTCCCTCCTCCGGCGAATATTTTGAAAATACCTCTCCCGTGGATGGGAAGGTATTGTCCAGCGCAGCCCGCGGAAATCGGGCGGATGTGGAAAAGGCATTGGATGCGGCCCATCAGGCCTTCCCTTCCTGGTCCAAAACGTCCGCGGCCGAACGAAGCAGGGTGCTAAACAAGGTGGCGGACATCATCGAGGCCAACCTGGAAATGCTTGCCCGTGTGGAAACTCTGGACAATGGAAAAGCACTGCGTGAGACGCGTGCTGCGGATTTGCCGTTGGTGATCGATCATTTCCGGTATTTTGCCGGCGTGATCCGTGCCGACGAAAGCACCATTTCGGAGCACGACGAGCACACGGTGAGCATTGCACTGCACGAGCCGCTAGGGGTGGTGGGGCAAATCATTCCCTGGAACTTTCCCTTGCTAATGGCGACTTGGAAAATCGCGCCGGCGTTGGCTGCCGGCTGCTGTACCGTGGTAAAGCCGGCCGAGCAGACGCCAACCAGCATTATGGTCTTGATGGAACTGATCGGTGAAGTGCTGCCTCCAGGCGTATTGAACGTGGTGACCGGATTCGGTCCGGAGGCTGGAAAACCGCTGGCGACATCTACCCGGGTGGCCAAGGTAGCCTTTACGGGAGAAACAACCACCGGACGCCTGATCATGCAATATGCCTCCGAAAACCTCATTCCCGTGACCATGGAATTGGGCGGAAAATCACCCAATATCTTTATGAAATCGGTGGCCGACGCAGACGATGCCTATTTCGACAAAGCGGTGGAAGGAGCGGTGATGTTTGCGCTGAATCAGGGCGAAGTCTGTACCTGTCCTTCCCGAATCCTGGTTCACGAGGACATTTACGAAGTCTTTATGGAGAAAGTAGTGGAGCGCACCAAAGCCATCAAAATGGGGCATCCCCTTGCCGAGGACACCATGATGGGTGCCCAGGCTTCCAACGACCAGTTTGAGAAAATCCTTTCGTACCTGGACATTGGCAAGCAGGAAGGGGCTGAAGTGCTCTGCGGCGGAGACAAGGCCAGCCTCAATTCCGGTTTGGAAAACGGCTTTTACATCCAGCCGACCATCTTTAAGGGCCACAACAAGATGCGGATCTTTCAGGAGGAAATATTCGGTCCGGTAACATCCGTGACTACGTTTAAGACTACCGAGGAGGCCATCGAAATTGCCAACGACACCATGTACGGGCTTGGGGCAGGACTTTGGTCCCGCGATGCCCACGAGCTGTATCAGGTGCCCCGGGCGATCAAAGCTGGCCGCGTTTGGGTCAATTGCTACCATGCCTACCCGGCGCACGCGCCATTCGGGGGGTACAAAAAGTCCGGCTTTGGACGGGAAAACCACCTGATGATGCTTTACCACTACCGGCAAACCAAGAACATGCTTATTTCGTACGATAAGAATAAGTTGGGTTTCTTTTAACGGACGCAAGGGCCGCTCCCAATGGGAGCGGTCATTGTTTTTCCAGCTATGCACCCCAAATAACCAAAAAAAATGACAGCGACAGTCCCTCGTGTATGCATCACGGAAAAAGCAAAAGAGGTAATCGACCGGCTACGAAAGCAGTACGGTTCGGAGTTGATGTTTCATCAAAGCGGCGGTTGCTGCGATGGTTCGGCACCCATGTGTTTTGAAAAAGGGGATTTTAAAATCGGTTCCCAGGATATTTGGATGGGAAAGGTGTACGGATGTGATTTTTTTATGAATGCGGATCAATTTGACTACTGGAAACATACCCAATTGACGCTCGATACCACGCCGGGACGGGGAAGCAGTTTTTCCCTGGAAATTCCACTTGGGATTCGGTTTTTGATTCGGTCCCGCTTGTACGCGGAGGAGGAATTAACCCGGCTTAGTCCGATAAAAACAGGCGAAGAACTATTGGAAGAGGGCTTGATTTAGTTATCGTGTCCCCCGGCTTCGTTCAGGGCGTTGGACAAGTAGTAGGTGCCGGAGACGACCACGCTGTCCCGAAACAACCCCTCGTCCGGGTTGAGGATGGCGGTATACCCCATGGCTTCTATGCCCGTGCGCACCTGCTTGCGCAGGTATTTGCGTTGCGCATCCCCGCTTTCCTGCAGGACAAATAGAAAGGTTTCGCTTCCCTCGTGCACAATAGCGCCGGAAGGCACCGACCAAATGGAGTCCTGATTCACCACCACGTAACTGTTGATGTACATACCGGGAAGAAACGAGGGGTTTTCGGTGTCCATGTGTGCATGTACCTGCACAAACCGTCCGGCCGGGTCGATGGTGTTTCCCTTTCGGTACACCTCTCCACGAAATAGTTGCTCCTTAAAATCCGGTAGGGTAAAAACCACCGGCTGCCCCTCTTTTATTTTGGGAATGTCTTGTTCAAGAACCTTCATTTCTACGTGCAGGTGCTCGCTGTTAATTACTTCCATCATTACTTCGTTTGGGGCACTGTGTTGCCCCACTGAGGTCTGCAGCATAGCAATTTTTCCAGTGATCGGACTTTTGATCTGAATTTTTGGCGCCAGGGTACCTTCCTCCAGGGCCGGTAGGTCTGCACCCATCAGTTGCAGGTTACTTTCCAGCGCGGCTTTTTGCCCGCGGGCCGATTGAAAGGCCGCCCGGGCTTCTTCGAATTCCCGTTGGGAAGAAATATTGTCCGCTCGCAGCGACTGCTTTCGCAGAAAGTCACTTTCCAGCGCAGCTAGCTGATTTCGGGCTTCCAGATAGGCCTGCTGCATGGCCACATACTCCGGGCTGGAAGCGGTTACCAGCACCTCGTCTTTTTGGACTTCATCGCCCACGATTACGTGAATTTTTTCGACAAATACCGTAGCAAAGGCGTTTACACTGGCCTTGTACTGGGGAGGGGAGTCGATAAATCCAGGCGCCTTTACGAGATCAGCCAGGGGTTGTTTGACAAAATTCCCCAGGCGAATGCCGGTAATGACCTCCTGTTCGGGACTGAGCCAAACTTCGGACTCGCCGGTTGCATCTCCGGATTCGGAAGCTTCCCCGGAGGAAGGAGGGGTGTCGTTGCAGGCCATAAGTCCGCTGACAAGAAGAAGAAAGAGTAGGCTTCGGATTTTCATGGCAGGGTGAAATAGTGAATATCAAGTAGTGTTTGGTTGTAGGCGTTCCGCAGGTCCAGGTGGTTCATTTCAATCTCGGTGGCGTACTCCAGGCTTCGGATGAACTCCAGGTAGTCGATTTCACCGCTATCGAAACTCGTTTGGGCGGTGCTGACGATTTCTTTTGCCAGGGGAAGGGCCTCCCGGTTGTAATAGTCCAACTCATTGAGCTGCTTTTCGAGAAGCGATTTTTTCTGGTTTAGGGCAGATTCGTAGCGCATGCCAAGGGCGTCGATTTCGTTTTCGGACCGGTAGACGGATACCCGTGCAGCCTGTACCCGGGCCCGGGAGGGGCCAAACCACAGCGGCAGCTGGATTCCCGCCTGGTAGCCAAAAAAGCCACTGACGCCATCCACTTTTTGGAACATGTATTGCAGGTATAGCCCGGGCAGCAATTTGTTTTGCATTTGCCTGGTTTCCGCCGCAAACCGTTCCTTTTGATGGCGCAGGTAAGCGTAGGAGGGATGGTCCTCCAGTTGGGGTAGGGTGGCCATGTCCAGCGTCAATTCCGGAGCGTTTATCCGCAAGGTGTCGGAGGTTTGCACGATTTCCTGCACCTGTTGGTAGGCAATGTGGATATCCTGATCCAGCTGGGAATAGTTGAGCCGAATTTTTTCAGATCGGGCCTTTGCCATCACCATGGCCAGCTTGTTGGTCATTCCGGAAGCATAGCGCTTCTCGGAGGCTTGGTACAGGTTTTGGTACAGGGAGTCAAAACCTGCGTATTGGCGTTTCTTTTTTACCAGGTAATCCAACTGGTAAAAGGCCTTGTACAGGCGCTTTTTCAAGGCCAGGGTCCGCAGGCCGTAGCGGTCTTCTTCCAGCAGCAGGTCCTTTTCCAGTACTTTTTTTCGTGCGATATAGACGCCTGGAAAATCCAGGTACTGCTGAAATCCAAAAGAGTTGACCCCATCTCCCTCCAGGTTACGCTGGTTTTCTTCCGTCCCGACAAAGAACAGGGAAGGGGCGATGTCCCATCCGGTCCGAGTCAAAACGGCGCGGTTTTCTACCGACAAACGGGCAGCGGCCAGCTCGTAGTTGTTTTCCAATGCCATGGCCCAGGCTTCTTCCGGACCAATGGCCTGTTCCTGTGCCGGACTCAGAAAGGGAATTCCAAACAGCAGGACCACTGCAGTTAGCGCTTTACCTGGGCGAAAACCCCGAATTTTTTTGGATTTTACCACGTAATACACCACCGGAAGCACGATTAAGGTCAGAAAAAACGCGGTGATCAGGCCCCCGATCACCACGGTAGCGATGGGTCGTTGCACCTCGGCCCCTGCAGAGGTAGATAGGGCCATGGGAATAAAGCCCAGGATATCCGTGGAGGCTGTCAGGAGCACGGGACGCAAGCGGTTTTTGCAGCCCTTCAGGATGCGTTTGTGGATATCGGTTTCCCCATCGGATTCCAGGTCATTCAGGTAGCTGATTAGCACAATGCCGTTGAGCACCGCGATGCCAAACAGGGCAATAAATCCGATCCCTGCCGAGATGCTGAAAGGCATGTCCCGGATCCACAGCGCCACAATCCCCCCAATTACTGCCAGGGGGATGGACAAAAAGACCATAATGGTTTCGGAAACGGAATGAAAGGTAAAGTAAAGCATGATGGCAATGAGTAAGAGGGCCAACGGCACCACCTTTATGAGCCGGTCCCGGGCCTGATTCAGGTTTTCAAACTGCCCGCCATAGGCGATGGAGTAGCCGGTGGGCAAATCCAATTGCGCGTCCAGCAATGCCTGTATATCGGTTACGATGGATTCCACGTCCCGTTCGCTGGCGTTTAGACTCAGCACAATGCGGCGTTTGGTGTCGTCCCGGGAAATTTGAGCCGGGCCGGACTGAAAGCTAATATCGGCGACCTGCTTCAATAGGATTTTCTCTCCATTTGGCAGGGGTAGACTCAATTCTTCCACCACCTCCGTACTCACCGTTTCCCGATCCAGCCGCAAGACCAGGTCAAATCGGCGCTCCTTTTCGAAAATGGTTCCCACCGCGCTACCCGCAAAGGCCGTGCGAATTACCTGATTGACATCCGCAATGGACAGACCGTACAGGGCCAGTTTGTCCCGATTGTACCGGATGGACACCTGTGGCAGGCCTACCAACTGTTCCACTTTGATGTTGTCGATGCCTTCCACGTCGCGAATAATGGAGGCGGCTTCCAAGCCGTAGCGGTAGAGGGTTTCCAGGTCTTCCCCAAATATTTTGATGGCCAGGTCGGATTGCACCCCCGTGAGCAGTTCGTTGAAACGCATTTCGATGGGCTGGGTAAACTGGTAGGTGATTCCCGGCAAGACCGATAGTTCGGCGGTCATCTGATTGGCCAAATCGGCCTTTCCCTCAGCCCGGGACCAATCGCCTGGCTCGCGTAGCTTGATGATAATGTCCGACATCTCCATGGACATGGGATCCGTGGGTATCTCGGCAGCCCCGATTCGGCTGACCACTTGCTCCACCTCATCGGGAAATTTCTCCAGCAGTATGGACTCGATTTTGGTGGTGATTTCAATGGTCTGGGCCAGGGAGGTACCCGGCTTCAGTACGGGTTGGATCACGTAATCTCCTTCGTCCAGCGTGGGCAAAAACTCTCCTCCCAGCCTGGAAAAGACAAACAGGCTGCTTCCAAATGCAATCAGGGCCGTGATTAAGACAAACTTCGAATGCTTCAGGGCCCGGATCAGTACCGGCTCGTACCAACCGTGTACGGTGCGGATAATCCGGGCAGATAGCGTCTCGTTTTCGTTTTTGGAGGGTCGGACAAACAAGGCGGCCATTACAGGTACATAGGTCAGGCAAAGAATCATGGCCCCGGCCAGGATAAACATAAAGGTCAGGGCCATGGGTTGAAACATTTTACCTTCCACTCCGGTAAAACTCAGGATGGGGATAAACACGATCAGGATGATGATCTGCCCAAAAATGGCAGCGTTCATCATCCGGTTTGAGCTATCGATGACCAATTTATCCACTCCCTCTTTTTGGGCTTTTCCGGTCAGCCCGGGGAATTTTTTTCCCATTTGGTACACCACGTACTCCACCACCACTACCGCTCCGTCAATCAGAATTCCGAAGTCAATGGCCCCCAGACTGAGTAGGTTGGCATCTACACGAAAAAGGCTCATCAGTGAGATACCAAAAAGCAGGGAAAGCGGGATAACCGAAGCCACCAGCAAACCGCTGCGAAAGTTGCCCATCAGCACGACCAAAATAAAGATCACGAACAAGGCACCCAGAATGAGGTTTTCCTGGATGGTGGAGGTGGTCTTGTCGATCAATACGGAGCGGTCCAGGAATCCGTTAATGTAGACTCCTTCCGGAAGGATTTTTTCAACCTCGGCTATGCGTTCCTTTACGTTTTTGATAACCGCATAGGAGTTTTCTCCTTTCAGCATCATGACCTGCCCCAGCACTTTTTCTCCTTGCCCGTTGCCCGTAATGGCACCAAACCGGGTGGCGTAGCCAAAGCGCACCTCGGCCAGATCGGCAATAGTCAGGGGTACCCCGCCCCGGTTGGTCACTACGATTTTCCGGATGTCTTCCAGGGATTGGATCATTCCTTCCCCGCGAATAAAGTAATTGGTTTGGTTTTTTTCCAGGTAGGCGCCGCCGGCATTTTCGTTGTTATCCTGCAGGGCCTGCAGGACTTCGAGCAGGGAGATATCCATGCTGCGGAGTTTTTCGGGCTGCATGGCTACTTCGTACTGCTTGAGGTAGCCGCCCCAGGTATTGATTTCCACCACGCCCTCGATGCCAGTTAGTTGCCGCTTTATCAGCCAATCCTGGATTTCTCTCAGGTCCATTACCGAATAGCGGTCTTCGTAGCCCGGGCGGGTTTCCAGCGTGTATTGGTAGATTTCGCCCAGTCCGGTGGAAATGGGAGCCATCTCCGGGCTGCCAAAATGTGCCGGAATGTCTTTGCTGGCCTGTGCCAGTTTCTCGCCGATCAATTGCCGGGGAAGGTAGGTCCCCATTCCCTCGTCAAAAACCACGGTGATGGTCGATAGGCCGTATTTGGAGACCGAGCGAATTTCTTCGACTCCGGGCAAATTGGCCACGGCAAGTTCGATCGGAAACGTGATAAATTGCTCCACCTCCTCCGTGGCCAGGTTTCGGGCCACGGTGATGATCTGAACCTGATTGCTCGTGATGTCTGGAACGGAGCCAATGGATAGGCGCTGAAAAGAAAAAAGCCCCCAGATTACAAGAGCCAGTACCGCCAGAAGAACAATGAATTTATTTTTTACGCTAAAAGCGATTATCCGATGGATCATTCAGTAAGGTATTTCATGCAAGGTAAAAATAGTTTACCGTATTTCCCCGAGTTGATGGCATGATAGATATCATTGTTCGTAAACTATTTCCCCGTCGATTACGGTCATTTGCACCTTGGTTTCCAGCAGTTCCTGCTCGGGTATTTCCATGATGTTGCGGTCAAAGACCACAAAGTCGGCCACTTTGCCCACTTCCAGACTGCCTTTCATGTTTTCTTCAAATGCCCCATAGGCAGCATCCAGGGTATAGCTGCGCAGGGCCTGTTCCCGGGTCATTTTTTGATCCGCCTCGTAGCCTTCTTCCGGGCTGCCATCCAGGGTTTTTCGGGTAATGCTGGCATAGAAATTCGCCAACGGGTGGATGGGTTCCACCGGTACGTCGGTACCGTTGATGATGGGTACGCCGGATTGCAGCAAGGCCTGCCACATATAGGCCCCTTCCTTGATACGCTTTTCGCCGAGGCGATCAATGGCCCAGGGTCTGTCCGAAGAGAGGTGAATGGCCTGCATGGCCGGCAAGACGCCCAGAGCGGCAAAGCGTGGAATGTCGTCCGGGTGTAGGTGCTGGGCATGTTCGATACGAAAGCGGTGGTCGACCCGTTTGTCAGAAAATTCTTTCAGGGCAGCCTGGTACCGGTCCAGGACTTCCTTGTTGGCCCGGTCTCCGATCGCATGGGAGCAGACCTGAAACCCTTTTTTCAGGGCTTTTTTGGAAACCTCGTAGACGTATTCCATGGGCAGGGTCTCGTGGCCAAAATGGCCCGGTCGGTCGGTATAGGCTTCCAGGAGCCAGGCCCCTCTGGATCCCAGCGCCCCGTCGCAACTCAGTTTGATCGAGCGGAAGGTGAGCAGGCTGTCGATTTCCGGCCCTTTTTCCAGCCATTCGTTCAGAAATTCCTGATTGCTTCCAGCCAGCATGGCGTACATGCGGATTTTCATTTTTCCGTCTCGCTTCATTTGCCGGTACAGATCCACGGTTTTGGAACCAATGCCCGCGTCGTGAAATCCGGTGATGCCGTGCCGGTGGCAGGCCGCCAGTGCCAATTCGAACGCCTGCCGGTCTTTTTCGGGGCTATTGGCGGGAATGTGCCGGCTGATCAAACCCATGGCGGTTTCATTGAATAAGCCAGTGGGATTGCCGTTTTCATCCCGGAGGATTTCGCCGCCTTCCAGCTGCTCCGATTTGGGTAGTTGCTCCTTTCCCAGGGACATCAGTCCAGCCAATTCCATGGCCCGCGCATTGGCAAAGCCGGCATGCCCACTGGCATGGTACAAAAACACGGGGTGATCGGGCGAAGCTTCGCTTAGCGCCTGATGAAGGGGAAAACCGGCCACTTCCTTTCCCGGAGATTCGGTCCACTTGCTTTGGTGCCAGCCCCTGCCGGTGATCCACTCGCCTGCCGGTGTTCGCTCGGCTGCCTCCTTTACCCTAGCAACGATTTCCTGAAAGCTTTTGGTAGCGGATAAATCCAGGTTTAATTCATTATAACCCAATCCCATAAAGTGCCCGTGCCCCTCAATCCAACCGGGAGTCAGGATGTTGCCTTGCAGGTCGATCTGCTCCGTTTCGGGTCCGATAAATGGCTGTATGCCATCCAGGTCGCCCACATACACGATCCGATTCCCTTGAATGGCAAGGGCTTCGGCGGTCGGCTGCTGTTCGTTTACGGTGTAGAGAATGCCGCCCGTAAAGACCCGGGTGGCGGTTTCCGGGGATCCGGAACAGGAAAGCAGTAAAAGGGCCGAAGCAAGGGTGAATAGTGCATGTAATTTGGTTGTCATGGTGGCGTGAACGTTTGGTAGGAATAAAGGGGAATTAAAAGCTGTATTCTTTCTCAACTTTGCAAATACGTATGGTGTAGTGTTGGTACCATTTTTCCCGGCCCAATTGCTGAGCCATGCGGTGGCGGGCTTCTTTTTTCCAGGCAGCGATGGCCTCCAGGCTGTCCCAGTAGCTTACCGTGATGCCCAGGCTGTCTCTCGCGGACTCATGCCCCAGGTATCCGGTTTGGTTCCGTACCAGGTCTTCCATCTCCTGGGCCATATCCACATAATCCTGCCCTGCTTCGGGCTGTTTGATGCTGGTGAAAATGACCGCATAGTAAGGGACAGTAGGCATGTCTGGGAGTCGGGGTTGCATAGAAAAACCGGCGATTTCGGCTTAAATATAAAAAAAATTGCCAAACTGAACAGTGCTAAGATACGATTCGGGGATTTTCGGATGGAGCGTTTCTCTGTTTGGTATGCTGCAAATCATGTTGGAGAAGCCTTGGAGGAGCGGCAGGTAGTCAGCTTTCCGGTATTCCATGCCCTATTTCTAGAAACAATTTCCTATGTCCGGTATGCAAAGCAATTCTGTCCGTTTTTGAACAATTAGAATCACTGTTCCAATAGCTTCATGGAGGAAAGTACGCCTAAATCCATCGATTGGGAGAGGTTTCGAAAATTGGCATCGGTTTGGATTACGTGTCCTTTAAAAAAAACCAATCGTTTCAATAACGTTACAAAATGAAAAAACTACCTAAAAAACCGGGAAAGAAAATCTGGCAGTTTAATTTTCCTTCCACTAGAAACGCGCCAACTGCCGGATTACTGGTATTCGCTATTTTTTCTCTCACGTCTTGTTTGGATGCCCAATTAGAAACCGTTTCCGATATTGAGGAGAGTTTTGCGGAGATCACCTCCGTCGAGGTTGACGCCGGTTTCCTTCCCGCAACGTACCTGGGCAATCCGGACCTGGAGGAGGTATCCCTGGACGCATTGCTTCGGTCCACCTCAAACGGGGGGAAAAATATTTCCTATCGGGTGGAGGGTGAGACACTGATTGTCCGTCTGGAAAGTAACGGGCTGGGTTTCGGCCGGTCTGAAGGACACATACGACTTACCGGTCCTACCGACCTTTCCTTGCGAATGCATGCCGGTTCCGGTACCGTGCGTGCCGAAAACGTAATCGGTGAACACATCGATTTGGAGGTGAATTCCGGCCGTGTTCACGCCAAACACCTGGAAGCACCCGAGTTGTACCTCGCTGCAAGTTCCGGTGAGGTAGTCGGCGAGTCGCTCAAGGGAGAAACGGTTGCTACCGTTTCATCGGGTAAAATAATCCTGAAACAGCTGGAGGGAGATCTGAATGCAGAAACATCAAGTGGAGCGATGGAATTGGAGGGGATCAATGGCCTGGTACATGTCACATTGAGTTCAGGAAAAATTGATATGGATGGGGTGCAAACGCTGGGCAGGGTACATCTCAGCTCTGGAAAGGTATCCGGGAGGAATATTGGATTGAGCGAGCACACGTCTTTCAAGGCTTCCTCCGGAACGATATCACTACAGACCCATAGCGACCTCCGCGCATTCAATTACGACATCCATACCGGCAGCGGAAGGGCCAGAATTGGCGAAAGCCAATCCTCCGGTATCCTAAAAATCGACAATGGTTCGCCCCATACCATTAGGGGAGAGGTTAACTCCGGTACCATTACGTTGGTAAACTAACGCCTTTTTCAGGAGCTACACCTGTTACTTAAATTTGGCAGCCACGGAACCAACCGGGCACTACAAGCCAGTTTTTCAGAAGCCAATAGCCAACACACGCTGTTTCGGCTGCTGGCTTTTTTGGGTTGCAAGCTGTGGAAGTCAATAATTCAACAGAAATCGCTGTAGCTACACCGATGGCAATTTGGTAAGGGGTTGTTTTTTTAGTGGGCGTTGGGTTATTAACGGCAGTTTTTGAAATCCTCTCAGTAAAAATCAATCTGCATTGCGGTTTTTATTGCCTGAAACTGGATTTTTCCCTAATATTGAACACGGGTAGCAACGGTCCGAAATCATCCACCCTAAAGCGGTGGTTGTCATTTTTTGGCCGCTGCCTGTAAACCTTTAACCACCAATCATGCAAAAATTACTGCTAGTAGTACTGGCCCTTTCTTTTTGGACCTGCCAGGAACCGGTCGGAACGGAAATCCGCAGCCTGGAAGATCGGGCAGCGCAGGTGACCATCATCCGCGACGATTACGGAATCCCCCATATTTACGCCAAAACAGATGCCGATGCCGTTTTTGGCATGCTCTATGCCCAATGCGAAGATGATTTTCGCCGGGTGGAGCGAAATTACATCTGGGCGACCGGCAGGCTGGCCGAATTGGAAGGAGAAGAGGCCCTTTACAGCGATTTACGCGCCCGGCTGTACATGACCGAAGCGGAAGCAAAAGCGGCCTACGAAGCAGCCCCTTCCTGGCTGCAGGAATTGTGCGATGCCTTTGCGGACGGGGTCAATTACTACCTCGAAACCCATCCGGAGGTAGAACCCCGGGTGCTGACCCACTACCAGCCCTGGTTTCCCATGTATTTTAGCGAAGGGTCTATTGGCGGAGACATCGAACGCATTTCCACACAACGCATCCGGGCATTTTACGAAGAGCAACAAGGATTGGCCTACAGCGAATTTGGCGACGGCTTGCTCCATCCGGATCCCTACGAAGAACCGAGAGGTTCCAATGGCATAGCCATCGCTCCGGAACGGAGTGCCAGTGGCCATGCGCTATTGCTAATCAACCCCCATACCTCGTTTTACTTTCGCCCGGAGATACATGTGGTGAGTGAGGAAGGGCTCAATGCCTACGGGGCCGTTACCTGGGGTCAGTTTTTTGTGTACCAGGGCTTCAACGAAAAAACAGGCTGGATGCATACCTCCACCCGCCTGGATTTCATGGATGAGTTTATGGAAGAAGTAAGGGAAACCGAAGATGGCTATGAATATGCGTACGGAGAGGAGTGGAGAGCTGTAGAAGAGATCCCTGTCACCTTAAATTACTCCACATCGGATGGCTTGAAGGAAAAAACCTTTACCATGTACCGAACCCACCACGGGCCGGTCACTCACCAACTGGACGACAAGTGGGTGGCAACCAAAATCAACTGGGATCCGGTCAATGCGCTGATCCAAAGTTTTACCCGTACCAAATTGGATAATTACGAGGCTTTCGAAGAGATGATGGCGATCCGGACCAATTCTTCCAACAATACGGTTTTTGCCGATGCCTCTGGCAATATTGCCTATTTTCATGGCAATTTTATTCCGAAAAGAGATACCTCTTTTGATTTTTCGAAGCCGGTAGACGGCAGCAATCCCGCTACGGATTGGCAGGGGCTGCACACGGTGGACGAAAGCATTGTGATTCATAATCCGGAAAGCGGCTGGATACAAAACTGTAACTCCACGCCCTTTACGGCGGCAGGGCCTTTTAGTCCCAAGAAAGAAAACTACCCCTATTACATGGCTCCAGATGCCGAAAACTTCCGGGGCATCCATGCAGTAGACTTGCTTTCCGAGGCCAGCGAGGTTTCCCTGGACGATTTGATTGCGCTGGGATACGATTCCTATTTGCCTGCATTCGCGTACCTGGTACCGCTTCTGGAGCAAGCCTACGAAACCGTTGGCATGCCGCAGGGAGAAACCGCCCAGGCATTTGAGCTATTGCGGGAATGGGATTACCGCACCGGAGAAGCATCCGTGGCCATGAGTCTGGGTCATTTTTACGGCATGGCTTTCGCCCGGTTGATTGGCAGCCCCTATGCCTTGATCCCGTTTAATCAACAGGATGGTACTGCCCTGGATCTCCAACCGGAAGCGTTGGTGGGGGCGTTTGAACAGGCGCTCGCGCAATTGGAAGCGGATTTTGGCACCTGGAATATCCCCTGGGGTGAAATCAACCGCTTTCAGCGGCTCAGTGGAGATATTGACCTGGCCTACGATGATTCCCTGGAAAGCCTTCCCATCGGACTGGCCTCGGGCCGCTGGGGTGCCCTGGCCTCATTTGGCGCCAGTGCCCGCGAAAACACCAAAAAACTGTACGGCTCCTCCGGCAATAGCTTTGTGGCGGCGGTAGAGTTTGGCGAAAAGGTACGTGCCAAAAGCCTCCTGGCCGGAGGACAAAATGCGGATCCAACTTCTCCCCATTTTGACGATCAGGCCGAAATGTACGCTTCCGGAACATTCAAAGAGGTGGCCTACTACCGGGAGGACGTGGAATCCAGAGCGGAGGAGACCTATCAGCCCGGTAAGCGGTAGCCTGCTGTCCGGTCGTTGCTGATAAATCTCAGGAAAATTCAAGGCCGCCGGGATGGGTTTTCTCTGTATCTTTTCGGAGATTTACCGAGCGTAGGCCCTGAGCGAAGTAGCACGTTCTCGGTTTGCAGGGGGAAAGCAGGCACAAGCCAGAGTCCGCCTGGGAGAGGCGTTTGTTTGTTGCCGAAAGGGTGAGGCACGGCTCTACTGAAACGGACGGCTGTGGTAGAAAAGACCAGTTTATTAAAAAAAATAGACGATGGACGTAGAGATTTTATCCCGCATTCAATTTGCGTTTACGGTAGCCTTCCATTACATCTACCCGCCGCTTAGCATCGGTTTGGGTTTGATCATGGTGATCATGGAATCCTGGTATCTGAAAACGGGAAACAAGGAATACGAAATCCTGGCGAAGTTTTGGACCCGTATTTTTGCGCTCACCTTCGGTATTGGCGTGGCCACAGGTATCGTCATGGAGTTTGAATTTGGCACCAATTGGGCCACCTACTCCCGGTACGTGGGAGATGTATTTGGGAGTGCCCTGGCGGCGGAAGGAATTTTTGCCTTTGCCCTGGAAAGCGGTTTTTTGGGGATCTTGCTTTTCGGCTGGAACCGGGTAAAACCCTGGGTGCATTGGGTGGCTACCCTGGGTGTATTTTTGGGCTCCATGTTCTCGGCGGTTTGGATCGTGATCGCCAACAGCTGGCAGCAAACACCGGCTGGGTACCACGTGGTGGGAGAGGGGATGCAGGCCAGGGCCGAGATCACCGATTTCTGGGAAATGGTATTCAACCCCTCCAGCATGGACCGCCTGATCCATACCTGGCAGGGTGCTTTTCTGGCAGGGGCCTTTTTGGTGCTAAGCGTGCATGCCTACTACCTCCGCAAGGGGCGGTTTGTGGATATCTCCAAGAAAGCCTTTCGCATCGCTTTGGTAGTCGCTACCGTTTTTTCCCTTTCCCAGTTGGTTTCCGGCCACAGTTCGGCCAATGGGGTGGCAGTAAATCAGCCCGCCAAGCTGGCGGCTTTTGAAGGACATTTCGACGCGAAGGCCCCCGGAGACATGTACCTATTTGGATGGGTAGACAAAGAATCGCAACAGGTGTGGGGAGTAAAGGTGCCTGGAGGGCTCTCCTTCTTGCTGGATTACCGATTCGATACACCGGTTACGGGTCTCAATGCCTTCCCGGAGGAGGACCGCCCCTCGCAGGTAAATGCCGTTTTTCAGTTTTACCACATCATGGTATCCATCGGGATGTTTCTCATCGCCCTGACCCTGTTTGCCTGTTACAAATGGTTGCGGGGTGATTTGTTTGCGAGCAACCGCCTGCTTTGGGTATTTTCCTTTTCCGTTATTCTGCCCCAGATTGCCAATCAGGTGGGCTGGTTTGCCGCAGAAATGGGCCGGCAACCCTGGGTTGTGTACGGTCTTTTGCGCACCAGCGATGCACTCAGCAAGTCCGTGACTGAAAATCAGGTGCTTTTTTCATTGATTTTGTTTTTCCTGGTGTATACCTTACTACTGTTCCTGTTTTTGTACTTGTTGAATAAAAAGATAAAACATGGGCCCTACGACGAAAAAGACGACGATGACCGTCCGTTTCAGCGGGAAGTGGCCCAATCCTTTTCCACACCAAAAAGCTGATCCATGGAAACATTAGCCGGTATTGACTATCCCACTCTTTGGTTTCTTGTTGTTGGCGGCCTTTTTTCGGGCTACGCCATTCTGGATGGATTTGATTTTGGTGCAGGCGCCTGGCACTTGTTTTTTAAAGAGGAAAAAAGCCGGCGCCTGGCGCTGAATGCAATCGGTCCGGTATGGGATGGAAACGAGGTTTGGCTGGTTATCGGAGGGGGAGCCCTTTTCGCCGGGTTTCCGGTGATGTATGCTACCTTGCTGTCCGGTATGTACGTGCCTTTTATGCTGTTCTTGGTATTTATTATTTTTCGGGCCGTATCCATCGAATTCCGCGGAAAGGAAGAGATGGCCTGGTGGCGAAAGATGTGGGATATCTCCTACTCCCTGTCCAGTATCGTTTTACCCTTTTTACTGGGAGTGGTCCTCGGAAACGTGCTGCTGGGGCTGCCAATCGGGGAAAATTTTGAATACGAGGGCGGGGGCTTATTTACTTTCCTCAATCCTTTTGCCTTAATGGTGGGGATCTCTACCCTGGCGCTGATGATGAGCCATGGGGCCATTTACCTGCTGCTGAAAACGGAAGGCAGGATGTACGCCAAACTGACGGTTTTGCTCAAAAAGGGTATGATTTTCTTTATGGTGAGTTTTGGCATCACCTCGCTATACACGCTGATCTACATTCCGCATCTGTCGGATACCTTTCGGAATCAGCCCGTTTTGTTTGTGGTACCGCTGCTGGTATTTTTGAGCATTGCCAATGTGCCCCGCCTTTCAAGCAAGAAGAAATACGGACAAGCATTTTTGTTTTCCTCCCTGACCATCAGTTTGTTGCTGGTGTTGGTAGCCATTGAGTTGTACCCCAATCTACTCGTCTCCACCCTGGATCCCCAATACACGATTACCGTTTACAACGCCGCCGCCTCGGATAAGTCCCTGGGAATCATGCTGACATTTGCTGCCATCGGCACACCCTTGGTTATCGGCTATACCACTTTTGTGTACCTTACTTTCCGGGGAAAGGTGAAAATCGACGAAATGAGCTATTGACCTCTTTCCCTCGTTTTTCCTGCCAATTCGGAGCGAAGCGCATGGAATTTACCGGTAATTGAAGTATATTTCCCCTGGAAGACCGGTCGCCTTCGCGAATACCGGCCCTGTAAATCGGGCGGTTAAATCGACACGGTTTGCTTCCGTTGACTTGTCGTAACCCAAATCCCAAGAGACCATGAAATGCCGATTGCTTTTATTTTTGTTTGCCCTTTTGTCCCTCCCAGTCTGGGGGCAGCACCTGGATATTAAAAATCCGGGGCTGCTGGAATTGATTGCAGCGGATGCATCCATTGAGAAACTAGCCGACGGCTTTCGGTTTACCGAAGGGCCCGTTTGGAACAAGGAGCAGGGTTACCTGCTTTTTAGCGATATTCCTGCCAATACCATTTATCAGTGGATCCCTGGTGAGGAAGTACGCCCGTTTCGGACGCCGAGTAACAATGCCAATGGCCTGACCTACGATGCGGAAGGGAATTTACTGATCGCCGAACACAGCGGCAGAAAGATTGCCCGGCTTAGCCCGGATGGGGAGTACCAAGCCCTGGCGCGGGAATTCAAAGGTATCCGGCTCAACAGTCCCAATGACCTGATTGTCCACAGCAACGGTGCCATCTACTTCACCGATCCCCCGTACGGCTTGCCGGCGGGTGCCAGCGATACCCTGGGTATCTTTGGTGTGTACCGGTACCACAAGGGAAAAATCAAGCTATTGGTAGAGGACTTGTACCGGCCCAACGGCTTGGCCCTGTCGCCGGATGAGCGCACGCTCTACGTGGCCAATTCGGACCGGCCCAAAAAGTACATGAAATACCCCGTCAGTAAAGGAGGAAAGGTGGGCAAGGGAAGCTTGTTTTTCAATGCATCCAGCCTTCCCGGAAACGGAAATCCGGATGGAATCAAAGTAGACGCGCTAGGCAACCTCTTTGCTACCGGGCCGGGCGGGGTGCTGGTATTTGCCCCTAACGGACGCCTGCTGGGGACCATCCGCTTTCCGGAGACCCCTTCCAATCTCGCTTTTGGCGGACCCGAGGGCAAAACCCTTTTTGTAACGGCACGAACCGGACTGTATGCGGTGGAATTAAACGTAGCAGGAAATAAGTAAACCATGAAAGAGAATAGACGGAAATTTATCAAGCGTTCTGCCCTCGGCGCAATGGTAGGGATGACAGCCTTTACGAGCGGATCTCGGGGAAATGTGGTGGAAGAACGACGCCGACAGGAAGAAGCATTGGACCGAATTTTGGCCGAACCGGTTTTGCGTCTGGATGCGCTGAAGGATCCGGTATGGATTGAGACGGTAGAATTGCTGCGCAAGGGAGACAACTTTATCTGCCGCGTTCGCTCCAAAGCGGGTGCCGAAGGGCTATCCGTAAGCAATAACATGCAGATGAAGCACCTGTACCCCATTTTTGTCAACCGCATTCAGCCCTTTTTTATCGGTAAGGATGCCCGGGAATGGGAAAAGCTTTTGGAGGAGGTGTACGTGTACCAGAGCAATTACAAGCTGCAAAACCTGGCATTCTGGGTGCCCTTGGCCACCTTGGAGTTTGCCATTCTGGATTTGTTGGGAAAACTGGCTGGAAAAAGCATGGGAGCCCTCCTGGCAGAAACCATCTACCATCCGGAGATCGCCGTGTACCAGGCCAATAATTACCGGGGCAAGTCGGCCGAAGCGTCCATTGACCTGATTGAAAAGCAAGTCCGGGAAACCGAAGCGCGTGCGCTGAAATTCAAGGTAGGAGGGCGGATGAGTCACAATGCCGATTTTCCTCCGGGAAGGACCGAAGCACTGATTCCGCTGGTGCGGGAGCGTTTTGGTCCGGAGATGACGATTTATGCCGATTCCAATGGTTCCTATACCGCTGATGAGGCCATACGTATTGGGAAGATCATGGAGGAGTATGCCTATGATTTTTACGAGGAACCCGTGCCGTTTGACTGGTACGAAGAGACCAAAGCGGTCTGCGATGCTGTAAACATTCCAGTAGCCGGTGGGGAACAGGAGCCCAGCCTGCATGGTTTTCGCTGGCTGATCAAGGAGGATGCCCTGGATATCGTGCAGCCGGATATTTTTTATTTTGGGGGAATGGTTCGCTCGATGAAAGTGGCCAAAATGGCGGCGCTGAAAGGAAAACCCTGTACGCCCCATATTTCCGGTTCGGGCCTGGGTTACCTGTACATGATGCACTTTGTATCGGCTGTTGCCAATGCCGGGCCGTACCACGAATTCAAGGGTTTTAATAATGACATTCCCCTGGAAAGTCCTAGTTCCAGCCTTTCCAGCAAAGGCGGCAAAGTGACCGTTCCGACGGGACCGGGGTTGGGCGTAACGCTGGATCCGAAGTTTGTGGCGGAGCACCGGGTGGTAAGGGGGTGAAGCCGGTAGGTTTGCCGGGAAAAAAGTAAAAGATGGTATCGTTACCTTTGGCCGCTAATTAGAACAATAAATGCTAATCCGTATAAAATGAACCAATACCTATTGAATGGCAAATTGACCGCAAAGCCCGGACATCAGGACGCACTGGCTGCGATTTTATTGCAAGCGTCCCATTTGGTGGCTACCGCCAAAGGATGCCGGTTATATGTAATCGGAACCGACAAAGCGGATAGCCATTCCGTATACGTTACCGAAATCTGGGACAGCAAAGAGGACCACGACCAATCCCTAAACGTAGAAGGGGTACGGGAACTCATCATGAAGGCCATGCCCCTACTGGACGGGCCGCCAGCCAAAGGGCAGGAGCTGGAAATTATTGGTGGAGCGGGGGTTTGAGGTGGCGTTCGGAAGCAGTATATAGCTAACGGAGCGGTGGGTCTCTGGTGATTTGAGTGAGCAGTACACGTCTCTATAATTGTCTTCTTCAAACAATAGATACCCTCCGGTGAATGCCATTGTCAATTTCAATGCATGCTGTTAATGAGATGATGAAACCAGACCATCGAAATCATCCCAGCTTGGAAAGGACATCTTTGGGATCAGAATCGGCGGATTCTTTGAAACATTGGCGCACCGAAAGCACTAGCGTTTGAAAGTCGAGTGGGGACGACCTGGGGAAATGAGCAGCAATTGTGACTGGGGCCGGGCCTTGCGTATCCTAAATTTTTGGCAAAGCGCTGGCATGTGAAAAACCGGTTTGTTTTTTGCTTCAATCTCCGAAATGCTTAATTTGTCGAACAAAACCAGGGAATGCGTTGGGTTACATAGTCCGTATACACGCAACTCTCCTTCCAAGACATAGCTTTATACTGACGTAATGCACCATTCTAAAACAGAGGGATATAAGTGAAAAATGAGGGTTTTTGTAAATTCGTTGAGGATTTATCCACAAAGCATATGTTTAATACAATCGAAATTGACAGGAATAATCTGACAATAATGGGAGTGAAGTTTTCAGATTTAAAGATATTAGAAAGGACAGCAAATGCTTTAGGAAGTAATATGTTTGAAGGTTTTAAACCAACACCAAAAGGGGTTGAAATAATTAGAGATTATGTAATAGGCAAAATTTCATTGAGCGAATTGGTGAAGTTTGCAGAAGAAAAGGCTTATGTCTGATTCTTTTTGATGGATCGGTATGTCAAACTTGTTCAACTAAATGATACATTTGGTTTATTAGAATATCCTGTACACACAGGAGAAAATAAAAATACGACATCCAACAACCCAAACATTAACCTTGCCTTCGATTCCTCAGGCACGTCATGTATGCCCCCGTTGGAATAGGAGTGGTTTTGGTTCGTTTTTTTGCTTTACAGATTGTGGAAGGTCAAAAATAGAATGCTATGCGAAGGCATCACCAACTCCCCGGCCTGCACATTCTTGCCCTGGATTTCAGGTAAGGTATCATCGGATTTGAGTTGAAGTACTTCCCCATTCAGTTTGACCTCTTTGGAAAGAATGTCATCGGCCGTGAGCAGGTACTGCACGGCATCCGCTGGAATACGAAAGGAGGTCTCGGTGTCTTTTGGATTTACCAACAGTACAGCATAGCCATTGGGAGCATTTTTCAAATTGTGCACAAATAGGTCTGGTCCATCCATAGAAGCTGTTACATCGTATACCTTTTCTCCCATGAATTTACTCCACAATAGAGCGGCCCAGTAATTAGGCCGTGGATCGTGGGTGCCCTGTTCGAGTAAGGCATATTCACTAGCCGCCAAGGTATTGTGCATGACCACCTGAACGCCTTCTTTCGCCAGTCTCCCCAACTGTTCCAGGTAGCGGAAGCTATCGATATAGGTAGCTGCCCAGGGATTCCCGCCACAGGCCGCTTCGGCGGTTTCGGTCAACCATAGGGGAGCATTGGGCAGGTATTGGTCTCGGGCTTCTTCATAATAGGCAAGTCCTTCCTCGGTCTTTGAAAGCCATTCCTCGCTCAATGCATTTTCCGGGGTAAGTTGGCCCATGCATCGTTGGGAGACACCTCCGTAGTAATGGTAGCTAAATATGTCAAATTCCGGCGCCGGACTGGCCGTAAGAATTTTATCGGTGGTCAGGGTTGAATCAATTCCCGGGATGATTCCCCCTTCACCGGTCGATCCGGGCCCCATGATTTTCATCTCCGGCGCCGTTTGGGATACGAACGCTTCGAAAGCCGCGAAATCTTCCGCGTACCGCGCCGCGTCATATCCCTCGGGTGCGCCGCCATGGCTGGCATGTGAAGGTTCATTGAACATCTCCGCAGCATGGATCTCCCCACCGATTGAATGGGTGTAGTCCAAAAGTGGCGCTGCCTGTGCAGCCGTCCAGTTCCCGTTTACATCACGTATTCCTTCACTATTGGCAAAAGAGGTAACCAATTTGGCATCCATGGCCTTGCAAAAATCGATGACGCCTTTCCATTCAGCCCGGGTCAATACATTTTCATAGCCTTCGGGTGCCTGGCTCATTTTCGGCGCGTCATTGTCCTGAAAATACGTGGTGTTGGCCCAGGTGCCGCTTACCCGAATGTACATGGGGCCGAGCCCCTTTGCAAGGGTACGAAGTTTTTTATCGTATAGGTTGATGGAGGGGATGCGCTGCTTGAGACCAGCAAAACCAAGGGCCCGAACTTTCGCCGTATCAATTTGACTGTAGGGTACCCAGAAATCGCCACCGACCACTTCACACATCTCTACATTGATCGATTGGTAGCGTTCGTCTACTTCGGCAATCTGCTCCATTTCGGAAAAGTCAAAAAGAGCAGAAGTTTCCACTGTCTCCTTTTCGCTGGCACAGGAAAGGCTTAGCCCAACGAGCAGTACAGGCAGGTATTTTGGTATCGATTTCATAACGACGCATTTGATAAGGAATCAAAAGTATCCAATTTTTTTATTGTATAAAAAAATATACAATATATTTTATATTTTTTTACTAATATTGCTATCAATCACAGGAGCACGCTTGGTTTACTCGGAGTAGCTTAGAGCTATTAAATAATTGGCACCATTTACTGGTATTCGTATGGACGTTTTGAGCGATAAAAACTATATTCCACAGGTAGCGATCGATTGTGTCATCTTTGGTTACGAAAACCGCCAATTGAAGGTGTTGCTTTCCAAACTGGCCTTCAAGGGCAATTTTTATGCGCTTCACAGCGGCTTTATTAAGCAGGAAGAGGACCTCGATGAGGCCGCGAAGCGAATTTTGGAAGACCGAACCGGTTTTCAAGATATTTACCTGGAGCAGTTCAAGGTTTTTGGAAGGGCCGACAACAAACGGAAGCAGTTTTTGGATGCGCTGATACAATCCAATTATTCCGAAGACCGAAAATTTCTTACGGAGACGAACAATTCCAATGCGTATGCCTGGTTTACAAAGCGTTTTATTTCCATTGGTTACTATGCCCTGGTGGATATGAAACGAGTCAGTCCCAAACTGACGCAGTTCGACGTTTCGATAGACTGGTGTCCCATACAGGAAGTACCCGAACTGATCATGCACTACGACGAGGTGTTTCAGGAAGCATTAGCGGCGCTCCGGACAGACATTGATCATAAATTCAATGCCTTCAATCTACTTCCCGAGAAGTTTACCATGAAAGAAGTGCAACAAATTTATGAGACGATATTTGAAAAGGAATTTACCCGCAGCAACTTTCAAAAGAAAATTTTGGATATGGATGTACTCGAGCGTTTGGAAAAAAGGTTAACCGGAGCGAAGAACAAAGCTCCTTATCTCTATAGACTGAAATAGCAGAACTGACATTTTTGGGAGGAGAATCCCTTCCTTTCTTACCCCCAAATAGAATAAAAAGAGATAACTAAATTGGTATGAGATGAGAAGAAGAGAGCGGCGAAGGAATGAGAACTTTGGATTTCTGAACAGGACCGCTGAGGTTTTTACAACCTCGGTGGTCTTTCGTTTAACTCTTTAAAAACTTTTCCCCAGGCTGATCCCCACTTTGAATGGGAAAAAACGGGTGGATTTTTCTGCAAATTCAGAACCTTCAAAATTAAGCATAGGGGTGTAACCAGCCCTGAAAAAAAATCCACCCTCTGGTTTTTGATACCTGTAGCCGATTCTCATGGTTATAGATCTATCCCAAAAACTACCGATGACGTATTTTTACCACCCCCTGTCTCCCCCTCCTGAAAACAGGAAGGGGCCCGGGGGGAGGTGATTTGATGCTATTCTTTATTTTTTTAACATTTTGATTTTTAAATTAGGTCGAACTCACGTTACTTCCCGAAAAATAGAAGCCGATTATCCTTGATTTCCTATCCGAAATCCTTATTTTGGTTATTGAAAACCGAGAGTCGGGTAGCACATGGTTTGTGTGCAAGCAACCATCCTTTTGAGATAGGGATAGTAGCCACCACTTTCTGATCAAACACCGGCAACGAAAAAAGCGGCAATACTATTACGAATGATATACGGGAGATTGCTGATTAATGGACTATTCAACGCTTCGGATAGGGAATTTATTGACAAATTCCCCCAGCGAAAAATAATTTACACTTTAATCCTGCAAGCGCATGGAAGAAGACGTTCAAGATACGATATGGCCGATGCCAAAGTTTTACTTTACCGTCACCTTTGATTCACTGGAAAAAGCAGTTGTTTTTCAGGAGGTTACCGGTCTGGATACGGAAACGGACATCATCGATTACCGCCACGGTGATTTTTCTGTGATCAAAATGCCGGGCATTGGCAGGATAGGCACGGTAACACTACGAAAAGGGATTTTTCAGTCCGATACCCATTTCTATGCCTGGTACAATGCCATTCGAATGAATACGATTAAACGAGAAACGGTATCGATTCGATTGTTAGATGAGAACGGTCACCCATCAATGACCTGGAATTTACAGAATGCCTGGCCCACTAAAATCACAGGTACTGATTTAAAATCCGAAGGCAATGAAATTGCGGTCGAGTCCATGGAGTTGGCGCACGAAGGATTAACGATTGTGAATGGATAAAATGTGGTTTTTGGCTTTTTGACGATGACACAGTGAATCGGCACTAAAAGATACTACATACCTTTTAGAAGTGCTAGAACCCTGAGAAAGAGCTACGTTTGTAGCAGTCCATCTACCCGGAGTGTTTACCGACGGTATTGATTTTTACCCGAAAGGATTTGGCGCGCCATTTTTTTTAAAATTATACCCAAAAAGGCTTATTAGACGGTTTTATTCCCGATGATGCCGCAAAGGGTATTTTGATCCATTCCGCCCAACAGGCGATGGACATGTTGGTCAGTCTTTTAGATGCCCCTTGCGCAAGTCGATGCTGACTGCTATCCAACTACCGTTTTTTGGCTGTTGATGTACTTCGGGAAAGAAATTCCTGAAAAGCGATGGATGCCAATCAGGCCAGCGCGTTCAATTCGTTTCCGACAGTCGCCGCCACCATTGGTAGTATAAAAAGCCCTACTATTTCGACAAAACCGTAACGGTGGCAGTTGATGTGGATTTTGTTCAGACATTTGACAGGTAGTGGTGACCGATATAAATAGAGATTCTGGTATTGAAAGAAGCGAAAAACAAAATGGCCGATCCTGTTGTTGTAAGGCAATACAACGAGGCACAGTTGCGTTCTGGCCGCACTTTGTGTGCTTGAGGAATGGGGATATGGGTGTTGCCGTGCCTGTAAACGGGCTAAACCTGAGGTGTCTGTAACACAGGATTACCAAGCGAAGGTAAATGGGCTCCACCATGATTGGGAATAGCTACTCGCTTCAAGTATTTTATTTGTATTTGAATCGGTTTTAACCTACTCTAGGTTTTCTCAGAACTTTTTCGCTGATCAGGTATAAAATCTGAATCGACAAAGGTAAGGAAAGCTGTTATTTCTATAAAAAAAAACGTCTATTCTACAAGGAAAAGACAACCGAAATGCTTAAGTTAGTGTGAGGGCAGGTTTTGGCCCCATTTGGTCATGGTCGGTCACTAATTTTTAGAATTGACGAAAGATCGCTGATGGATAATGTTCACGATTATAGCACCTTGTTTTATTTCAATCCCCTGCCAAATTGGGTGTACGATAAGGAAACTTTTGAAATCGTAGACGTTAACCAATCAGCAATCGACCACTACGGCTACAGCAGGCAAGAATTCCTATCCATGACCATTCGGGACTTGAGGCCTGCGGAAGAGCTACCCAAACTCCACGCTTCGCATGAAGGTGTGGACGACAAAAAGAATCCCATTTATTTTGGCACGTTTACTCACAGGAAGAAGGGAGGGGAGCGAATTCGGGTGGATGTGAATGGGCACCCGGTCATTTTTAAGGGTCGTCAATGCCTGATGGTGACCTGCCAGGATGTAACAGAAAAGGAAAAGCAACTATTGGAACTCACGGATTCTGAACAGAAATTGAAAACGGCTTCTTCCATTGCGAAATTAGGCTATTGGCGGCAAGAAGTGGGTTCCAGCGTATTAAATTGGTCGGACGAAGTATACCGGATCTGGGGAAGAAAAAAAGGGCTTTTTGAAGCAACTTTTAAAAATTTTTTTGAAACGATTCATCCGGCAGATCGGGATCTTTTCCTGAAGGAGGAAGCTGCAGTCTTTGCCGGGAAAGAAACGCTGGATGTCTGTCATCGTATACTATTGCCAAATGGGAATGTGAAATGGGTACACGAGCTGGGAAGATTGAATCGTGATGAACGGGGAAATCCTTTATTATTCGAGGGAACGGTTCAAGACATTACCAAGCAGAAGCTGGAGGAGCAACAATTACGTTTGCTTGAAAGCGTGGTGACACATACCAGTGATTCCATTATGATTACAGAAGCTACATCGGAGGATGGTTCCGGTGCGCGAATCGTTTACGTCAACGACGCTTTTACCAAAATGACCGGTTATACCTTTGGCGAGATTGTCGGAAAATCCCCAAGAATACTGCAAGGACCCAAATCCGATTGGGAAGCGATTCAGCGACTCAATGAAGCCGTAAAAAGCCGGGAATTTTGTGAGATAACCACCATTAATTATAAAAAAAACGGGGAGCAATTTTGGGTGTCCATTTCCATTTCCCCAGTATTGGATGAGACCGGCCGCGTTAGTCACTGGATTGCCCTCGAAAAAGATGTGACCGCTGTAATGAATGAGCAGTTGCAGCGCGATCTTTTGGCGAAAATCAGTGTGGCGTTTCACGAAGGAGCCGACCTTCAATCCGCTCTTATTGAGGTCTGTCGACTAATTGCTATTTATGGAGACTTTAGTTTTTGCGAAGTATGGATTCCCGGTCTTCAAAAGAAATCATTACGTCTGGCCGCCAATTTTGCGCATGACGCTGCTGGAAAAACCTTTTACGATCAATCTGGAAAAGTTACCAAAATGGATGTAGATGAGGGGCTCCCTGGCAAGGTATGGAGCGAAAACAAATCTGTCATTTGGGAGAAAGTGGGACAGAACGAATGCTTCGTCCGCAGACAGGCAGCGTGGCATTCGGGGCTATCTGTGGTACTGGGCATTCCTTTGCGTCACCGGGACGCCAAGGTGGGCGTTCTGGTGGTGGGCGCTTGCGAACAACTTGGCTCGATGGAGCAACACCAACCAGTCTTAAGTATGCTCCAGTCGTTTATCGGGTCGGAGATTAATAGAAAAGGACTGGAAGAGGAATTACTTCATTTGTTTGAGGCACTACCAGATATCATCTGTCTTACCGATTTTCAGGGTAATTTTCTAAAAATGAATCGGTCGGGCTGCGAGTTACTGGGGTACCAGGAAATGGAAATTCGGGGAAGCTCATTTGCTCAATTCATCCATCCTGAGGATGCCGGGAATACCGCAGAAGCATTCCAAAACCTGAAATCTCAGGGCGGTATTTTTAAAGTTGAAAATCGTTTTTTGACCAAATCTGGCAGGGTAGTTTGGTTAAATTGGTACGGCAATCCCCATCTCACTGAGCAAGTAATATATGCTTCTGCAAAGAACGTTACTGAGGAGAAAAAGCTTCAGGAGTTAATCGTGGATGCCTCTCAACTTGCAAAGATCGGCGGATGGGAACTAGACTTAGCCAAACAGGAAGGTTCCGATACCATGTATTGGTCCCCGATGGTTAAGGAAATCCTGGAAGTACCTGAGGATTACAACCCTTCACTTTCCGGTGGTTTTGAGTTCTATTCGGCAGACAGCAAAGCGAAAATCAGGGCCGCGGTGGACAAGTTAATTGAACAGGGCGTTGAATTTGACGAAGAACTGCTCCTGCTAACGAGTACCGGAAAAGAAAAATGGGTTCGGTGCATCGGTAGGAGTGAACGGACTAACGGAAGGTGCACGAAGATTTTCGGTAGCTTTCAGGATATCGATGGCATGAAGAAAACGGAGCTGCGGATTTCCGAGATATTGGGTAGTATTTCTGATGGGTTTTATGCCGTAGATGCCGACTGGAATTTCACCTTTTTTAATAAAGAGGCGGAAAACCTGCTTAACAGGAGGAAGGAGGAGCTTTTGGGTAAGAATTTTTGGGAGGAGTTTTCCCCGGCAATAGGAACCCAGATGGAGCGAATATACCGAGACGTAGCGGCACAGGGAAAGGCAGTGAGTTTCGAATACCAGTATCCCGGCGACGGCTCCTGGTACGAGATCAATACCTACCCCTCGGGTGGAGGGATTTCTTCCTATTTTAAAAATATCGATGAGAAACGTCGCGCGGCAGAAGAATTGCAAAAGGCCTATCGGGAAAAAATCAACATCATTGAAAGTATTGGAGATGCGTTTTTTACCGTAGACAAGCAGTGGACCATTACCTATTGGAACAAGGAAGCCGAGCGGCTGATGGGCAGGTCACGATCGTCGATGCTGGGACGGAATCTTTGGAAACAGTATGCGGATCTTGTTGCTACCGATTTCTACGTGCAATGTGGTGCGGCGATGGAATCCAGTCAAAATGCGGCCTTTGAAGTTTTTTATCCCACACTAAACACGTGGTTGGAAGTGGCCGTGTACCCCAGCATTGATGGCTTGTCAGTTTATTTCAAAGACATTACCCGTAGAAAAAATACCGCCATGCAAATAGTACGTGCTAACGAGCGGTTTGAAAAAGTGACTCAGGCGACTACCGATGCCATTTGGGATTGGGATATCGAAAATGACCTTATTTTTCGAGGCATGGGTTTCGAAAAGTTTTTTGGAAGGAACGTGCAACGAAATTTTAAATCAGCGGAGTTTCAGCAGGATTGTTATCATCCGGATGATCTTCTCAGAATCAAAGAAAGCCTCAAAGCCAGCCTGGCGGATCCCACGCGGGAAAAATGGCAGATGGAGTACCGGATTACCCATAGCAGTGGGGAAGAGCGAACAGTGATTGACAAAGGGATGATTATTCGTAATGAGTCAGGAAAGGCCATACGAATGGTGGGAGCGTTGACGGATATTAGCGAACGTAAAAAGCACGAGCGAGAGGTACAGGAGTTGAATCAACTATTGAAACAGCACGTACAAGAGCTTGAAGTGACCAACGAGCAGTTGGAGCAGTTTGCTTTTATTGCTTCCCACGATTTACAGGAACCACTGCGCATGATTTCGAGTTTTCTCAACCAAATCGAACGTAAATACGGGGATCAGTTGGATGCAAAAGCCCACCAATACATTCACTTTGCGACCGACGGTGCAAAACGGATGAAACGAATTATTTTGGATTTGTTGGAATATTCCCGTGCAGGGAAATTTGCGGATACACCCGAGCCAGTCAACATACACGTGCTCATTGAAGAATACAAGGTTTTGCGTCGAAAGTTGCTACGCGATAAAGAAGCGGTTTTGACTGCCGAAAGCCTTCCCACTATTTCCTGCTATAAGGCACCGCTCGTACAAACCTTTCATTGCTTGCTGGATAATGCGATCAATTATTCGAGGGAAGGGGTGCCGCCCAGGATTGACATACGGGTCAGCGAAAAAGAAACACATTGGGAGTTTGGTATCGCAGACAACGGAATTGGGATTGATTCCCAATTTTTTGACAAAATTTTCATTATTTTCCAACGTTTGCATAATAAGGAGCAGTACAAAGGAACTGGAATTGGGCTTTCGATCGTGAAAAAACATGTGGAATTCTGGGGAGGAAAAATTTGGCTGGAATCCAGTCCTGGTGTTGGCAGTACGTTTTATTTTACCGTTAATAAAGAATTCGGATGATAGAGGCACACCTATTACTAGTAGAAGACAACGAAGGGGATATCGTCCTTACCTTGGATGCATTTGAAGAATGCAAAATTAAAACCCGAATAAGTGTTGCCAAAAATGGGAAAGAAGCACTGGATTTTCTCTTTGGGGAGGGGGCGGGGCAACCAGACAACCGTCCCGATCTGATATTACTCGACATCAATATTCCGGTATACAGTGGACACGAGGTGCTTAAGAGGATCAAGGAACACCCGTCTCTGAAAAAAATCCCGGTAATCATGTTGACCACCTCCTCCAACCAGAAAGACATCGACCTTGCCTACGAAAACCACGCAAATAGCTATATCACTAAACCCATAGAGATGGATCGTTTTATTAGCGCCATACTGAAAATCGAACAATTTTGGCTCCAATTGTCTAAATTAGCAAAATAAGCTTTCTTCCACTGCTGGTGTGTTAGCGGGACAACCGGTGCCTGGCTTCCAAATACGGAGATGATTTTTTGAGGCTCCCCGAGCCTTTGCTCCAAAAAAAATGTAATTTTGCCGAGTCCTGTTTTTGGAAAATCCGACCCGTTTAAATATGCTAAAAATGGATCAACTAAACGCTACATATAAACTAGTGATCGAAAAGTACATCGCGGCTTACAATGCCAAGAATGTGGAAGAGATGGTACGGGACTTGTCTGTAGATGTGGTGTTTGAACACCTGACAAACGATGAGGTAAGCATGCGATTGGAAGGCCTTGATGCGTTTCGAAGACAGGCCGAGGAAGCCCTTTCCTATTTTTCCCATCGGAAGCAGACGGTTCTATCCTGGGAATTTGCGGGCGACCTTGTTCGCGTGGAGGTTGATTACCAGGCCGTATTGGCGGTGGATTTCCCCAACGGTCTCAAGGCCGGGGAGCGCTTGCATATGTCTGGAATCTCGGAGTTTACGTTTGAAAACGATAGAATCAAAGTTATTAACGATCGAAGTTAACGAAGCCCGTATGGGCTGCTTTTAATAGGTTTTTGGTTGATTGGGGTCGGTGAGAACGATAATATCGGCTTTGTCCCGATGGGCTTCCCAGTTAGGTGCGTGGAAATCATCCGAGGGAAAACAGGAGATGGTAAGGATGTCAAGGCCCCGCTTGCTTTCTTTCACGGCTGCCACGGTGCCCAATCCTTCGTCGCTATGAAATTTCCCTGTCAGGTGGAGGATTTTCGCTTTTCTATTTTTTTTCCAGGTAGTGACGATGCTTTCTGCCATCGTGGCGTCGCGCAATAGTTGGGCGTGAAAGATCGAGGGCCCCATGTGGTGCGCATGTTCGCCCATTGCCGCGTAGAATTTTTGGCGGTAGGGATTGTCTTCCCGGGGAAGTTCAAATAGGCTATAGTAAGATTTCGCCGCCTTAGGAAGCTGCTTTAAGGTACCAATCCCTTTTTGGCTGACCATGCTGGCATACCTTCCCGGGACGTTAGCCGCAATGACCTGTTGTGCTTTTGATTTGGCAAGCTGAACCAGGGGCGCGTAGTCGGCGTAATTGCTCCAGGCCCGGCTCTCTTTCGTAAAGCTTCGCTCACGGATCAGACCGGACAGGTACTCGTTTAGCACCAACTGTACGTCCCGCTCAAACATTTCCATGGAGAGAATTACCTGTGGGTATTCATCCAGCAAAGCAGCATAGAGTGCGTTTTGTAGCACATGTGCCAGGCTATCGTTGTGCTCTTCTCCGAATACAATTACTTGTTTTTTCCGGGACAGTTGGACGATGTCTGCAACGCTGATTTCTGTGGCGGAGGGTGTATGGTATAGTTTGATGCCGGTTTCTACGATTTGCTGCGCCCAGGCCAAAGGGGGGGTTGAAAGAAAGAAAATGAGCCAGATTCGGGTTCTCATGAGGGAAAATTTTTCAGTGAAAGTAAACAATTCTTTCCGTTTTTACCGGCTTATTGTGCCCGAATTCGGGTCAATGGCTTTCCGGCTTCGCAAAAAGCAAGTAACTTGCAGGAAACCGACCGGGTCCATACGATGACGATCAAACCCTATACAAAAGCGATCACCGGGTTGAATCCCCGTTCCGATTACGAGCGAATTGCCTATTTATTGACCTTTCACTGTTTTCCCTGGGACATGGAAAAAGCGCTGGAATTTGCCCTGTTCCGGACATTTGCTGTTCCCTCGGTATCCAGGTTATTGCTGGCGACCGGAGAATTTGTTAACCGGACCCAAAAGCGATACGACGACACCGAACTCATCCTTTACGAAATCCTGGAAAATGGCATGGATAGTGTCAGGGGGCAGGCAGCCATCGCGCGGATGAATGCCATGCACGGTCGATTCAAGATTTCGAACGAGGAGTATTTGTACGTACTCTCCACATTCATATTTGAACCCATTCGTTGGATGGACCAGTGGGGATGGCGGCCGTTTACCCCGATAGAAAAGGAGGCCATTTTGATCAATTATCAAGAGCTTGCAAAACGGATGGGTATCCGGGAGGTACCCGATTCGCTGGATTCCTTCGAGGCATTTAATGTAGCGTACGAACGCGCTCATTTTTCCTTTGATCCGGCCAATAAAATCATCGGGAATAAAACCCTGGAATTGCTGTTGGGTTTCTATTTGCCAGAAAAGCTGTTTGGGTTGGGCAGGCCCATCGCCTATTGCCTGATGGATTCCCGGCTTCGACAGGCGATGGGATACCCCCATCCACCGGGCTTGCTTGTGTTTCTGGTAAAGGTAGTGATGAAAGTCAGAGCACTGGTGACGGGTTGGATTCCGGAGCCAGGTAAACCGGTTCTTGGCACAAAACGCAAGCGTTCCAGTTATCCCAAAGGGTACACCATCGAAGCATTGGGAACCAACACCCCTGGAAAATGAGTTCGTGTAGGTGCCGGATGGGGAGCCTTCAAGGAATCGCTTTGTTTGGGAAATTCTGTAAGCAATTGGGCGAAGAGGTCATTTGATCTGATAATCCAGTTTCATGGTGATGGATGCGGTTTTCGCCTTCGAACTGGTATTGAAGGTGCCGCCCCAGGAGTAATCTTCGCCGGAATTCTGACCGGTGATCTGAAATATTCCCATGTTTGCAACAATCAGGTCTCCCAATGTTGCGCCTGAATTTTTGGCGATCGTCTCGGCGCGGATGCGAGCGTCTTCAGTCGCTTTGGAGATCAGTTCAATTTTCAAATCTGCGAGTTGGGTAAAATAATACCGGGGCGCCTGGGAGTAAAACTGAATTTCCTTGTTGAGCAGTTCGGTAATTTCCCGGGCTATTTTCTCCACTTTCTCCACTTCTTTGGATTCTATGCTGATGGTTTGACTCAGGATATATCCCAAAAATGTTTCTCCCATGAACCTGCCTTCAGGGCTGTATTCGGCCCGGGTATTTTGGCGGGACTGTACGGCGCTAAAGACAAGTTCCTCCGAGGCAATTCCCTTCGAATTCAGGTATTCGGTAACGGCTTTGCGGTCTTTTTCCAAACCCGAATACGCTTCGCCCAGCGTATAGGCCTGTTTTTCAAAGAGTCCTTCCCAGACGATCAGGTCGGAAATAAAATCCGTCTCTCCGAGACCGGTGACGGAAATTTTCGCCTGGGCCTGGCTCCGTTTCCAGAAAGCATTCCCTAACACAATGGAGGAAAGTACGATTGCCAGGGCAAAAATTACAGCGGTAAGGTGTTGTTTCATTGCTTGGGGATTTTGATCGGTGGAATTTCGCAATTTATTGGCGAAATCCCCTAAATGGGCCCCAAATTTATTGATGCGTTTTGGGCTGAAAAAAGCAATCACTGAGAAAAAGATGATATTTATCATGTTTGGCCCTTCCCAAAATCACTCTTTACCTTTCTTGCTAGGCCTAGCTTTGTAAAAAAAGATACGCTTATGCAGAGCAAGTTGGACGTACATTTTGCTTTTCCCGAAGACATTGTTACCGCGCACTACGGCTGTCCCTTACCCATGGGATTCCAAACCGGGGAAATGGAGGTATCCACCACGCAACAGCTACTGGGTCCGGCATCCGCTAAACTATATACCGCTCATTTACCGGAGGTATTGGATTGGTTGCATGGATTGGACTACCCCAAAGCTTTGGAAAGCGAGCCTTGCGAGGTGCCGGTTCTATTGTATGATCGGGAGCTTTCGTTCGAACGGTTGCTCTTTCATTACGATGGAACTCCAGCCTCGGCAAAGATTATCAAACAATTTCTCGCACTTTTTTCAGAAAATATTTCCAACAGTAGAGCAACCATTATTTCTCCGGCATTCATTCCCAAATCAAAAAAGAGGGAGGAGCAAGCAATCATTCAGGAAGTGAGCAATCACACCGCTGAAACGTCCTTCATTAAATTTAATTTCAATCGAATTGGGGATTTTTGGTCCTATGCGGTCAAACATCAGTGTACCTTTTTGGTCACTACCAAAAACAATCAGGCCGATCTGGCGAAAGTGTTGTTTCATTTTTACAAAGGCGGCATGTGGTACGAAAGACTTTCCTTTTATTTGGCTATATAAATCAGTATATTGAATGACATTCGTCATGTTTTTGAGCTAGACGCTGAAGTAACTTGCCGCCAAATGGAGAATACATCTACCCCTGTTAAACAACTCGCTCAAATCAGCTGCTACCATTGTGGTGAGCGCTGTGAAGAGGAAATCCTGCACCATGAGGGAAAAGACTTTTGCTGTGCGGGATGCAAGACGGTGTACGATGTGCTGAGTGAAAACGACCTTTGCGATTATTACGACCTGTCCGATGCCCCGGGTTCAAACCGACGGAAGGAAAATACCCGGACCAATCGGTTTGATTACCTGGATGATACAGACGTTCGGGACAAATTGGTTGATTATCAGGACGGAAAGCAGGTACACGTGACGTTTTTTGTCCCCCTGATTCATTGTGCTTCCTGCATTTGGCTGTTGGAAAATCTTAACAGACTTCACGAAGGAGTGGTTGATTCGCGGGTTAATTTCATCGAGAAGAAAGTGCAAATACGCTTTTTTAAAGAGGAGATTAGTTTGAAGGAGCTGGTTGCATTGATGGCGGGAATCGGGTACGAGCCGCGTATCAATCTATCGGACATGGTGCCGCAAACAACCCGGCCCGCTGACAGAAAACTGATATACCAGCTTGCTGTGGCAGGGTTTTGCTTTGGAAACATGATGTTTTTTAGTCTTCCAGAGTATTTTTCTGAGGCAGAATTGTTGGGTCAGGGATTCAGGGAGTTGTTTCGCTACCTCAACGTGGTATTGGCCTTACCAGTGTTTTTTTATTCGGCTTCGGATTATTACAGAAATGCCTGGTATTCGCTAAAAAACAGGTCCATTAGCATGGAGGTACCTATCGTACTCGGCATTGTTACCTTATTTACCTATAGCTTGTATGAAATATTTCTTATTGATCAGGAAGGATACCTGGATACACTTGGCGGCCTGTTGTTTTTTCTCCTTTTGGGCAAATTGTACCAGCAAAAAACCTTTGATACCCTTTCCTTTGACCGTGATTATACCTCCTATTTTCCGATCGGCGTTAGTAAATTGACGCAAAACACAGAGCAAGTGATCCCTCTGACCAAAGTGCAGGTGGGGGATAGAATTCGGGTGCGGAACGAGGAGTTGGTGCCTGCGGATAGCGTATTGCTCGATGAAGAAGCCACAATCGACTACAGTTTTGTGACCGGAGAGGAAGTCCCGGTACTGGTAAAAAAGGGCGCTTTGGTCTATGCCGGAGGACGGCAAAAAGGGGCTGCCATTCAGTTATTGGTTCAAAAATCTCCTTCGCAGGGCTACCTGACCGATTTATGGAACAACGAGGCATTTTCGAAAAATGAACAAGAAGATTCCCTGGCCTCCCTGGCAACCCGAATCAGCGGAAAGTTTACCTTCACTGTCCTCCTGATTGCATTTGGAGCGCTGAGCTATTGGAGTTTTTACGACTTTTCCATGGGGATTCGCGCCTTTACGGCCGTTTTGATCATCACCTGTCCCTGTGCGCTTGCCATGTCCACGCCCTTTACGCTGGGAAACGTGATGCGGATTTTTGGAAAACGTGGCTTTTATCTGAAAAACACCCAGGTAATTGAGAAATTAGCTGGATTAGACACCCTGGTGTTTGATAAAACAGGCACGCTGACCGCGCCGTCAAAAGCCCGGGTACATTACCAGGGAGAATCGCTTTCGGAGGAAACCCGTGGGGTAGTAAAAGCACTGGTAAACCATTCCATCCATCCACTGAGTAACCGAATCAATCGTTGGCTGGGGAGCGTTCCGGCAGTGAAACTGGAGCAGGTGGAGGAAATTCCAGGCAAAGGATTACGGGCGGTTTACAAGTCCCAGTCACTGGTCCTGGGCTCGGCCTCGTTTGCCGGCATGAAGTCATCTCCGCAAGCCCGCAGCGCGGGTAATGAAGTACATTTGGTCATTGAAGGAGTTCATTTGGGGACGTTTTACATTGAGAGTGGCATACGGCAGGGCATGGAGGAAATGATTCCTGCATTGGCCTCCAATTATTCCCTGCATTTACTATCGGGGGATCAGGATCATGAAAAAACCGAGTTGGAGAAAAAACTGGGTACGGCACTTCGCATGCATTTTCAGCAGAGCCCGAAAGATAAGTTGAATCAAATTCAGCAACTTCGTGAAGGGGGGCACCGGGTGCTGATGGTGGGCGATGGACTGAATGATGCCGGTGCATTGAAGGCAGGGCATGTGGGGATCGCTGTCACCGAGAATATTTCTCATTTTAGTCCGGCAAGTGATGCCATACTGGATGGGGAGAAACTTCGCCACTTACCCGCCTACCTGGATTTCGCAAAACTGGGCAGAAAGATTATTAAAAGTAGTTTTGGACTCAGTTTCACCTACAATACACTTGGAATTTACTTTGCCGTGCAAGGGTTGGTAAGTCCCGTATTTTGTGCTATTTTGATGCCGGCGAGCAGTATTTCAGTGGTTTTATTTACCACACTGGCGACCAACTATTTTGCCCGAAGAAAGGGCATGAACGAAAAAACTGAGCTACGATGGAAGTAATTTTTGTATTGATTGGCGTAAGTTTGGCAATGGCCGGAGGGTTTTTGTGGCTGTTTTTTAAAGCGATGAAAGGGGGACAGTTTGACGATCAGCACACGCCTGCCATGCGCATACTATTTGAGCGAAAGACACATAAAAAACATACAACCAATAAAAAAACACCTAAAAACACGAAGTGATATGTCAGGAACAACACTTGAACAGTTTAGTTACGATAATAAGATCGTAAAATACTTCGGTGCAGCCACCGTTATCTGGGGGCTCGCCGGTATGCTGATCGGGGTGATCGCTGCGACCCAGCTTTTTCTTCCCGAGGCCAATATGGGCAACCCGTACACCACTTTTGGAAGGATACGGCCACTCCATACGAATGCGGTGATTTTCGCCTTTGTAGGAAACGCAATTTTTGCAGGGGTGTACTATTCCATGCCCCGTTTATTGAAAGCGCCGATGTGGAACAAAACCCTGAGTTGGTTTCATTTCTGGGGCTGGCAGGCCATTATTCTTTCGGCGGTCATTACCCTTCCGCTGGGCTTGACCTCATCCAAAGAATATGCCGAGTTGGAATGGCCCATCGATATTGCCATTGCGGTTGTTTGGGTGGCATTCGGGGCAAATATGATCGGTACGCTGATCACGCGTAGAGAAAAGCACATGTACGTAGCCATTTGGTTTTACCTGGCTTCCTTTGTTACGGTTGCGGTGCTTCATATCTTCAACTCCCTGGCCTTGCCGGTATCGCTTTTTAAGAGTTATTCGGCCTATGCGGGCGTACAGGATGCGCTGGTGCAGTGGTGGTACGGGCACAATGCCGTGGCATTTTTCCTGACCACGCCATTTTTGGGCCTGATGTATTATTACCTTCCCAAGGCAGCCAATCGGCCGGTTTATTCTTACAAGCTTTCCATCATCCATTTCTGGTCCCTGATCTTTATTTACATTTGGGCGGGACCCCACCATTTGCTGTACACGGCCTTGCCCGAGTGGGCACAGGTTTTGGGTGTGGCTTTTTCCGTCATGCTTATCGCACCTTCCTGGGGAGGGATGGTCAATGGCTTGTTGACCTTGCGTGGTGCCTGGGATAAGGTACGTGTAGATCCTGTTTTAAAATTCATGGTCGTGGCCGTAACGGCCTACGGCATGGCTACTTTTGAAGGCCCCTTGCTCTCTCTGAAAAATGTGAACGCAATTGCCCACTACACCGATTGGATCGTTGCGCACGTGCACATTGGCGGACTGGGATGGAATGGATTTTTAACCTTTTCCATGTTGTATTGGCTGTGGCCCAAGATGTGGCGAACCAATTTGTACTCCGTGAAACTAGCCAATACCCACTTTTGGCTCGGTACCCTGGGAATTTTGTTTTATGCCTTACCCATGTATGTGGCAGCACTTACCCAAAGCTTGATGTGGAAGGAGTTTGGAGAAGCAGGCAGGTTGGCCTACCCGAATTTTCTCGAAACCGTGATACAAATTGTACCTATGTACATGTTGCGGGCCTTCGGCGGGGTGCTTTACCTCTCTGGCGCAATCCTGATGGTGTATAATTTGATAAAAACGGCTGCAGCTGGCTCGTTTCAGGAAGAAGAGGCAGACGAAGCGCCGGCTCTGGCCAAACACGTGCCTACCGGCGGAGAGTTTTGGCACCGGGCCTGGGAGCGAAAGCCCGTGTTTTTTACCGTCCTGGCTACCGTGGCCATACTCATCGGGGGCGTGGTTGAAATAATTCCGACCATTTTGATAAAATCCAACGTGCCGACGATCAGCAGCGTGGAGCCCTATACACCGCTCGAGCTACAGGGAAGGGACCTCTACATTTCCAATGGTTGCGTAGGTTGTCACTCCCAAATGATTCGACCGTTCCGGAATGAAACGGAGCGGTATGGTGAATATTCCAAGGCTGGGGAATTTGTATACGATCGACCGTTCCTGTGGGGTTCCAAGCGTACCGGTCCGGATTTGCACCGGGTGGGTGGAAAGTACCCGGATAGCTGGCATTACCACCACATGGTGGACCCAAGGACCATGTCACCCGGATCCTTGATGCCGCCCTACCCTTGGATGACGACCACGATAATGGATCATAGTTCGATAGGTGCTAAAATCCGCACCATGATGAAATTGGGTGTTCCCTATCCCGAGGGCTACGACGAAACGGCCATCGACGATTTGCGTGCGCAGGCAGAATCAATTGTGGCAGGTCTGAAAGAATCGGGGGTTGAAGTACTCCCCGAAACCGAAATCGTTGCCTTGATTGCCTACCTGCAGCGATTGGGAACCGACATCAGTAAAACGACCAGTGCGAACCCTTAATCCACCCCGATCATGCAAAAAGAAATTTTAAGATCCATAGAAAATATCGAAATCTATCCCATTATCTCGCTTCTGCTATTTGTTGCTTTCTTTATCGGAATGTTTTGGTGGGTACTGCGTGTCGACAAAAAGTACATCGACCACATGAAAGAAATGCCCCTTGCAGATGAACCTCAAAAAGATGATTCCCATGAAAACGTTTAAACTCATTGGAGCCAGTTTAATGGCCCTATTGCTGGCGACTCCTGGATTTGCTCAGGAGAGTGGAGAAAGCTGGACCTCCCAAGTGCAACAATTGGACAGCAGCCAACTGACATTGTTGGTTATCATCGGTGTGGTGTTGCTATTGATTGTGATCATCATGGGCATCATGCTGTATTTATTGTCCTTTTTGATGTCCGTGATCAAAAAAGACAATCCGGTCCTCGCTGCAGAGCCTTCCTGGTGGGAAAACTTTAAAGAGAAATTTGTTACGGGCAAAATGAAGCCCATCGAAAAGGAACAAGACATCCAACTGGACCATAGTTACGATGGGATCGTGGAGCTGGATAATTTCATGCCTCCCTGGTTGAAATACGTCTTTTATATCAGCATTGTCTTTGCGGTGGTCTACTTTGTGAATTATTCCGTGTTGGGCCTTGGAAAGAACCAGTACGAAGAATACGAAGAAGAACTGGCGATCGCTGCGCTGGAAGAAGAGGAACGAGGCGAAACCATGCTGGCGGCTATCGATGAAACCACGGTTCAATTTGATGCAACGACCCCTACCATCGAGGCGGGCAAAGAGCTGTACACCGGAAACTGTGCAGCCTGTCATGCGATGGATGGCGGGGGAGGTGTTGGTCCCAACCTTACCGATGCGTACTGGATCCATGGCGGAGACATCAAGGATGTATTCTCGGTGGTAAAATACGGGGTGGTTGAAAAAGGAATGATCCCCTGGCAGGATCAACTAAGCCCGGAGCAAATGCAACAGGTTTCCAGCTACGTATTGACCCTTCAGGGCACCACACCAGCAAACCCTAAAGAACCTCAGGGAGAAAAATTCACCCCTGCGGTTGAAGAACCGGCTGACGCCCTGGGAGAGGAAGAATTGGGATTGGAACCTGTAGAATAAGTGTTTACCAATAGGGTCGGACCGACTGTTCCGACCCTATGCACCGCGCATACACAAAAAATCGACTAACAACCATGGCGATAAAAAATGAAAGCCTCGACCCGGAAAAATTTAGGGACTCCTTAGGTACTGTCACCAGCGACGGTGGACGGAACTGGATTTATCCGAAGAAAGTATCCGGAAAGTTCTACAAATGGCGGACCTATGTCTCCTGGCTGCTATTGGCTATCCTTTTTGCCGGTCCATTTATCCGCATCGACGGAAGGCCCTGGCTACTCTTCAATATTTTTGAGCGCAAGTTTATTATTTTCGGGGCAGTATTTTGGCCGCAGGATACCCATTTACTGATTTTCCTGCTGCTGATTTTTGTGGTTTTCATCATCTTGTTTACCGTGGTTTTCGGCAGGGTTTTCTGCGGATGGGCCTGTCCGCAAACGCTTTTTATGGAAATGGTTTTCCGTAAAATCGAATATTGGATCGAGGGGGATGCCAACCAGCAACGCAAGCTGAATGCCATGCCCTGGAACGGGGAAAAGATCCGAAAGAAGACCGTGAAAATGGGGATATTCACCCTTATCTCCTTGCTCATTTCACATACGGTAATGGCCTATCTCATCGGAATCGATCAGGTATTTGAGATTGTTCAGCAACCTCCGGCCGAAAATCTGGCTGGCTTCATGGGATTGATCGCATTTACCGGTATTTTTCTTTTTGTATTCTCCTGGTTTCGGGAACAAGCTTGCCTGGTGGTTTGCCCGTATGGTCGTCTTCAGGGCGTATTGCTTGACAACCAGTCCATCAACGTCACCTACGATTACGTGCGGGGAGAACCCAGAGGACCCATCCGAAAAAATAAGGTTGAAGATCAATCTTTGGGGGATTGCGTGGATTGCTCGCTTTGCGTACAAGTGTGCCCCACGGGTATTGATATCCGGAATGGCGTGCAGATGGAATGCGTCAATTGTACGGCTTGCATGGATGCCTGCGATGAGGTCATGGAAAAAGTAGATCGTCCACTCGGGCTTATTCGCTACGCTTCGGAGACGAGTGTTCAAAAAGGCTCTTCCCGATTAATCACGGGTAGGGTCAAGGCGTACTCTTCCATACTTGTGCTCCTGATTGCCGGGTTTGTTGCCCTGCTGGCGACCCGGGAAGATTTGGGAGCTACGGTGACCCGATTCAGGGGGATGACCTTTCAGGAACGAGAGGGAGAACAGATCAGCAACCTCTACGAGGTAACCCTGATCAATAAGACCTTTGACGAACAGCAAGTGAACCTGGTTCCCGAAGATCCTGCCTTCCAATTGGAACGGGTAGGAGATACCGATTGGACCTTAGACGGTCAATCGAAATTTGAAGGACGATTCTTTCTGGTAAAGCCACAAGCAGCCATGCAGGTGCCTCAGGAAAGCATTGTCCTGTTATTGCAACAAAATGGTGAAACCATAGACCGGATAAAAACCAGTTTTATGGGGCCGGTAGAAAACTAAAACTAAAGACGATGAATTGGGGAAATGGAATAATTTTAGTGTTTGTCGCTTTTGTGGCGGTAATGGCCACGATGGTGACCATATGTATGAAACAAGATGACCTGCACCTGGTTACGGAAAATTATTACGAAGAAGAGATCAAGTATCAAGAGCACATTGATAAAGTAACCAACTCGCAGCATTCAGCGAAAAATGCGCTGAGCTTTGATCCGCAGAGCAAGGTGTTGACCCTGAATCTCCCCGTTGGAGCGCAGGGCGAGTTGCATCTCTTCCGGCCTTCGGACGCGAGAATGGATCGAAAAATAGCCGTAGACATTCAAAATGCTGCCGCAAACACCGTGAATCTCAAAAGCCTTCAAAGTGGGTATTGGAAGGTAAAACTAAACTGGGAGGAAAAGGGGCAGGGCTTTTTCGAGGAACAGAAGATTGATCTGTAGGCATGTTTTGGACAGCGTTTGTATGGGGATTATTGGGGTCGTTTCATTGCATCGGGATGTGTGGACCGATAGCCCTGGCACTGGCCGGAAAGGATAAAAATAAGTTCCTGCTAAACAAACTGCTGTACAATTCCGGCCGGACGATCACCTATGCCTTTTTAGGTGGTCTGGTGGGCTTGCTTGGCTTTTCGATGGCCCTGGCAGGAATTCAACAATGGTTGTCCATCCTTACAGGGGTCGTCCTGCTGCTCATGGCCTTTTCCTACCGCAAATCAGAAAAATGGGTTGCTAATTCCGTTTTTTCCACATCATTGGCCCAACTGAAAATCCGGCTCGGTCGTTCCATCAAACCGGGTGGTACCCGGGCCTTTGTTTTTTCCGGATTATTGAACGGCCTATTGCCCTGCGGGCTGGTTTACATGGCGTTGGTCGCTTCCTTGGCCATGCAAAGCCCCTTGCAAGGCATGGCCTACATGTTCTTTTTTGGCTTGGGTACCTTTCCGGTCATGATTTTATTAATGATCTCCGGCAACATTTTTTCCATGGGATTCCGGATAAAAATTAACCGGTTTGTTCCCTATTTTGCTTTGCTCATGGGCGCTTTATTCATCGTACGTGGGATGGGCTGGGGAATCCCCTACTTAAGTCCCAAACTTTCCTTTGCCAGCAACCAAACCACCGAGCTTTTGGATGCGAACATTACGCATTGTGAATAACCAAATGCCTGAACAGACCAATCCCTACCAGATGGTCGGTGCGTGGTCGGATGAGTTTTCATAGGTTCCAAACAGCCTGTAAACCAGCGCAAATTCATGGGTTTGTCCAGGCAGCAGGTAGCTGCGGTTTGAGGGAAATTCATAGACGTATCCCAGTCGTATCTTGTCAAACACAACACCAAACTGCAGATTGCTGGCATAATCAAAACGATGTCCACCCCCGATCCATAGCTTGTTGCCCAACAGGGTTTTTACATTGAATTCGATATTGTCGGGCAAGCCTTCCTGGTTGCGGTAAAATCCATTCAGAATCAGCGAGACCTGGGAGGAAAGCGCTTCCCGGTATCCGGCCTGTGCGATATAGGTGACTGGCCTTCCCTCCATAAATTCCTCTCCACTCGCAATCCGCCCTTTGTTTACGTTGTGCATGGCATAGGAGAGGTAGTACGATTTATGGGTAAGCGCAAGCCCCAAATTAAAATCAAAAATCTGCATATCGGAAAACCCGCCTACGTACTGCCCAATCAAGGGATCTCCGGCCTGTTCACTAGTAAGTGCATTTCCGTCTAGTCGGATCGTTTGGTAGTTGAGGCCCGCCCCCAATCGTAATTGGTGCCTGGCTGTCAGCCGCACCCGGCTGGCGTAGGCAAGCAGTAGTTCCGTTTCCTTGAATGCCCCATAGGTATCGTGCAGTAAATTCAAGCTGAAGGCATTCTTCCCCATTAGCGCAGGGTCTTCCAATCCTTTGGTTTCAGAAAAATCTATCTCCGCGCTGATAAAATAGGTTTTTGGTGCGCCTTCCATTCCGGACCATTGGTTTCGTACAAATCCCCTTAAGGCACTTCCCTCGTACCCCGTCAATCCAGGGTTAAAATAGCTTTGAAAGTGGCTGAATTGACTGATGTATTTTCTGGATTGTGCCTGCAAATAGGTTGTTTGTAAAGCAAGCATCAAGAGAAAGAGGTACACGGTTTTTTGTGTCTGGCTGTTTTTCATCTTTCTTTAATTAATCGTTAAAAATTGTAAGCACGCCTCTGCGGGTTTCGTTGATTTCATCCAGGCTGATCACCCAGAAATAGGTGCCGGTCGGCAGCTTCTTACCGAGATAGGTTCCATCCCAACGTATATCCGGACTTTCGGTGTAAAAGACGCGTTTGCCGCTGCGTTCATAGACGGCCACTTTTGCTCCTTGGTAATACCGGAGATCGTCGATTCCCCAGTCGTCGTTGAAACCGTCCCCGTTGGGCGTAAACGTGTTTGGTACCGAAATGGCTTCCAATTCCATTCGGTTTCTACGCAGCGTGAATGTCTGTGTAAGGGTGTTCCCGGCTCGGTCCGTACTACTGATTTCTACGGTAAAGGTGGATTTTCCAGGGAGCGCTTCACGGCTGTTCCAGAATAGTTCGGTTCCCGAAATTCCAAAGTACTGGTTGTCACCCGAGGAAGGAATCAGGGAATAGGCATGCACGTCGTCCGCAGGGTCCAGGGTATTCAAGGTTCCAATGCGTGTCCCCGGATCACTATCTGCTTCAAACGCATCGCTGGTTAGGGTGATTTCCTGTGGAAGCGCTTTGTCTGCCACCAATATGCTGAGAATGGGTTCCAGCTGATTCGGATTCTGAATTTCGCCCAGCTCCAGTACTCCGAAATACTGGTACAAACCGGCTATTTTGGTATCCAGTACGGGTAGCGTCCAATGAACCGGAAGGTCGACCATCTCTCCATTGCTAAGTTGTGCCTGTATCGTTTCCGGAAAAACTATGGATTCCAACAGACTGTTCCAGGCAATGGACAGCAATGCCGGATCCTCGATTTCGATGAGGTTGAGATTTAGTAGACGACGTTCAAATTCAACTTTACTTTCGTTTCCTTCCGCATCGGTTGCAATTAGTTGAATCCGGATTGTTTCTGAATCGGTGTATTGCGTGCCTGCCGCTGGTAGCTGTACGAATTGGGACAATTCGCAATTGTCTCGCGCTACCGCTATTTCGGTGAAGTCCGGTAATACATAGGTTCCGTTTAAGTAAATGGTTTCATCCGTAGGAACCGATTCGATTACCGGAGCCGTGGTATCCTCGATGATGACCTCCTGCAATTGGGTGCTGCTGTTTCCAGTCCTATCGGTAAATGTCCAGGTAATTACCGTACTCGCTGGAATCGGTAATTCAAGATCCGCTGTTCCCGTAATGATGCCTCCGCAGTTGTCCATAGCAGTTGGCGGTTCCAGGCTTTCGATGCTGCATTCGGACTGCAACAACGGTAAGTCGCTAGTAATCGGGACGGGAGCTGTCTGATCCTCCACGCGCAGCATTGCTGTGGATGGAAACAACTGTCCGTTCGGGTTGCGAATGGTAACGTCTATTTCCTGGTTACCCAGATTCGTGCAGGTGAAATTACTCGTTTCCAGAATCACCGTCTGTCCGGCAGACAGGGGTTGATCCAATAGTAGGGAAGGCTCTAATAAACCCATTCCGTTGGCATCCAGTACCAGTGTTCCGTTTTTGGTTTTTGGTAAAATCTGGAATTGGCTTTCTGCCAGTGAAAAAACGTAATTTCCACCGGCGCTCAAATCACCCAGGGTCAGCGCATAGCTACCCACATCTTCGCCGGGTACTCGACTTAGTGCACCAGTCAGTATGGATTCGTCCTCACCGTTTACAAAACCGCTGCTGCTAAAGGCAAAGGTCGGATCGGCTTGCCCGTAGGTCTTGCTTTGGCCGTTATC
>NZ_FNZH01000015.1:0-45715 GCF_900109255.1 Cyclobacterium xiamenense | reverse complement strand
TTTGCATGGGCGTCAGGGCTTTTTTGATAAAATATCCTTTATCATGTCGATCTCTAGGCTTTGGTTGGCCACTATTTTTTTTAACCGGCTGTTTTCCTCCTCCAAACTTCTGAGACGACGGAGTTCCTGTACTTCCATGCCTGAGTATTTGTTCCGCCAGACGTAAAACGTGCCAGCACTAATCCCATGCTTCCGGCATATCTCTTCTACTTTGAGCCCCTCCTCCTGCAGTTTGAGGATTTTGATGATCTGTTCTTCGGTAAATTTGCTCTTTTTCATAATTACTAAGTTAAAAATTCTAGTTTTAACCTGTTCAAAAAAAGCAGCCTAGTACCGGTATAACAAACAGAATATTAACATCATTAAATTTTGTAGAATGAATTTTACTTAAAGATTTGTTTAACTTATTATAGTGAATATCTTTTTCTTTACAAGAATACAGAATAAAAATTAATAATAAAACATTAAATAAACTAGCTTTATTCATCTTTACTTAATTTAAATATTTCGAATACCAAATTATCTTCATCTTCAATTGCAAGCTTCATTATATGAATTCCGTTTTTATTATAAAATTGATAATTAGGATGATAGACATATTTTCCTAAGTTAACTTCTCCAATTTTTTTCAATTTTGAATTTAATACGATTATAGATGCGTCCCTAAATCTACTTTTAATAAGATCTCCAGAATAAAAATCTTCCTCATTCATTGAATTATAAGCAACTCTATAATACATTTGACTAAATTCATCAAAGTGAATTGAACTATAAGTTGGCTGAGATCTTAAAAAGTAAGATTCTTCAACTGTAGGCGGGGGGTCGATCTTATTTGCAGTTGAAAGTGGTTTAACTTTATCAATAAAGCTGCTTTTTGCCAAATATTTTTCAGATTTTCTATTTTTTCCAATCAAATAAATATTATTGTCAATAGGAAAGCTTACGATTAATTTTTTTTCAATTGGGTTATAAGAATTATACATAAAATGTAATGCTGTACCCCAAATACCTGTAGAATACATTTTTGGATATTCAAAAAAATAGTTTACTGATCTATCATACAAATCTAGTTCTAAGATTAATTTTTCATTACTATCGCTTAATTTTTGAATATTTTAATCTTGAACCAAATGAGTTAAGTAATAACTTATTACCAATTTTAACCATTGGAGTGGTATTAGAAATATAAGGCCTTACTTGATACCTATGGCCATCAGAGATTAAATTATATTTATTTTTAATCTTGCCTGAGCTATCAATTATATGTAATAAACCTTTATTGTAGGAATATATAAAGATAGAATCAAGAGAGTGAACGAGCAGCCCAGAAACATCACCAACGCCATTTGGTCCATTTTTCTCCATATTAATATAAAACTGGCTATTTCCAGTTTCATAATCATAAAATATTAAATCATTATTAAACTTATTCATTAAAATAAAATATTTTGACGTATCATTTTCAAAATATTGAAAATAATTTCCCATTTTTGAGGTTAATGAGTCTAAAGGAAATATTTTTTCACCAATTTTTTAAATTTTATTTCATTTTCCGGTTCAATATTTGAGCCATTTTTATTCATTGAATCACAGCTCCATATCAAAAATATACTAAAGTATAAAAATCTAATTCGCATATTTTTTAAAGGTAAATTTTTATTTAATAGATATTTTAGTTAGTTATTATAAGATATGGTTACAATGATAATTGTAACCATATCTTCCATAGATTAACATCCTCCCCCACTAATAAAACAATGAGGTTTATTCAGATCCTCAAGGCAAATGTAATCATTAAGGTCATCTGGCAATACGCATCTGCCATTTACTCCCTCTGCTGTAGTCTGAGTACATTGCGCATCCAGTTTAGGGACGGACAACCCTGCTACTGCTATAAGTGAAAACACAATAGCTGTCATTTTTTTTAGAATTTTCATAATAAAATAATTTAGTTGAAATTAAATTTAAACTGAAGAAAATAATAAATTATAAAATTTCCAAATTTATTTAAATAAAATTCCTAACAAATACTTTTAATAAAAAATTTTAAACAAATACTTTTAATAGAAAATTTTAAACAAATACTTTTAATAGAAAATTTTGTTTTAAACTAATTTTTAATTTAAGTACCGAATTAATTAATAATTTAAAATTAAATAGCAGATTATTATTCTGAAATCTTATTTTATAAAATATTTCAAAAATAAATCAGGTTTCGATAGAAAAAAATGAAGGCGAACTGTAAAAATACGATTTAAATAGGCTATTGGTCACTAATGCAAGAGTAAACTAGCTGAGGAAAAGTCAGGGTATATGATTTTTCAATGGGTTCAGGAATCAAAAATTTCAAATAATATATTGGATTTGATTAGCCCTGAAAGCAAGAAGCGGGTCATAGGGTAAAAATATGACAGCAATTATGGGGCAGTTTTAGTGAAATCTGGATTTGAGCCATCTATACTTCCATAACCCATATTGGCTGCTTATAAATGTGTGGAGGTATGCTTTGCCACATTTGGTGGAAAAATCCTGAGTTTTGGAGTAAATGTAGGGAGATGCATTACCCCGGCACCCACATAGGAAGCGGCTACGAGGCTCCGGTCCCCCGTTGTCAGGGTTGCAAACCCTGTTTGTCTGGATTCGAGATGGCAAATGTCGAATAGCACGTTTTCTACTGTTTTATTTTTCCCCCAGCATACCCAGCTCAAAATCCACACGGCGCGCCTTTCTTTTATCATACAAGTCATCAAAAACCTCTTTTCTCAATGCGCTATCGCCGGATTTTTTGTGCCATTGCTCCTCCCCTGCCAGAACAATGCCTGCCTCATGGAAATCCAGCAACTGATCATAAGGTCCTCTGCTTCCCATCAGCTTGACCAGAATGGGTGCCATCTCTATCATGACAAACAAAAAAATAATCATCCAGTTGGCCCAATAAATAGCCGTATTTTTTAAAGTCAAATCCCTGAATGCCTGTAACCGGGCTGCCAACCCATCATACGCATCCAGGGAGACCATTTGGTTTTGAAATTCCTGCTCTTTTAATACATTAATTCTCCTGATTTCCTCCTCTAAATCCTGAATCCTGCCCTCATTCAGCTTTTGGGTATATTGGTAATCCTGCTCTGCCTGATCCAGTTGTTTTTCCTTCTTCTCAGCATTGATACCTATGCCCGCAAGCCCGGTGGTCCCTTCTGTTTTTACGCCAAATCTCTCCTGATCATACTCCACCTGCTTCTGGTTACGAAAATCCTCCTTAGCGGCAATCCCTGCCCTGAGGCTTTCAATTTTGCTTTCCAGTTCATTGATTTCCGGATACCCTGCTGCTATTTTTTTCCTGCTATTTTCGATTGTAGCCAGACGCTGTTCATCCAGTTCTCTGTTGATTTCCTTTTCAAAAATCCGTAGCTCCAATGGTTTGGCAATAACCAGGGCGATCAATAAGGCCAACACCAATCGGGGAAGGGCTTGTTTGAATTCCGGAAGAAATTGATCCTGCTTCTTTAAGGTAGAAACAATATACCGGTCTAAATTGAAAATCATCAAAGCCCAGATCAAAGCAATACCCAAAATCACCCAGAAGGAGGAAAAAACGGTAGACAAGGCATAACTTACAGACAGGCCCGCAAAAATAGCCGTAAACAGGACCGTTGCCCCAATCCCGAGAAACCTGTTTCTACTTGCCGGACACCTCCGCACCAATGGTTGGTAGGCACCGGAACAAACTATCAGGAATTTCTCTACAGTATGCATCAATCGTTTATTCTTTTGGACATTGCCAGTCAAATTGTATACCATAAACGTCCCGATACAAGGCTGGGAAAAATAAAAATGATGCTTTAAATCATATAAAGCATAATAGACTCATTAACAAATATATACCTGTTTCTAACCGAGCCGGAGAAGGAAAAATTCTAACCGGTATATTTTCAAATACGGCTCAGCTTCGCACCTGGATGCACCAAAATTCAAAACTGTACGCTTTTTATGTCCGTTTTTGTGACAGTCATTTTTTTGGCAGGTTTTAATTCTTCGAATTATTATGGTAGTTTAGGCCCGTTAACGATATACCCCATGAAAAATCTACTATTCCTTTCCCTGCTTTTTTTAATCCTTTCACCGGATTCACTCGCTCAAGACCCGGGTCGATTTTCCGATCAGGTTAGCCAGATATCAAAAGATTATCCGGTTTCCGATTACCAATCTTCGGTGGTATTCACGGGAAGTTCTACCATCCGCATGTGGAAAAGTTTGCAGGAGGATTTTCCGAGAGAAAAGATAGTCAACAGTGGATTCGGAGGCTCGCAGGCAAGTGATTTACTGCATTATCTGGATGAATTGGTGGTGGATTATGCGCCCAAAAAGGTATTTATATACGAAGGAGATAATGACCTGGCTGCCGGGAAAACGATCGAAGAAATCGTAGAAACCTATAACCTGATCGTCAGCCAAATACACTTGGCGTATCCGCAAACCGAAATCATTTTGATCAGTCCCAAGCCCAGCCTGGCCAGATGGGAATTGGCCGATCAGTACCGGGAACTCAATGCCAGGCTGAAAAAATACGCCAGAGGAAAGAAGAAGGTGTCCTATGCTGATCTATGGAATCCCATGCTTACTTCCAATAATACACCCATGGAGGATATTTTTCTGGAGGACAACCTCCACATGAACGCCAAAGGGTATGCCATCTGGGCAAAGCAGATCAAGAAATTTTTGTAGAAAACGTGTTGCGGCACCTTCCCCGTGGATTCGAGTACGAACAGGGCCAAAAATTCTATCATTTCGTATAAGAACCCACCGGTCGTCAGACAGAAAATCGGGACCAATTACTGCTAGCCGGGAAACCTCCGGACGCTCCATGGAAAAAAAACCGCCGGTCAACGGCACATGCTTTTATTGTTGGAAAAGACCGGGTTTCCAACCGCAGCTACCCGCTACCCTATACCATTTTTCCTATCCCCTTTTGCAAACCATTCGGAAAGCTATTTTCGTACCCAGTGTTTTCTTATCAAATGCCACGCGAAGGTTTTTTTACTCAGTAGTCTATTTCTATATTTGCAGGTAACGTAACATTAAATTAACATTAAGTTAATTTATTGGTAATATTAGCTATTAATTACAGGTAGTGTTACCTGCTCTGGTCTCCGGTGCGCGGTTATTCCACAAGCGCCTGTGTACGTAATCAATTGCATGTATGCTATTAAAAAAGACTTTGCTATTTTTTTTGCTAGGATGGGCGATGGGTGAAAGCATGGGATTTCAGGACCCAGTCAAACCACCGCCAGCCGTCAGTACCCGCTATGGTTCTAAGGGTTTCCAGTTTAGTACGGATGACGGCCTGTACCGCTTGCAATTGGCAGGTAGGTTGCAGTTCCGGTTTGCGACGCCGGCCGATCAGGATCCGATTACCTACGATGATTTCTTTGAACAAGATCAAAACCTGTTCAAAATCAACCGGGCCCGATTGAAAGTGGGGGGACATGCCCACAAACCCTGGTTAACCTATTATTTTGAATACGAACTTTCCGCATCCCGGATCCTGGATTTCCGGGTGATGGTAGCGAAATGGCCCTGGCTCAGTTTCAAGATTGGCCAGTGGAAGTCCGAGTACTCCAGGGAGCGGGTGATATCGAGCGGCAGGCAACAGCTGATGGAGCGGTCCATCATAAATCGGCCCTTTACGTTGGACCGCCAACAAGGGGCTTCCGTTTACGGCAGGTGGGACGGTGGAGGCCTCGCTGACTTCAACTACCATTTTCTGGTGCTGACGGGTACGGGCATTGGGGCCCGCACAAATGACGATAACCACTTGATGTATTCCGGAAGGCTACAATGGAATGTATTGGGGGAGGGCGTAGACATGTCCGGATCTGCCTTGAACTACCACCAAAAGCCCACTGCATCCATCGCGTGGGCAGGTACGACCAACACCAGTCCATACACGCGGTATTCTTCCCAGGGAGGCGGACAATTGACCGGTTTTGAAAACGGAACAGCCGGGCAATACGCCATGGACCAATACCTGGTAGAGACCACGCTAATGTACCGGGCGTTTAGCTGGCACAGCGAATATCACCGGAAAAACATCTTCGATACCAATAACGACCGGCTATCCCGTCTTCAAGGCTGGTTTGTGCAGGCTGGAATCCTGCTAAATGCGGCTGCTTCGGAGAATTCGGCTCCCAAATTGGAACTGGCAGGCAGGTACGCCCTGTTCCGTCCTGAGATGCGGCTACAGGAAAACAACGAGGAAGAGTATTCCCTGGCTTTCAATTGCTTTTTTAACGATCACCTAAACAAACTAACCGTGGATCTGACCCATTTTGATTTTGAAGAGAAATCTGTCAATCGTGAAGCTTCCGGCTGGCGCTTCCGCGTTCAATATGATTTTTCATTTTAAGCTGTCAAATCCGGCAGTGGATTTGGATATGCCACATCCCCTCTGTTTATTTGCAACTGATTCAGGAAACTGATTTATAAAGAAGGGGGGAGAGAACAGGCTCTGTGATCCTCTGGCAACCTTCCAACGCATGGAAAGGTGCCAAAACCTGACCCGATAGGGACCGATAAATTAGATAACATGATAACAGAAACATCTCCACTCCCTTTTCCAATCGCATTCGTTACGGCAGCTATTTTTTGCCCGATTGGTGTTAACCTTTCCTACCACTTATTGAAATCACGTATTCATGGCTTATAAAAATTTTGAAACCCAAGCGGTGCGCATAGCCGCTTCCAGCTCAGACCAACGGGAGCACTCTGCCCCCATCTACCTGAGTTCCAGTTTTGTGTTTGATTCCGCAGAACAAGCGAGGCAACTTTTTGCCGATGAACTACCGGGAAATATCTACTCGCGCTACGCAAACCCAAATACCAGCGATCTGATTGAAAAAGTCTGTGCAGCGGAAGGTACCGAATCCGGGGTCACCACCGCCTCCGGCATGGCCGCAATGTTTGGTAGCATGGCCTCCCTCCTACATCAGGGCGATCACATACTTGCCTCCCGCTCCCTGTTTGGCAGCACGCACCAGTTATTGACCCGGATTTTTCCCCGATGGGGAATCACTCATTCTTATGGAGATATTTCAGACATCGTTAACTGGGAAAAGCTTCTACAACCGAATACAAAAATGATTTTTATTGAGACTCCGTCTAATCCGGGACTGGAAATCATCGATTTGGAATACATTGCCAATTTTGCCAATGCGCACAACCTTATTTTAGTTGTAGACAATTGTTTTGCTACTCCCTATTTGCAGCAACCCGCCCGCTGGGGAGCACACATTGTGACACACAGTGCTACCAAATTCATTGACGGGCAAGGAAGGGTATTGGGTGGCCTTATACTGGGGAAAAAAGACCTGATCGATGAGGTGCAGTTTTTTATGCGGCACACCGGGCCTTCGCTTTCTCCATTCAACGCCTGGGTATTGGCAAAAAGCATGGAAACGCTAGCGGTACGTATGGACCGGCATTGCGAAAATGCATTTGCTGTCGCCAGCTATTTTGAAGGGAATACAGAAGTGGAACGAGTCCGATACCCCTTTTTACCCTCCCATCCGCAATACCAGCTCGCAAAAAAGCAAATGCGGCACGGCGGAGGCATCATCACCCTGACATTAACAGGAGGGTTGACCAGGGCAAAAAAGTTTATCGATGAACTGAAAATGATCAGTGTTACTGCCAATTTGGGAGATAGCAGAAGCATTATTACCCACCCGGCATCTACCACCCACAGTAAATTGACAGAGGAAGAGCGAGAACGGGTAGGCATACTCAATGGTTTGGTCCGGTTATCCGTAGGACTAGAGCACGTAGACGATATCATTCAGGACATCGAACAGGCGCTCGGAAAATCAAAAAACTGATGGTTGATAGCCACTACTTGTACCCCCCCACCCAGACAAGGGCTAATTGCAGCAAATCGGTTTAGGAGAGAATACCTTTCTTAGGAAAGAATTCCTTTCACTAATTTTCCGTGTACATCCGTCAGGCGGTACCGCCTTCCCTGGTGTTTAAACGTGAGTTTTTCGTGATCTACACCCAACAAGTGTAGCAGCGTGGCTTGGAAGTCGTGCACGTGCACCGGATCCCGGACCACATTGTATCCCAATTCATCGGTCTCTCCGTAGGAAATACCCTTCTTTACACCTGCCCCAGCCATCCACATCGTAAAACAGTTGGGATGGTGGTCTCTACCGTAATTTTCCGGAGTCAATCTTCCCTGAGAATAACTGGTACGCCCAAACTCTCCTCCCCATATCACCAGGGTATCTTCCAGCATGCCCCGCTGTTTCAAATCCCGGATCAGGGCGGCCGTCGGTCGGTCCATGCTTTGGGACATGGTCTGAATGTCCTTGGGAAGGTTTCCGTGCTGATCCCAGCCCTTGTGATACAGCTGAATAAATTTCACATCTTTTTCGGCCAATTTCCGCGCCAGCAGGCAATTGGCAGCATAAGTACCCGGCTGCAATACTTCCGGACCGTACATGTCGGTAATGTGCTGCGGTTCGTCGGCAATGTTCATCGTTTCAGGCACAGATGTTTGCATGCGGTAAGCCATTTCGTATTGGGCGATCTTGGCATTTATTTCCTGATCCTGCGACTGGGCATATTCCAGATCATACAGTTTTTTCAGGTGGTCCAGGTAGTTTCTCCTGTCCCTGCCGGAAATACCGGGGGGGTCATTTAGGTACAGCACCGGATCCTTGCCTGATCGAAACTGCACGCCCTGGTGCAAACTGGGCAGAAACCCATTCCCCCACAAACGGCTGTAGACCGGTTGTGCCCCCTGTTTACCCTGGGAAAGCAACACGCAAAAAGCAGGAAGATTCTCGTTTTCAGAACCCAGCCCATAACTCACCCAGGAACCGATAGAAGGTCTGCCCGGCTGTTGGGAACCGGTTTGAAAAAAGGTGATCGCCGGATCGTGATTGATCGCCTCGGTGTACATGGACTTGATCATGCAAATCTCATCCGTGATTCCGGCAATATGTGGCAAAAGCTCACTTACCCAGGCTCCTGACTCCCCGTATTGCTTGAAATCATACACGGAACCGACCATGGGGATGGATTTCTGCCCGGATGTCATCCCTGTCAACCGTTGCCCCTGACGCACACTGTCCGGCAGCTGCTCTCCATTTCGTTTGATCAGTTCGGGTTTGTAATCAAATAACTCCAACTGGGACGGTCCTCCGCTTTGGAACAAATAGATGACACGCTTGACCTTGGGTGAAAAATGCGTACCGATCGGATTCACTCCCGCTGCAAGGGAACTGGCGTTCAATTGAGTAGGAGCAATCAGGGAGGAAAGGGCCAAGCCACCCAATCCCAGACCGGTTTTGCTCAAAAACTCCCTCCTGGAATACCTATTTGTATGTTGGCATAAATCGGCCATAGCTAGGGGTTACTTTTTGGTATAGAATTCGTAATGGTTAAACAAAAGACTCGCAACCATGGTCATGGCCGCTGTTTTTTCGGCAGGGATGCGGGCGTTTGCCGGATATTCGCCTACCGCCAACAGCTCCCTTGCGGCCGCAGGATCTGTTTCAAAACGCTTCAATTCCGAGGTATACATGCTTTTAAGCACTTCCACTTCTTCACTTTTCGGATCTCTGCCCAGGGAATTGCGTACGCCCGCTACCAACTGCTGTTCCAGGTCACCCGCCTGAAGCATCTTTTCCGCCATCACGCGTGCTGCCTCGGTCACCTGGGGATCGTTCATCAATACCAGCGGTTGCAGCGGGGTATTGGTCTCCTGCCGGGAAACCATGCACTCCTCCCGGTTGGGCACATCAAAGGTAGTCATGGCTGGAGGAGGTGCCGTGCGTCTGATAAAGGTATACATGCTCCTGCGGTACAAATTTGCCCCGCTATCTTGCCGGTAATTGTACAAAAAATAAGAAAATTCTCCTTTCTCCTCCCAGATGCCGGGCGGCTGATAGGGCTTTACACTTGGTCCCCCCACCTGCTTTACCAGGAGCCCACTGGCTTTTAAGTAATTATCCCGGATAAACTCCCCCTGTAGCCGATGGCGGGCCCCTCTAGCCAAAAGCACGTTTTCCGGGTCTCGTTCCAATAATAGTTCCGTAGGTTCCGAAGACTGCCGGTACGTAGCCGACATGACCATCTTTTTTAAGAGCTGTTTTACATCCCAGCCGTTTTCCATGAAATCTACCGCCAGCCAATCCAGCAGTTCCGGGTGACTGGGCAGTTGTCCCTGACTCCCAAAATCGTCCACCGTAGGCACGATCCCGCGTCCAAAAATCCTGTACCAGTAGCGGTTTACGGTTACCCGTGCTACCAGTGGATTTTTCGGACTGGTCAGCCATTTTGCCAACCCCAATCGGTTGGCTGGCCATTCTGGAGAAAAGCCCGAAAGCACCTCCGGAACCGCGGCTTCCACCGCTTCTCCCGGAGCATCGTACGCTCCTCGCTCCAACAAAAAGGTTTTTCGGGGAACGGGGCGTTCCTGCATGACCATTACCTCCTCAATTCCTCCCATCAATTTCAGTTTCTTCTGCCGCCAAAAAGCGAGCGAATCAGCAAGCACAGCCAGATCTGGATTCTCCCAATAATTGGTATGCGTCAGGGCTGCTGCCTGATCCTCTGGAGCTTTTCCTGCCTCTTCGGAAAACAGCCCGGCTACTTCCCAATCAGTCAATGCTCGCTTGTAAATCTTTAAATCGGCCAGGCTACCCGTGTAAATCCCATCGTCTCCGCTAAAAACCCGGTAACTCCGCGCCAGCCGGAGCGCTTTTTCCACCACGCTATAACTCGTATTCACCGGAAGAATGCTTTTGTACAGGTTGTCCTTCTGAACCTGACCTTCGGATTCCCGGCCATTGATAAAAATCCGCAACCCGCTCGCTTTACCCGAACCATCGTAGGTAAAGGCTACCTGGGTCCACGCTTCCGTAGGTAAGCGCTCCCCACTGCTGACGTGAAGGGCATTGTGCGGAAGGGCATGGATCAACTGTACGTTGATACGGTTCAGGCTGTCCAGGTACAGTTCGTAGCCTCTCCAATACGTATTTTTGTTGCCAATATTTCCTAAAATAAACCGGTAGGGTTCAACGGTTTCCGGATTGATCCAGATGCTGTAGGAAAAAGGTTGATCCATCTCAAAAAGCCCGGTTGCGGGGATTTCGATGATGTCGTAGTCTTCTTTAAACCGGAGCGCACCCTGTCCCGGTAAGGGTCCGGTGACCGGTTCGGGACTGCCCGATACCCTCGCTTCCAATGCCTTGTCGGCGGAGAGGGTCATTTCGTTTTCGTGGCTAGCGAGAGAAAAGTGGGCAACCAAACCCTTTTGCAGCGTGGTCGACGGTAAATTCTTACTAGTTACTGCTACCGGATCGGTTAAGGCTGCCTGCTGCCTGCTTTCCAGTTCGCTAATTTTTTTCTTGATGCGGTCAATTTCTTGGTCCGTTTTCTCGTCAGTAAACAGCATCATCGGACCGGCATTTTTATCGTCTCCGGTCATTCCCACTTCGTCTACATTGTTGTAAAATGCCGCCAAACTAAAATAATCCTTTTGAGACAAGGGATCAAACTTGTGATCGTGGCACTTGGCACATTCCATGGTAAGCCCCAAAAAAGCCTTGGCGGTGGTTTCGGATCGATCAAACACGTACTCCAATCGGTACTCCTCATCGATGATTCCGCCTTCGGCGGTCATTTGGTGATTTCGGTTAAACGCCGTGGCCAACACCTGATCTTTTTTTGACTCGGGCATCATGTCTCCTGCTATTTGCCATTGGATGAACTGATCGTAGGGCATGTTGGATCGAAACGCCCCGATCACCCAATCCCTCCAGGGCCACATCATCCGGATTCCATCGGCATGCAGGCCATGGGAATCTGCATACCGAGCCACATCCAACCAATCCAGGGCCATCCGCTCCGCATAGGCATCCGAGGCAAGCAATTCGTCCACCAGGTTTTCGTAGGCATTCGGCGAGGGATCGTTTACAAACCGCTCCACCATTTCCCAGTCGGGTGGCAAACCAGTAAGATCAAAGGCCAGGCGACGAATCAAGGTGTGGGCAGGTGCTTCCGGGGAGGGTTCCAATCCTTCCCGATCCAGTCGACTAAAAACAAATGCATCGACCTCATTTTTTACGCTGCTGGTATTTTTAGGGACAGGTAACGGCACTTTCTCCGGCGGAAGATAGGCCCAATGATCCTGGTATTCGGCTCCCTGTTCGATCCAGCGAATCAGCAGTGCTTTTTCCTGGTCAGAGAGAGACAAGTTGGATTCTGGAGGGGGCATGCGTAGTTCCCGATCTTCGGCCAAAATGCGGTGAAATAGCTCACTACTGCCTGGTTTGCCGGGAGAAACGGCCTTTGTCATCCATCGGTCCTGCAGGGTTTGGTAGGCGCCTTCCTCGGTATCCAGCCGCAACCCTGCCTCCCGGGTATTGGGATCCGGACCGTGACAGGAAAAGCAACGATCGGACAAGATGGGTTTGACGTGTAGGTTATATGATATTTCTTCCGGGATATTTTCCGCCGCGTTGCGAACAGTATCGGGAATCGTGGGACCGCAGCCCACGAAAAGAATGCCGGTCAGGGCAGGTGCCATCCAAACCCACCCGATGCTGCGGGAAACAAAATTCGTCGAATCCATACAAGAAAACCTGGTACGCTGGCTAAAATAAGAAAAAAAAGCATAGCTACTTCGAAAATTCGAAACAAAATCTACGCAAAACCAACTGATAGCCAGGCAACGAACCGGAAGGGATGTCAGCTCCGGTAATCCCGGAGCAAGAAGATTAGTCTTCTTTTGTGTTTTCTTCTTCGGATAACTTTACCGGTTTATCGTTTTCCAATTGTGTGCTCACGACAAAATAAGGACCCGTGATCACTTCCTGCCCTTCGGCAATACCTTCCAACACCTCAATATTTTCAAAATCTGAAATTCCAGTTTTTATCTCGCGAATTTTTGCCAGCTCGCCTTCTCTAATGAAAACCAATTCTTTCATTCGCTCTATCCCTCCTTCGGAGTCTACCGTTTCGTTGGCACGGGTAGTGACCGCTGCCAGGGGAATGGATAGCACCGCTTCCTTTCTGTCCGTAATGATCTCCACACTTGCCGTCATGCCTGGTCGGAAAGGAAAAGGGTTGCCCTCCGATATCAATTCTTCGTAGGACGCATTTAAAATCCGGATGCGCACCTCAAATTCTGTGACTGCATCTGCACTCGCCTTCTCGTTGGCCGAATTGGCAATGGCAGTAACTACCCCGGAAAACTTTTTGCCGCTAAACGCATAGGCATCTACATCAATCAAGGTGGTATCGTGCATACTGATTCGGACGATGTCATTTTCATTGACGTTAACCCGAACCTCCATCCGTGATAAATCGGCTATGCGAAGCATTTCGGTACCGGCCATCTGAGCGGTTCCTACCACACGTTCTCCTTGTTCTACCAATAGGCTGGAAACCACACCATTGGTGGGCGAGTACACGTTGGTAAGTCGAAGGTTTTCTGCAGCTTCATCCACCGAGGCCTGGGCGCTTTTGATAACGTATTCGGCAGCCAAAACCGACTGTCTCGCTGCTTCGAGGTCGTTTTGCGCCGTCAAAAATTCCGCTTTTGCCTGCTCGAAGTCGGCGTCTGATATGACGTTGTCTTCGTATAGTTTCGAATTCCGCTGAAACGAAAGCTCTGCACGGGTAAATTGCGCTTCCGCGCGTTTCAGAGAAGCCTTGGATTGGGCAAGGTTGGCCAATTGCTGGTTTAAATTTGCCTGTGAGCGATCAAGCGCAGAAATGAAATTATCCGGTCTGATTTTCACCAACAGGTCGCCCTGTTTTACAGAATCCCCTTCGTTCACATTCAATTCGATGATTTCCCCCGCTACATCGGGACTCAGCTTCACTTCTCTCTCGGGCTGAACCACACCGGATGCACTGACTTTTTCCACAATGTCTCGTTTGGTAACTTTCCCTACCTCTACCTCCAGTGGTTTTTCTCCGCCTATCCATCCAGCCTTTCTGCCCACCAGGGTAACGATCACCAATAGGGCTACTACTGCCAATAGGCTGTAAATTAGTTTATTCGACTTTTTAGTTGTCATGATTTGGGATTGAATTAGAGTGTAAGTGGCTTTCCAAGGTAAAAATCAAGCACCTTCACACTGAAGACGTATTCGTATTTCGCAGACACCAGGTCTGCCTGTGCATTGAACAGATTGTTTTGGGCGACTTGAAAGTCTACGGCGTTTATTGCCCCTACCTCAAAGCGTTGCTGCGCCATTCGAAACGCTTCTTCCAATGCCTCTACCCGCAGAAGTGAACTCCGGTAGGATTGCCTTGCCGCGTACGCCGAGGTATAGGCGGATTCGATGTCCTGCCGCAACTGATTCCGAACTTCTATTTCGGAGATTTCACTTAGCCTACGTTGAACCCTGGCTCGCTGCACGCTCGCCCGATTTCTGAAATTGGAAAAAATCGGAATGGATAAACCCAAATTAGCTGCTTGCGATAAATTGTTTTCAAATTGCCGCAGCAGGGGATCCGTTGTGCCAAAATTGGTTTGGTCCACGTAATTGGAAAAAACGTTCGCGCTCAAGTTTAGGCTCGGTAAAAACGTCCCCTTCGCGATTCGGACACCATAATCTGCCGCCTGTATGCCAAGTTCGGCAGCTTTTACCTCTGGCAGTATTCCCTCCGCAACAGAATAAATGTGCGCAACACCTCGCGTTTCGATCTCCAGTCCGTCTACCTCCAACTCCGGAATCAGAATATCAAAATCATCGGTAAAGGGCAACTGCAGTGCCTGCGACAAATTCAACCGGGCTATCCGCAGGTTGTTTTCTGCATTGATTACCTCAAGCTCGTTCGTGGCCATTTGGGCCTGCAAATCCAACTGATCGGCTACCGGAAGAGAACCTGCTTGTACCAATTTTTCGGTTCGTTGCAACTGATCTTTGCTAGTCGTCAACTGAGAGTTGGCAATGTTGAGCTGCTCACGCGCAAAAGCTACATTGATAAACAGGTTGACCGTGTTCAACGAAATATCGTTGCGGCTGGCTTCCAGATTCAGCCGATTGGTTTCTACAGTGGTTTCTGCCTGACGGATGCTGTTTTGAATCTGCCCCCCGGCAAAGATCGGCAAACTGGAATTCGCGGAGACGTTTACGTTTCCAATTCTTCGGGTTTCAAACAAGTTGGTGACGGGATTGATGGAGCGCCCCCAGCGAAAGCCAGAGGAAGCACCCATGGAAAACGAAGGCAATTGCTGCCCCCTTGACTCCATCAACGTCGCTTCTGAGGAAAGCAAGTTCAACTCGCTGCGTTTTAGATTGAGGTTGTTTTCCAGGGCTATTTGAACACATTGTTCCAGACTTAATTTACCAGAAGTAGTTTGCGAAAACCCGTGCTGCACTAGCCCCCAGCCTAAAAAAAATAGGAGTAAAATTCGTTTCATAGGTTGCAAGTCATTTGGAACGTGTACGTTTGATGGAGAAAGTTTTTAGGCATGACTATAAAGTTAATAAAAACTTCGTTACCATTGTCAAAATTAGTGCTAGTTTTGGTATTTCTTGCAAGTTTAGGCGAAATTCGCTAACTATTGCCCTTCTGCCTCAAAAATTAATTAATTTTAACAGTTTACAAAAACGCTTCACGCAAACCGTCCAAATTCGGACAGCTGATTGTACGATAATGAGACATTTCTTTTCCGAGAGTCCGAATAGCTTACGGGAGGTCCCGGCTTTTCCACCCAACCGAGCGATGCTTTTTGGGGATGGCATTTTTGAGACGATGGTTTATATCGATGGAAAAATACGGTTTGAACAGTTGCATCAGGAGCGCCTGCTAAAAGGTATGCGGGCTTTGATGATTCAATCCGAAGAACTTCCAGAGGTAAAGACCATCGCCAGACTGGTTGCAAACCAGGTCAGAAAGACGGGAACCTTCCGCCTACGATGGACGGTTTTCAGAGCCGGACTGGGGAAATACACCCCCACAGACAGTGGGTATTGCGAGTTACTGACGGTGGCTCCTTTTCATCCAGCGACAAGCGTAAAAAAAACAGCCTACATCAGTGATTCAATTCGGGTTCCTTACAATTCGTGGGCAAATTGCAAAACACTCAACGCGCTACCCTACGTGATGGCCAATCTGGAACGGCAAAAAAAGCAGCAGGAGGAAGTCATCTTATTGGACCAGAACGGATACCTGTCGGAAGCTGGGAGCGCCAATTTATTCTGGCAAAAAGAAGGCATATTCTACACGCCCTCGCTCCGGCATGCCTGTGTGGCCGGGGTAGCCAGGAGACAAATCCTCATAAAACTTCAGGAAATGAACCTTACCCTGATTGAGGGCAGCTTTCGGCCAGACGATCTATTGCAAGCCGAGCAGGTATTTGTAAGCAACGTTTCCGGGATCAGCTACTTGGAACAAATACAGGGGATTTCATTTGCTACTCAACCCGTTCCCGGGTTAGCAGCGCTATTTGGTTGGTCTACGAACAGTTAAACAGAAACCTCGGCCTTTATGTGTGGGTGGGGATCGTAATTTTCCAATCGAATATCCTCGTAGCGAAAAGCGAAGATATCTTTTATTTCGGGATTCAGTTTCAACCGGGGCAAGGGCCTGCAATCCCGACTAAGCTGCAAGCGCGCCTGGTCCAGGTGATTGGTATACAAATGGGCATCACCGAAGGTATGGACGAATTCCCCCGGTATGAGGTCACAAACCTGGGCTACCATGGAAAGGAAAAGTGCATAAGAGGCTATGTTAAAGGGTACGCCTAGAAAAACGTCTGCGCTACGTTGGTACAACTGGCAGGAAAGTTTGCCCTCAGCCACGTAAAACTGAAACAATAGGTGGCAGGGAGGGAGTGCCATTTGGTCCACGTCTGCTACATTCCAGGCGCTAACAATGAGCCTGCGGGAGTTCGGATTCGTTTTGATTTGGTGAATAAGATTTTTTATTTGGTCTATTTCTCCTCCTTTCCCATCGGGCCAATGCCGCCACTGGTATCCGTATACCGGACCCAAATCACCCGCTTCGTTTGCCCATTCGTCCCAGATGGACACCTTGTTTTCCTTCAGGTACGCGATGTTGGTGTCGCCTTTTAAAAACCAGAGCAATTCGTGAAAAATGGATCGGGTATGACATTTTTTAGTGGTAACGAGGGGAAACCCCTCGGAAAGGTTAAACCGCATCTGGTAACCGAACACACTGATGGTTCCGGTTCCGGTACGGTCTCCTTTCTGTACGCCATTCGCCAAAATGTGTTGTAGCAGTTGATGGTATTGTCTCATGATTGTTCTACTTAGCCGTAGTGTTCCTGGTAGTATTTCAGGTAATCCCCAGAGGTGACCCGCTGCAGCCAGGCCTCGTTATCCAGGTACCAATGGATGGTTTTTTCGATGCCAGTTTCGAAGGTTTGCAGTGGTTTCCAGCCCAGTTCCTCGTTGATTTTCTTTGCGTCGATGGCATACCTTAAATCATGCCCGGCCCGATCTTTTACAAATGTAATGAGTTTGGCAGATTCACCCGCTGTTCTCCCCAGTTTCTGGTCCATAATCTCGCAAACCAATCGCACAATGTCAATGTTTTTCCATTCGTTAAACCCGCCAATATTGTAGGTATTTCCAGTCTCGCCTTGGTGAAAAAGCAAATCAATGGCGCGGGCATGATCTTCCACATAGAGCCAATCCCTGACATTTTCGCCCTTTCCGTAGACTGGAAGTGGTTTTTCTTCTTTGATGTTGTGTATGCAAAGCGGGATTAATTTTTCGGGAAATTGATTGGGACCGTAGTTATTCGAACAGTTGGAAAGTACGGTTCGAAGTCCGTACGTATTGGCATAGGCCCGCACAAAATGATCCGAGGCCGCTTTGGATGCGGAATAGGGAGACTGCGGGTCATAAGGTGTGGATTCGGTAAAGAACCCTCCGTTATCCAGTGAACCATAAACCTCATCGGTAGAAACATGGTAAAAAAGATGCTGCGATAGATCCTTCCAGTAATTTTTTGCGGCATTCAGTAAATTGACCGTGCCCACCACATTGGTCTTTACAAAAGAAAGCGGATCGGTAATGGACCGGTCCACGTGGGATTCGGCCGCAAGATGGATCACATCGGTTACCTGAAAATCGTTAAATACCTGCTCCAATTGGGTGCTATCGTTGATATCCACCTTTGAAAATACGTAATTGGTTTTTCCTTCGATATCCGAAAGATTTTCCAAATTACCCGCATAGGTCAGGCAATCCAGATTAATGATTCGGTAATCCGGATACCGATTCACAAAAAGTCGAACCACATGAGAGCCAATAAACCCCGCTCCGCCGGTAATTAAAATTGATTTTTTCATAGCAAATTCGTTCAAATAAACTAACAAATAAATTCTAAAAACTAATTAAATACCGTGTGCAAATTAAACCTTAAACCTATTGATCAATTTTTTGAACCAACCCGGCCGGTAGCGGGGCTCCTCTGCATAATACCCTTCTCCGTACCTGTTTTTTTTCATGTAGGAATAATTGTAGCCATACCCGTAATTGTACCCGCCAAAATCATAGGTATCCCCCCCACTTTTCAGTCCATTAAATATCGCATAAAAATTTCTAATCTGGTCATTTGCATACAGATCATTGATCATTAATAATTGATTTTTATGGGTAAAATCATGCCTGACAATATACAGGTTTACGTCCGAAAAACGCAACAAATCCATGGTCTCCGACACCAACCCTACCGGGGGACAATCCATCACGATGATGTCAAATTCCTTTTCCAGCCTATCCAAAAAATCATTCATTTTGGTCTTCAAAAGCAGCTCCGCCGGGTTAGGTGGTACGGGTCCCGAAGGGACAACAAACAGGTTGTCGTATGCTGTGGGAACGATGATTTCATCGGCGCTATCTTTGTCGATCAGGTATCCGGACAGCCCTTTTTTACTGGAGATATCCAGGTAGGTAGACAGTTTCGGTTTCCTCAAATCCAATCCGATAATACAGGTCTTTTTGCCACTTAAGGCCATGGCGGATGCCAGGTTGAGGCTGATGTAGGTTTTTCCCTCTCCGGAGACACTGGAGGTTACCAGAATTTTTTTGCATTTCTTTTCGCTCGCAATGTAAAAAAGGGCGGATCGCAAGGATCGAAACGATTCAGACGCCAGGGACCTCGGGTGCTCTGCCACCAACAAATTGGTGTCTTTGTCACTGAAACCTATCGTTCCCAGAAGCGGAATTCTCAACAAATTTTTTAGCTGAACCTGATCCATGATTCGGTTATTGAGGTAATGAAACAGCAGCAAAAACCCGAGGGGAAGGAAAAAACCAAGTCCTAGCGCATAGGAATAATTTTGCGTCTTTTTGGGGTAAATGAGTATGCCGCGTTTAGCATAATCCACAATGCTATTATCGGGTACATTCGAAGCCTTTGCGATGCCTGCCTCTGCGCGCTTTTCTAGCAAATAGGTATACAGGTTTTCCCGAAGTTTGAACTCCCGAAAAATGGATGAATAGTTGGACTCTGCCTGGGGCAGGTTGGCAAACTGACGATCAAAGGCAGCCAATTTTTGCTGGTACTGTTTTTTCTTATTCTCTGTATTGGTGACCAGATTTTCAATGTTTTCGAAGATGTTTTCTTTCAACCGCCCGATCTGTCGGTCCAGGGCCGCAACGTCCGGATGGGTCTCCCTGACTGCAGTTAAAAGCTTCCTTCGCTCCAGGGACTGATCCACTAATTGCTGAATCAGTTCGCTGAGAAGCCCGTCCGTAATACCGATCAGCGAGGGAGCGACGATCTCTTCAAAATTGTCTGATTTCGTAAGCAGGTAATCCTTGAGGGCAGTATAATAGGCCAGTTCGAAATCGATGGATTGAATGTTCTCTTCCAACAGTTGAATGCTGTTTAGCACACCGCCAAACTCCGCATCCACATCCAGCATTTTATTGTCTACTTTGAAGCGCTGCATCCGTCGCTCGACCGAATTCAATGAATCCTCCACAATAAAGAGTTGCTCTTCGATAAACCGTAGGGCATTCTCTGAAATCTGGTTTTTTTCCCGCAGGTCGTATTCCAAAAAGGAATCCATGAGCGCATTGACATAATCGCTTCCTTTTTCTACAATTTTTGTGGTCATGCTCACCTCAAGCACCGAACCGTAATTGATCAAGGGCCTCACCTGCACCGACCCCGCATAGCTATCGATCAGGGATTGAGGCGAATGAAGCAAGAATTCATAGGTATCGTATTGGGGCGAATGTGTCGTTTGGTGCACGGTAAACCGGGCATGGTCTCCCACCACCGGTTCGCCAAAGTAAAATTCCTTGCCAAAAATATCCCGGTCCTCTTCTACGTATTGGTAACTCATGAAAAACCGATCAAAAAACATGTTTTCCCCCGGCAATAGCTGGAACGTAGAATCTGAGAGGATTTCAATCCGGATTTTTCTATTTTCGATTTGAGGGTAATCCCAGTCCACATCCACCCTAATTGGGCTATTGGTATACAGTTCGATTTCCTTAATGTTTGTGGACGCAAAATAGCTGACGTCAAAATGTACCTTTTCCAACGCTTCTGCTGCCAGGTTTTTGGACGAAAAAAGCAAAATATCGTTGGTGAGGTTTTCTCCTCCCGAAAAAATATTCGATCGATCGAGTATGCGTACTTCTGGAGAGAGGTTACTCTTAATCAGCACGCTACCTTTGACCTCAAACCGTTCTACGGTGTAACGATGAAAAAGAAACACGGCCAGCAAGCCAATCAGGATACAAAACAGGTACAAGGGCCAGTACCGAAAATACTTGATGATATAATACTTTATATCAATTGGCTTTTCCTGTTCTTCGAATTTGGACAAATCTAGATTTTCCATGCTCAAAAAATTCCTGAAGTGATCCCGTAAAAAAACATCACGGCAGTAATGATGGATAACCCCAACTGCAGACTGGCGGAGAAATTTTCCCCCGAACCAATCTGCCGTATTTGCATGGGTTGCAAATACAGAATGTCATTGGGCTGGATAAAATAGAACGGCGATGCTAACAGCTGTCTATCATTCAGATTAATTTGATGAATTTTGGTACCTCCGTCGTATTGGCGTATCAAAAACAATTCATTTTTTCGCGCCAAAATACTGGATTCACCCGCCATAGAAATTGCATCAAAGATCGTCGCCCTGTTTTTTAGGATGATTTTTGGGCCCACGCTTTGAAATTCACCCAGGGTTGTAAAACGGATGCCACCGATACGCAACCTCACCTCTACGTCTTCCTTAAAATAAACGTTAACGGCTTCCTGCACCTTGATTCGGGCAGCTTCCTCCGTTAATCCGGATAATTTGATCGTCCCCAATACGGGCATCCGTACAAAACCGTTTTTGTCAAGCGGATATCCGGAAAAATAAAATACATCCATCGCTCCACCACCAGCGGCGCCCCCTCCTCCCCGTGCACCCCGGGCAGCAGAGGCTCCCTGGTACTCAAATGCCCGAAGCAATTCCTCATCCGGAGAAGCGAAATCTATTTCCACGATGTCGTGGGGTTGCAGGACGTACTCGTAATCAACATCGGCATAGGGAATAAACTCATCCAACTCGATGGCTTCATTCCCACTAAGGTTTTGAAGGTAATTGATTCGTTTGTTGCTGATGCAGGAGGTGATCATGACAACAAACAGCAGGATACAAATCGGCCTCATTCGGTAAAAGTTCAGATTGCCCGGAGTCAAAATTAAGTAAATAGGACGGTATACGAAATTATTATTTGCAATTAATTTTAAATACGTTATTTTCTATTCAACATGCGATTATATGCATTCAACATACTCAGGTGTACGGATTTTCTGGTATAACCACCCACAACTATCCGGTACAGGTTCTCTGCGAAGTCTTGCATCCGGGCTCTTTTCACGAAGGCGTATTCCATGGCCTCCTGCAATGCCTGCACCTGCCCGACCGGGAATACCAATGCCGATTTCATTGGGGAAACTACCTCGAGATTGCCTGCTATGTCCGAACAAATAACCGGACAGCACATGGCTCCAGCCTCTAATAATACATTGGGAAAGCCTTCCCGGTGTGACGGATGCACCAGCACATCGGAGAGCGCCATGTAGTGGGCCACGTGATCGGACCAAGGCACATGAACAATTTTTGGATGATCGGCAATTTGGTTCATCGTCTTCCTGCTCAGGGGATTAAGTTCCTGTTCAAAATCTCCCAATAAGACCAATTTGGAACGGTCGACGATCTTCGACTGAACAAAAGCCTCCACCAGTTCGGCGATTCCCTTGTCTTTCACCAATCGTCCAACCGCCAGAAAAAGGAACTCGTTCTCTCCCGGAGAAATTCTCATCGTGGCCGCCACCAAATGGTTCTCCTGTAGGTTCCCCCTGTTAAACTGGTCTACGTCCACACCATTGGAACTTCCATTGCCTATCACGTTGATCTTTCTTTCGTCGGTTAATTTTTCGCGAAGAATGAATTCCTTCAGGGAATGGGCGTTGGGCCATACCTCATGCGCCAGGCGGTAGGTCGCTTTCTCGACGAAAAGCAACAAGGATTTTTGAACTTTCTTCCTGGATAGCAGTGGCATGCCAGCCAGGGTATGGACCCGGTGCGGAACACCGGCGGCCCAGGCAGCTACCATTCCCAGCAAACCCGCCTTGGGCGTGTGCGTGTGCACAATGTCCGGCTTCTGCTCCCGAAACAATTTGTACAGCAACCACAAGCAATGCAGGTCCCTTAGGGGCGTGATTTTCCTGGTAAAGGGTACGATCACCCGCTCGATATGCTTCTCATTCCGTAACACATCCGGCCACTCTTTCCCATCCGAAGCAACAGCCAAAACCTCGTAACCGGATTCGGTCATGTACTTCAACTGGTGTCTTAGTAGTAATTTTAGGGAAAGGGGAACGGTCGTGATTCGGATTAGTTTTGGCATTCAGTAGGGCGATTCGTTAAAAATGCAAATATACCCCTAATTTCGATAGGTTTGGGCGTAGCGAGCGGTAACTTGCTGGAAATACTACCTGGATAAACGAGCCGATTTCTGAAAAAGTATGCCTGCGCTCCTACCACCTGGCATTCATTACTTCACTACAGCTCCTATTGTTATTCCCTGGATACAGGTATCGTGCGAACCTTCCCGGAATAGTCTATTACTTCGATTTTTTCCGCATCGCGCGGAATTTCTAGCCAACGGGTAGACTGAGATAAAAACCCCGATCCATGGTACAATTCCCTGCGAATTGACCTGTCACCCGTTAGGCGAAAAACTACATCAACATCCAGCGTCTGGGGCAAAAAATACGCCGGAGAAGCCGAAGCCCCGGTTTCACTAAATGCTAATAAACGGCTTCGGTTTTGTCCGGCCAACGTGATCAGCCGCTCATCCGAAGTTTTCAACCGCACCAGGGATTTTCCGTCTCCAGGCACCAAAAAGCCACTTTCGGAAGGCAAAACGGGATCAAACCCTCCTTCCCCATCCCCTTTGAGCCACAGACCTACGAAGGCATCTTGTCGACCGCTAAACACCTCGTTCCCATAATTATTTCCAACCAGTAACACATCGGTACTACCATCCGCATCCAGGTCAGTAGCCACCATTCCGTAGACCGGTCCCACCTGCGCCAATAGCGGTAAGGGTTGCACGGAAAACTGCCCATTGCCAAGGTTTTCCAGGTAACTGCTCTCCATGTGGTTGGCCTTAAGGTGCAAGGCTGAATCGAGTTCCTCGGCTGTCAGAACCTCTTGCATCCCTGCCCTTCCATAGGATTTGTAGGTAGAAAACCGTTTTCTAAACAAGGGACTCTGCCCGTACAAATCCTGCCAGAAGTGCACGGGAAATTGTTCAAAATCGCCGTTTTGATTTTTGAAATACGCGAATAAAATGGGGTCAATGCTCTGATTTTTATCAAAATCAGCAGCCAAAAGCGATAAGGGCCGCTCCTCCGTGACCTGGTAAAAGTTATTTCGTCCCAGATTGCCCACGATATAATCCATATCACCGTCAGCGTCAAAATCAGCAGCGACGATTCCATTCCACCACCCAAGTGCATCTTCCAGACCGGTATGTTCCTGTTTTACTAATTTTCCACCCGTATTTTTGAAGATGGTCACCGGCATAAATTCCCCGACCAGAAGCAAATCCACGAGTCCATCCTGGTCTGTATCCGTCCACAAGGCGTCGGTAACCATTCCAATGGTCGCCAGACCCGGTGCCAGGCTATCGGTCACATCGATCATTTTCTGCCCTTGTTTTTTCAAAATAACGCTTCTCCCCGGCAAGGGGTACTTTCCCTGTCCGGATCGGGCTCCCACAAAAAGCTCCAAAAAGCCGTCTCCATTCACGTCCGCAGCCCGCACGACGGTACCTACTTCCCGCAGGTCTGGCAGTGCATTTTCCAGCAAGCGGAAGTTGCCCTTTCCATCGTTCTCGTAAAGCCGATCCCGATACACCTCGTTTTCCAGCCCGAATTCACTGCTCCCACTAGCGGCGTACAAATCCAGATCCCCATCCATGTCCCAATCAAAGAGCAATAAACCCATGTCTTCCATCTGGCTTTCGGAAGCAAGTGGGAAATCCTGAACCCGGAAACTACCATCCTTCGCCTGAAAGAGTAATTGCCGTGGATAGCCTGCTGCTCCGCCCACAAGCAAGTCGTCCAGGCCATCTCCGGTGATGTCTCCTACAGCCAATCCCGGCCCAAATTGCGACAGCTTGTGTGGGAGCGTTCGCTGTACGTGATAATCCACCACATCCCGCTCCCGGTGATCAATCGCCAGACCCATCATTTCGCCTACTTCCTCCAACAGGGGCATTGCCGTATCCGAACCGGCTTCCTCCGAAAGGGTTGGTTTTTGGGCATTTGCAATATCCAACGGCAACACCTGATTGACCGGTAGGTTTCTTTGTACCTGTCTGTGCCCATTGGGCCAAATCACCTCCAGGGAATCGATATTGGTTACACTTCCCAAACCAAAATGAAGTACTTCTTCTACGGAAGACATGTATCCCCGGGCAGTGAATTGCTCCCGCAGGAGGATTTGGCCGTCAGCAAGCGTAATTCGTACTTTTGCTCCCAAACCCTGCCGGTTGTCTGGGTTGCCGATAAGTTTCACTCTCAGGTAATTTCCCCTACGTTCATCGGTCTTATCATACAGTTGATTTTCAAAAACGAATGCTTCCTGATTGATATTATTGACCACGTAATCCAGATCTCCATCCAAATCCAGGTCTACATATACTGCCCCGTTTGAAAAAGAGGGTACATCGATTCCCCAGGCTTTGCTGCTATTTTCAAAGGTGAGGTTCCCCCTATTCCTGAAACCATAATTGGGGATTTTTACCACAGGTATGGAGTCCAGTAACATTTTGGTCGTAGCCACCGAACCCAAATCAGCGCGGAAGTTGGTGAAATCCTTATCGGTAATGTCCCTGGGATAGCCATTGGTAATCAGTAAGTCCCGGTATCCATCGTTATCCACGTCTGCCCATAAGGGGGACCAGCTCCAATCCGTTTGATAGACTCCGGCCAAAAACCCGATCTCACTAAAGGGCAGCCCGTTGCCATTGTTCAGGTGAAGCATGTTCCGAACGTACTGGTACTCAAAACCCCAACGATCGTTATTGACGTATTTTTGGTAAGAATTCTGACTGATGGTGGTTTTCATTCGAAAATTACTCTCAGCCAACATATCCAGTGTGATGATTTCTTGGAGTCCGTCGTTATTGATATCTCCTACGTCCAACCCCATGGAAAAATGACTTTGGTGACGAATATAGTTCCGGATTTCGTTGGTAAAGGTGCCGTCGCGGTTGTTTAGGTAGAGCAGATCATTGGACAAGTAGTCATTACTTACATAAATATCCGGATAACCGTCTCCGTTGATGTCCGAAATGGCCAATCCGAGCCCATATCCCTCAATTTGAATTCCCGCTTGCCGGCTTACGTCTGAAAATGTACCGTCTCCATTATTTTGGTACAAGCGGTCGTTATTCCCGGCAGAGCCATCGGTCAGTTTGTCTCGAAAAACGCCCGGAAGATCGGTTACAAGTAGGTTATTCAGTACGTACAGATCCAAATCCCCATCCAGGTCGTAGTCAAAAAAAGCAGCCGACATGCTGTATCCCATTTCATTGAGGCCGTATTTCTCGGCTTCTTCGGTAAAAAAAGGCATGCCGTCTGCATCCAGCCCCTGATTGATAAAAAGTAGGTTTGCTCGGTCCACCGAGTCTTTTTTCATGGCCGCGGATACGTACAGGTCCATCCAGCCATCCCCATTGATGTCGGTGACGGTAACGCCGGTGCACCATTTTTCGGATGCCTGGATTCCTGCACTTTCCGAAATGTCTTCAAATCGCAGGTTTCCCTGATTAATGTAGAGCCGGTTAGCTACCGCATTGCTGGCAAAAAACAAATCGGGAAGTCCATCGTTGTTAAAATCCGCCGTACCCACACCAGCGCCGTTATAGATAAATTCTTCGGTAAGAATATTGAAGGAATCGGACTCAACGATATCGTTCGAAAACGAAATGCCAGATTCAGATGAAAATACCTGCCTGAATAGCTTGTCTTCAATAGGCCGCCGGCAGGAGAAACAAAAACTGACTGCAGCCAAAAGAAAACAAGGTAAGGACTTTTTGAGAAACCACATTGAATGAATATAGGCAAACTTTTACACAGCCCCAACTTAAGCAAATAAAAAAATAAACACCCTAAAGAAACCAATGAAAGCTTCTGTATCAAGCTTAACTAGTAATGCTTCCATCCCCAACAAAAAAACAGAAGCTGCCTCAATTTATGAGACAGCTTCTATCTGAATTACCCGTGCAATGAAATTATTTAGTCAAATGCAGGATCCTGAACTAACGTAGGCGAGCCATCTCTAAAAGATCTTTCAATGGCCTCTAAAGGTACAGGGAAATATTCATGAACCCCTTTCTCGAAGGAAGCGTTTCCAAGGTAGGTACGTTTAGTAGCTTCTTCTTCCAGGTATTCATTCATCGTCTCCGCTGCTATTCCCCATCGCTGGAGATCGAAGAATCGATGTCCTTCCATGGCAAATTCAAGCCTGGTTTCCATTCGAACAGCCTTTCGTGCCACCACTGGATCCGTCCAGGGAGCATCGTAGGTAGAAATTACGTAGTTCGCAGCAGGCTCACCTTCCACAATGGTAAAATCGTTTCGTTCGGCACCTTGAATCGCCCTAGGTACGTACCCAGCTGGATTGGCGGCACGTTCTCGGATTAAGTTAACCAACTCACGTGCTCGCTCTAGATTTCCTAGCTCTACTTCAGCTTCTGCCAGCCATAGAATTACCATGCTCAAACGCATAATACGGTAATTGTTTGCTGAAAGGCGTGGGTTAGCTCCTATACCAAAAAATTCTGGTTCAGCGACGTGCTTTTTAGGAGAATATGGGCCAGCATAGTTCTGATCTCTGATAAAATCACTTCCATGAATTTTATACCCCTTGTAGAGGATATCCCTGCGGCCTACTGTATGGTCCAGTCGTGGATCCAAAGGCCCTTCGTAAGCTTCGAACGGATCATCCCAAGATAAACCTTGGTCATTTGGAACATCTTCCTCATTGAACGTATCGAGCAAAGGAAGCCCGCTGGCCGACGTCTTATAGGCGTTTACCAAATTTTGAGAGGGCTGATAAAATCCACAACAACCCCAGGGATCTGTGTAGGGATAATTTAAAGTTGTGCCCTCGTTAGCAGCTGCGGTAGTGGCGCTGGATATTGAAAACTGAATCTCGAATATCGACTCCTCATTATTTCTTCTTCCCACAAGAAAATTCTCTTCAAACGTAGGTGTCAACGCAAACGGACCGTCCATTAAAATGTCTTCCAAAAGGGTCTTGGCTTCCTGTAAAACAGCTGTATTTGCTTCACCAGTAGACTGATTCCAACCCTGAAACATTTTTGCTTTGGCGAGAAATGCCTGTGCTGCCCATTTAGTCGGCCTACCTGGATCAGATTGAACTTCAGGCAGGACGTTCATGGCTGCCTCAAAATCTGCTTCGATATCCGGCCAAATCTCTTGGTCATTAGGAACTTTACTACTTTCCAAATCGGATAACACAAAGGTTTCGTCGTCAATATAGGGGACATTACGCCACATTTTTCTGGCCTCCATATGGAAGAAACCTCTCAAAAACCTGGCTTCCGCCACTATTTGAGCTCGACGGGCGTCGGAAACATCCTCTGCTTCCTTTAGCGTATTAAGCACATCGTTCGTTCTGGCAACCCCTTTGTAGACGGCTCTCCACTTATTCCTTATGTGCAAATTTGTTGGCTGGAAATCGAAGGTTTCCAAAAAAGACTGCTCAGGTTGATCACCGGCGTCCGTTCCCTTATAAGCATCGTCCGATACTACACCTCCGTAAACCCAATTGTCTATGGTTCCATTCCAACCTGACTGACCATCAAGACCGTAGCCATCAATCATCGCATAAGCACCTAATAAAAGACCCTCGACACCTTGCGCATTCTCCAGACCAACGGTACTAAACTGTCCTTGGGGTACTGTTTCCAAAAATTCCTCTTGACAGGAGGTTGTGGACACACCCAATACCAAAGCAGCAGCTAGTTTTAAATATGTATTTTTCATGTTATTGCTTCTTTTTGTTGAGATTAATTAAAACGTGACATTAACTCCCAAAATCAGATTTCTGGAGACGGGCATGTATCCCCCATCAAATCCAACGGTATTGTTACTTCCCGTCTGTATTTCCGGGTTCGTACCGGTATATTTGGTAATAGTAAACAAATTCTGACCCTGGAAATAAATCGCAGCCCTACTCATACCCCAACTACTTAAGAGAGTTTCTGGAAGGTTATAGGTTATCTGCGCATTTCTTAACCTGAAATAGGAACCGTCCTCTACAAAATAGCTTGACGGACGACTACTGATCTGATCGTTGGCATCCATAATTGGGAGTGTTCCACCCGGATTGTTTGGTTGCCACGCATCATAAAGTGCCGCTTTGGACTTGTTCCCCTGGAAGGTATTGAAATCGGTCCAATAATTAATGTAATTAAATATATCGTTTCCAACCGAACCATTTCCGAATAACGTTAGGTCCCAGTTTCTGTACCCAACATTTAGATTAATCCCGTATACAAAATCGGGATGCGGGTTACCGATAATCGTACGGTCGGCGTCAGTTATAACACCGTCCTCGTTCACGTCTTCTACCTTAAATTTACCAACCGCATTATAGCTTCCGTAAGGGGGATGTGCGTTTACTTCCTCCTCTGTCTGAAAAATTCCTAAGTTGTTGTATCCGAAGAACGAAGAAATTGGAAAGCCAGACTGGGTAATGGTAACGGACGGTACTCTGGTAGAAGCACCAAACAATACGTTATCTTCATTTTCAGCCAAATTATCCACGTTATTTCGATACATGGAGTAGTTTGCTGAAACACTGTACCGTATTTCACCTCCCATAGCAGTATCATTAAGTCCGAGGTTTAGATCGATTCCCTTGTTGGTCATTTGACCTACATTGAAGAAAGGTGCGGTAGCGTCACCGTGTCCATAATTGATCGGAGTCTGAAATAGCATATCCGATGTCACCCTATTCCAAACATCCAACTCGAAGAAGTACCTGCCCTCAAGAAATTCTACATCTAATCCAAGGTTATTGGAAGTGGTAGTTTCCCATCGTGCGTTTGGATTACCAAATCTTTGCGCATCAAAACCCAATGCTGGGGTAGAAGTAGAACCATCTATTGGGTACCCAGCGTTAAAGATATTGGATCGATACGTCGTATAGGCATTGTAATCACCGATCAGCTGGTTTCCTGTCTTTCCCCAACCGTACCTTAGTTTCATATCGGATACGAATGGCAATGCTTCGGCTATTGCAGCCTCGTCAGATAATCTCCAACCCAAACTGAAGGCAGGAAAGGTTGCGTTTCTTGACGCAGCAAGGAATCGAGACGAACCATCATTTCTTAAAATGAATTGCACCAAATACTTCCCGTCGTAGGAATAGTTTATTTTTCCAAATTGGGAATACAATCGGTAATCATTTACTACCCGGCCAAAATTCGTCGCTGTATTCGGGTCACCAAGATCGAGGTAGGATATGATCGGATTGGTCTCAAACGCGAATCGCTGTCGGGCTGCACCAAAAATTTCACCGAATTCCTTGATCGATTCTATTCCAAGATACGCATCGAATGCATGAACATCATTAAAGGTCTTGGTGTAGTTTACGGTATTCGTCCATACCCATTGGTATGAATACTCATTTTCAGAGGTAGAACTATTCACAAAGTTACCTTCAACGTATTCAGGCTGAGGTCGGCCAATAAATCTACCCCTCCTGTTATTTGCGTCTACCCCAAAACTCGAACGGACGTACAGATTATCTGTCAGGTCCACCTGGGCATAAACGTTACCAAAGGCACGAAGCGATAGATTACGGTTATCTTTTGCTCTGGCCAAGACCGCTACTGGATTAAAATTATTTCCCAGATTCGCACCCCGACTTCCTGCGAAGTTACCCATGATATCGTAAACGGGCAGCAGCGGATGTTGCAATGATGAGCTAAATACCGCATTTTGCTCCGCATTATTCCCTGCAGAACCATTACCGAACCCACCTTTTCTGTTCCCTACGGTCACAGAAAGATTTTCGCCGATTGTAAGCCGGTTGTTTAAGGCTTTAAATTCAGTATTTGCTCTTACCGAATATCGATCGTATCCGATATCGTTGACGATGCCCTCCTGATTAAAGTAATTCAAGGATAAAGCGTACCTCCCATTCTCCGTGCCACCGTTTGCTGTAATCTGGTAACTCTGAATAGGTGCCGAGCGGGTAGTTTCAGCCCACCAATCGGTATCCGATGCTCGGGTGATGGGGTAAATATTGCCAGGCTCCAACGCATAAAGCGCAGGATCTACGCCCGGATCCCCTTCCATAGCACCGCTTGGAAAAACGTAATCCGGTATGCTAACCTCTCCGTTCGGTCCCCATGTGTATTGCCCGTGGCTTGGGGTTCTTCCAGCATACACATTGGCCAAATACAAGTATTCACCTAATTCGGTCGCATTTAAGGGGTCTGGACCTCTTTCAGCCGTCTGGGTTCCGTAGAATGCATCAAACGATATGGATGGTTTTCCTACTTTTCCTCTTTTGGTAGTAATAATGACTACACCATTCGCAGCCCTTGACCCGTAAATGGATGCAGCTGACGCATCTTTCAAAATCTGAATGGATTCGATATCGTTCGGGTTTAGGTTTCCTTGGTTTTGAGTAGGTACCCCATCGATCACGTACAATGGATCGTTATTATTAATCGTACCAAAGCCCCGAATTCGCACCGTTGCTCCCCCTCCCGGAGTGGCATCGTTTACGATAGTAACACCAGCTGCTCTACCCTGCAATTGCTGCGCAAAAGTAGTTGCTGGTATCGATAACAGCTCTTCAGAATCGACAGAAGTAACTGCACCCGTAATCTCTCGTCTAGATTGAGATCCATATCCGGTCACAACCACTTCATCTAAGCCACTGACTCCTTGCTCAAGTTGAACATCTATGGAAGTCCTACTTCCTACCTGCTCTTCCAGGTTATCAAATCCCAAAAAAGAAAACACCAAGATGGCGTCTTGATCGGGTACCGTGATGGTGTAATTTCCATCGAGATCTGTGACGGTGCCATTGGACGTCCCCTTTACCAAAACGGCGGCTCCCGGTAAGGGCTCCCCCAAGTCGTCTGAAACGGTTCCTGTTATCTCTACTTGGCCAAATACGAATACCGTACTCGCAAGTAATAAAAACAGCACCAAACTGCAAAATTTGTACATTTTTAACATAAGCAAATTGATAGGTTAAATTGTGAATTGAATTGAATTGAAAATAATTTGTAATAAACAAACCTGTTTGGATAGGTATTGGACAAAATACTACCCTTGCTCAATCAGGCATGTTTGTTTAGAAATTAAGTTGTTGAGAGAAACTTAGTGCTTAGCTTCCCTGACACAGTTCCAAAGATGGCATTCGAAACTATTGATTTCTGTAATTCAAAAAAATAAGCATTCGTGTTATACAACATATAGGTTAGATTAGGGTTTACGAACATTTATATACTAAGGTAGAACCTTCGTTTTCTTTTAAATGTTTTAGCAATGTTACAATTTTTCAGAAAAAAGAAAAAGAAATAAGCCCATAATATTTTAAAGAAAAAATGCAGGACTAAAATGGGCACATATTCTTTGATTTGTTATGAATAATTATAAAAAAAGGAAAAATATCTTAAAAAAAGAATAATAATACAATTTTTAACCAATAAATATAAATTTTGATTCGCTTATAATTTAGTTCTAAAATAAAATTTTGGGAACTCAACATTTCGATAAATGTAACTAACCCTTAAAATCAAGCGTGAAAACTGTGTCTCACAGTAGGATGCTTCTATTTGGTAGGGAGGTAAGCAGGCAACGATTCTCCCTATTCCGATCGGAACAGGCATCTGACTGTTAAAAACATTAAAGACACACGAAATTGAGCCTGCCTACCGGACAGTTAGGCAAGTGACCGCTAGAAGAATATCATAAACCCATGAAATGACTCGAAGCGACGATATCGGAAAATTAAACGCTGCTTCTATTTGGTGGTAAATTAATCCAACGAATTGATCCAATGAGCGATCTTTAACGCATCGGCCTCCGGAACATGCGGCATCGGCGGCATAGGGGTGGCATAATCCGGCCAGTTTTCCGGTCTGGGCGTATAGATCAACTCCACAATCTCCGCTGCGGTATACTTTCGCTTCGCTACATCCTTATACGCCGGTCCTACCTGCCTGCTATCTTTGTTGTGACAGGCGATACAGGTATACTTCGAAAGCAAGGAGCTAACCAACGCTTCGTCCGGTACCTCCGAAGCACCACCATCCGCAACAGGCACGGCCTCCGGGACCGCTGACCCTGTCGCCGGTTGTGCAGGGGCCGATTGGGAGGGGGATGCAAAAGCAATCATGTCATTCGCCTGCAGCGGCATACCCGCCGGTACTTCATTCAAGGTATAGTACGCAGCCGGATGAACCAAGGCATGAGCACGATCTCGTTCGCGAATTCCATCCAATCGAATGTGATGAATGTGGTATCGCTTCAAGCCAGTAATTTTCAAGCGTACCCCCATGCCATCGGCTGAAAGCTGTACACCCTCAACCTTTGCCATTTCATTGCTTACCGGAGGACTACCGTAGACGGGGTGGTATTTATAGGTAAATGTCTCTACACTGTAAGCATCCGGATTTTTTGCCGTGAGGGGATCAACGGGGAGCGTAAACCGGATATCAAATCCGTCCGGCATCGCCTTGATGTCCCGTATTTCGAAAGGTACCTCTCCATTCCATACCAGCCGCTCCAGGCCCTCGTTTGCATCCCCTGCAGAACCCCAACCCCGGTTGGTCTCTCCCACAAACAAGGAGCCATCCAAGCCCCAGGCCATGCGCATCACGCCCGACCGAAAGCCACTTCTGAAATCAATGGACGCCCCTTGCAAAACCCCGTTTACTTCCTCCATCATTACCCGCATGATTTTACTTTGTCCCTGATCTCCTACCAACAGCTGCCCGGAAAACGGACCAAACTTACCCGCCGGGATTTTAATTGGCTCCGATGTGGAAATGCCGTGAATGCCATAAGGCAACCAAACGGCAGGAAGGGTAATTTGCGGCAAGCGTTCCTTCGCCTGGTACAGGGTCAGGAAATCTTCGTCGACGATATTTTCTGGCTTGATATACCGCCCTTGTGCGTTTTTGACCTTTCGGGGATCCACCACGGCGTGAAACTCTTCTGCGCTAAGGGCCACAGGAGAATTTTCCAGCCCCGCCCAGGTAAGCCCTGCCGGGTGCCCGGAAAAAGAGCCCTTTTGGATGTGCCAAATCCCTCCGGATGCCATGTAATCCCCCTGGTTTTCGGTATAAAAAAGCTTGCCATCTATGTAGCCCAGCCCGGCAGGAGAGCGCATCCCCGTCGCCCAGGGCTCCATGTTGCCATCCGGACTGATTTTCATGATCCAGCCTCTAAAGGGCACCCGGCTTTCCCCTCTCCACCATTCCTCGTTTCCAAAAGCCACGTTGCCGGAGACATAGAAATTCCCCGCTTCGTCCATCACGGGTCCGTAGCTGTATTCGTGGTAATGGCCCGATACCGGCCAACTAAAAACGGTTGTATACCGATCCGCTCGGCCGTCCTGATCGGTATCCTCTAGCTTGGTCAATTCTCCCCGTTGGGAACAATAAAACGCGCCGTCCCGGTAAACCAATCCCAGGATTTCGTGCAAGCCCGAAGCAAATTTTCTAAAATAAGGCCGCTGACTGCCCGGGTTTTCCACCACATACACATCGCCTCTTCGGGTAGCCACACCCAGGTTTCCGTTTGGTAAGACCGTTAAGCCCCCCACTTCCAACAAGAGGCCCTCGGGAGCGCCCACCCGCAAAATCTTGAAATAATCCTCCTCCATGGGCGATTCCTGACCGAATGCGGGCAGAAAAAATAACCAGGTTAGGGAAGCCAGAACCAGCAGCGCCATTGAATTTTTTATTCGTTTCATCGTACTTGTTACCATCGTATTCAAAACCATAAAGTATACGCGATGTTTTCCTTCGCCGGAATCAATAATTCCTGCTGCCCTTCACTGCTACGTATTGCAGGAAGCAATGCACTATCTCCGCCAAGCTTCAGGTAATACGCCTTGTCTCCAACCAGAAATAAGCCTTTTCCGAGATCGGTGATTTGATCTGCAACGGCCAGGCGGAGGTACGTGTTTTCGAGCGACCCGGTCAAGTGCAGGATTCGTCGAATGCCTTTCCGGTCCTCTAACGGCTCCAGCGAATCTTCCACCTGCAGGTCAAACGCTTCGTACAAAAATTGCAAATCATGGGCCTCGGTACCTACCCGGTATCCGTTTGTTCGAAACTTACTTCCCAGTGTATCGGAAGGCCATACTTCCTCGAGAGAACCTAACCGCGCCAGACTCAGGGCGGGTGTACCCAGGTGGACGACTGCGCCCATCGGTCGGGAAGAACCGTCGCCCCGGCTGTGCCACATAGGGGTCGCATTTAGAAACCCACCGGTCCAAACCTGCACCAGACTTCCGTGATCCATGTCGTAGGTATAATTCACCTGCTGCGGCGAGCCTACGGATACGGCATGGGTGACCCGGTAGCTACCCGGTATATCCATGAAACTTCGCAGGACCGGCCGTTCGTTGGGATCCACCAGTATGGGGTCCGGGCCCCTTGTTCCCAAAAGTGACTGATCCGAGAGCGTCACCGGACGGATGCCCGGACCGGCAATTTCCGCACCCAAATGGGCCGCCATCCAATCCTGAACTTTGAGATAAGCCAGGTCAAATGCATGCCTTCCTGCCTCCAAATACATCTCCGCCGAAAGATTTGCTCCGCCGGAAGCACCTACTTCTTTTCCGTTGATGGACACGTTTCCGCTTCCTCCTGGAAAATTGAACTGAAAAGAGTAGTTTCCTGCCGTTTGCACGTCTAACTGGCCACGGTACCGAATCACAAACTGACCTGCATCGCCAGCCATTGAGGCCGTAAGTGCTTTCAAACTACCGGATTTAGTTGCCTGCAATGCGGTAAAATCAGGTACCGCGTCAAACTTTCCGCGATACAACGCATAGGACAAATCACGTAGTTCCGGAGCTGGGTTATCAAAAGCGGTTATCCGAAGGTTGCGAAATGCCACCGTACCATGATCTCCCTGTATGCGCAGGGGTCCACGGCTCACTTCCTCCGCAGCCATGGCTCCCCGGGTTGGCCCGAAAAGCTCCACGTCCTCGTGTATGGTCACCCCATTTAATCTCACAAATAAAATCCGGGCATTTTCTATTTTCTTTCCAGCGGCATCAAATCTGGGTGCCCGGAAGGATACCGAAAGCGTTTGCCACAAACCGGGCGCCTTACTGGCGTTCTGCCGGGGTGCATATCCCTGATAGCCTTTTTGACCTTCCGGTTGGCGCTCGTCCCAGCGCTCGTAAATACCTCCATTGTCAGCGGCGCGTGGCGTCGTTATACCCCAGCTATCAAGGATTTGGATCTCGTACATTCCCTGTAGGTAAATTCCCGAATTGGCGCCACTAGCCACCAGGTACTCTACTTCCAGGTCCAGGTCCCCATAGGTCGCTTTCGTGAACAAATCCCGCCCATTATCTTTATCCGTGGGGAGATTCACCAATACGCCGGATCCATCGATGATATCCAGTCTTCCTTTTTCTGATAGATCTGCGATGACATCGCCCGCTACCTGCCAGGTTTTGCCGGGTTTTTCAAAAGCCTCGAGATCGGTAAAGGAAACGGTGTCCTGAGCGGCTGCATTGAATGCCGAAGGAACGAGAAAAAGCAATAATACTATTCCACCGATCATGGAACGAATGCTTCGGAAATGGGCCATAGCGTATGGATTAAAACCAACGTGATACGAATATACAGGCGACAAAAGTAGCTTTTTTATTGGAAAAAAATAACCCAATGTGCTTTTTTGAAAATGCCCGTTAGTGCTCGATTTGGCCCAATTTCATTGGTTTATCGGTAATTTTATTAATTTTGTCGACATACCGTTAAAAAAGCACAATGAAGGTACATACGATTTTAGGAGCCGGTGGCAATATTGGTGCCGGTCTGACCAGTAAGCTGGCAGAATCCTCCCTTTCGGTCCGCCTGGTAAGCCGGCATCCCAAGCCAATTACTGGCAAGGAAGCGTTGGTTACAGCCGATTTATTAGAGGCTGGCGAGGTGAACGAAGCGGTAAGGGGCTCTACCATTACCTATCTGGTAGCCGGGATCACCTACCGGGCAAAAGTTTGGGAACAGCAATGGCCAATAATCATGAAAAACGTGATTGCAGCCTGCAAAACCCATGGATCCAGATTGGTTTTCTTTGACAACATGTATGCCTACGACCCCGCCGAGGTGGGCGCCTTGCATGAAGCTACGCCTATCCGACCGAAAAGCAGAAAAGGGGCTGTGCGGGCGGCCATTGCCCAATTGATTTTGGATGAAATCGCCCAGGGGCAACTAACGGCCATGATCGTTCGTGCGGCCGATTTTTACGGGCCGGGAGCAACATCCAGTATGGTACACGAAACCATTATTAACCGCATGAAAAAGGGCAAACAGCCCCAATGGATGTACAACAAGGACAAAAAACACTCCTTTACCTTTATTCCCGACGCGGTAGAAGCGACTGCTTTTCTCGCAGTACAGGAAGATGCCTGGAATCAGGTATGGCACCTGCCTACCGCCAAGGCCTACCCCTCTGCGCAGACAATTGCTACATTTCTGGGGTCGAAGTTGGATCAACCCGATAAAATTCAGGTGCTACCCGCCTGGGCCATCGGGTTGCTGGCCCTATTTATGCCACTGATGCAGGAGATCAAGGAACTTAGGTACCAGCTCGATGAAGATTATTGTTTCGACAGCAGCAAAATTGAATCGGCATACGGATTGCAACCTACTTCCATCGAAGCCGGTTTGGAGGCCTGCCTCGACAGGGATTAATCCAACCGCAAGGTGCAAGAAGGCACCTCTTTTCTTTCCCTACCATTCACTCGTTACCCCCTTCGTTATGAAAGACAGACTACCAGGAATCAAACTTTTTGATTTAAGCAACAGAAAAGCCATCGTTACTGGAGGATCAAAGGGATTGGGCCTGGCCATGGCAGCCGGGCTGGCTTCGGCTGGGGCAGATGTTCTGTTGGTCAACCGGAATGCAGCTGATGGAGAAAAAGCCGCTGCTGTCTTATCCGAAGCGTTTGGCATACGGGCCCTTTCCTTTGCGGCGGATATTAGCAAAGAAGAAGAAACCGAGGCCATGGCTGCCCAGGCGCTGGAGCATTTTGGCCAGATCGATGTGTTGATCAACAGCGCAGGAATCAACATTCGCGGGGCCATTGACGAACTTAGCCTGGAATCCTTCAATCAGGTACAGTCCGTCAACGTAACCGGCACCTGGCTGTGCAACAAGGCCGTTATCCCCTCGATGAAAGCGCGAAAATCCGGAAAGATCATCAATTTGGCGAGCACCCTGGGCTTGGTAGGTCTTGCAAACCGTACGCCCTACACGGCTAGCAAAGGGGCCGTCGTGCAAATGACCCGGGCCCTGGCCATCGAATTGGCTCCTTTTGGCATCCATGTAAATGCCATTTGCCCGGGGCCCTTCTTAACCGAAATGAATATACCCGTAGCGGATGATCCGGCGACCCGGGATTTTATCATCGGCGCTACGGCCCTTGGGCGCTGGGGCGAGCTAAAGGAAATACAGGGTGCCGCCCTGTATTTGGCCAGCGATGCAGCAAGCTACACCACCGGTAGCATGCTCACGGTGGATGGAGGATGGACGGCAAAATAAGCTACCCGGTAAGGGTACACCTTCCCCTATTCCAGACGTTTGATCGAACGAATTGCTACGGGATCCAGCAAGTATTGGTCCTGGTCGGGGAGTTGTTGGATGCGTCGTACCACGTCCATCCCGCGAATTACCTTTCCAAAGGCCGCAAATCCCTGGCCATCCGGATTTCTTTTTCCACCAAAATCCAATTCCGGCTGATCGCCAATGCATATAAAAAACGAACTCTGTGCGCTGTTCGGTTCGGACCGGGCCATGGAAACGGTTCCATCTTTGTGTAAAAGTCCGGTCTGTTTCGTGGTCTCTAACTGAATAGGAACGCGAAGCAGACTATCGGGTACGTCTCCTCCCTGAATCACTTCGATACGAATTTCCCGTTCAGCTTCATTTCTCGCGTTGCACACCCTGAAAAAATGGGAGTAAGAATAGGCATCGGAAGCTACATATGCCATAAAATTGGCCACCGTAATCGGAGCGCAATCCGGAAAAAGCTCGATTTGAATTTCGCCCAATTCCGTATGGACGACGACATGTAGAGAATCCTGGCAAAAGCCAACCCGAACCAAAGCCAACACCACTAACAGCAACAGCGCCGCTTTTGATGCAATTCCAGATTTTACACCGTTCGTATTTTTCATAGAATTTTATCTTGCCTTTTAATGACCCTATGCCTGTCTGCCTCAGGCATGCCCGATTTTGTGCCATAGTTTATTCCTTACATGCGATTCCATGCCTTGATTGCTGCAACCCTTGCCTGTATTTGGCCTTTTCAAAAATCTGCAAAAGGTTTGTCATTTACAAGGAATTCGATCCTATCAAACATACTTCTACTCAATAAGGGTGCGAATTATGCGTCGGGCAGACCCTCCTCTTTCGCAAAAAGGACTCCAGCAGAAGGCTGGAAGGAGGGAAATCCATATTTGCCTACGTTAAATTTTTTCAATACTTATTTTATTCTGCCAACGTGTGAATTGGCAAAACTTATAGACAACGGCTGTCTTAAATTCACGATTAATATGAATTATTTAAATTTTTTTCAGTATATCAAGCGTTTTAATTTATATGAAAAGCTTTTTCATGTATAGTAACGTAAGCTATTGAAATATAGCGAATTCATCGACTAGAAATATTATTATTTTAATTTACCTTTGGTTACCGTTCATTTACTTTCTAATTCACGGTATTTATTCATATTTTATTTCAATCATCAACCAAAACTCAATTTAGAATCATGGAAGAACTAATGGGCACAATCAAAATGTTCGCCGGTAACTTCGCTCCCAGGGGGTATGCCCTCTGCAATGGTCAACTTTTATCCATCAGCCAAAATTCGGCCCTCTTCTCGATCCTGGGTACGACCTATGGTGGAGATGGCCGAAATACCTTCGCTTTACCGGACCTCCGAGGGCGGGTACCCATGGGGCCGGGTCAGGGACCCGGACTTTCAACTCGGACCCTCGGAGAAATGGCGGGTCGGGAGAGCACTACCCTTTCGGTCGCAAATATGCCCGCACACAATCATCCCCTTGTTGCCAACAGTGCCGCAGGAAATACCAATAGTCCTCAAAATGCCTTTCCTGCGTTAAGCGAGGTTCAAATAGACCGATCCAATCCACCCGTAGCAGTAAACGCATACGACAGCGGTGCCAATACCACCATGAGTCCACAAGCCATTGGTGTGGCAGGACAAAGCCAGCCATTTGACCATACGCCTCCCTTTACCGGGATAAATTTCATCATCTGTACCCAGGGAATCTACCCTTCCCGAAGCTAGAAAATGCTTGAGAGAATTCCCCGATCGTTTTTTCGGGGAATTCTTTTTCGAACGAACAATTATTCTTTTTACGACCATGAAGACACTTTTAAAGCACCTGCTTGTTCTAACCTTATCTTTTTTTGGTTGCCAGCTAGTAACGGCACAAACGACGGTAACATTCAATGAAATTACCAATTACATAGGAACGTTTGGAGAGACCTATGACAACAGCGGTCTGCGATTTTCTGTCACAAAAACCTCCAGTGCCACGGTCAACTCCGGGATAAAAGCCACCCAAAACGATGGATTTATGGGCAGCGTGGCATTGAATGACTCGAACCTCAACCCTAACGGCATTCAGCAATGGAGCATTCGCAAAACGGATGGCTCTTCCTTTCAATTTATAAGCATTTTTCTTCAGGAGGGCGGTGTGGGCGCTTCCACTTCGGGTACCATCCGTGCCTACAAAGCAGGAAACCCGATCGGTGCGGCTAAAGCGATTGACTTTAATTCAGCCACCAATGGCCTGAAGACGTTTGACAACGACCCGGACTTTTACGATGTGGACGAGGTGCGGATCAATGCCGACGACATTTATTTCTTTCTCGATCAGGTTACGACCGGATCACCCTTTTCCCCGTTGGACGAAGATCCTCCCGTGGTTACAGGTATCAGCGTAAACGGAGCCCCTCCCACCACCGCAACAACGGTGAGCTTCACGGTCAATTTTTCAAAAATTGCCCTCAATGTCAGTTTGGATGACTTTCTATTGACAACCTCTGGTACCGCCGGAACACTTTCCGCAATTAGCGGTTCGGGAAATAGTTACCAGGTAACCGCAACCGGCATCAGCGGTGAGGGCTTTATTCGATTGGATCTCAAAGGGGGTACCAATATCACCAATGCAGACAACACGGGAGGCGTTCCCGCATTCACCACTGGAAATACCCACACCGTCAGCGCCTGTTTTACTGAAATTCTGGAGAGTGCTCCGGATGGAAGCACCACTTTTTCCAGCAATGGGTTGTCTTTTTCCCTGGGAACGGGGCTTGAGGTAGAAAGCCGACTGGGTTTTGGTGCCGGGAATTCCAATCGGTTTATAAAAAACACGGACAATCCCGGAAGCTTTTCCATCAGTTCTAGTAGCTTTTTCACGTTGAATACCATCGACCTGTTTCTGTCCGATCTTTCCAACGGAGATAATCCTACCGGAAGCGGCACACTGACCGTCACAGGTAAAAAAAATGGAGTCGCTGTATTTACCATCCTTAAAACCACCGGGTTTCCGGTCGATGCCACGCTAAATGGCGGGTTTTTTACACTCGATTTTTCCACCGACGGAACAACAAATTTTAGAAATACAAATGTTGACGAGGTGGAATTTACCATTGCCGATGGATTCCAACAATTGCTGATTGACAATATTAACTTTTGTGCAGCAGTACCCGACACCGATACGGCAGCGCCGGCTGTGCAGCGCATACTGGTAGACGGAAGCCCCAGCAGCACCGCCAGTTCCATCGACTTTTCTGTCATTTTTGATGAAAACGCCTTTAACCTGAGCCTGGATGATTTTTCATTGGTCACTACCGGAAGCGCCACCGGTACTTTAAATCAACTTACTGGCAGCGGTAGCAGCTATCAGGTAACGATCACAGGTATTTCTGGTGAAGGTTCGCTTCAACTACGTCTAAAGAGTGGAACGGATGTTGCCGATGCGCTCGGTAACACGGGTCCGCTAGAGTACGTCAACGGACAAATCCATTTGGTTGGGGCTTGCTTTTCCGAGTCTTTTGAGGATGAAACAGATGGAGCCGTAAGTTTTAGCGGAAATGGAAAGACCTTTGGCCTATCCGGTAATTGGGCGTTAAAAAACCGGATTGGGTTTGGAGCCAATGGATCCGCGAAATTTCTCGAATCCTCCGGTACCGGCCCCTATACGGTACAAGTCAGCGGAACGCCCGTAACCCTGAGCAAAATCAGCCTTTACCTCTCCTCCTTTGCCTCCGGAGTGACGCCTACCAACGATGGCTCGCTGACAGTTACCGGAAAATTGGATGGTACTACGGTCTATACCATCCAAAAAAATACGGGCTTCCCCACCTCCTTTGGCAGCACCGGTGGATTCTTTAGCCTGGATTTTTCAACCGACGGGGCATCCGACTATTCCGGCAACTTCGTTGATGAATTGGTTCTGGAAGTTGGCGGTTCCTTTGCCTACCTGGCCCTGGATAATTTTGATTTTTGCCTGGATACGGAAGCGCCTACAGGCTATTCGGTCACCATCGATCAAGCCGAAATCGGCGCTTCAAACCAGGATCAGATTGGGTTTACCTTCGCCGGGGCCGAAGTGGGGACGAATTATTCGTTTTCATTTGCGAGTTCCGGTGGCGGCACTCCCGTGACAGGCTCGGGTACAATCGGTAGCACCACCGAACAAGTGTCAGGAATCGACCTTACAAGCCTGCCAAACGGACTAGTCGTTCTAACGGTTTCACTGACCGACCTATCCGGAAATACAGGAGCAGATGCCACCGCACAAGTGACTAAGTTTATCAATACCGTTCCTGAGGTTAGTCCGGACCCCCTAACAGCGCCTGCCTACCTGGAAAATGCCGCTAACGTTTTGATTGCAGAAAGCATCGTGGCAAGCGACGCAGACGGGGACCAACTCGTTCGTGCCGCCATCCGGTTTGAAGGTTCTGGAAAAATCACAGGCGATGAGCTGAGTCTCGGAGATCCCTCTCCCTTTACCTTACAGGAAGTAGACGATAACACGTTGGAACTGACGGGTACCTCCACCGCAGCAGCCCTGACCGAAATACTCCGAGGGTTGGCCTTTCGCTCTACCTCGGACGACCCCACACTGGGGGGGACCGAAACAGAAAGAATTGTTTCCATTGTCGTGGAAGATGCAAATGGAGGCCTATCCGTGCTGGCAAACGGAACCAATAACCTATCCATACCCGTGACAGCCGTCAACGATGCGCCGGAACTCGCCCTTCCGGCCAACGAAACAACGGTCTCCGACCAAGCCCTTACATTTAGCAACGCTGGCGGTAACGAAATTGCTGTAAGCGATCCAGACGCGGGAGCCAATGCCTTACTTGTGGAACTTTCTGTGACAAACGGCAGCCTGGATCTGGCAATGACCACCGGATTAACCTTCTTAACGGGCACAGGCGCTGGTGATTCTTCCATGGAATTCACTGGAAACCTGACCGACATAAATAACGCGCTGGATGGATTGGTTTTCACCAGTACGAGCGGTTTTGTCGGGGAAGCGGTGCTCTCCATTCAAGTCGATGATCAGGGAAATACCGGTACCGGAGGATCCCTGCTAGCAACCAGCGATCTATCCATCCAGGTAAACGCTCCCAATGCTCCTCCGGTCGCTTCAGGAGTAAGTACCTCCGGCACGACAGCTGTTGGTGAAAGCCTGACGGGCACCTATACCTATAGCGATACCGAAAACGACGCAGAGACCGGAAGTACCTTTCAATGGTGGCAGGCAGACGACGCGCTGGGAAGTAACGAGACACCAATTACCGGTGAAAACGGACAGGCGTTGAACCTGCTTTCCGGCTATCTGGGCCATTTTATCAGTTTTGAAGTCACTCCATCCGATGGAAACAATGCGGGTACCCCCGTGAAATCCGCCTACCTCGGCCCCGTCTTTGCCCTTCCTGTGGTCACCACAACGACTCCAGCCAGCATCGCATTCGACGCTGCATCGCTGGGAGGCGAGGTGGAAAATGACCAATTCAGTTCGGTAACCGAACGAGGGATTGTTCTCAATACGTCGGGAAATCCAGACCTGACGGACCAAAAAGTCAGCATGGGTACCGGTACAGGTGTCTTTTCCTCCACGGTATCCGGATTGGACCCCAATACCCTGTATTATGTCAGAGCTTTTGCTACCAACGCCGCAGGTACTGCCTTTGGTACGGAAACAAGCTTTACCACCGAAAAACAAGAACTTACCCTGGGAGGCACCTTCCAGGCCACAGACAAAACCTACGACGGAACGGTACAGGCGGTGCTACTTAGCAACAACCTGGAGCTACTCAGTCCACAGACAGGAGATGACGTACAACTCACCGACCTGGTAGTGGCGTTTGCCACTGCCCAAAGCGGAGCCAGCAAACCCGTGTCCATCGTATCGGCAGCCTTAAGTGGTGCAGATGCCGATAAGTACACGCTGACACTTTCCGGTGCCCCAACCGGTAGTGCCAATATTAATCCGAAACCATTGAGCATCGATGCTACAGAAGGCTTATCCAAAACCTATGGGAGCGTGGATCCCACCTTTACCTTTGTCTCCAGTGGATTTGTAACTGGGGAAGACGAAACGCTAGTAGCTGGAGCACTTAGCCGCGAGCCCGGAGAAAATGTCGGCAGCTATGCACTGACTTTAGGTGACCTAACTGCCGGTGGAAACTACACGCTGGACTTTACTCCGGCCGACTTTACTATCAATCAACAAACACTCAGCATCACCGCAGATGCAGCCCAAAGCAAAACCTACGGTCAAGCCGATCCGACCTTTGCCTTTAGCAGCAGCGGTTTTGTGAATGGGGAGGACGAATCCATACTGACGGGTGCACTAAGTCGAGAACCTGGCGAAGATGTCGGCAGCTATGCGCTGACTTTGGGTGATTTGAGCGCCGGCGCAAATTATGCCCTGGACTTTACTCCGGCCGACTTTAGCATCAATCAACAAACACTCAGCATTTCCGCCAACGCCGGTCAAAGCAAAATCTACGGACAAGCAGACCCTACCTTTACCTTTAGCAGCAGCGGATTTGTAAATGGGGAGGACGAGTCGCTACTTACCGGAGCGCTAAGTCGAGAACCCGGCGAAGATGTGGGCAGCTATGCACTGACTTTAGGTGACCTAAGTGCCGGTGAAAACTACACGCTGGACTTTACCCCGGCCAACTTTAGCATCAATCAACAAACACTTAGCATTATTGCCGATAACGGCCAAAGCAAGACCTACGGCGAATCCGATCCGACCTTTGCCTTTAGCAGCAGCGGTTTTGTAAATGGGGAGGACGAATCCATACTGACGGGTGCACTAAGTCGCGAGCCGGGCGAAGATGTGGGCAGCTATGCGCTGATCCTGGGTGATTTAAGTGCCGGCGCAAATTACACGCTGGACTTTACCCCTGCCAACTTTGCCATCAATCAACAAACACTCAGCATTTCCGCCAACCCCGGTCAAAGCAAGACCTATGGGGAATCCGATCCGACCTTTGCCTTTAGCAGCAGCGGTTTTGTAAATGGGGAGGACGAATCCATACTAACGGGTGCACTAAGCCGCGAGCCGGGCGAAGATGTGGGCAGCTATGCACTGACACTGGGTGACCTAAGTGCCGGTGGAAACTACACGGTAGACTTTACCCCGGCCAACTTTGCCATCAATCAACAAACACTTAGCGTTTCCGCCAACGCCAGTCAAAGTAAAACCTACGGCGAATCCGATCCGACCTTTACCTTTAGCAGCAGCGGATTTGTAAATGGGGAGGACGAGTCGCTACTTACCGGAGCGCTAAGTCGAGAACCCGGCGAAGATGTGGGCAG
>NZ_FNZH01000011.1:0-146247 GCF_900109255.1 Cyclobacterium xiamenense | reverse complement strand
CCTCTCAGAACCCCTAAGGATCATCGCCTTGGTAAGCCGTTACCTTACCAACTAGCTAATCCTACGCATGCCCGTCTTATACCGATAAATCTTTAATATACTAACCATGCGATCAATATATACCATGGGGTATTAATCCGGGTTTCCCCGGGCTATCCCCCTGTATAAGGTAGGTTGCATACGCGTTACGCACCCGTGCGCCACTCTCATGTCAACCGAAGTCAACAATCCCGTTCGACTTGCATGTATTAGGCCTGCCGCTAGCGTTCATCCTGAGCCAGGATCAAACTCTCCATTGTAAAGTTTGTTTGGCGTCTCTGATATACCTACTCACGTAAACTATACCAAGATCGCCTGTTGTCTCTGTGGCTCGAAGAAATTACTTCTGTTTTTATTTTTTGTCTGACAATACTTCAAAGAACTTAGTCCGACCTCTTATACCCCCTTTCGGAGCAGTCAACCGGCTTGTCCAAAACGCTCCAAAACACCCTTTCTCTGATGTCTTTTCCGTTTGGGTTTGCAAAGGTAGAAAAAATCCAACCCCAAACAAACTTATTTTAATCTTTTTTCAACGATCTCCGGATGCATTCGCCAACTCATTCCGTTTCCCCCCGTTTGGGATCACAAAGATGAACGCTTTTTTTTGGTAGGCAATAGAGTTAACACGAAAAGATTTGGAAAAAGTTCAATGTAGCTGGAAATCAGCCGGTAAATTTTATAGAAAAATCTACCTGGCACAAACGGCTAATACTTGAACCCCGGAATAGCCCGGTCGTGCTTTTTCCCCAACTTGTAATTCCGAAAAGTATACCTCACCGATACCTCATGCGCACCCCCGGAATTCCTCCACCCAAGCCTGGAAATGGTGAAATCATAACTGTACCCTACCTGTAGGTCATTCGGCAAAGAAAACCCCATCAGGGCAATCAACGCTTCGTTATTTGGCAACGCATGTTTGGTAGGCAACCCCCTGTACCAAAATCCGAAAATCACCGGTGCGTAAAACAATTCCGCCCCAAGGTCCAATTGATCGAACACGCCCTGTCGCCTGTAATTAAACGCCAGGGAAAGGGTTCGTTCCTGCAGGGTGTTGTTTATGACATCGCCTATTGCGTTACTGAACACGTCTAAAGTAACTCCCCCATGGACGGAATACCGAATCGGAAGCCTGTTTTCCTCCATTTGCAAAAACGATGTGTAGGGCCGCGTCAAATGGTGGGCCGCAACTCCCAGCCAAAACTTGTCGTCGTAATAGTACAGTCCCGCATTGATATCCTCATGACTTCGCTGACTGACATCCGTTACCCAGTTAACCCCCTCTCCTACCACAATCCCCCGGTCTATATCCAACTGCGTGCCTAGGACAATACTCTCAACGTTCACATTTCTGTTTACAAAGCTGGCCTGAAAACCCGCATGCAAGAACCGCTCTTCACCCAGCCGTACCCGATACGAATAGCTCAGGCCAACATCGATGTTTTGCAATTGAGCGAAAGTATCCCGGGTGCCGTTTGCAATAACGCCGATACCACTGTTCCGGTGATCAATAAAGTGATCAAAGTAGGCCGAAAACGTATTAAAACTATGGTCCAACCCTGGCCATTGATTCCGGTAATTCATGCCCACCCGGGTCCATTCGGTGCTTCCGGTAAATGCCGGATTCAGGTAAATAGGAGCCGCGTAAAATTGCGAAAATTGCATGTCCTGTGCAAACAGCTGCTGGAAGCCCAGTATCATAATCAAAATTACCGATTGTCTAAATGCTTTCCTCATCTGATTAACAGGAATTTACCAGATCGGGATACCTTTTCCCCTCTGGTGGTTTCAAAATCCGCCCGGTAAGCGTAGGTTCCGGGAGGCAATGGCTCACCATTCAGTGTGCCATCCCATCCATCTCCATTCATGTCTGTGGTTTGAAACAAAAATTCTCCCCAGGGGCTAAATACCTTTAGATCCATGGATGCTATACCTTTCATTTTAGGTATAAAAAACCGATCCTCGGACCGGGTCGGTGTGAAACCGGTAGGAAACATCACCCGGTAGGTTCTCCGGATAGTTATCGTCATTTGATACGTGCTCTCACAATCGGGACCTGTCCCGACGGTCAGCGTCACCAAAAAATCCCCCTTCTCCCCAAAAACATGTGCAGGGGAACGCTGATTGCTTACCGTTCCATCCCCGAAATCCCACTCCCAGCTTCTCGGGAGACCCGCCGATTGGTCTAAAAACCGAATTCGGTCATCCGCAAGGATTCCATCCGGCGCTTCTTCTTTGAGACCTGTAGCGTTTAATACATAATCAAAGGCAGCTTCTAGCGGCTCGTCAGGCACCACCACCCGGAAGGTAACCGGGTTCGACCAGCAATCGAGTTCCTTGGGTTTTACCCGTAAAAGAAAGACGCCTTCGGTAGCGATACCTGTAATGGAATCGTTTTCAAAAATCTCACCCTGTTCGGATTCCATTTGGTAATCGTAGGCTTCCCCATCGTAATCCACAATGTATTGGCGCATATCGGGGAATACCTCTGGGTTGCAAATAATTACCGTCGGTTCGATTTCCAAATCCGGAAATTCCGGGAAAAAAACCTCCGTGGTGTCGGTTAGCAACCGGCATCCTTGAAACGAGGTCACCCTTCCGGAATAGCGCCCTGGGTTCGTGACAACGAGTTCGGGACTCGTTTCCCCCGGGAGCGGTGCACCATCCAAAAACCACTCGAAAGCAATCAATGGCTCTACCGAATAAACGCTCAGAATGATCTCTTCGTCCGGACAAGCTTCCAGCCGTTGCAGGGGCAAATCGTTCACCATGAGGGTGATGGGCTCGGGGGCCGTATATACCTCCAAATTGACCAAACTCCCCTCCGATGTTTTGCCGTAATTGTCCGTGACTGTGTAATAGGCCTCAACCTCGCTACCCGTAAAGCCCTCGCTGGGAGTGAACGAAAACTCACCAGCCTGCCCCAGGTACCTGAACGTACCCGCCTGCAGTTCGAGTACGCCTCCTGTATCCCCGCAAGATCCTAGCAGACACGGATCGGAGATCTGGTTCGGAATGTCTTCCTGCGATGCAAAAAACCGAACACAGGCAATGCGGGAATCTTCATTGGGTAAGTTGATATTTTCTTCCGGTAACTCCAGGAAATTCTCCTGGCCCAAACAAACGATTAAATCCTCCACAGGTTCCGTGGTTGGAAAAGTGAGTTGGTCTTCATCCGCCACCTCCACCAACAAATTCCGTATTTCGTGGATGTTTGTCTGCCCTCCCGTGGACGCGGCAAATCCGATTTTCAGGGTCTCGGGAGCGGGAAAGGCATACCGCACATTTTCCAGCAGGCTGATCTGTCTCGGATTACCCCGAACTGTCGTGAATATCATTTCCACATCCAGCATAAACCCAAGTCCAGACTCATGCGGTGCCAATTTTACCAAAACCTTTCGGTACCCTGGGGAATCCGAATCCGTAACACGCCGGGTGCCGATACCGCCCGAACTGATGGGGAAGCGCTGATCGGCAGGCAAACCATTTTGTCCACCTTCATTGGTCTTAACACCTGCAATAAACGGATACCCGGTACTGCCCTGTCCCGGCCCACGCACCACGATGCTGTTGGGGTGCAGGAGGTTCTCCTGCCCCGGAAACCCTCCCGATTTTCCGCTTGAGGTATTTCCAAAATTCCCGAAACTATCAAAACCGATCCCCATATAGGCACGGGACAGACCCGTTGTCCCCTGCCGGGGAGCATACCCAAGGGAACCTCCAAACCCACCGGGAGAGAATCCATTCGTTGATCCATCGAATAAAAAAACCGACAGACCATCCGCTCCGTCTCCGCCGTAACTAAAATATTCAAAAGACGCTTTTACGCCAAACTTGGAGGAAAAAGGAACGTCGATGTACACGTACCCATTTTGGTCCATGACCGCTTCGGTAAGGCGCAATACCCCGTCAAAAAGTTTTGCGGTACCCCCCAGTACGGTTTGCTGTCGCTCTATTTCTCCCTGAAAGGACTCGCAATACGGAAAACCCTGCTGCCCAAAAACAGGAACGCAGCGAAGGGCAATACTGAGCAGGAGTACAAATGCATTTATCTTGAACATGCTTTAATCCGGATAGGATAGGATCACAGAAAGGATCTTTGGCTCGTTATACCTACCCCTTCTATGCTGATAAGCCATCCGGACAGCAAAAGGTTTTACGCTTCCTTCCGTTAACCCATCCAAAACCAGGGTAAATCAAGATCCGGTATTAAGATAGGCAAATAAAAAACAAATCAAAAAAGGCTTCTTTTATTCGGTAAAAAGAAGCCTTCTTTGATTGAATTCGCGCGAATTATTTGAGAATCGTTTTTTTCCGGTCCGGCCCCACCGACACCATGGTAATGGGTACTTCCAGTTCGCCTTCCAGATAGTCCACATAATTTCTTAATGCTTCGGGAAAATCAGCGTAGGTAGTCACCTCCTGCAAGGAGCAATTCCATCCCTTCAGCCGATGGTATATCGGCTTCGCATCCTGATCCGATCCGGTAAGTATGAGTCGATCGGTATGGGTCCCATCAGGGAGTTCGTAGCCGGTACAGACCTTTATTTCCTCAAAACCATTCAGTACATCCGCTTTCATCATGAAGAGCTGGGTGACCCCATTGATCATGATGGAATACTTCAATGCAGGTAGGTCAAGCCAGCCACAGCGCCGGGCCCTGCCTGTTGTGGAGCCAAATTCATTGCCTTCCTTTCTCATTTTCTCCCCGTCTGCATCAAACAACTCCGTCGGGAAGGGTCCGCTACCCACACGGGTACAATAGGCTTTAAAAATTCCAAACACCTCTCCAATGGACGTAGGGGGAACGCCCAATCCCGTACAGGCACCGGCCGTCATGGTACTGCTACTGGTAACGAAGGGATAACTCCCAAAATCTATGTCCAGGAGGGCTCCTTGTGCTCCTTCTGCCAGTACTCTTTTTCCGGATTTCAGCGCAGCATTTACCTCAAACTCGGTTTCCACCAGTTGCAGCGACTTGAAAAACTCCACGGCTTCAAAGAAATCGGCCTCGAGGGCAGGAAGATTTTTCAGGCTAAATTGGTAATAGTCCAGAACGGACTGGTGCCGTTGCACCAATTCGGTGTATTTTTCCTTAAAATCGGGAGAGAGCATGTCGCCTACCCGCAGTGCCATCCTGCCGATTTTGTCCTGATAGGTAGGCCCAATCCCTTTGAGGGTTGACCCGATTTTTTTGTCTCCTTTGGATTTTTCGTACGCAGCATCAAGCAGTTTGTGGGTAGGCAAAATGATCGTAGCCTTCTTTGAAATGGTAAGATTCTTCTTAAAGTCAATGTTGAATTTCTTCAGGGCTTCAATTTCTTTTCTCAAGACCACCGGGTCCAATACCACGCCGTTTCCGATAATATTGTGGATGTTTTGCCTGAAAATTCCGCTGGGTATTTGATGCAACACATGTTTGATACCATCAAACTCCAACGTGTGTCCCGCATTCGGACCTCCTTGAAACCGGGCCACGATTTCATAATCCGGTGCCAGGTAATCCACTACTTTTCCCTTGCCTTCGTCACCCCATTGGAGACCTAAAAGAACGTCCATTTTCATTATCGTTATAAAATAAGTATCTAAGTCTTGTATCAAAATTTGCCGTGAAGATTGCCAGTATTGTAAAATTTTACAACTTCCGGGTGCATTTTATTCGGAATAAAAAAACGCTCAGACCTAACTGGATTGACTCAATGCTTCTTCCAAAGAGTCGTAAACGGTAAAAATATTATTGAGCTTGGTGATGATTAACAGCTTTTTGACATGTTCGGAAGGAGAGGTAAGGTACACCTCTCCGTCTGCATTTCGCACCTTTGTAAGAATCGTTATCAATACGCCAATGCCACTGGAGCTAATGTACCGAACCGCGCTGAGGTCCACGATACAGCTCCTGATCCCCTCTTCTAACCCGTCCGAAACGATGCCAACCAACTGCGGACCCGACTCGTCACCTATCAAATCTCCTTTAATTTTTACTACCAATGTTTTACCCTGCACCCGGGACTCAAATTCTGCTTTCATGGATTAGCGTTTAGTAGTGGTTTTTTCGGGTTGTTTTCCTTTTTTGAATTCGCAATTTTCATCCGTACAATTTCCATATAATAATAGGGAGTGATGGATGATGTTAAAATGAAGGACTTCTCCTACGGTATTTTGAATGTTTTGAATGCGGGGATCACAAAATTCCTTCACTTGGTGGCACTCCGTACAGATGAGGTGATCGTGCTGCTTGTAGCCATACGATTTTTCGTATTGTGCCAGGTTTTTGCCAAACTGGTGTTTGGTTACCAGATCGCATTCTACCAATAAGTCCAGGGTGTTATAGACGGTGGCACGACTGACCCGGTAATTCTTATTTTTCATACTGATATACAAGCCTTCCACGTCAAAGTGGCCTCCACGGCTATATATTTCCTCCAGAATGGCGTACCGCTCCGGTGTTTTTCTCAGTTTCTTGTTTTCCAGGTAGGCAGTAAAGATCTTTTTTACCTTTTCGTAAGGACTTTCAGTTGAAGCCATACATCGCTTTTTTTTACAAATATACAGTTCTTATTTGAAAAAGGCTGCTTTCCCTGCGCTAATCAAAGCGGGAGACCTTCAGCACACCCTGTACACGGGAAAGGTTGTCGATGAGTTTTTCCAAATGATTTGTACTATGGACGTACAACTTGATGCTGCCTTCGAAAATCCCGCTGTCCGAGTCAACCGTGATGGAGCGCATGTTGACCTTCAACTCGTTCGAAATGACTTTGGTAAGGTCGCTAATCAATCCCACGCGATCGGTTCCAACGATCTTTAACCCCGCCAAAAAGGCGATCTGCTGTTGGCTGGTCCATCGGGCTTTAATCACCCGATTTCCGTGATTGGACAATAGCTCCAGGGCATTCGGACAAGCCGTACGGTGAATCTTAATCCCTTCATTCACCGTCACAAATCCAAAGACATCGTCTCCCGGGATCGGGTTACAGCATTTAGCCAAAATATAATCCACCACGTCCATGTCCTCCCCAATCAACAGCTGGTCGTGGTCGGGACCCTTTAGATTTTTAATCTCCTTGGTAAAGGATTTTTCGTCCGTCACGTGAAGCAGCGGACTCTTTCTGGATTTCTTTTTTTGCTTAAAATCCCGAAAACTCTTGATCGCTGTCGGGTCAATGATCCCCCTGCCAACTTTGTAATAAAACTCAGAGGTGGTCTTGGTCTCGAAAAATGCCCGGAGCTGTTCCACTATTTCCGAAGAAAAATCGATTTTCATCTGCTTGAGCTTTCGTTGGACGATTTCTTTTCCGTCCATCATGTAGCCTTTTTTCTCTTCCTTCAGCGCGTCTTTGATCTTTGCCCGTGCCCGGGAGGTCACCACCGACTTCAACCAATCTTCTGTAGGCTTTTGTTTATTAGAGGTAAGAATTTCTACCTGATCGCCATTCTTCAGTTTGTGTCCGATAGATACCAGCTTTTGGTTGACCTTGGCGCCGATGCATTTGGCACCGACTTCCGAGTGGATTTCGAAAGCAAAATCAAGCGCGGTTGCTCCAAAGGGAAGCACCTTCAGATCCCCTTTCGGAGTAAACACAAATACTTCGTCCTGAAATAAATTGCCCCGGAAATCATCCATAAATTCGATGGCCGAGCCGTCGTTGTTTTCCAACAAGGTCCGAACCTGGGTAATCCATTCGTCAAGGCTGCCCGCAGCCTTTTCCGGTGCATTCTCCTTTTCCTTGTATTTCCAATGCGCCGCATAGCCCCGCTCAGCTATGTCATCCATGCGTTGGGTTCGAATCTGCACTTCCACCCACTGCCCGGTCTGACTCATCACCGTGGTGTGCAGGGACTCGTACCCGTTGGCTCTCGGCGTACTTATCCAATCCCGCAGCCGGTCCGGATTGGGCCGGTAAAAATCGGTGACCGTCGAGTAAACCTGCCAGCAGTCAGCTTTTTCGTTTTCGTAGGGCGTGTCGATGATGATCCGAATGGCAAACAAATCAAACACCTCCTCAAAGGGGATGTTTTGGGACTTCATTTTATTGTAGATGGAATAAACCGACTTCGGTCGCCCCTTGATCACAAAGGTAAACCCCTGCTCCTGCAATTCCTTTTCTATCGGAGCGATAAAGGTCTTGATAAATTTGTTTCTGGACAGGCGAGAGTCCTTTACTTTCTTGATGATGAATTCGTAGGCCTCCTTATCCATAAACTTTAGGTGCAGATCCTCCAATTCGGATTTAATGGAATACAAACCCAATCGGTGGGCCAGGGGCGCGTACAAAAACTTCGTTTCAGAGGCGATTTTGAGCTGCTTGTGCCGGGGCATGGATTCCAGGGTCCGCATGTTGTTTAGCCGGTCGGCCAACTTTATCAAAATTACGCGAACATCATCCGATAAGGTGATGAGCATCTTTCGGAAATTTTCCGCCTGCTGGGAGGTGCCGTAATCAAAAACTCCGGCTATCTTGGTCAAGCCATCGATGATTTGCGCCACCTTTACCCCAAATTCCCGCTCGATATCGTCCAACTCAAGATCGGTGTCCTCGACCACATCGTGAAGCAAAGCAGAGATGATGCTGGTCGTTCCAAGACCAATCTCTTCCACACAAATCAACGCGACTTCCAAGGGATGGTAAATATAGGGCTCTCCCGACTTCCTCCGCATCTCCTTGTGCGCCTCGTTTGCTACATTAAATGCTTTTTTTATCAATTTGGCATCGCCAGATTTCAACAAAGGCTTCGCAACCCGCAGTAATTTGCGGTACCGTTTGAGAATTTCCTTCCGTTCCTCTTCTACATCAACTTTAATCATGTGATACAAGTTATAAAATTAATCCGGTCCAGAGAATCAAAACTTAAAGTAATATTTTAATTTTTTTAGACCAACTTATTGAAACTTTAAAATTGATGATTACCTTTGCATCCACATTTAAAAATACGGGTATACCGGTAAACGGCAGGATACCGGAACTATCGGGGCGCAAACGCTTCTGCTTATTACACACGGTAATAAACGTACAAAGAAAAGTCACCTTTACATGCGGATGTGGCGAAATTGGTAGACGCACTAGACTTAGGATCTAGCGCCGCGAGGCATGGGGGTTCGAGTCCCTCCATCCGCACAACCTTGAAAATCCCTCGATCTTGATACGCTGCCTTTTGGTACATCAGGATGGAGGGTTTTTGTTATTGGTAAACATTAAACAAATATCCCTTGGAAATTACATTAGACAAACATGCAGCCAATGAAGCTTCGGTCAAAATAAAATTGGAAGAGGCGGATTATCAACCAAAAGTTGATGCCAAGATAAAAGACTATGCCAAAAAGGCGACCATCAAAGGGTTTCGGCCCGGTAAGGCTCCGTTTGGTATGGTAAAAAACCTCTACGGCACCTCTGTTTTGGTGGAAGAGATCAATGCAATTTTGTCCAAGTCCCTCAACGACTACCTGAAGGAGCAGGAATTTGAAATCCTTGGAGATCCCCTGCCAAAAGAGGACGAAACCGAATCCATCGACTGGAAAAAGCAAAAGGAATTCGAGTTTGCTTATAAAATTGGCTTTGTAGAAACAATCTCGGTTAACCTGGACCAAAAACTCGAAGCCAAAAATTATACGATCACACTTTCGGATAAGGAAGTCAACGAAGCCCTGGATAATATCAAAAAACAGTACGGTAAAATGACCAATCCGGAGGAAAGCGCCGAAAGCGATTTCTTGTACGGCGATCTTAAAGCAGAGGACGGCAGTTTCGAAGAAACGCTTTCCCTCCCGCTAAAGGAGATGGACGGACGTTCTGTTAAAAAATTTATCGGTGTAAAAAAAGGGGATATCATCAGCTTTGACCCATCCAAGGCCATCAAAGGGGACCTGGCGGAGGTCCTGAACATCGGAAAGGAAGAAGCGGAAAAACTACAGGGGGATTTTACCTTTACCGTACAAAATATCAACCGCACCGAAGAGGCAGCCCTGGACCAGGAACTGTTTGACAAGGTGTTTGGCCCCGGTCAGGTCGATTCCGAGGAAGCTTTTCTGGAGAAGATTAAAACCATCCTCACGGAAAACTACCAAAAAGAAGTCAAAGTCTTCAACGAGGAGCAACTGAAAGAAAGCTTGATAAAAACCCATCCACTGGACCTTCCCGAATCATTTTTGAAGGAATGGTTGGTACGTGCCAATGAAGGCAAATTCAGCGAAGAAGAGGTGGAAAAAGAATTTCCCGCGTACGCCAAACAACTGACCTGGTCCCTGCTATCCAATCAAATCGCCAAGGTAAACGAGATCAAAGCAGAACACGAGGACGTGATCGAAAAAACAAAGGACATGATTCGAGAGCAACTGGCCTCCTCCGGTATGGGTTCTCAATTGGAGGAAAACATGGACATGTTTTTAGAAAACTACCTTCAGGGAAATGAGGGAAAAAATTACATGCAGATGCTCACCGCCGTTCAAAATGAAAAGGTACTTGATTTCGTTCGGGAAAAGGCGAAAATCAAAGAAGAGAAAATCGGCGTCGAAAAGTTTAAAGAACTTCTCGAAAACTAATTACAGAAATTATTTGTTCATAAAAAGTCCTTTTGTAAGGGCTTTTTTTATTTTTGTATCCGTTCAATAAAAAAGGTAACGATGAATAAAGAAGAATTTAGAAAATTTGCCGTCAAAGGCCAGGGAATTAGTGGAAATACCTTTGACCAATATACCCATTCCGTAGAAAATATGACCCGGGCGGTGATCGAAGAGCGGCCCACAAACTTTCGGGAAATCGATGTTTTCTCCCGATTGATAATGGACCGAATCATATTTTTGGGGACTGGAGTAGACGAGCACATCGCCAATATCATTACAGCGCAGCTTCTGTTTTTGGAATCGGTCGATTCCAAGAAAGACATATTGCTCTACATCAACAGTCCGGGTGGATCGGTCTATGCGGGCCTAGGGATCTACGATACCATGCAGTACATCAACCCCGAAGTTGGTACCATCTGTACCGGATTGGCCGCCTCCATGGGTGCCGTATTGTTGGCCGGAGGTGCCGCAGGCAAGCGTGCCGCCCTGCCTCATTCCCGGATCATGATCCACCAGCCATCCGGCGGGATGCAGGGGCAATCCAAAGATATGGAAATCACCGTTAAACAAATCCTAGAATTGAGAAACGAACTGTACGAAATCCTGGCCCAGCACAGTGGCAAAAGTATCGAACAGATTGAGAAAGACTCAGACCGGGATTACTGGATGCGGGCTTCCGCTGCCAAAGAGTATGGCCTGATAGACGAAGTATTGACGCGAAAAGAAAAAGAATAACTGAATGGCTCAAGTAACGTGTTCCTTTTGCGGCAGAAATAAAAAAGACGTAGACCTGATGGTCTCCGGTATTTCTGCCCATATCTGTAATTATTGTATCGAACAGGCATTCCAGATTTTGGGAGAAGAGGATAAAACCAAAAAACAGTCCAAAAAACCCAAATTCAATTTAAAGAAGCCAAAAGAACTGACCGCTTACCTGGACGAATACGTCATCGGTCAGCAAGAGGCAAAAAAAGTGCTGACCGTTGCCGTGTACAACCATTACAAACGATTGGGACAAAAAGAGGATAAGGAGGACGAAGTAAAAATCGAAAAATCCAACATCATCATGGTGGGCGATACCGGTACCGGAAAAACCTACCTGGCAAAAACGCTGGCAAAAACACTGGAAGTACCTTTCTGTATTGCCGACGCCACCGTACTTACCGAAGCTGGTTACGTGGGCGAAGATGTGGAAAGCATCCTTACCCGTTTGCTTCAAGCGGCCGATTACAATGTGGAAGCCGCTGAGAGAGGCATTGTTTACATTGACGAACTCGATAAAATTGCCAGAAAATCAGACAACCCTTCCATAACCCGTGATGTCAGCGGAGAAGGCGTGCAGCAAGCCATGTTGAAATTACTGGAAGGCACCGTGGTAAACGTACCCCCCCAAGGTGGGCGAAAGCATCCGGACCAAAAAATGATTTCGGTCAACACCGAAAACATTTTATTTATCTGTGGCGGTGCGTTTGATGGGATCGGAAGGCATATCGCCGGCAGGTTAAATACCCAGCCGCTCGGCTTTAGCAAAAAGACCGGTGCTGAGGCAATCGACCGTAACAACCTGTTGCAGTACGTGACCGCTCAGGACCTGAAAGCGTATGGCTTAATCCCGGAACTGATTGGTCGACTTCCCGTCATTACGCACCTGGACCCGCTGGACAAAGCAACCCTTAAGCGAATTTTGACAGAACCGAAAAATGCGTTAACCAAGCAGTACATCAAGTTGCTGGCCATGGAAAACGTAACCCTCACCTTTGAGGAATCTGGGATCGATTTTATTGTGGAGAAAGCCGTGGAATTCAATTTGGGAGCTCGGGGCCTTCGGTCCATTTGCGAGGCCATCATCACGGATGCCATGTACGAATTGCCTTCCGAAGAAGGAGAGCAAACCCTGGTCATCGACCTGGAGTACGCCAGTTCCCAATTTGAAAAATCAAAATTCAAGAAGCTTCAGGTCGCCTGATACCTTGGTAGGCTACTGACTTTCATAAAGCCTCCCGCCTACTCGGGGGGCTTTTTTGTTGCGAAAAAAAAATGGATCAGAAAATCTTGCGATAGGAGTGCCTATCGGTGGGCAACTATTATTTGCTTGATGCCCCTAACCCAGACAGGGAACGATAAATCAATCCCGCTGTCTCCCGGGATGCCGCTTTGGTACCGATCTTCTCCAACATGGCTTTATACCCCTGCAATTGGGCCTGCCGTTTGGGGCCGTCGGGAAGCAACACCTCCAATTCCCTCTTTACGGTTCCTGGCGAATAATCCCTTTGAATGAGCTCCTCTACCAATCTAGCCCCGGCAATCAGATTAACCAGGGAAATAAATGGCACCCGAATCAATCGTTTGGCAATGGCGTAGGAGATGCCGCTGGTCTTGTATACGACCACTTGAGGTACCCGAAACAAAGCCGTTTCCAAGGTCGCCGTTCCGGAGGTCACCACCGCTGCGCGGGCGCGGTATAGGATATCGTAGGTTTGGTCAAAAATCACCTTTATTCCGGCGGCAGTTGCCTTATCGTACACGTCGGCGGGCAGATTCTTTACTCCAGCCACTACCCATTCTACTTCGTCAAATTCGGATTTTAGGGCAATCATGGTTTGCAGCATCTGGTGGATCTCCTGTTTCCTGCTTCCCGGAAGCAGTGCGACCAGTCTTTCAGCGCGGATTTGGTGCCTCTGCAAAAAATCGGGGTCGGGCTGGAATTTCTTCTTTTCGTCCAAAAGTGGGTTCCCTACGTAGGCCACCTCCCAATCAAATTTTTTGAAAAATTCGGGTTCAAATGGCAAAATGCAATACAGGTGATCGACGTACTTTTTTAGCTTCAACGCCCGGTTTTGGTTCCAGGCCCAGACCTTAGGAGCAATGTAATAGTGAACAGGTATCCCCTGCTCGCTGGCAAACGCCGCCATCTTCATATTAAATCCACCAAAATCAACCAGTATCAAGGCATCCGGCCGGTGTTCCAGCAAGTCTGCCTTAATTTTATTCAGGTACTTCACTACCCGCCGGAAATGCAGCACCACCTCCACAAAGCCCATCAGCGCCATTTCCCGGTAATGGGCCGTCAGCAGGCAGCCCGCCGATTCCATATAATCCCCACCCATGCCCCGGAATTCGGCATCCGAATCTACTTGTTTCAACCAGTGAATCAAGTTGGACGCATGCAGGTCTCCGGAACGTTCGCCGGCGATAATATAATAGTTCAACGGACTGGGATTTATTGGTTCTAATAGGGCTTATTCCCCATAATATTCGACAAAATTACGCGGCGTTTCGTACAGGGTAAGCTTGTACAAACCTCCTTCTTTGACCAGTTCATCCACCAATGGCTGCAATATTTTCCAAAATTCCATGACCAGGTTTTCGCAACTGGCCATCTTTCCAGCCATAAAAGGCACGTCCACGTTCAGGTTTTTATGATCAACCTTGTCAATTACCTCCCGGCGTATCAGCGTACTCAACTGCTTTAAATCCACCACAAAGCCGGTATCTGCATCGGGCCTACCCTTGATGGTAACGATCAATTCAAAATTATGCCCGTGCCAGTTTTCATTGGCGCAGGGGCCAAAAACAGCCTTATTTTTCTCTTCGGACCATTTTGGATTCCATAATTTATGGGCTGCGTTAAAATGTTCCTTCCGACAAACGTGTACCATTGTTTCTATTCGATTTCGGCCACAAAGGTACATAAAAAAGACACAAAAACATTCCAATAACCCATGCGAAACCTTCGAATCACAGGTCGGCAAGGCAGACACTCCCGTTGCCAGTTGCCCTTACTCCTTCAGCACTTTGAAGGTATGCACTTCCTTTCCTGCCCGGACCTGTACCAAGTACAGACCAGCCGGGTAGGCAAAATCCATCAGGTACTCCATTCCATGGGCCGTTTTGGCAAATTCATCGCGGAACCGCTCCCTGCCAGTTGCATCAAAAAGAGCCACCGCCACTTCACCCCTGAAATCGTTGTGCATGAACAAAGACAACCGCTCGCCTACCGGATTGGGGCCCAAAGCATAGCCCGCTCGTCCGGAAAAGGTATCGTCCCCCGTGCTGGACACAACCACCAGGTCCGAGATCCGGTTGCACTGATCGTCTATCACGGTCACCTGATAGCCTCCGCCATCCTCCACGAGTAAAGACCGCTCGGTGGCGTTGGGGACCTTGACTCCATTGTTGTACCATTGGTAGGAAGCGGCCGGAACCCGCGAAGTAAGCTGAGCCCCATTGGCCACGATTTCCGGTTTCCGCAGGGAATTGGGATTGACGGTAATGCGTCGTTCAAAGGTGGTCTCGCCCCCCGGCCCGGCGATTTCCAACCGCACCAAATAGGTTCTGGCATTGGAAAAAATAAAGGTAGGCTGTGCGGCACTGGAGGTGCCAAACCCGGCAAAGTTCCAGCGGTACCGGTTAATGCTGCCTTCTGAGAGGTTAATAAATTCAGTCACCCCTCCAGCACAGTTAAATTGGACGTCAAAATTAGCAAAAAGCACGTTTTCGCAGCGAATATTGCTCCAATTGGCCGCGTTGACGACAGAAGATTGCGGGTCCAGATTTATCACGGCATCGCCTTGCAGGTCCACGTTTTCTACACTCAATCCGTCAAAGCAGTACTTTCTGTAGGGATTGTGAATCAGGGTCGCTTTGCCGGCAGACTGGATCCGGGTTTGCGCGTTCAGACCGCCCGAATGACTGATCGTCTCTGCGACGGTAAAGGACTGCCCCTCGGAAAGAACCAATCGGGCGCCACTATTCAATGCCAATACTTCCACCTGAGTATTGTCCTGCAGTACCCGCGTTTCTCCGTCCAATTCGAGGGTTTCGATCAATCCGGCGGCTCGTAGCTCCAGCAGTCCGCCGTTGTTTTTTAAGTGTCCTAGCGTGGTGGCAGCACCATCTTCAAACACGCCGTTTTCTCCGGTAAATACCAGATCCAAACCGGGTTCGATGCTGGCGCCCGGGAGGCTGCGGAAGTCTTCGCCAAATTCTATGGTCTCCAGATTACCCCGAAGCCCGGCATCGGATCCCAGATCAATAGAGCGTACCGAAAGCGTATCCATTGCAAAATCGACGGTTGCCGCTTCTATGCGCAAACTGCTGGGGCGGGGCATGGACAAAATGCGCCACTGCCCCTGCTCGAAGAGCAAGTCAATGTCGGTAAATGTCAATTGACCAAAATCCAGGATGTTTTCGTTTTGATCCGCACCTTCGAATCGAATTTGTCCATTCCGCAACTCGGTCAGGTTATTGCTGGATCGGAATCCGTTACGCACCCGTAGCTCATTTTGGTCCAGATCAAGCACCCAACCGCTATCACCAAAAATATTTAGGCTGAAAACGTCCGTCTCCCTGCCCAGGGCAATTCTTCCTCCCTCGATGGGGCGATCGATGACCACACGTGTACCGGCGTCCGGGATCCGGTTAGCGGCTACCCCATCACTACTCAGGGACCAATTACGGGGATTGTCCCAGTTACCATCGCTGCCAATCCAATACAAAGTACTGGACTGTCCTCCGGACACCCCCGCAGAAAACACCAAACTGAAGGGCTGTAGTCCATTGGTAAGGGTTCCTTTATGGCTTACCCGAAGGGTGTAGCGCTGCGGTGCAGGGTTAGTAACCTCAATCTGCTCCACATTGTCTCGGAAGTTATCAGTATCATTGGAAGCGATCGCGCTGGACCCATCCCGGGGATCGAGCGTCCAGGGAAAATAGGTAGTCCCATCTTCGCCAATAATTCGTAAATCCAGGTCATTGACCAACATCAAATTGGTGGGGTTTAGGCTGGGTGAGGGGGGCGACCCCGCAGGATCGGTCCAGGCAATGGTTGCTTTGATGGGTTCTATTCCATTGGAAATAAACTCAAATTCGTATACCTCGCCCTGCCGCAGGTCCCGCTCGCGGATGACAGTAGAACTGCCATCTTCGTCGATTATCATCCGGGCTGCGGCTGCGGCGTCGAGCAGTCCCCAGCCAAACATGTAATCCGGACCGGGATTCATACCGGCTTCTTTTGTGGTTTGGATAGCCAGTGCTTTCACCGTTGAAGAAAGCATGTACCGACCGGCATTGCGGTCTCCGTAAAGCTCCTGCAGCAGTAGCAATGAACCCGAAACATTGGGCGCAGCCATGGAGGTGCCGCTCAAACTGGCATAACTGTCACCATTATTAGCGTCCAAAATGGCCGAGCTAAACACGTTGACTCCTTTTCCTACCAGATCGGGTTTGATCCGGCCATCGTCCACCGGGCCCCAGCTGGAAAACGAACTCATGATTACGTCTCTGGGGTCGGTGTATTCCCCCAAGAGGTTGGCGGCACCGACAGTCAGGCTGTTTTTCGCTACCCCTTCCGGACCAATCGAATCATCGGGACCGTCCGAGTCGCGGGAACCATCCCCTACATCCGATCGGTCGTTTCCTGCCGCCCAAACAATCGTGTAATAGGGCTTTGAAAACGATAGTTCGTCGATTTGTCTGGATTTGTTGGAATAAAAACCGAAGCGATAGTCCTCGTTTGGACTGACGCCCTCGTTACCTGACCAGGCCCAATTGTTGTTGCTATCCCTGAACCAGCCCGTCAGGAATCCATAGGAATGGTTGGACACCAGGTGCCCTTGCGGATTGAGTTGGGGGTCATAGCTATTTTGGGTCATTTTAGAAATGTCTGCATCCCAGTTAAAGGCCCATCCCGTTGCCTGATTGGCCATCCCTCGCGCGTTTCTGTTGTTTCCGGCTGCAAGAATGGTCCCGGTAACGTGGGTGGCGTGATTACTGATTTCCTCGGTAGACCCGTCAATTTGGGTGACCCGATTGCCAAATTCGTTGTGGGAAGCCTTTGGACGGGTCTGGTCATAGATGCCAATCACCATGTCCGCTCCTGCAAGGCTAAGCCCCAGACTTCCGCCCTCCTGCAAGGCATTGGTACCCGTAGCCGCTGCAGCGGCCAGGTTGTGCGTGGTATAATAGACCGGATGATCACTTTCGTCCAGGTATTGAAAAACCGCCATTCGCTGATCGGCAAGCCGTATGCGAACCGGAATACCCAACTGCTCGGCAAGGGCAATCTTCTCCGCAGGGCCCAAGCTGTACTGCTTCACATTTTGCTGCAACCTCTGAAATACCTCGGTGCGGACTTTCTGTAAACCTCCCTGGGTATCTCCCGTATTCTGGGCGACAACCAACCCTCCCGCGAATAGGAAAGCGATCAAAATGAGCGTTTTTTTCATCTGATTTTCTACAAACGTTTCTGATGATTTCATCAGGCTTCTGTTCTCTTCTTCATTGCTAGCAGCCGGCTATTCCACCACCCGGGTCAGGGTCGTGACGCCGCTCTCCTCGGATTCCTCCGTTCTCCAACTTATCCGAATGGTGCCGTCTTCGTTTACCCTTCCCGTACCATTGAAGGTGTCTCCACCAAAGACCAGATCGGGTTGATCGGTGATGGTGATCTCTCCACATAGCTCGGTAAACACGGCCGGATTGTCTTCCGCCCCGAAGGTTTGGGAATACACTCCGCCGGTGATGTCCGAAATTCGGTAAGTAAACGGCTCCAACTCGGTAATCGTCACTTCGTAATTGACGGTTCCTCCCGTACCCACCGTAACGGTACTGTATGTGCCTGCCAGGTCGGATGGGCAGGAAAGCCGAATCTCAATGGTCAATTGGTTGTAGTTGGTGCTGATTTTCGTTTCTCCGGCATCCAGAATCCGAAGGACCAGGTTAGGCGTCTCTTCGTTTGCCAGATTACCGGTCAGAATTTCAAGCGGCACGTCTACAAAGCTGCTATTGGCAGGAATGGTCACCTCCGGGTTGCTCAGGCGGTAATGCACGCCCTCCACGGCCGTGGACGTGGGATCGACTCCCAGCAATAGATTAACCGGCTGATCCACCTGCGCGCCGACCAGATTCACCCGCACAACCTCCTGATCCACTTGGGTATCGTTTAGTTTGGTCATGATTTTCCGGATGGTATTGTTGGGGCGGGAGGCATCTTCAAATTCTACTTCCATGCCTTCCCAGACAATCGTAAACCCGGATTCATCCATACAGGAAGAAATCCAGGAAACCATTCCTAAGAGTAACACGCATCCGACGATTCGTTGTAAGGTAGCCATAGCTTAATATCCCGGGTTTTGCTCAAGGTTTTCATTCAATTGAATCTGGGACAAGGGTAGGTTGGCCAGAATCCGGTAATCGGTGTAGGGAACTTCGAGAAAATCTGCATGTTTGCTTATATCTCGGCCGTTTCTTTTCAAGTCGAAAAAACGATGGCCTTCCAGGGCAAATTCCAGCCTTCGCTCCAGCAGGATGCGGTTGAGCAGGGCTTCTCCGGACAGTAAATTGTCGATCGCTCCCAGTCCGCGTTTGGATCGGAGGGCATTGATGTCTTCCCGAGCTCCTTGTGGGTTGTTTTGGTACCTGGCCTCCGCACGGATCAGGTACAGCTCGGCCGCACGGATGATTGGAAGGTTTTCCAAAAAATCCCCCTTGTAGCCGGTCCATTTTCTACTGGCGTATACCGGGCCCTCGATGCCGTCCCGGGTGGTTTCCCTCCAGCATTCGCGGCGCACGTCTCCCGTTTCGTAGGCGGCCATCAATTCATTGGAGGCGCCGATGATAAACTGAGCGGCTGGTTCGTTGTCGGAGACCAGGGAATTCAGGCTGTTGTTTACGCCGTCCACGCTGCTCCAGTCCACCTGCCGCAGTTCCAGTTCAAACAGGGATTCCGGATGAGGTGCCCGGGAAAAACCCTGCACGTACTGCCCGGCTTCCAGCAATCCATCCCCGTTGGTTCGCAAACCGAGGAGATTCATGGCCGAAGTCGCTGCTGCCTCTGCGTCCTCCATTCGCCCCCAATAAAGGTAAAGACGAGCCAGCAGCGTGAGGGCTGCTCCGGTATTGGCATAGTACACGCCATCGGAGCCGATCGGAACGGCTCCCACCAGCGGGATGGCAGCCAATAAATCCCGCTCGATCTGCTCGTACACCTCTTCTACCGTGGACCGGGTCCGGAAATCGGCATCCGAAGCCACCAGGGTGGGCTGCAGTCGAAGGATCGGCCCCAAATCGAAGCCATTCACTTCCCTCCCGGGCTCGTAGCCGTAGACCCGGCACAAATCAAAGTAAAACAAGGCCCGCATAAAGTAAGCGTCCCCCTTGATAAAGGATTTCTCTTGTTCTTCTCCAGACACCGACTCGTCGTCGATGGTTTCGATGATCAGGTTGGCGTCGTTGATACCGCCATACACCACGCCATTCCAAATGGCAATGTGGTCCCGATCCCCGTTTGCTTCTTCGCCCTGGTATCGGCCAGAATTGGCCACCAAGCGCAAGTTATCCGCTAAAATCTCCGGGGCAATCATCATGGTTTGGCCGTAATAGCTGAAGCTAGTGGCCCGGTTATACATGGAATTGGCCACCGATTGATAGCCGGACACGTCGTTGAAAGCCACTTCCGGGGTCAGGCTCTGCCTGGGGGTGGTATTCAGATCGGTGCAAGCCAACAGGGGAAGTGCTGCCAACCCCATCGAAAAGCATGTTTTTATCATCTTCTTCATCATTCCTGTCAAAAGGTAAGGTTGATTCCTGCGGTAATTTGCCGGGCTGTGGGGTAGGTTCCGTAGGTATCTCCGATGGAATTCACCTCCGGGTCCAGGCCATTGTATTTGCTTAAGGTCCAAAGGTTAAGCCCCTGAACAAATACGTTCATTTCGTCAATTCGGGCTTTGGAAAGCAGGTTTTTTGGCAGGTTGTAATTCAGCGTTACCTGCTTGAGCCGAATGTAACTGCCATCAGAAATTTGTTTGGTGGAAAACTGCTGGTAGCCCGAGTGTCCGGGAACCCGCCCCCCTTCGTAGGGCTTCGGCACGTTCGTGATTTGTCCCGGCACGCGCCAAAAAAACGATTGGTCCACGGTCTGATTGTCCTGACCGATGGATCCTGCCTGCGCCAGGTTGTACAAGTCCTGGTTGAACGCCAGGTTTCCGTATTGGTATTGGAAAAACACTTCCAGACTTACGGGGCCATACGCGAAGGTATTGGATAGCCCGCCGAAATTCCAGGGCAAGGCACTGCCAATGTATTTCAGGTCGTCGTCTGAGACCAAATAGGTGTATTCCCCGTTCTCATCGAAATACATGGGAGCTCCATTCGCTGGATTTACCCCCGCATACTCGTAGGCATAGTAAAAACTAATAGGCTTTCCGACGATCAAGTCATTCCCCAGCCGGTCCAGCCCCTCGTAGAGTTCCAGCAATTCGTTGGAAAAAATGGAGGTATTGAAAGCCGTGCTCCAGCGGAACTTCCCCCAGACCACGTTGGTGGTTTGTAAATCAAAGTCGATCCCCTGATTACGTACCTTTCCTGTATTTCGCGTGATGGAGCCAAAGCCGGAATCGATGGGAAGCTGCGTCTCAAACAACAAACTTTGCGAATCTTTCCGCCAGACATCCACTGTTGCGATGATGCGTCCGTTGAACAGGGTGGCGTCCACCCCGATATTGGTAGACACCGATTCTTCCCAGGTCAGCCGGTCGTTTCCTAACTGCACAAAGCGCAAGGCTCCTCCCCCCAGGTACTGCCCGGCCGAACCCACCAGCGTACGCGATTCAAAATTACCGATGTTGGAATTTCCTGTGATCCCGTAGGAGGCCCGGAGCCGAAGGTTATCCACCCAGCGGGCATTTTCCATAAACCGCTCCGAAGACAGGCGCCATCCGGCCGACACGGCACCAAAATTACCCCAACGGGTATTGGTTCCAAAGCGGGACGATCCATCGCGGCGGACCGTCAGGTCAAAGGTGTATCGGTCGTCGTAGTCGTATTTGGCCTGTCCGAAGAATCCGGACCGTGCGTACTCGGTGTAAAAACCTCCCACCTGAAACGGCTGTGCCGCATTCTGCAGGTAACGCAAAACCGGATTTGGAAATCCCCTACCCGTTGCGGACGTATTTTCCTGGGTTTCCATCTTGTATTCGTAGCCCAATATGCCCGAAACCGTATGCAAGTCCGCAAAGGTTTTGTTAACGTTGAAATTGGCATTCGCATTGGAATTGACAATCCGCCGGTCCACGAAGGTAGAAGATCCACCGTAACTGGCAAAAGCCGGAATGGTCGAAGGACGGTTATTCTCGTCCCGGTTATCGGAAAAATCAAGGCCTCCGAAAGCAGTAAAGCCCAGCCAGGGAAGAATCTTGTACGTCATCTGCAGATTGGATACCGACTGGTAGCTGGTTCCCGTCCGAAGCTCCTGCCGGACCCCTTGCACGATGTTGTACCCAAAAAGATGTTCGGAAGGATATTCCGCAAACGTCCCGTCTTCGTTGTAGATCGGGACATTGGGACGGGAAACGTACCCGGCCACAAAGGGACTGTTCACGAAGTTTCCCCGATCAATGGTTCCATTGGTGATTTGCCTGGAAAGGGAAAGATTGACATTGATGTTGAATTTTTCGTTTACATTATGGGACAGGTTCATCCGCCCGGTGGTTCGGGAATAATCGGACATGATGATTTGCCCCTCGTGGTAGGTATGGGATCCGGAAATAAAAAATTGCGTGCGGTCGTCTCCACCTGACAAGGACAGATCGTACACACGCAGCCGGCCCTCCCGAAAAAGCGCATTCACCCAATCGGAATTCTGAATATCGGTATCACTGGGGCTTCCAAAAATAGATTCGGCATCCCGGGGATTGAGTCCGGCGTTGATATAGGCCTGCCGCTTGATAGAGGCCAGTTGGTTGGCATTCATCACATCGTAAAAGCCTAGCGGCTGCACCAAGCCCTCCTGTGCAGAGATCCGCACTTTTGTTTTTCCTTGTTTTCCGCGCTTGGTGGTGATCAGCACCACGCCGTTTGCTGCCTGTGCCCCGTAGATGGAAGCGGCTGCCGCATCCTTAAAGACCTCAATGGATTCGATATCGTTGGGATTGATGGAGGCAAGGGCATTTTGAGGACCCTGTCCGGAAAGACCTCCCGATGCTATCTGCACCCCATCCACGATATACAGCGGTTGCGTGCCGGCGTTGATCGAGCCCACCCCGCGAATCTGTACGTTCAGTGTTCCACCCGGCTGCCCCGAACCAGCCGTGACCTGCACCCCGGCGACCCTTCCCTGCATGGCCCGATCAAAGGACTGCATGGGAAGATCCTGAAAAATCTCTCCTTTGACTGAAGCGATGGCGCCGGTCACTTCCCGGCGTGTCTGATCCCCATAGGCAGTCACCACTACCTCCTCCAGTGAGGTCACATCGGGGCTCAGCGCCACATCGACCTGACTGCGGTTTCCGATCGTCACCGTCTGGGCTTGCAGCCCGATAAACCGGAAAACCAGGGCGTTTTCTCCTTCGAAGACCTCAATTTGATACCTGCCATCGATATCGGTGACCGTACCGGTGTCGGTACCCCGGACCATTACGGTGACTCCGGGAATCGGCAAACCCGCTTCTGCGTCCGTCACGGTGCCGGTCACCGTCCGGCTACTTTGCGCCTGAACCCGGAAAACAAGAGAAAGGAATATTAATACTAGTGGTAACGCTTTCTTCATCATACATATTGAGGTGAACAGTCAACCAATTTACTACAAATTCCATGGATATTCCAAAGCATGTAGTAAAGATAAGACGTTGATGGGGCGGATTTACTGACATATAAACGTGTAAAAAGCCAATCGGTTTATGAAAATCCGTTATTTCTGGACCACCTTACCGAATGATCACCTCAATTCTCCGGTTAAATGCCCTGTTTTCTTCGGTATCATTGGGTACAAGGGGGGCCGAAGACCCCATCCCACGGGTGGCTATGCGGGATTCCTCGATTCCGGATTCCAGCAGAAACTCCTTCACCTCCACCGCGCGTTGGGTACTCAAGGTGAGGTTGTAGGCATCGCTGCCGACGTTGTCGGTATGACCCGCGATGGTAATGGAAACCGCAGGATGCGTTTCTAAAAAGGCAACGAGGCGCTTCAAGGAGCTGATCGACGCTGGCTTTAGCTGGGTATCGTCAAAATCAAAAAATACGTTTTCAAACACAAACCGATTGCCTGAGGAAATGGGTTCCAATTGGATCTCCAGGTTCTTTTGGTTTTTCAGGTTATCCCGGTCCACGTTGTAAATGCGGGGTATGTACCCTTGCTTTTCTACGTAAAGACCAGAGAAAGACTTGTCTGGATAAATCATCGTAAAGGTACCCGCTTCGCCTTCCGATCGAAACGTATACAGCGTACTGTCGTTTTCCAAATTGACTAGCGAAAGCACTGCCTCCACCGGTTCCCCGGTTTGCTCGTTGAGCACCCTTCCTTCGGTCACAACCAGGTTTTCCCCCAGATCGATTTCTTCGGGGAAGTCAAACCGGTACAAAAACGAACTGTCCGCCTTGCCTTGATGGTAGCTGTTTTCGGTGTAATAGGCATAATCCTTCTGTGCCGTAATGAACAGCGCCAACTGATCTTTTTGGTCGTTGATGGGGTACCCCAGGTTTTCTGGCGGACCAAATCCCCTGCTGCTGTAGCGACTGATAAACAGGTCCTTCTTTCCGAAACCCTTGTGCCCGTCCGACGCGAAAAAAAGCACGGTATTGTTAAAAAATACAAACGGTGACACTTCGTCCCCTGCTGTATTGACGGGCTGTCCGAGGTTTTCCGCGGGGGACCACTGCCCCGTACCGTCCCTTTTCGAAAACCAGATATCGTTGCCTCCCTGCCCCTCGGGTCTATTGGAAGAAAAAAACAGCATACCCCCATCGGCCGACAGGGAAGGCTGGGAGTCCCAAAAGCGTGAATTGACATTCCTTCCCATATTTCGGGGTTTTTGCCAGGTACCATTTACCCGCTCGGTGAGGTACAAGTCGCAACTTCCAAACGAATCCGGTGTATCGCAGGAAGTGAAAATCAGCAACCTGCCATCGGCAGAAATAGTACAGGTACCCTCGTTGTACCGGGTATTGATGGACAGGGATATGGGTTCCGGTTCCGTCCAATCCCCCTGATCCCGGTTGGAAAAGAAAATATCTTCGTGGTCACGCGCGGACATTCCATCCCGCTTGGTGAAGAAAATCCGTTTACCATCTGCTGTCAAAACGGGGAAATATTGCAATTGAAACCGATTAAGTGGCGTAGGTAATTTTTCCTTGTTCAAGGACAACGGATTCCGTATGCCTTCTTCGATCATGCGAAACTGCTGCATTTTTTCCCGATAGGCCTCCGAATTGGTAAATTCTTCGGTGAGATACGGCGAACTCTGCTCCACCGCCTGTAGGGCTTCTTCAAAATGCCCCATTTCCACCAATACCTGGCCCTTCAGCCAGGCCAGCCTGCCTCTGAATAGGTCGCTATCCTTGATCGCCAGTCGGTTTTCGGCCAGGCCCACCACGTCCAGCGCCTCCCCTGACCTGCCGGTACTCAGCAGGGTCTGGACGTGCCGAATATAGGCCTCGTAAAAATCCTTGCTTCGCTGGTACGCATCCTGGAATTTACCCGCGGCCTCGCCAAATTGCTTTCTGCTGAGAAAAGATTCGCCTTCTTCGTAATACCCAATGGCCCGTTTGTCAATGATGGAATACGTCTGCCCCCGTACCTGTAGGCAGGCGGTAAACGTGAGCAGGAAAAACAGCAGGACCTGGCGCATCATCGAATCTAAGGGATTTCCATGTATTTATGGGTTTGAAGGGAAATGCGCCAGCGGGGGTTTTCTTTGACAAAATCCACGATCTGGGGCATCATTTGTTCGGCTTTCGACCACTCCGGCTGTAGCAACAACTTACAGGAAGGGGCCACCTTTCGGGCCTCGCTTCGTGCAAAATCAAAATCACTTTTGTTATAGACGATCACTTTCAGCTCGTTTGCGATGGTGTAGATTTCAGGAACCGGAGACTTAAATTTCTTGGGTGAAAGGCAAATCCAGTCCAGGTCACCGGAATACGGATGAGCTCCCGAGGTTTCCAGGTTGGTGGTAAACCCTTTCTCCTTTAATCCCTGGGTCAGCGGTCCCAGGGCGTACATCAATGGCTCACCCCCGGTAATCACCGCCAGCCTTGCCGGATAGGCATCGGCCTCCGCGACGATTTGATCGATTTCTACCAGCGGCCATTTGCCGGCTTCCCAGGAATCTTTTACGTCGCACCATACACAGCCCACGTCACAACCGCCGAGCCGGATAAAATACGCCGGCTGACCGGAATAGGTCCCCTCTCCCTGTATGGTATAAAAGGCTTCCATCAATGGCAATGCTTGTCCTTCCCGGACCCTACTAGCTGCTTCTACGTTCATAATTTTTGATTGAGCGGGTAATTGAACCGCTGATTGAACAAAAGAGAAAATACCCGTCAGCCGTACACCTTGCCCTGCGCGGCTAGAAGGGTATTGGACAACAAGGAGGCGATGGTCATGGGCCCCACCCCACCGGGAACCGGCGTGATGGCGGAGGCCTTGGGCGCCACTTCTTCGAAATTCACGTCCCCTACCAAACGGAACCCGCTCTTCCTCGATGCATCCGGAATCCGATGAATCCCCACATCGATCACCACCGCACCTTCCTTCACCATGTCCCCGGTCACAAAACCCGCTTTGCCAATGGCGACAATCAGAATGTCTGCCGACTGCGCGATCTCGCGTAGGTTTTGGGTCCGGCTATGGGTCAGAGTCACGGTACAATTGCCCGGATAGCCATTCCTACCCATCAGTATGCTCATGGGAGACCCGACAATATGACTTCTACCGATCACCACGCAATGCTTGCCGGAGGTTTCGATCTCGTACCGCTTGATCAACTCCACGATCCCGTTCGGAGTGGCCGAAATATACGCCGGCCAGCCCAGGGTCATTCTGCCCACATTGGCTGGCGTGAAGCCGTCTACGTCTTTTTCCGGACGGATTTTGGCCGTGACCTTTTCAACGGAAATGTGTTTTGGCAGGGGCAACTGCACGATGAGTCCATCGATCTCCGGGTCTTCGTTGATCTTATCTACCGCTGCCAGCAGCGCTTCTTCCGACACGCTCTCCTCCATGCGGACCAAGGTCGATTCGAAACCGACCTGCTCGCAGGCCTTTACCTTGGCTCCCACGTAGGTCTGACTGGCCCCGTCATTGCCTACCAAAATGGCGGCCAGGTGCGGGGCCCGCATCCCTTTTTTTTTCATTTCCGCTACCTCAACGGATAGTTCGTCTTTTATTGTGGCGGAAACTGCTTTTCCGTCGATTTTTAGAAATCCTTCTTTTTTATCCATTTGTGCTCATTTTGTGCGACCGCTGCCGGGTATTGCAACGCTTCTCGCCGGGCAAACTATCGCAAGATTCGCCTATATCCCCCGGCAACCCGCAGCCTATCGTCTATCTAATCCAGTTTGAGTACCGCCATAAAGGCTTCCTGAGGCACTTCCACATTGCCTACCTGCCGCATCCGCTTCTTCCCTTTTTTCTGCTTTTCCAATAATTTTCGTTTTCGGGATATATCGCCCCCGTAACACTTCGCCAATACATTTTTTCGCAGTGCCTTGACCGTTTCCCGGGCAATCACCTTGCTACCGATAGCCGCTTGAATGGCGATTTCAAACATCTGCCGCGGCACCAATTCTTTCAACTTTTCGCAAAGCCGTTTTCCCCATTCGTAGGCCTTGTCCCGGTGAACAATGGCAGACAGGGCATCGACTGGCTCTCCATTCAGCATCACATCCAGGCGGACCATGTGCGACTGCCGAAAGCCGATCAGTTCGTAATCCAGGGAAGCATAGCCCCGGGAAATGGTTTTCAGTTTGTCAAAAAAGTCGAAGACAATTTCTACCAGGGGCATGTCAAAGGACAACTCTACCCGGTCGGAAGTCAGGTAGACCTGATTTTTGATCTGCCCTCGCTTGTCCATGCATAGCTGTATGACCGGCCCTACGTAATCGGCCGCGGTAATGATGGCTACCTTTACATACGGTTCCTCGATGTGCTTGAACAAATTGGGTTCGGGCATATCGGAGGGGGCATTCACCGTACGGTATTCGTTATTGTTCATAAGGGCCCGGAACTGCACCGAAGGCACCGTGGTGATGACCGTCATGTCAAATTCACGCTCCAGGCGTTCCTGGATGATTTCCATGTGCAACATTCCCAGAAAGCCACACCGGAAGCCAAAACCCAGGGCCGCCGACGTTTCCGGCTCCCAGACCAGTGAGGCGTCGTTTAGCTGCAGTTTCTCCATGGAGGCCCGCAGCTCTTCAAAGTCGGTGGTGTCTACCGGATAAATCCCGGCAAATACCATGGGCTTCACGTTTTCGAATCCCTGTACGGTGGTACTGCAGGGCCGCTTCACGTGGGTGATGGTATCCCCTACCTTGACCTCTTTGGCTACTTTGATGCCCGATACCAGGTAGCCCACATTACCTGCCTTTAGCTGTGGCTGTGGTTTTTGCTGGATGCCCAGGATGCCAATTTCATCTGCTTCGTATTCTTTGCCGGTGTTGACGAATTTGATCCGGTCGCCCTTATTGATGGTGCCGTTAAAAATACGAAACAGCACCTCCACGCCGCGGAACGGGTTGTATACCGAGTCAAAAATCATGGCTTGCAGGGGGCCTTCTTCGTCTCCGGTTGGTGCCGGTATTTTTTCCACCACAGCATTCAGGATAGCCTCAATACCGATCCCTTCCTTGCCTGAAGCCAGGATAATGTCTTCCCGCTTGCAGCCAATGAGTTCCATCACCTCGTCGGCCACCACCTCCGGCTGGGCTCCGGGCAGGTCAATTTTATTGAGCACGGGGATGATTTCCAGGTCATGGCCGATAGCCAGGTAGAGGTTGGAAATGGTCTGGGCTTCAATGCCCTGCGAGGCATCGACGATCAGCAGCGCGCCCTCGCAGGCGGCAATGGAACGGGATACCTCGTAGGAGAAATCCACGTGTCCCGGGGTATCAATCAGATTAAGGGTATACTCCTCTCCCTGATAGGGATATTTCATCTGGATGGCATGGGACTTAATGGTAATGCCCCGTTCTCGTTCCAGGTCCATACTGTCCAGAAGCTGGTCTTGCATTTCCCGGTCGGTCACCGTATTGGTGAATTGCAGCAGCCTGTCGGCAAGGGTACTTTTGCCATGGTCGATATGGGCAATGATACAGAAATTTCTTATTTTTTGCATGTTCATACTGGGTGCAAAATTAGTAAATCCCCGGCGTTTTTATAGGTTTTGCTGATTTTAATTAGAAGTAGCCCTTTCTTTGGGTTCACCACGGATTCGCACAGATTTTCACGGATTCTTTTGGTGCCAGGACTGATCCATTTTTTCTTTTATTTATCTGTGTTAATCTGTGATGCATCCTTTTTTTTTCACCACGGATTCGCACAGATTCTCACAGATTTTTTAGGTACCAGGATTGATCTCTCGAGCTGGGTGTAGATTGCATCTACATCCCTTTTATCCTTTTATTTACGCCAGTGAGGCATTTGCAATGCCGGGTCCATGGACAGAACGTTAGGAAAATCATTTCTGAAAGCGAGTGCGTTTAGCCATTGCTAATGGCTTTTGGGTGGTTCCTAATTGTTTATAACTCCGAAGATAGTACCGCCACCCATTCTTTAATCTGTGTTAATCTGAGTAATCTGTGGTGCAACCCTTTTTTTTAACCACAGATTCGCACAGATTTTCACGGATTTTTTAGGTTTCAGAATTAATCCCTCGAGTGGGTGTAGATTGTATCTATATCACTCTTATACTATTTAATTTACGTAAGCGAGGCATTTGCACAGAATGTTTGGAAAATCATTCCTGAAAGCGATTACGTTTAGCCATTGCAAATGGCTTTTGGGTGGTTTCCTAATTGTTTATGGCTCCGAAGAAGGTACTGCCACCCATTCGTTAATCTGTGTTAATCTGAGTAATCTGTGGTGCAACTTTTTTCAACACGGATTCGCACCGGTTTTCACAGATTTTTTTAGCCTCCAAAATTGACCCGATTTCTTACTTTTTATCCGAGTTACTATGCGTATCCTGTGGTGAATCTTTTTCGCTCGTACCGGATTATCCCCGATTAGCCGAGTGATCGGCGGTACCAGCATCTCGCAGGTTGGATTTGTTTGCAGAATCGCAGATATTTGAAAGTCAGTGGAACGCCGCTCGGTAAAAAGACCAGTATCCAATCGGATTTCTGGTCCCCAATCCATTGAAAGCAGGGCCGAGAAATCACAAACGATGCGAAGAAATACCGGAATTTAATGAATAGATATGCTTTTCTCTGCGTGGCAGCCACCCTGTTCTTTTGTGGCAGCCTGCTTTCGGGGTCGATTCCCAAAGACCTGCCCAAACGAGGAAAGGTGACGGTCTCTCCCAACCGAACCCTTACCTGGGAGGATTTTAAACAGGTGGATGTCATCCGGGGCAAAAGCAGCATCAATGCCATTTGCCTCAGCACCTGCGAGGTGGAGATCCTGAAGGTCCATACCTACCCCGACCACATACAGCTGGAAATCAATGCCAAAATCCAGCTGCAAAAGGACCTGTCTCAGGTGAGCCGGGATTTTCTAAGCCGCTCGGATGAGGCCACCAAAAAACAGGTATTGCACCACGAAAACGGTCATTTTGCCATCGCCCAGATCATTGGGTACCGCATTGTCCGGGATGTAAACGGCCGGGCATTTGATCCCGGTCAATACAAAGCCCAGCTGAACGGCATCATCCGGGAAAACTTCAAAGACTGGAAAAGACTGGACTCTCAATACGATGCCCAAACCACCAAACCCCGAAATGCCGACGCGCAAAAGCGTTGGGATGCATTTTTTACCTCAGAGCTGCTGGACCTACGGCAGACGATCTACCCCTAAGCCATGAAATCGAGCATGACGAGAACGTCACCCAGTGGGATGATTATAAAGCATGCAAGATTCCATGTGGCTACTCAAAAACAATTATAAACACATGAAATCGATTGCCGAAAAAAAGAAAAACGAGCACCTGATCGAATACATCCTGTACCTGTACCGCATGGAAGACCTTATCCGCGCCTATGGATTCAACAGGGAAGACCTGGAGCAGTATGTATTGACGCACAAGAACGTAAGCCCGCAAGACCGGACCGAAAGCAAAGCCTGGCTGGCCGAACTGGCCGATGGGATGAAACGGGCCGGAATTGAAGAAAAAGGCCACCTACCCGAGGTGCAGGTCCTGGTGGATCGGCTGGCAAACTTTCACTGGAAATTACTCAAACGGGACCCGGACTACCTGGCCCTCTACCGAAAGGCGCAGCCTCACCTACTCTCCTTACTTGCGGACCTTACCGAAGAAAATCCCGGTCACGAAATTCAGATTTTTATCCATACGCTCTACGGATTGTTGCTGAGCAAATTAACCGGTAAAAAAGCCCCTGAATCCATTTTGGCCGCCGCCGCCCGATTTGGGGAAGTGCTTTCTTACCTGGATGCGCACTTTCGGGCTTCCGAACAAGCCTGAGACTAGGACTCACTGGCCCCCATCCCAATACTCGTACACACTGTGGTAGCAGTCATTTGCCTGCACGTGATCCAGGAATGCCTGGTAAAATGGATGGGTACCGATGGTGGCACTATCCCCCAAAACGATGAGCTTGCGCTTTGCCCGGGTGAGTGCCACGTTCATCCTTCGCGTATCGCTTAAGAAGCCAATCTCTCCCTGGGGATTGGAGCGGGTAAGGCTGATCAGCATGATGTCCTTTTCCTGACCCTGAAAGCCGTCTACAGTCTGAATGGAAATGGCGTCTCGCTTTTGTTTCAAAAACACCCATTCGGGATTTTCGTCCAAATACTGCCGAAGCAACCGCACCTGCGCACTGTACGGGGCTATCAGCCCGATTTCCCAATCCCGCTCAGCATTGGCCTTCCAACCGATTTTTCGCATCAGATTGGTTAGCAAGGTCAGAAGCATCTGTGCCTCTTCCTTGTTGCCGGTGCTGAGGGTTTCCCGATCCTGAAATTCTGTAAAACCACTGCCCGCCGTATCGATGAATTCCATCACCGGTTCTTCCGGGCGCAGGTAATGCGAAAGCGTATTGGGAGCTGCCTGTAAAGCCTTTCCGTAGAAGACCGCATTTGGAAAAGACATGATGCCTGCTGGCATTCGGTATTGAATGGTAAGCATGTGGGAGGCCTGGGGATGCCTGGCAATGGCCTTCTCAAAAAGGGTATGCCGCAGACCTTCGGCCGCTTTTCGGGATTTGATGGTCGGGGGAAGCTGGCAGTGATCGCCGGCCATCACCAGCTTATCGGCGATTAAAAGGGGAATCCAGGCGGCAGGTTCCAGCGCCTGTGCAGCCTCGTCCATAAACACAATCGGAAAGGTTTTCCCTTTGAGCAAGGATGACGCAGCCCCTACCAGGGTACAGGCGATTACCTGACTGGAAGCCAGGAGGTCCTGCTGCATGTAGTCGTGCAGCTGCCGCGCCTCTCCAAAACACCTCCGGGCTTCTTCCATGTGTTGGTTTCGCTTGTCCCGTTCGGCTGCACCAAAATTCCGCTTGAATTTTTGTGCCGATCGTTTCAAAGCCTCCCCGGATTTTTTCAGGTTTTTATAGATCTTGTAGGAAGGATGGCTGAGAGTTTTTGCATCCAGCGTTTGCAGGATCAGGTTTTCGTCGACCCTGGAAGGGTGCCCAAGGCGAAGCACCTGCAGGTCCTCGGCGACGAGCTTTTCCACCAGCACGTCCACTGCAGCATTGCTGGGCGCACAGACCATTACCTGGGCATGCGTGCGGGACGCCTGTAAGACGGCCCGTACCAAGGTGGTCGTCTTGCCCGTTCCCGGAGGCCCGTGTACAACGGCGAGGTCCCGGGCCTTCTGAATGAGCAACAATGCCTTGTTTTGGCTTTCGTTGAGACCGAATTCTTCCGGAGCGGAACCATCGGAAAAGACCGGCACCTCCTCACCAAGCAGTACATCCCGAAGGCGGGCAAGACGGCCATCGGCTACCCGAATTACCTGCTCCATGGCTTGTTCCATGGCTTTGTAGGAAGATTCGTCAAAAAGGAGTTCCGCGCCAAGTTTTCCCTCGTGTATCCAGTCCGGCAACTGTTCGGTGTGAAGGCTCAGGGTCATCTTGTTTCGCTTTACGCCGTTGACCACCCCGTTCACAAATTTCTTCCGACGGTCGTTTTCTCCGGCATTGGAAAAAAAGCTGATGGATTTGCCAGACTGAAATGCGTGGGATTGGGAAATTTCTGCGGTGCTGATCTCTACGACGAGCTGATCCGAAAAAGCCCACCTGACTTTGAGCAAATCCACTGGATACCAACACATTCCGGAGGCTACCTTTTCTTTGAGCGACTTTCGGTAGGTAAGGTTTCGGAATTGATCCCGGTCTTCCTGCCGCTCCAGCTGCAAAAGTTTAGTAGTATATGCTAATTCTTCCCTTATATTTGCCATTTCAATTTTTCCTTTTTTGACAGGCAAAGATTAAGAAAATCATTCTATTAACCAGTAAAAAATAGTTGAAGATCAGGTGAATTTTCTTGCGCATGCATATTTATCCTTCAATGATCCTAAGGTATTGGTGGGGAATTTTATCGGGGATTTTGTCAGGGGAAACCTGGAGGAGCAGTTTGCAGCGGAAATCGTGACGGGAATTTTACTCCACCGGGAGATCGACGCATTTACGGACAGCCACCCCCTGGTGAAAAAAACCCAGGAGCTGCTCAAACCGAATTTCGGCAGGTATTCACTGGTCATCACTGACATGTTTTTCGATCATTTCTTGTCGCGAAACTGGAACGACTACGACGAACGGAGCATTCAGGAATTTACCAGGTGGGTATACGAGGTAATTGAAGCGAACGAAGCGATCCTGCCCCAAAAATTTCTGGCACCGTTTACCTACATGAAACGGGAAAATTGGCTGGCGGCCTACGGCACCATGGAAGGGATACAACGTTCGTTCACCGGGCTTTCGTACCGGACGACCTTTCCTTCCAACATGGAACGTGCCCCCGCATTTCTCCGGGCCCACTACGCCTTTTTTGAGGGAAGTTTCAAACAATTTTTTGAGGAATTGATTGTTTTTTCAAAGGACAAACTGAACCAACTGCGGCAGGAAGATGATTCACTGTAAACCCAAAAAAAGCACCTACCTGATTCTAAGCCTGATTGTTCTGGCGCTAACGGCCGGGCTGGCTTTTTTGCTGAACGATTTCTACCGAAGCCGGGAATTTCCGCTGCTTTTTTACCTGATCGGAAGCAGTTTACTGACCGTCGTGCTGCTATTGATCCTGGTAAAGATGATGGCGGGATACAAGTTTTTGGCAGCCGGAAAGGAGCAAATTGTGCTTTGGATGCCGCTCAAAGGACAACGAAGAACCTATTCCATACAGGAACTGCTTGCCTGGCAGGAAGAAGAAGTAACCGCCAATCAGCGCGCCTTCAAGCAACTAATCCTGGTTTTTTCCGACAAATACTCTTTTTCCCTGAGCAATCAGGAACACCTTGGCTACGAGGAATTAAAAAAGTACCTGTACCGAAAAGCAGCCAAAAAGCGGGTAAAACCCTGATTTTAAGACACCGCTCCTAGGGCTTCCAGTCAAAGCCATCCATTTCTTCCAGGCAGGCGCGTAGCAGCCGGATGCTTCCGGCCACGTCTGCTTTATTGGCCATTTCGATCACCTGATGCAGGTGTCGGGTGGGGATAGAGATCGCACCTGCAATGGCCCCCTGCTTTCCCATTCGCTGCACACCGGCTGTATCGGTACCGCCCGCCGTCAGTATTTCGGTTTGAAAGGGGATGTTGTTCTTGCTGGCCGTTTCTTTCATAAATTGCACCATCCGGTAGTCACAAATGGCGGAAGAATCCATGATTTTGATGGCAGTTCCCTTGCCCAGTTCGGTGATTTTCTCGTGCGCCGCCGCTCCGGGCAGATCAAAAGCGATGGTGGTATCCAGTGCAATCCCAAAATCCGGATTGATGTGGTGGGCGGATACCTGCGCTCCCCGCAGTCCCACCTCTTCCTGCACGGTAAAAGTGGCGTACACGTCATAAGCGGGCGACTCCAATTCCCGGAGTGTCTCCAGTAGGATAAAAACAGCGATTCGGTTATCAATGGATTTGCAATTCACGCAATTACCCATTTCCACCAATTCCCGCTCCCGGGTAATGGGATCGCCTACTTGTACCCATTTTTCTACCTCGGCCTTGTCCATACCCAGGTCGATGAAATAGTCGGTAAGCTTGGGCAGTTTGGTTTTTTCTTCGGAGGTCATCACGTGAATGGGCTTGCTTCCCATTACCCCGATCAGGTCTTTTTTACCGTGAATAAGCACCCGCTGAGCGGTCAATGTCTTGGGATCAAAGCCACCCAGGGGGTGAAACCGCAAAAAGCCATTTTCGTCGATATGGGTAACGATAAAACCGATTTCGTCCATGTGGGCCGCCACCATCACCCGCTTGTTTTCGGGGTTCCGCTTGCCTTTCTTGACCGCGATCACGTTGCCCAGATTATCGACCGTCAGATCATCCACCAGGCCCCTTACTTCGGATAGAATGAAATCGCGGATTCTTTTCTCAAATCCGGGTGCCCCCGGCAACTCACAGATTTGCTTTAGTAACGCTACGTTTATCATTCGCTGTGTTTTTATGATTAATAGGCCCGGATCACTTTGCCTTCCATGTAGTTGACAAAGGCCTTATTCACCACGCGCATGCCGCCCTCTGTGGGAAAATCTCCGGTGAAGTACCAATCGCCCCGGTGGGCAGGACAGGAGAGGTGCAGGTTTTGCACGGTCTGGTAAATCACGTGAACCTCGGCCTCGATGCTCTCCGAGGTGATGATTTCAGCAATTTTATCGGAAATCTCCTGGTCGGAAAAGGGTTCGTAGATGGCTTTGACAAAATTCTCCTCGGCGTCCGGATTGGCGATGCATTGATCGTACACCTGATCCAACACGTACTCCATGTCCCGTTGGCGGAGTAGCTCCACTACCGCCCGGAAAGCGACAAAATCCCGCATTCGGGACATGTCGATGCCGTAACAGTCCGGAAACCGGATTTGAGGAGCGGAAGAAACGATAATGATCCGTTTGGGTTTCAGTTTGTCCAGGGTAGTCAGAATGCTTTTTTCGAGCGTGGTGCCCCTGACAATGCTGTCGTCTATCACCACAATGGTATCGACCCCGGAGCGAATCACCTCGTAGGTCGTATCGTACACGTTGGACACCATCACGTCCCGGTCGGAATCATTGGTAATAAAGGTTCTCAACTTCACGTCCTTGCTGACCAACTTTTCCACCCGGGGCCGGAAATTCAGCAGGTCCTCCAGGTCTTCCAGATGGGGTTTTCCCTCGATCAGAATTTCCCTTCTTTTGGCACTTAGGTAGTCTTCCAGCCCCTCGATCATGCCGTAGTAGGCCGTTTCCGCCGTATTGGGTATGTAGGAGAAAACCGTGTTCTTCAAATCAAAATCGATGCCTTTGAGAATTTGGGGGACAAGCGCCCGCCCCAGATTTTTACGCTCCCGGTAGATATCGGGATCCGTCCCCCTGGAAAAATAGATCCGCTCAAAACTGCAGCTCTTTTTCTCGCGAGGCGGGATAATTTCGTGCTCCGCATAGGATCCGTCCTTGGAAAAAATTAGGGCGTTACCGGGCTGAATTTCCTTGATTTGCTGGTAATCGATGTTAAAAGCGGTTTTTATGGGGGGTTTTTCGGAAGCCACGACGATGATCTCTTCGTCCGCATAGTAATAGGCAGGGCGAATGCCACTCGGGTCCCGGACAACAAATCCCGCCCCATTTCCAACCAAACCGGCCATGGCATAGCCCCCGTCAAAATCCCGGCAGCTTCTGCGTAGGATCCTGGCCACATCCAATTCCTGTTCGATCACCTCCGTAATCTCCCGGTTGGTGAATTGCCCTTTGTATTTGTCAAAAATGCGCTGGTTTTCCTCGTCCAAAAAATGGCCGATTTTTTCCATCACCGTGACCGTGTCGGTCTTTTCTTTGGGGTGCTGCCCAAGTTTGACCAGGTTGTCGAAGAGCTCCTCCACGTTGGTCATGTTAAAATTTCCCGCCATCACCAGGTTTCGGCTGCGCCAGTTGTTTTGTTTCAAAAACGGGTGGCAGGTTTCGATGCTGTTTTGGCCGTGGGTTCCGTACCGGAGGTGGCCCAGCCAGACTTCCCCCGAAAAAGCGGTGTGCTCCTTGATCCAGGAGGCATCCATCAAGTCTTCCTCGCTGCCGGCTTTCTTCGACTTTTTGTATTTTTTATTTATTTTCTGAAAAATTTTGGTGACCGCTTCGGATTCCACCGAACGGTACCTGCTAATATACCGGGTACCGGGGGGGGTATTGATTTTTATATTGGCGATTCCTGCACCGTCCTGGCCCCTATTGATCTGCTTTTGCATCAGCACATACAGCCGATTGGCTGCATAAAAGGGCGTTTTGTATTTGTCAATGTAATACTGTAACGGTTTCCTTAGCCGGATCAGGGCAATCCCACATTCGTGTTTGATCTGGTCACTCATAGTCTACTGGCGGCGTGAATGAAAGAACAAAGTTAATCCTTTTTTTAGGAATAAAATTCCGAATGCTACCAAACTTAATTAAAAAACTATAAAAATAGCACGCGTGTCGCCAAGGTAAAAAACGCTATTTTTCGGGAAAAAACTACTCCCATAGCGGATATTTTTGCAATCGGATTTGTTTGCCAAAGAATAGTTTGGTCGTCTCCTCAAAGGACACCGTGTAATCGGACACCAAAAACCGGTCATCGGAGCCGGATTGGGATTTTGCCAGGAGCTGATGGTAGCCCAGAAAAGCCGCCACCGATTTTGCGACCGTTTCCGATGCGTCGATCAGGTCTACCTTTCCGTCATAATATTCCCGGATTTGCTTCTTGATCAACGGGTAATGGGTGCAGCCCAAAACCAGGGCCTCGATATCCGCCAGGACCTCCTGAGAAAGGTAGGAGGCGACAATTTCTTTGCTGATATTTTCCAGGTGAAAGCCCTCTTCGATCATGGGTGCCAGCAAGGGAGTTGCCAGGGACTTAAGTTGAATGCCGGCATTCAGGGCGTTGATTTTTTGCAGGTATACCCCCGAACCAACGGTTTGTTTGGTACCAATAAGCCCCACTATCTGTCCCGCATGGTTTTCCCGGAGGTAGTCCACCACCGGATCGATCACATTCACCACGTGTGCTTTTGACGCCACGTAGGCTTTGACCAGTTCGTAGGCGGCTGCCGAAGCCGAATTGCAGGCAATAAGGATCAATTTACAGTTTTGCTGCAACAGCACGTCCGCGATCTTTACGGAGTACGCTTGAATGGCAGCCGTACTTTTGTCCCCATAGGGCAAGTGGGCGGTGTCGCCAAAGTATATGAGTTGTTCGTCGGGGAGGATTTTTTTTACCTCCCGGGCTACGGTCAACCCCCCGATGCCACTATCAAAAATCCCTATTGGTGCCTGTGCTTTTGTGCCCATTGCCTACATGCAAATTCGTTAACGCTAGTCCAAGCAGAATTATTTTGAAACAAAACGGCCGGGATTCCCTCCCTTCGACGAAAAATACCCGGATTTCAGGTTGCCTTTTCTTTTGTTAGGGAATCCAGGTTCAATTTCATTTAAAAAATTCCCTCATTGAAATAAAACCCCCGGATTCACGCATCCGGGGATCTGCAAGCGAAGAGTTAACATTTATTTAAACTGGGACAAAGATACAAAAGATTTCTGTAGGCACAACGGGTACAGGACTGCATCAACATGGGTAGTTATTACACAGATGTATACCCTACCCGCTTCGGAGGGGGTGAAATAGAAAATGGCACAATTCCTGCATATCCCTTCCTAAGAAAAAATAAAACATGAAGCAGCAAGTTATTTTTCGGATTGGCCTACTGTCGGTACCGGTGTTGGTTATCCTGGTCCTACTCAGCGGTATGCTGAAAACGAACACACCTGCGGGCAACCAAAAGGAGCAGCAACGCGTATACATATCTGATGAAGCGGACACGCTAACCATCGCTGCAGAAGATCTGCCGGCCTCCGTAAAAAACGTGATTCAGACCGACAGCCTTATCAACGACCTCAAAATTACGGCCGTACGAAAAATATCTCAGAAAAACGATAACTACTACGACGTATGGTTTCTGGACAGTGATAACTTCAATATCATGGTAGTGTACAACAAAGACGGAATGATCATCAATCAGTAATTGACACGAAATACAGCTAAGCCAACGATTACCAAAAAGCACTGATTGCGAAGTCGGTGCTTTTCCTTTATATTTATCCATATTTGGCTGACTACCCATGGCAAAAATCCTTTTGATCGAAGATGACCTCACCTATTCAAAAATTATCAAAAATTTTTTGGAGAAAAACGGCTATGAAATAAACAGCTGCACGAAAGTGGCGGAGGGCTTACAAGCGTTCGAAAAAAACAAGGCCGATCTGATCATCACCGATTACCGGCTTCCGGATGGCACCGGAATGGAGGTACTGGATCAGGTAATAGGTAATTACCCAGACACACCGGTCATACTGATCACCAACTATTCGGACATCCGCACCGCGGTAAAATCGATGAAAATGGGGGCGTTTGAGTACATCACCAAACCCATCAACCCGGATGAGCTACTGCTTACGGTAAGACAAGCATTAAAAAAGGAAACCAAACGGCCTGACCCGGTTTCACCGAATAGACCTGCGCCTGCCCGGACCGACGCCGTGGACCTAAGCTATCAGATTGGGAACAGTAGCGGCGCCTTACAAATCGAGAAACACATCGAGTTGGTCGCGCCCACCGATTTGAGCATCATCGTGCTGGGCGAAAGTGGCACCGGCAAAGAGTACATTTCCAAACGAATCCACCAGAAATCGAAACGAGCCAAGGGCCCTTTTGTGGCGGTTGACTGTGGTGCCCTTTCCCGGGAACTAGCAGGAAGTGAATTGTTCGGGCACGTAAAAGGTGCCTTTACCGGGGCCATTGATCACAAGACCGGACATTTCGAGAACGCAAACGGGGGCACGATTTTTTTGGATGAGATTGGAAACCTAAGCTACGAAATTCAAATCAAACTTCTTCGCGCAATACAGGAACGCCAAATACGCAAAATCGGCGGTAATAGAGACATCTCAGTTGATGTACGCATCATCGCCGCAACCAACGAAGACCTACAGGAACTGGCCAAATCGGGGCAATTCCGGGAGGACCTCTTTCACCGGCTTAATGAATTCAGCATTACAGCGCAGCCGCTTCGCGAAAGAAGGGAAGACCTTCCGTTTTTTGCCAGGCTTTTTCTGGAAAAAAGCAACGAGAGCCTGGAGCGTAACGTGACTGGATTCAGTCCGGACGTGGAAAAAATATTTGGGGAATACCACTGGCCAGGTAATCTCCGGGAACTCAAAAACATCATTCGAAGGGCCGTTTTGCTTACGGGTGAAGGGGAGGTTAAAAAAGAGGTGATTCCTTCCGAGTTATTGGACCGGGAAGACCTCCCCACCAAAGACATCCATTCGGCCACTGACTTGAAGTTCTCCTTCGAGGAACAGGAAAAGTCCCTGATCCTCAAAACGCTGGAGGAAATGAAATTTAATAAGTCAAAGACGGCAAAAATGCTCAATATGGATCGAAAAACCCTGTACAATAAATTGGAGAAATACGGGTTGGATTAATCCGCAAGGGCGTAGCCAAATCGCTCTGCCAGGTCTTCCAGCAAGTCGTTGATTTTTTCTGTTAACTCCCAGACCAGCTCCTGAATCTTCTCTGTCTTTCCGATTTTTAACTCGGATTCGATGGCCTTCGCAATGCTTCTTTCCTTGATCTTTAGCTGCCCAAGCCTGCTGGATAGCTGGTGCGCAATGGCCTGAATTTTCTCGTAATCGCCTTCGTCCACCGCCTTGTTGATCCGAATCAAATCCAATCCAGTCTGGGTATAAAACCCTTCCAGGATATCTTTAAACAAATCCTCGTCCCCCATGCAGAACTTTTTGATGTCCGAGAGATCGTAACCTCCTTTTTCCTCGGTTCCTTCGATTCGATACGGGTTTGGAGCAGCAGGCCCTGCTTCCACCTGTACCACTTCTTTTTGCCTGGGGGCCTGGGTTTGCCGCAGACAAGCGGTGATTTTTTCAATCAGCTGCGACTCGTTGAATGGTTTCAACAAAACCCCTTCGAAGCCTTCCTTTACCAGGCTTTCTCTCTCCCTGGCAAACACATTAGCCGTCATCGCAAGAACCGGCATGTTGCGGTACTTCGGAATACCCTTGATCCGGCCGAGCACCTGATAGCCGTCCACTTCGGGCATTTGGATGTCCAGCAGGGCCAGGTCAAAATCCGCTTCTACAAAATTTTCTTCAAACTCCAATCCCCCGGTATAGGCGATCACCTCCGCTCCGCTATTTCGCAGCAGCAAGCTGGCGAATTTCAACCCCATCTCATCGTCATCGACCAGCAGGATACGCAGGCCCTCCATCCGGTCCAGTTGAACCCGGGGAATCTCGATTTCCTCCTTTTTATCAAGTAGGGTGGTCGGCAAAGAAACGATAAATTGGCTTCCTGTTCCCGGTTTACTGATAACATCGATTTTCCCTTCCTGCAGATCAACGAGTCGCTTCACAATGGCGAGCCCCAACCCGGTTCCCCCGTACTTTCGGGAAATACTTCCATCACCCTGACTGAACTCTTTGAACAGGTTTTGCTGCAAGTGCTGCGACATGCCGGTTCCGGTATCGCATACCTGCAACACGAGGCGACTGTTCTTTTTCTCGAAATAGACCCGAAGCAGTACCTTTCCGGAATCGGTAAATTTAATGGCATTGGAAAGTAAGTTCGTGAGGACTTGATTGATTCGTAGCTCATCTCCAAGAAAAAAGGTGCCTCTGGGAAGCAAGATGGAAAAATCCAGGGCAATTCCTTTCTCCAGCGCCTTTTGCCGGAAAAACGAATGCTGGTTTTTGAAGAAAGGCAAGGGATCGATGATTGCTTTTTCGATTTTGATCTTCCCGGCTTCAAGCTTGGAGAAATCCAGGATATCGTTGACGATACCCAAGAGGGTTCCTGAGGCAAAGTGAATCATTTTCACAAATTCCTGCTGATCGGAATCCAATGGCGTCTTGGACAAGGCGTCGTTGTACCCCTGAATCACGTGTAGGGGATTGCGGATTTCGTGACTCATACTGGCCAGGAAATCTTGCTTGGTCCTGGCAAGATTATCCGACCTTTGCTTGGCTTCTGCCAATTTCTCCTGGTAGGTTTCCGATTTTTTTATCTCCCGAACAATACTGAAAATAAAACCGGAAGAACCGATCACACCAACAACTATAAGTAGCCCTAAAAGAAACGAAAGCTTATACGTGAGCGCATAGGCCGATTCGTTTTCGGCTTTGGACTGGAGCAGGGCTTCGTCCTGCAGCGATGCAACGATGTGCTGAATATTAATGATCAACGACCTGTTTTTTTCGTTGAGTTCCTGTTCGAGTTCACGTAGTCTGGATCGGAGAAATTGCTCCTCATTATTGATGTCGAGGACCATTTGCCGGACGGCGTAGATGATGGAGTCGGATCCGGAGAGGGGCTGCGCATTTTCCGGGTTGACGCGGTTCAAATTTAGCCGAAGCATGCCCAGGATTTTTTCCATATCCTGTTTTCCGCCGGCTGCCAGAAGCCCACTGGAAACTTGCTCCTTGTTGGTTTTACTGGTTTTTTCATCATTGGATTTACTTTCCGAAACGGGCCCGGCATTGATTCCAATCCGAATTTTTCCCAAACTTTGCAGGCGGCTTAGTTCTTCCTTCCGCTTTATTTTCCGCTCTATATTGTTGAGGGCCTCCTTACTGAAATTCCGGGTGTATAAGCTTTTTTTGACTTCTTCCAAGCCCTTGTAGACCACCATCAGTTCGTTGACGCTGTAATTGATTCGCTTCACCTGGTTCAGTTCGGCCGAGTCGGCCACCATCGCTCCCAGTCCTTGAATCTCCTGCTGGATTTGCTGGTAGTAATTCACATTCTCCGAGGAGTCGTTTTCACTTTGAGAGAAAACACTTCTGGACTTATCCAATTGGTAGATATCTGCCAGTAATTTATTGAGGTTGCGCAGCTTCTCATTGGGTTCGGCCAGGGATTCTACCGATTCCAACAGTTGCTTGACGCTGTAAATGGTTAGTACACCGGCCCCTACGATCAGGCAGATTGCCAGAAAGAACCCCAGTATTACTTTAATTCTTGCGTTGAATTTCATATAAATGGTTCATTTTATACGTACCGATGACCTTTGTCGAACTACAGCGCTTAAATGTAACCATAAATTGCAGATTTTTATATTTAACCCGTTGAAAATGAACCTGTTTTTCAGCTACAACTCGGCTAGCTCCGGGAAGCCGAAGTTAGCCGGGAAGCCGGTCATCTTCCCCAACTTGCTGGACTTCTTTGCGTTGGGTAATGGATTCAAATACATGGTAGATGGCATAGTAGGTGACGGGAACGGACACAACCAATCCCATGCCAAAAAGCAAAGCCCCGGCAATATTCAAAACGGCGAGTAACAAGCCGAAAACGAAGAATTTCACCCATTGCTTGTGTATAATTCGCCGGCTGTATTCCAGGGAATTCCAAAAATCCAATCCCGCAAAGATGCTGATCAGCACCCCAAACATATAGGCCACCATTAGGTAAATGCCTGGGATAACCAACGCCAAAATCCCCAAAACGGTCAAAAACTGACCGACAATCCACACGAGTATCACGGGAATGTAATACCCAAATCCTTTGAAAAAATCCGGGTAAATCACGGGTTCGTTGAGGCTTACTTTGTTCGCCACCAGGTAGAATCCGGCAAACAACGGACCCGCCAGAAACAGGGAGAATACAAATAGAAAATCCTGGGCATAGGCCATGAAAAAAAACTGGATGGCCAGGATGAGTAAGGTGAAGGAAACGGAATAGATCTTGACTTTCTTGAAGGTTTCCCAACCTTGTATAAATGCCTGTTTGATGTCAAAATCAAACGTATCTGCGATGATTGCCTCCAGGTGGTTTTTATCCATTTTTTTAACTAAGTCGCGTTAGATAGTATCTTTATCGGGTGATTGCTTCCAATATATCGTGCTTGGTAATGATGTGAACGCGATGCGCTTCATCCCGCACCAAAACGGCTTTTTCTTTTTCGACCATGGAGGAAAGTACGTCCAATGTACTGTCCAGGGCTACAAAGTGCATGGAGTCCTCCATAACCTGATCCACGGTGGCATCTTTGAGTTCGGGGTTTTCGATTATTTTCAGCAGCAACTTATTGTCCGTCAGGCTTCCTACCACCTGACCTTCCTCCATAACCGGGATTTGGGAAACGCTTTTCTCGTTCATTAGGGCAATGGCATCTTTGATCGTATCCGACTTGTGTACAACCACCAGTTGGTACGCATCGCTTCTGCCAAGCACGATATCCCGGGCTGTTCCGTAGGTCTTGTCCTCCAGGAAGCCGTGATTTCGCATCCAATCGTCGTTATACACTTTGCCCAGGTAGCGGGTACCGTGGTCGGGCAGCAAGATGACCATGACATCCCCCGCTACCAGGTGTGCTCGGGCATATTCCAGAGCACCGTGAACGGCCGACCCGCAGGACCAGCCCACGAATAATCCCTCTTCCCGGGAAAGCCGGCGGGTCATCACGGCAGCGTCTTTGTCGGTGACCTTTATGAATTGGTCGATGACGGAAAAATCGACGTTTTTGGGCAAAATATCTTCGCCTATCCCCTCTGTCAGGTAAGGATACACCTCGTTTTGGTCAAACTCCCCCGTCTCCTTGTATTTTTTAAATACCGAGCCATAGGTATCGATACCAACGGACACTATTCCCTCTTTTTGCTCTTTCAGAAAACGGGAAGTCCCGGACATGGAACCGCCGGTTCCAACCCCGGCAGCAAAGTGCGTGATGGTCCCTTCGGTATCCCGCCAGATTTCCGGCCCGGTAGTCTCGTAATGGGCCTTCCAATTGGAAAGGTTGTCATACTGATTGGGATAAAACGAATTGGGGATATCCTTGTTTAGTTTTCTCGCAACCGAATAATACGAGCGAGGATCGTCCGGGGCAACATTCGTAGGGCATACGATCACTTCCGCTCCCACTGCCTTCAAAATATCAATCTTTTCGCCGGATTGCTTGTCGGCCATGGTAAAGATGCATTTATAGCCTTTGGCAATCGCTGCCAGGGCCAGGCCCATTCCGGTATTGCCGCTGGTACCTTCGATGATGGTGCCTCCCGGCTTAAGAATCCCTTCCTTCTCGGCATCTTCCACCATTTTTATGGCCATGCGGTCTTTCATGGAATTACCCGGATTAAAATACTCGACTTTCACCAGTATTTCTCCTGCAATCCCCTTATTTAAGGTATTTAACCGGACCAAGGGGGTGTTTCCGATGGTTTCGATGATGGAATTGTAAATCATGCCTTCTGGTTTATTTTTTGATCAATTTACGAAAAACAGCGCAAGAAGGTACGCGACCCTGTCCTGCGTCCGGGACTACCCGCTCGCTATTATTTTTGCCCGGCCAGCAAATACAATACGGCCATGCGAATGGCAACGCCGTTTTCTACCTGCTGCAGGATGATGGAATGCTCGGAGTCTGCCACGTCGGAGTTGAGCTCCACTCCCCGATTAATGGGGCCGGGATGCATGATAACGATTTCCTTATCCAGGCGGTTTAGTAATTTTTTATTGATCCCATAGTACAGGGAGTATTCCCTTAGGGAAGGGAAATACTTGATTTGTTGCCGCTCCAGTTGAATCCGCAATACGTTGGCCACATCGCACCATTGGAGTGCCTGGAAGACGTCGTGCTCCACCTGCACGCCGAGCTCCCGAATGTACCTGGGTAGCAAGGTAGCCGGCCCACAGACCATCACCTCCGCCCCTAGTTTTTGCAGGCAGAAGATGTTCGACAGGGCAACTCGCGAGTGCAGGATATCGCCAATAATGGCTACCTTCTTGCCGGCTACCTCTCCGAGCTTCTCCCGGATAGAAAAGGCATCGAGCAGGGCCTGGGTGGGGTGTTCGTGGGTACCGTCGCCGGCATTCACAATGCTAGCCTGAATATGCCGGGAAAGAAAATGGGGAGCGCCGGGACTGGAATGACGCAGGACCACCATGTCCACCTTCATGGCCAGAATGTTATTCACTGTGTCGATCAGGGTTTCCCCTTTTTTTACGGAACTGCTGCCCGATGCAAAATTCACCACATCGGCAGAAAGCCTTTTCTCGGCCAACTCGAAGGACAATTTGGTTCGTGTAGAATTTTCAAAAAACACATTGGCAATGGTAATGTCGCGCAACGAGGGCACTTTCTTGATGGGACGGTTGAGTACGGCTTTAAAGTTGTCTGCTGTTTCAAAAATCAACCCAATATCCGCCGGGCTGAGGTTTTCTATACCTAATAAATGTCTGGTGCTGAGCTGCTGCATGGGTGCTAGTTATGTTCCTTTTCCGTGATCCAAATGGCGTCTTCAGGAAATCCCTGTGATTGCCATTCCACACTTACGTACTGACTTTCGAGAGTATTGACCTGCCGCCCAAAATAATCCGGCTGAATGGGGAAGTCGCGGGTATACTTTCTGTCGATCAACACCATCAACTCTACCTTTTGGGGCCTTCCAAAAGCAATCATCGCATCCATGGCAGCCCGGGCCGACCGCCCTTTGTAGAGCACGTCGTCTACCAAAATGACCTTTCTATTTTCTATCAAAAAATCAATTTTCGTTTCGTTTGCTCGCAGCGGCAAATCCCTTCTGCGGAAGTCATCCCGATGAAAGGTGGCATCCAGGTAACCGAAGCGAAGGCTTAGTTGACGGATTTCCTGCATGCGCTGAATGATCCGGTCCAGCACCAGGGCACCTCTCGGTTGAAGTCCCAGCAACACCGTATTTTCGAAATCATCGTGATTCTCTATCAATTGGTAACAAAACCGGCTGATGGTGATGGATAGCTGCTTTTGGTCAAGAACGAGTCGCTTTTGCATGATCGAAATTTGAGGCAAATATAGGAAATATTTGCGTGAGGCGGTCCGGCTTACATGAAATCGTCGACTTTAATTTTGGTGAAAAAGTTGACATCCCTGGTTTGAACCCGGCCATCTTCGGCTTGGTACCGAATCCGTTGTTTGCCGCTGAGCAAGTAATATTCGGCGTACCACCACTGCAACTGCAGGGTGTTTTCCTTTGTACTGGCAATGCGTTCGTTTTCCCGGATTAGCTCAATTTCAAATGGCTCGTTTTCCATAACCAGCTCCCCGTCCTTAATCTGACTTAGGATCAGGCTGGTTTCGTCCAGGTACATGTAGAAGAGATTTCTCCCGTTAAAACTCACTTCCCCATACTTGATCGGTTCGGCTTTACTGTCACTGTCCAGGTTCACGGTATTGTCCCAGATGATCCTCCCATTTTCGTCCAGTAAGATAAACTGGGCAGCCAGGTATTTGTACTGATTACTTACTTGGGTGTTACGAAACCGGGGGTCCATCCATAGTGGATTAAACAGGCCCCCGTACCCACCCATCATGGGATTAAGTCGGTAAAAATTACTGGCGTACATGCCGTCTCTGGGGATGGCTCTGGAAGAAGAGGAGATAAAATGATCGTTGTACACCAGGTAGTAGCCATCCGCAGCGTTGATTTCCCGGGTCACCACCACATTCCGGATCGGGATGTTTTGGTCACGGTTAAGGCTTCTTTCCACCTTTCTGAGCTTTCTTTCGCGGGCTTTCTCCGGCAAGTAATTGTAGAAGTTCTCAAAATCGGGTACGGTGTAAAAGGTGTTTTCGTATTCCCCAAATTCGTTGATCCGGGTAAAATACAATCCCTGATAGGCCTCCTTTCGCCGAAGCCCGTAGGGACCAATAAGCGCCTGCTTGTAATTATGCGAGGAGGTCAGCAAGCCCTCCACGATCTCCATGGAAGGATCTCCCAAATCATCAATTTTCACCTCCCGAAGCTTGTTGCCGTTAGTGTCGAAGGTGAGCACCGATACGATCTTTTTCTTGTAAAAATCACGCCGGCTCATGACCACGTCGAAGACGTTCAGGTCTGGGTCTTTTCTCATTTGCAGGATTCGTGCGTCTTTTTCAAACAGTCCAGGTACCGTTATCACCTCCTGGCTCGCAATGTCAAAAACCTGTATCACCGGCCGGAAATCGTATTTACCCATGAATACAGCCTGCTTGTTAAATACCAGAAAATCCTGTAGCTCCATTTCCAGAATGCTGTTGAGCTCCAATTCCCGCAACTGCTGGTTTTCCAGGTTGATTTCAAAAATCGCCATTTCCGAATCGTACTGCGAGCCCTTATTAAAAAGCACGTACAAAAACTCCTTGTCCAGGTCGAATCCAACCAACTCGTAATACCCGTCCAGGGTAATGAGTCGGGTAGCTTCCGACCGCAATTGAAAGTCCGAAACCAGGTATTGGAATTTATCCTTCCTACCATAGGGTGTATCTGATTTCATCCGGAATGCCACCATTCCTCCTTCTCTAGGTAACACGAAAAAGTCATCGTCCCCCCAATCGGTATCCACTTCCAACCGCTGGGTAAACTGTACCTGGGCCTCGACCGTTTCGAAAAAAAGCAGCAACCCGAAAAAGGCTATGTATAACGGCATTTTGCTCATAACTGGTGAATTTTTTTTGCGTTCAAGCAGCTTTTTCTGCGATTGCTTAACTTGCTGTGGAAGCCCGTCCGCCCCTCTTACATACACCGATTGTATCAAATTTGTTCAATCACCGAAGGCAATTTCCGATTCCTTTCCGACAGGTGTAAGTGGCTGACCGTGTTTTTTCATTTCTGGCTTAAGTTAAGACTATTGATTTTATTTTAAAACAAATATTATGGACATTTGCAAGGAAGCCATCTGAAACGAAATCATCTTGGATAACAAAGAAATTGTCACGATCCTGCAGTTGACCGTGCAGCTAATGGAGCTGCACGAGGAAAACTCCTTTAAAATCAGGGGGTACCAATCTGCCGTTACCAGCATCGAACGGGAGGGAAAGCCCCTGCAAGACCTTAGCCTTAGCCAATTGCAGGAATTTCCCGGGATTGGAAAAAGCCTTGCGGAAACCATCTCCCGCATCCGGGAAACGGGCTCCCATCCCCTACTCGATACCCTACTGGAAAACACTCCCGATGGCATCCGTGAATTGCTACAAATAAAGGGATTGGGGCCCAAAAAGATCAAAGCCCTATGGAAGGAGCTCGAAATCACCTCCACCCACGAGCTCATGGAAGCCTGTCAGGCGGGGCAGGTAGCTAAACTCAAAGGATTTGGTGAAAAAACCCAGGATAGCATCATACAAAAACTGGAATTTATCGCCGCAAATCAGGGGAAATGGTTGTATGCCGATATCGATGAAGCAGGAGAAACGATTCAGGCGGCCCTGGAAAAAGTGCTGGACCAGGAAATGCTGGCAGCAGTGGGCGAATACGGGAGAATGGCCGAAATTGTAGAAAACGTAACGTTTCTGATCGGAACCAACACGCCCGGAGAAAGCCTGAAAAAAATTGATGCCATCAAGGGCCTGCGGCGGGAAGAGCGATTTTGCAGCCCCTTTCGCTGGCAGGGAGAATGGGAATCCCTGGGTTTGAAGGTCGTCCTTTTGCTAACGGAAAAGAAAGCGTTTGTCCGGCAAAAACTCTTGAAAACGTCCAGCCGATCGCATCTACTGCATCCGGTGGCAGGAGGTGCCACGCTCGGCGAACATTTTTACACGGAAGCGTTCGGCTCCGAGGAGGAGGCCTACGCCGCGGCCGAACTTCCCTATATTCCTGCGTCGCTTCGGGAAGGAAACGGTGAATTGGAATGGGCCCAACAGCATTCCCTGGAGGAGCTGCTTACGGTAGACGACCTAAAAGGCCCGCTGCATAACCATTCTACCTACAGCGATGGAAAAAACAGCCTGAAGGAGCTGGCAGAATACTGCAAAGCGGCCGGATACGAATACCTGGGAATGGCCGATCACAGCCGTTCCGCATTTTACGCGAATGGCCTGGATGAGGACCGGATTCGCCTGCAGCACGAAGAAATCGATCGACTCAACGAAGAACTGGCCCCTTTTCGCATATTCAAGGGGATCGAAAGCGACATTCTGATGGATGGAAGCCTGGATTACGAAGCGGACGTATTGGCTGGTTTTGACTACATCGTGGCCTCCATCCACTCCGGTCTGAGTATGGATATCAAAAAGGCAACGGCGAGGCTCATCCGTGCCATTCAAAATCCCTACACCACCATCCTAGGTCACCCAACGGGCCGCCTGTTGCTTCGCCGGGAGGGCTACCCGATCGATCACCGGGCGGTCATTGATGCCTGCGCCATGCATCAGGTGGTGATCGAAATCAATGCCAATCCCTGGCGGCTGGACCTGGACTGGCGCTGGGTTCGATATGCCATGGATCAGGGAGTGGTGCTCAGCATCAATCCGGATGCCCATGCAAACGAGGGCATTTGGGACATGAAATACGGGGTAATCGTTGGAAGAAAAGGCGGACTAACCAAAGACAGGACACTGAATACAAAATCCGTAGACGAACTGAGCGACTATTTTAAAAAGCGCAAACATAATAAGCCATGAAGGAGACTCCAGACGCCGTAGAACAATTGCTTTCCAGATCATTTCTTGCCGGATTGGTCGGGATTTTGAGTTGCCTCCTGCCACTGGTGCTGTTTGCCATGCAGTGGCCCGGACAAGCCTGGGGAAGTTACCTGACCGGCCTGGGGCTGGCTTTGCAATTGCTGGGACTGAGCCTGGCCGTGCTGGCCCTGCGCAAAAAAAAGCTCGGCGCCATCCAAAAGGAAAAAGCAAAGAAAATGATCCTGGTTTTGGGGGTTTCCTTGCTGTTTTTCATGTTGGTATAGCACCCCTGCAACTCTCTGTTTACGATGCTGACAGCGGGTAAATACTCCGCCTGCTTCCTGTTACCGGCCTTTTCTATCAGAAGCTTGCGCGTCATTCGTTTGAATTTGTTTCAAAACACTTGCGCTATTTCCGGCAAAGACCTATCTTGATGCAGTATTTGTTTCCCAACGAAATAACCTCCCATGCACAGAAGGTCCTCCCTGAAAAAAATGCTTATGGCCGCCGGATCCGGTTTACTTCTACCAGGTATGGCCGTCGGAGCTTCCCAAAAACAAGTCCTAAAAAAAGCCGCACCAGGCCCGTTTTACCTCTTTACCAAGGTCTTGCAATGGCTACCGCTGGAGGAAGTACCCCAAACGGTCAAATCCATGGGTTTTGAGGGAATCGACCTTCCCGTACGAAAGAACGGATTTTTTGACAAGGATGAACTGCAAAAGAAATTACCCCCGCTGGTAAGCGCAAGTGAAAATCTGGGCTTGAGCCGTCCCGTCCTTACCACGGATATGAACATCCATCAACTGGATGAGATGGATGAGTTCCTACGGATACTTGCGGGTGAGGGCATCCGGGATTACCGAATGGGGTACCTGTCCTTTCCGTCAACGCAAATTCGCAACGAATTGTCCCGTCTCAACGATGCCATGAAGCGGTTGGCCCTGCTTCACGAAAAACACGGGGTCACCGGACACTACCAAAACCACGCAGGAAGGAGAATCGGTGGATCGGTATGGGAAATTTACCATTTGCTGGAAGGCATAAATCCCGATCACATCGGGGTACAATTTGATCTACGGCACGCACAGGTGGAAGGCTACCAATCCTATGAAAACGTGTATCATGTAATAAAAAAACAAATCCGCAGTTTTGACCTGAAAGATTTCGTCTGGGGAAACCCGAACGGACAGGGAAACCGACCCGTAAATGTTCCCCTTGGAAAAGGAGAGGTAAACTTCAAGCTGCTCCTTGAACACGAAGGGTTTACCGGTACTTTACCCAAAATCCTGCACGTAGAATACGATTTGGGAGGGGCCGAGCACGGCAACTCCAAACCCAATATGGAAGGCACCGAAATTCTGTCGGCTATTGAAAAAGACGTCCACACCTACCGGGAATCGATGGTTGTGGCAAACTAGCTTTCTGCAAGCGCTGCTGTCAGCAACCGTTTGACCGATTCGGGGTGGGGCATTGCTAGCGCTTTTTGTTGCCCCTTTTCCGACATCTTGTTCCAGGTTTTCTGGAGGATACTTACCAGTTTGGGCTCTTCGTCCCGGTGCTTTTCGATGAAATCCTGAAAATAATACGTCAAAAAAACCAGGCATACCACGTCTTCCAATGCCTGAACCTCGCGATCCGTTTTTAGTCGCCGCTTATTCAGCAAATCCTCCACCTTTTGGATTTCTAGCTCTGAATACCCGTTGGTTTTCATGATTTTCCCAGCAAGCTCTCCGTGAAACTGCTTCAATTTGGTTCGCCACAGCAGGTAACCCTTTCGATCCATGGGGTAGTCGGTTCGGGGGATGGTCCACCGTTGGATGTGCTGGGCACGGGCCGCCAGCCGCAGGCACTCCTCCGCATCCGGATAGGTCTCCATCAACATTTCCGACATGCGGATACCGTAAATCAGTTCTTTGGCAACGGGCCTCCCGTTTACCAGTACCTGATGGGGATCCCGTCGGTTTGCTTCGTCCATATCGTTGATGGTCTTTCTAAATCGGGCTTCGCTGAATTCGCTCATGGGTTGCGCTTGTTGAAAAATTAAAGTTACAAAATTCACCCGGGATTCCCCAGACCGAGGCTGGCGGTAGGCGGATTCTTTACCAGTAATGCCACAGTTCCTGCCATGCTTAAAAAGAATAACACTCGGCAAACCGACTCCTTTGGCGGCTCCCGCTGAACCAATGAACCGATAGCAGGAGGATCCGTACCGAGAGCCAATTTGAGCTGCATGCAGCGCCCCCGGTTGGAAAAACCGTGGCTGGGATCCATCCGATCGTTTTTTGCGGGAAGGTTCCAAGCGCACGAAAAAGGAATATTTGTGGCTGTGTGGGCTACCGCTGTCCGGCAGTCCTTTGGGTAAATAAAGGCTTTTCCGTGCATGTTTAATAAATTTGTTTAATTTTGCACCAATTTAGCCAAAAGTAACGCCATCAAAAAAACCATCAAGCATGCCAAAAGACAGTAGCATCAAACATGTCCTCATCATTGGAAGCGGCCCCATCATCATCGGTCAGGCCTGTGAATTTGATTATGCCGGATCCCAGGCAGCCCGCTCACTTAGGGAAGAAGGAATCAAAGTAACTTTAATCAATTCCAATCCGGCCACCATCATGACAGACCCGGTGACAGCCGACAACGTGTATTTGTTGCCATTGGAGAAAAAATCCATCGTACAGATCTTAAAAGAGCACCCGGATATTGATTGCGTGTTGCCAACCATGGGAGGACAGACCGCACTCAATCTAGCCATCGACTGTGACAAAGCGGGTATCTGGCAGAAGTTTGGTACCAAAATGATCGGAGTAGACATTGATGCCATCGAAACCGCGGAAAACCGGGAGAAATTCAAGGCATTGATGGAAAAATTGAACGTGGACGTCTGCTTGGGGCGAACCGCAAGGTCTTTTCTCCAAGGCAAAGAAATTGCCCAGGAAATCGGTTTTCCCCTGGTGATCCGCCCTTCCTATACCCTTGGCGGAACCGGAGGCGGCTTTGTAGACGGACCGGACAATTTCGAAAAAGCCTTGAGCGCCGGCTTGCAGGCCTCCCCCACCCATGAGGTATTGATCGAGCAAAGCATCCTGGGCTGGAAAGAATACGAACTGGAAGTTTTGCGGGATAACATTGGCAATATGGTGGTCATTTGTTCCATCGAAAATTTTGACCCAATGGGGGTGCACACCGGTGATTCCATTACCGTCGCGCCAGCCATGACCCTGCCCGACACCGTGTATCAGGAAATGAGAAACAAGGCCATTCGCATGATGGAAGGCATTGGGAATTTTGCCGGTGGATGTAACGTGCAGTTTGCCGTAAGTCCGGACAATCAGACCATCATCGGAGTGGAGATCAACCCACGGGTATCCCGGTCTTCGGCACTGGCCTCAAAAGCCACCGGATACCCCATTGCAAAAGTAGCTGCCAAACTCTCCATTGGGTACAACCTGGACGAGTTGAAGAATTCCATTACCGGAAATACCTCCGCATTCTTTGAACCGGCCATTGATTACGTCATCGTAAAAATACCTCGTTGGAATTTTGATAAATTTAAAGGATCCGATCGAAAACTCGGTCTATCCATGAAAGCCGTTGGCGAGGTGATGGGCATCGGAAGAAATTTTCAGGAAGCCCTTCAAAAAGCCTGTCAATCCCTCGAAATCAAGCGAAATGGGCTTGGTGCAGATGGGAAGGAGCTCAAAAACCAGGACGAGATCTTGTACAGCCTGGCTAATCCGAGTTGGAACAGACTGTTTCACATATACGACGCCTTCAAGCTGGGAATTTCTTTCCGCACCATTCAGGACCTGACAAAGATCGACAAATGGTTTCTCAAGCAAATTGATGAACTGGTGCAGTTGGATGGCGTCTTGGGTAAAGAAACGCTGGAAACCATTAGTCCTGACCTGATGAAAAAGGCCAAGCACAAAGGCTATGCCGACCGGCAAATCGCCCACCTGCTGGGCTGTTTGGAAAGCGAGGTTTTCCAAAAACGACGGGAAGAAATGGGTATCCGCCGGGTCTTCAAGCTGGTCGATACCTGTGCTGCAGAGTTTGAAGCGCAAACACCCTATTTTTATTCCAGTTTTGGTGAAGAAAATGAGTCGCACGTTTCCGACAAGAAAAAAGTAGTAGTACTCGGTTCCGGCCCTAACCGGGTAGGGCAGGGCATCGAATTCGATTACTCCTGCGTCCATGGCGTATTGGCCGCAAAAGAATGCGGCTACGAGACCATCATGATCAATTGCAATCCCGAAACGGTATCGACGGACTTTGACATTGCCGACAAACTGTATTTTGAGCCGGTCTTTTGGGAGCACATATACGAAATCATTCTTCACGAAAATCCCATCGGCGTCATCGTGCAGCTGGGAGGCCAAACGGCTCTAAAATTGGCAGAAAAACTCGATAAATATAATATTCCCATATTGGGAACCAGCTTCCGGGCGCTGGACCTGGCAGAAGACCGCGGCCGTTTTTCGAACCTGCTGAAGGAAAACGGCGTCCCCTACCCGGAGTTTGGCACCATTCATAGCACCGACGAAGCGCTGGAACTATGCAAAACGCTCGGTTTCCCGCTGCTGGTACGGCCCTCGTATGTACTGGGCGGACAAGGTATGAAAATCGTCATCAACGAGAAGGAGCTGGAACAGCACGTGGTGAATGTATTACGAGACATTCCAAACAACGAAATCCTGCTGGACCATTTTCTGGAAGGGGCGATTGAAGCAGAGGCAGATGCCATTTGCGATGGGGAAAACGTCTACATCATTGGGATCATGCAGCACATAGAGCCCGCAGGTATCCATTCCGGAGATTCCTACGCCGTATTGCCTCCCTACAACCTGGGGGATTTGGTAGTCCGGCAAATCGAAACCTTTACTGAGAAGATTGCCCTTGCGTTAGAGACAAAGGGACTGATCAACATTCAGTTTGCCATCAAAAACGACAAGGTGTATGTGATCGAGGCCAACCCAAGGGCCTCACGAACGGTGCCGTTTATCTGCAAGGCCTACCAGGAACCCTACGTAAACTATGCAACCAAGGTGATGCTGGGTGAAAATAAGGTGACCGATTTCAACTTCTCTCCGGTAAAAAAAGGATATGCCATCAAAGAGCCGGTCTTTTCCTTCCATAAGTTCCCCAATGTTAACAAAGAACTGGGTCCGGAAATGAAATCCACCGGTGAAGCCATCTATTTCATTGATGACCTGATGGACGATTATTTCCTGAAAATCTATGCGGAGCGAAACCTGTATCTGAGCCGTTAATTTTCGCAACAGCCTTTCTTCCCGGCTTCTGGAATCGGAAGCCGGGATTTTTTTAGGACATCGGGCTAACCCTTCGATTGGCTTTTCTATAATTTTTCTTTTAATATTGAATGGTGGAAGGTGTTTTTCCGTTAATAGGGACGAGGGATTGGTCAACCAAAACCCTAATCTGACACCGCGTATCCAAAATTGATTGCCATGATATTAAAAATTATAATCTTCTTTATTGCCCTGGGATGGATTTTTTCGAGCTTGGTGCGGTATTTTCTGAATAGTAAACTGAAAAAATTCGCCGATCAGGTACAAGCTGCCCAGCGCGAAGAAACTCGAAAACGAAACAAACCCAAAGATGGCAATGTAAACGTGGACTTTGTGCCCGGTGACCAGAAAAAAGGCTCCTCGGGCACCATTTCCGGGGGGGATTATATTGATTACGAAGAAGTAAAGGACTAGTGCGGATCGGCGAATTTTGCCGGTAAAGGAACGGTGTTTCACAGACCCACAATCCGACAACTTAAGAAAAGGAAACGTTTGTACAGTCTCTGGTTGATTTTTAGTTTTTTTGGATTCATTCGATAGCTTGTAGGAAAAACGCGACGAAGGGACCCCGGCCAGAAATAAGTAGCCCCTCTATCTTCCTCCGTTGGCGCGCAGGTCATTTCTGCAATTCGCATCCAGGGTCCGAATGGTTTGTGGCACAAAAAGAAATACATTACTTGTTTCGACGGTCCAATACATCAGGCAGGTTTCCTCGTCGCAATGAAACTCCTGTTCTTCGTCTTCGTGTGGCGTTACCATCTCGGTCCCCACATTGACCAATCCCAACAGATGGCCCAATTCATGCAAGGCCACGGTTGTTTCCAATATTCCCCGGGGCGGCCTGCGGAATCCTCCGGAACTTTCCATGATTCGTTTGCCAAACAAAACCATGCTGGTATTGCGGTACGCAGCTCCAATCGTAAAAAATTCTGTTTCGTCTTGCATGAAATTTCCATCCACCACCAGCAGAAAAACGGAGACTGTGTTTCCCTCGTTGTAGCTTTGCCGGTATTGGTCTTCCAATGAGGCAATCGCCTCGGCAGAATAGAATTCCTCGCCTTCGGCAGGTATTTCTCTAAGGGTAAGTACGACACCCTCGGGCTTGAAGGTCACCTCCTCGAGGAAGCCGACCATCTCTTCCAACAAGACATCAGTGGGACGGAAGCCTTCCATGTAAGCGATCTCCAGCTCCAGTTTCGTAAATCGGTCGTCAGAAAGTAGAAAGTTAGCAGATTTGCCTACATCCCATCTAGCTGCCCCCATACCAACAAAGGGGTCCTCCCGAACCGGCTCCTCACAGCCATACAGCAACAGCCCCAGGCAGGCCAAAACATAAATACTATTCGAAATACTTCTCATGTAATCCATTTCCTTTTGGCATGCATGCCTGATACTATTCATCCGCTCGTATAGTATTCGTGTCTGCCAGACGCCGCTTCTTGCCCGGGTTCTATCATCCCGAGCGGCGGCTCGAATGCAAGTAAACCCGGGGCAAAGAACGCATCGGTACTGGACAAGACAACAGCAACTAAACGAACGACTTATCGGTTTTCGTATCCCGGGTACAACTTTCGGGAAAGGAAAGAAAAAAATCGCAGAAATGTATACTAAAATCCATTAAAGTTGGTTCTCAGTAAATAGGAAACAGATAATCCGTTTAATTTGCAGAAAAAAATGAAAAATCTAGCGATCGTGATTCTTTTGACCGGTTTGTTCCTTGGAGAGGTTAACGGACAGGTGCTGAGCATAGGCCCTAAATTTGGTGTCTCCCAGGGAGACGTGCATGTGACCGATGGATTTCAGGGAGACGACTCCAAAATGGGGTACCATCTCGGATTATTCGCCCGGATAAATTTGCCGATTATTTATTTACAGCCAGAGGTTTTGTATACCAACACGGGCGGATCCTTTTCAAACAATTCCTTTAATTACGACGTCAATTTCGACAGGCTGGACATCCCGGTCATGGTAGGTATGAAATTGGGCGGGCTTTTCAGGTTTCAGGCAGGACCGGTAGCCAGTTATGTCTTTAACAGCGATATGGTCGCCAGAAACGGGACCCGATCCAGCATTGTTCCCCCAAAAGAAGAATTTACCTTTGGCTACCAGGCAGGCGTGGGCATTGACATTGGAAACTTTCTGTTGGACCTGAAATACGAGGGAGCCCTCACCAATTCCATCAACAACTTTGCCCAGGTGCCTACCGATCAGCGACAAAATCAACTGATCGTTTCGATGGGCTTCCGCTTGTTTTGATAATAAAAACCCATTCTGCTGCCTGAAATCCAGCACTATCGGTTGGTTTCAGGCCATTTCTTTCACCTCAATTTCTTTTGTTAAGCTTTTTTTGGCCAGAAAGATCAAGGCAAAGGAAAGCACAAACAGGATCGCCGCGATAATCGACAGTACGTAAGCATCTTTCTGAAAATTCTGCCAGGCAAACAACCCGAGTGAAGTCAGGGTTACCGTAAACATAAAGAACATGGGAATGGTGACGAAGGTGGGGTTAACTTTCTTTTTGATCAACCAGACGGAAATGGTCAGTAATGCCAACGCGGCCAAAAGTTGATTAGCAGAGCCAAATATGGGCCATAGGGTAGTAAAGCCTCCGCTGCCCAGCAACAGCACCGAAAGCACCACCACAACCGTGGTGGAAACGTACCGGTTCTGCGAGATTTTTTTACCCAAGGGCTGCTCCACGTCTTCGAAGTACTCCTGTAGGGTAAACCGGGCCAACCGGGTACAGGTATCCAGCGTGGTCAGCGCAAATGCCGAAACCGTCAGTGCCACAAATCCCACCGCAAAAGACTCCGGCACCCCCATGGAAGAAATGATGGTGCCGAGACCATCGGCAAACAACGGGACCGGCCCCTCTTCTCCCAATCGGGACAAATAATCCGAACGGGTCAGCACTACTACGGCTCCCACTGAAATAATGGCCAGGAAAGACTCAATCAACATGCCCCCAAAACCCACTACTTTTGCGTCGGATTCTTTATCCAGTTGCTTGGAAGTGGTACCGGAAGCAACCAAGGAATGAAATCCACTGATCGCCCCGCAGGCAATGGTCACAAACAATACCGGAAATAAGTATCCCAGGTTCTCGTCCGTGATGTGTACATCCGTATCCATGGCGATGGTCGGATTGGCTACAAACACCCCGATAATGGCGGCCAGTATCAGCCCGTAAAGCAGAAAGCTATTCAGGTAATCCCTTGGCTGAAGCAGCATGGAAACCGGCGTAACGGAAGCGATAAAGGCATAGACCAGCAAAATGTATATCCAAACCTGATAATCCAATACAAAAGGCATCTGCATGCCCAGGTAGACAAAATAGTACATGATAGCAACCCCCAAAATGGACGCCACCAGAAACGCCGTTTTTCGTTGTCCGGTCAACTTCGTCACAAAGCCGAAGGCCACAGCCAGCCCAATAAATAAAATCGACGCCGAGGCCACGCCGGGATTACTGACGAAGGTCTTGGCTATGATGTCTGCAAACACGGCGATAATAAGGATTAGGGTGGAAAAACTAAATAGGATAAACAGCCGCTTCCCCTTTTTGCCAATCGTGTTCTGTATGATCACCCCGATAGACTTTCCGTCATTTCGGAGAGAAGCCACCATGCTGCCCAAGTCGTGAACGGCTCCAAAAAATATCCCTCCAATCAGTATCCAGATCACGGCAGGCACCCATCCAAAGGTAATGGCGATGATGGGTCCAACGATGGGTCCGGCACCTGCTATGGAGGCAAAGTGATGCCCCAATACCACAATGGGCTTACTGGGAACGTAATCCACACCGTCACTCAGGCGATGAGAAGGCGTCAGGTTGTTGTTGTTGATGTTGAATTTCTTAAATACATATTTCCCATAAATAAAATAGGCGCCGGTCAGAATTACGGCAGAAAAAACAAAGAGGTGGGTGAGTTGCATGGTCTGTGTTACGGTTTGTGTCTTAAAGATAATCAGAAAATTGATTTCGTCAGAAATAAACCCTAATTTAATCAATTAATCAGTTTTTCATGCCGCTACGAAGTTTTGCAGACGAAAACGCTGTACAATTTTGCGTTTCTAGCCCATTTACCCCTTTCAATTACACCCATGGATAGAGAGACCCTTGTTTTTATTGGTATTGTTTTGGGAATTCTGGTGATTAGCCATGCCTTCCTTTTACTGGTTTTCCCCAAACTGGCACGATTGGCCTACAAGCCCACCTCGGAAAGGGGCAAACGATCCATGCGGAAGTTTTCCAATGCCTTGAAGTGGGGGTTGTTTTTTGCCTTGTTCCCCCTTATAGAACCCTATATTTCACCTCCAAACCTGATTGAATTGGGTAAGCATCCTTTTTTCGTGGTTTTGGCAATCGTAACCCTGACCTGGATCCTTATTGAATTTTCCAATGTGTTGCGGCATGCCTTTTTGGACAACTTTACCTCCGATAAGGAAGACAACCTTCGGGAACGTCGCGTTCTCACTCAGGTGGCTTTTATTCGAAAGCTATTCATCATCGTGGTCGTCATTGTTGCGTTATCAGCCATCTTGATGAATTTTGAATCTGCCCGCAAGTTGGGAGCAGGCTTGCTGACTTCGGCGGGTATCCTGGGTATCATCGTCGGATTCGCTGCGCAGAAATCCATTGCCAACCTATTGGCTGGCTTTCAGATAGCTTTTACCCAACCCATACGCATTGATGACGTGGTGGTGGTGGAAGGGGAATGGGGAAAAATCGAAGAAATAAACCTTACCTACGTGGTGGTCAAAATTTGGGATCAGCGGCGCTTGGTCCTGCCGATAAATTACTTTCTGGAAACGCCTTTCCAGAACTGGACCCGAACCACTGCCGCTATCTGGGGAACCGTCTTTATTTACCTGGACCACACCATCCCTGTCGAAAATCTAAAAATTAAACTGAAAGAAATTCTCGAGGAAAGCACGCTTTGGGACAGGAAGGTTCAAGTGCTGCAGGTAACTGATTTTACAGAAAAGACCGTAGAAATCCGCTGTCTTATGAGTGCCCGCGACAGCCCTAGTGCCTTTGATCTCAGGTGTTTGGTGCGGGAAAAAATGCTGACCTACCTACAGGAAAATTACCCGGACGCGCTCCCGAAAAGCCGGGTGATCATGCAAAAGGGTGCTGAAGGAGGGAGCCCTTGATCATTGTTTAATTTTGGAGAATACAGATTTCGGTTTTATTTAATGGATAATACGCATAAATTTGTAATCCCAAATGCATTTGGGCTAATTTAAACAAAACTTTATGGCTTGGTTTAAAAGGAAAGATGCGGGAATCAAAACCTCTACCGAGGAAAAAAAAGATACCCCCGATGGGTTGTGGTACAAGACTCCGAAAGGGAATATCATCCACACCCGTGAATTAAAAAACAACTCCTACGTTTGCCCGGATGATGATTACCACGTAAAAATCGGCTCCAAAGAGTACTTTGAAATTCTGTTCGATGACAATCAGTTTAAAGAACTGGACAAAGACATGACCTCCGGAGACCCGCTTTCGTTTACAGACAGCAAGTCGTATACCTCCCGAATCAAGGACTCCATTGCCAAAACCAACCTGAAAGATGCCGCGCGAACCGGTGTTGGGAAACTAAATGGATTGGACCTGGTCATTACCTGCATGGATTTTAACTTCATCGGTGGGTCCATGGGCTCGGTAGTAGGTGAAAAAATCGCCCGTGCGATCGACTACGCCCTGAAGCACAAGGTCCCCTTTTTGATGATCTCAAAATCCGGAGGAGCCCGGATGATGGAAGCCGGCTTTAGTCTCATGCAAATGGCAAAAACGTCCGCTAAATTGGCCTTGCTGGACGATGCAGGAATCCCGTACATCTCGCTGATGACCGACCCTACTACCGGTGGAGTGACTGCATCGTATGCCATGCTGGGCGATTTTAATATCGCCGAACCGGGAGCCTTGATTGGATTTGCCGGCCCACGAGTTATACGAGAAACGATCGGAAAGGACCTGCCCAGAGGATTTCAGAGTTCGGAGTTTGTTTTGGAACATGGTTTTCTGGATTTTATCATCGATAGGCGTCAGTTGAAAAACAGAATTTACACTTTGCTAAACTTACTGCGCAGTTAACAAGTTAACCCTGGTAAAAGATAGGATGAAATTATCCTGATATTGCACTGGTTTTGTTGAAATATAAATATATTTGTACCATTCGAAAGCCAGTTAAAACGTACTGATAAAGATAAAAATTGATTAGATGAGTTCAGTAATCATTACCTCGATTGTAGCATTTACAATTATCATTTTGCTACTGGTGTTTGTTCTTCTGTTTGCCCAATCCAAGTTGGTGGCTTCGGGTGATGTGAAAATCATAATAAATGGAGACGAGAAGAATCCATTGATCGCTTCCGCCGGATCCACGCTGCTGTCAACACTGGGAAACAAAAAAATCTTTCTCCCATCCGCTTGTGGCGGAGGAGGTACCTGTGCCATGTGCAAATGCACCATTGAAGATGGAGGTGGAGAGGTGCTACCCACCGAAGAGGGACACCTTAGCCGGGCCGAAAAACAAAGCAATGTCCGGCTTTCTTGCCAGGTGAAGGTAAAAAATGACATGCGCATCCGCATACCGGAAGAAATATTCGGGATCAAAAAATGGGAATGCGAAGTTGTTTCCAACTACAATGTGTCCACATTCATCAAAGAATTTAAAGTAAAGTTGCCCGAAGGTGAAACCCTCGATTTCGAACCAGGAGGGTACATACAGATCGATGTGCCCCCAATTACTGTTGGTTTCAAGGACATGGATATCACTCCGCATCCGGAGCTCGGACACCCTCAGGATGTCTATAAGAGCGATTGGGACAAATTTGGTCTTTGGGACCTGGTCATGAAAAACGACGAGGAAATCTTCCGTGCTTACTCCATGGCAAACCATCCCGCTGAGGGCAATATCGTCATGCTGACCATTCGTATTGCCACCCCGCCATGGGATCGGGCAAATAATAAGTGGATGGACGTAAATCCAGGCATTTGTTCTTCCTATGTGTTTTCCCGAAAGCCAGGCGATAAGGTAACCATATCCGGTCCTTATGGGGAATTCCATATCAATCCTACCCAGCGAGAAATGATTTACATCGGTGGAGGAGCGGGCATGGCCCCCCTGCGTTCGCACCTGTTCCACCTATTCCACACGGAGAAAACCAGCCGAAAGGTAACGTATTGGTACGGCGGACGATCTAAAAAGGAACTCTTTTACACCCCCCATTTCCGGGACATTGAGAAAGATTTTCCAAATTTCAATTTCCACATTGGCTTGTCTGAGCCCCTGCCGGAAGACAATTGGAAAGTAAAAAAATCCCTTGACGACAAAGAGGGAGACGGTTTTGTAGGTTTCATCCATCAGGTTCTTTACGACAATTACCTGAAGAATATTGACGAGCCGGACGAGATCGAATACTATCTCTGCGGTCCTCCGCTGATGAATTCGGCGGTTTTGAAAATGCTCGATGACATGGGCGTACCGAAAGAAAACATCCGATTTGATGATTTTGGAGGCTAAGTCCCCGGGAGTCCCGTTCGATTGACGGGACTTTTTTTTTGCATGTATTTTCGATACATTTGTGAATAAATTTTACCGATTATTCATGGATCTTCAGGCATTTTTCGAGCCCGTACCGGCAGACATTTTGCAAACCGAGTTCGGGCACAATGCTTTTTTCTACCACATTCACTGCCATGGCGAAACGTTTCCCGATCTTCAGGGGATACACCTTGCCCTCATTGGGGTAGAAGAATACCGGGGTGCGGAAGATCCGCTTTTGAGCAATTCCCCGGGAAGCAGCCAAAGCATACGAAAAAAGCTTTACCCATTAAAAAAAGGCCAAAACAATTACAGCATAGCTGATTTGGGAAACCTGAAAATCGGGACGAGCCGGGAAGAAACCCTTGCATTGCTCAGCCGCGTCGGTGAGTTTCTGTTACGCGCGCAAATATTACCCATTTACATCGGTGGCAGCCATGACCTGGACCTGGGACAGTACAAAGGGTACCAGCACATGAAAAAGCTGGTGAGCCTGCTTACAGTGGATGCCAAAATGGATATGGAAGACAAGGGAAAACCGCAGGACCGACATTCGCAGGGCATCATTTTGCACGAGCCCAATTACATGTTCAATTATTGTCACCTTGCCTACCAAAGCTTTCTGACCGATCCCGAATTGGTAACCACGCTCGAAAAACTGTATTTCGATCACGTCCGACTGGGACAATTGAGAGATAGCTTTAAGGAAACCGAGCCATTGATACGGAATGCTGACCTCATGAGTTTTGACCTGTGCGCGATCCATTCCTCGGATGCGCCCGGCGCCATCGAAGGGCAGCCATTCGGACTAAGTGCCGAGGAAGCTTGCCAAATTTGCTGGTTTGCAGGAATGAATGAAAAACTAAGCTCCATAGGCATCTATGGATACCATGCCTTGCTGGATGATTCACGACTTAAAACAGCCTCCGTCATCGCAACCATGATTTGGTATTTTATCGAGGGCTTCTATCAACGAAAAGACAGTTTGTCGTTTCGAAGCAGCGATTACATCAAATACACGGTTTCTCTGGACTCCAAGCCCTCCATTTTGCATTTTTATAAAAGCAAATTGAGCGGTAAATGGTGGATGGAGATTCCAAAAAATAAAAACGAAAAATTCAAACGAGACACCATCATCCCCTGCAGCTACCAGGACTACCAAACGGCTCAAAAAGGGGAAATCCCCGAACGATGGGTGAATTCCCAGTTGAAACTCTACTAAATAATGGTCCAAATACAAGGGCCTGGGGTATATTTACAGGAAAGAAAACGCATGCTAACCATTTCAAAAAACGAACTTGCCCTGCGTAACGGGCAAGACCGGCCGGATATTTGGATTGCTTTCGAGGGTAAAATCTACGATCTGGGCAAGTCCCGGCTTTGGAAAAACGGCCGCCATTACGAACACTGGGCCGGGCAAGACCTGACCGAAGAATTGAAAAAAGCCCCTCACACCGCAAAGGTATTTGACAAATTTAAACCAATAGGCTACTTAAAGTAAATGATTCTTATCGCAGACAGTGGTTCCAGTAAGACCGATTGGCGGGGAATCCAAACAGATGGTACCGTCTCTCAATTCCGTACCGTGGGATTCAACCCCTATTATCAGTCCAAACAGGACATGATCGCGGGGTTGAACGTGCCTCCGCTACTGGCCGTAAAACAGCAAGTCCGGGAGGTACACTTCTATGGTGCTGGCTGTACCTCAGAAAGCAATCAGGAATCGGTAAGGCAAGCCATCAATAGTTTGTACCCGGAAGCGCAGGTCTTTGTAGACCATGACTTGCTCGCCTCTGCCAGGGCCACCTGCGGCCACGAAGCCGGTATCGCATGCATTCTGGGCACCGGTTCCAATAGCGGAGACTATGACGGTGAAACCATCACCCAAAGTCGGCCCTCTCCCGGCTATCTGCTCGGAGACGAAGGAGGAGGTTCCTATATCGGCAGGCAGTTCTTGCAGGATTTCATTTACGACGATATGCCTGCCGCTATCCGGAAACAGGTACTCGATATTTACAACCTGTCCATTTTTGACATTCAGGACAATGTGTACAAAAAACCATTCCCAAATCGCTACATGGCAGGTTTTTGCACGTTTATCACCCAACACAAATCCGACCCTTATTGCTACCAGCTCCTGTACAAGGGCTTTAAAGACTTTTTTCACCGGCACGTGATGCGTTACGAACAGTACCAGAAAAAGCCCGTAAATTTTGTGGGATCAATCGCTTTTTTCAACCACGACGTGCTTAGAAAAGTCGGCGAAGACCTGAACATTCAGATAAAAACCGTTATCGAAACACCGATTGCAGGATTGACACTATATCATCAGAAAAAAATATGAGTAGTACCGAGAGTCCCTCTTTTTACGATCACCTGGAAAACATGTCCGTCAGGGAATTGCTGACGAACATGAACAAGGAAGATCAGACCGTTCCGCTGGCGATCTTAAAAGCGCTGCCTCAATTGGAAGCCCTGATTGAGGCCGTTGTGCCACGAATGGAACAGGGCGGTAGACTGTTTTACATAGGCGCCGGTACAAGCGGTCGATTGGGAATATTGGATGCGTCCGAGTGCCCGCCAACGTATGGAGTACCGCACGATCTGGTCATTGGCATAATCGCCGGAGGCGACCTGGCCATCCGAAAGGCTGTAGAAAATGCCGAAGACGATTCCGGGCAGGCCTGGAAAGATATTCAGCAATACGGATTTCATCCCCAGGATACCGTCATCGGCATTGCTGCCTCCGGTACTACTCCCTATGTCATCGGTGGCGTACAGGAAGCCGGGAACTCCGGACTGCTTACCGGATGCATTACCTGCAACCAGGGAAGCCCCCTGGCACAAGCGGTATCCCTGCCCGTAGAAGTGGTGGTAGGTCCGGAATTCGTCACGGGAAGCACCCGCATGAAATCAGGAACGGCACAGAAACTGGCGCTGAATATGATCTCTACCAGCATCATGATCAAACTGGGAAAGGTAAAAGGAAACAAAATGGTGGACATGCAGCTCTCCAATAAAAAACTGGTCCAACGCGGAACGCGCATGATCATGGAAGCTACCGGCCTGGAAGAGCAAAAAGCAGGCGAAATGCTGGCGCAATACGGATCGGTAAGAAATGCGGTCGCTGCTTTTGAAAAAACGAAAAACGACTGAACCGGGCTGTGACATGCAGAATATGTAGTCTCCCTCAAATGTACCGCTCGTCGATCTTCTTTGCATCCGTCACAAATTCGCGGAACTTGCTCTCATCACCCAGCTTGCAGATCAGCAGCACGTTTTCACTATCGCTTATCAGGTAATCCTTTAGCCCCTGAATGACTACCAGCTTGTCTTTGGGTAGCTTTATGAAACAATTTTCCGTTTCATAGAGCAGGGCTTTGCCCAGCACCGTGTTTTTTACCTCGTCCTTTTGGCTGACTTCGTAGAGGTTTTGCCAGGACCCCAGGTCTGACCAGCCAAAGTCACCCAAAACGGTAAAAACCTCATCGGATTTTTCCAATATGCCGTGATCGATCGAGATATTCCGGATCAGGCTGTAGGCCTTTTTCAAAAACTCCTGTTCCTTCTCCGTACAAAAATAGGCCTCTCCTTCTTCAAATACCTCGGCCATTTCCGGTAAATAATGTTCGAATGCGCCAATGATACTTTCGTTTTTCCAAACGAAGGTCCCGGAATTCCACACGAAATCACCGCTTTCGAGAAAGGTGGTAGCCAGGGAAATATCGGGTTTTTCGGTAAAGGTTTTTACCTTTTTTACCGGGTTTCCCTTGTCCGGAAAGTATTGAATGTACCCATAACTTGTATCCGGGCGGTTGGGACGAATCCCGAGGGTAACCAGATTCCCGGATTGCCGGGCCGCTTCCATCCCTAGTTCAATGGCCTCAAAAAATGCGTTTTCATTAAAAATCAACTGATCCGAAGGGCTAACGATCACCCGGGCATTGGGATTGAGTTTTTTGATTTTATAGCTACCCAATGCAATGGATGCAGCAGTGTTTCGTCTCATCGGCTCCACCAGCAAGCGGTCTGTGGGAATTTCGGGCAGTTGCTCCTTTACCAATTGCAGGTATTTCCGGTTGGTCACCACAATAAACTGATGTGGTTCGTAATTGGGCCGAAACCGATCGTAGGTCATTTGCAGCAGGGATCGACCCGTGCCTAGCAAATCCAAAAACTGCTTGGGTTTATTGTGCCGGCTATACGGCCAAAATTTGATCCCAATCCCGCCCGCCAAAATAACGACGTATCTATCCGCTGCTTTCATAACTATACAATCCCTTCCTTCATCAAATCGTGTATGTGAATAAACCCAATCACTTTCGCTGCTTCCATCACGACCAATTGGGTGATATTGAACGAGCGCATCAGCCCGAGTGCTTTCACGGCATACGCATCGCTTTCAATAGTTTTGGGCGCCGGTGTCATGATGGCTCCTGCGCGTATGCGGGAGAGGTCCGGGTCGTTTTGCAGCATTCTTCGAAGATCGCCATCCGTGATGATCCCGATTAAGCGCTGCTTCGCGCCGACGACGGCGGTAGCACCAAGTCTTTTGCTACTGATTTCAAGGATCACGTCCTTCAATGATGCATCTTCCGGTACCAGTGGAAGCAGGGACCTGTCCATCACATCGGCCACCCTCAAATAAAGCTGTTTCCCCAGGGCTCCTCCCGGATGATACCGGGCAAAAGACTCGGCGGTAAACCCCCTTGCAGAAAGCAGGCAGATCGCCAGGGCATCTCCCATGGCCATTTGTGCAGTAGTACTGGTAGTAGGAGCCAAATTATTGGGGCAGGCCTCTTCAGCAATCCCCGCGTACAAGACATAGTCAGCTTGCGTAGCCAAATAGCTTTCCTTGTTCCCCACCAACGCTATCAGCTTATTCCCCAGTTGTTTAAGCAAAGGGACTAACACTTTAATTTCCGGTGTATTTCCACTTTTAGATACGCATATTACGAAATCTTCTTTTTTTATCATACCTAAATCTCCATGAATTGCATCGGCAGCATGTAAAAACAAAGAAGGAGTTCCTGTAGAATTAAGCGTCGCCACAATTTTATTTGAGACGATAGCACTTTTCCCAATACCGGTGACCACGATCCGTCCCGAAGTTTGCAATAAATCGGCCACGCAAGCCTCAAATTCATCCCCTATATGAGGAACTAAATTTAAAAGCGCATGCGCTTCGTTTTGAAGCACATTTATTGCCGTGGTTTTAATATTTTTTAGTAATTTCAATTTTACAGTTGTTAATTGTTAATTTTGTACAAAGGTAGAAAAGATTTACCTTAAACTTTAATGATTGGCAAGGAGCAACTCATTAAACTATTCGTGTAGTGGATAACGCAGTAAAAGATAATCTTAAAAAAATATTTGGTTTCAATCAGTTCCGTGGAAACCAACAACTCATTGTAGATAACATACTTAAGGGTAATAATACGTTTGTGATTATGCCCACGGGTGCCGGAAAATCCCTTTGCTACCAATTACCTGCCGTTTCCAAGGAAGGTACGGCAATTGTCATATCCCCGTTGATCGCTTTGATGAAAAATCAGGTGGACCAACTCAATAGTTTTGGAATTAATGCCCATTTTCTGAACTCGACGCTCAGCAAATCGGAATCTAACCGCGTGAAAAGTGAGGTTTCAGCCGGACTGACCAAGTTGTTGTATGTGGCGCCGGAATCCCTTACCAAGGAAGAGAATATCCAGTTTCTCAAGAATGCTACCATCAGTTTCGTCGCCATCGACGAAGCCCATTGCATCTCCGAATGGGGGCACGATTTCCGGCCGGAATACCGGAAGATTAAATCCATCATCTCACAGATAGGGGATAATTTACCGGTGATTGCACTGACCGCCACCGCCACACCCAAGGTACAGCAGGATATTCAGCGAAATCTTCAGATGGAAGAAGCCGATCTTTTTAAGTCTTCGTTTAACCGAACCAATCTCTATTACGAGGTGCGGCCAAAGTTAAAAAACGATACCAAAAAAGAGATCATCAAATACATCAAATCGCAGAAAGGAAAGTCGGGAATCATCTACTGCCTTAGCCGAAAAAAGGTCGCCGAGATCGCGGAGTTGCTTCAGGTCAACGGGATCAAAGCCGCTCCCTACCATGCCGGACTTGATGGGCATGTGCGGATCAAGAATCAGGATGATTTTTTGAACGAAGAGGTAGATGTCATCGTGGCCACCATTGCTTTTGGCATGGGTATTGACAAGCCGGACGTTCGGTACGTGATCCATTACGACGTGCCCAAATCGCTGGAGGGGTACTACCAGGAAACCGGTAGAGCGGGCAGGGATGGACTCGAAGGGCATTGCCTGATGTTTTACCGGTACGAAGACATTCTCAAACTAGAGAAATTCAATAAAGATAAGCCGGTGAACGAGCGGGAAAACTCGAAAGTACTGCTTCAGGAGATGGCCGCGTATGCGGAAAGTTCCGTTTGCAGGAGGCGCTTTCTGCTCCACTATTTTGGTGAAACCCTGGATAAAGATTGTGGATTTTGTGACAACTGTAAGAAAACTAAAGAAACCTTTGATGGAAAAGAAGACCTTCTAACCGTCATCACGGCTGTCAAAGAAACCAATCAGCGGTTTAGTATGGATCATATCGTCAGCCTGGTCCGCGGCGAAAAGAACGAGTACATCGAAAGTTACGACCACGACAAACTATCTACCTATGGTTTGGGGAAAGATAAAGATGCCACCCACTGGAAAACCGTCCTCCGGCAGGCGATGATCTTTGGACTACTGGAAAAAGACATCGAAAACTACGGCATCATCCTGCTGTCTAAAAAAAGCGAATCCTTTCTAAAGGCACCTTACCCTGTCAAAATCAGTAAGAACCATAATTTCGAGGAAATGGCCGAAAACGTGTCCGCCGAAGAGCTGAACAGCATGGGTAAAGCCTACGACGAAAAGCTTTTCGAATTACTGAAGGCGGAAAGGAAAAAGGTAGCAAAAGCCAAAAACTTGCCTCCTTATGTGGTTTTTCAGGACCCATCTTTGGAGGAGATGGCCACCGTATATCCCACCACCCGGGAAGAACTCGCCCAAATCAATGGGGTAGGTATGGGAAAAGTCACCAAGTTTGGAGCTAGTTTTCTGAGGCTAATCGAAAACTACGTGGAGGAAAACGAAATTATCACGGCCTCGGATGTGGTAGTCAAAACCTCCGGCACCCGCTCCAAGGTGAAAATCACGATTATTCAGCAAATCGACCGGAAAATCGATCTGGACGAAATTGCCAATAATTTAAACATCAGCATGGGCGATTTGCTGCATGAGATTGAACAAATCATCTACAGCGGCACTAAATTGAATATTAACTATTACATTCAAAATATCATGGACGACGAACGAGAAGACATCCTCCATGAGTATTTTATGACGGCGGATACAGATAAAATCAGGGAAGCCATGACGGAGCTGGCAGACGAAGACTTTTCGGAAGAGGAAGTGCGGGTGTACCGAATTAAATTTATTTCCGATCACGCCAATTAATACAGACATTCATGAATATTTTGCTTTTAGGAAGCGGTGGCAGGGAACACGCCTTTGCCTGGAAAATAAATCAAAGTACGCATTGCAACAAACTATGGATCGCACCGGGCAATGCCGGTACCGCTGCCTTGGGGGAAAACGTAGCCCTGGCAGTGAATGACTTTCCCGGTATCCGTGATTTCTGCCTCAAAAATACCGTTGATTTGCTGGTAGTAGGCCCCGAAGAGCCACTGGTAAAAGGCCTGAAGGACTTTTTAGCCCTTGACCCGAAAACTGCCGGCATCCCGGTGGCCGGTCCGGGGAAAGCCGGGGCTCAGCTGGAAGGTAGTAAGGACTTCTCTAAGGAATTCATGGTGAAAAACGGGATTCCGACCGCAACCTACGCCACCTTTACCGAAGAGACGCTGCTGGAAGGAATGGAGTACCTGAAAACCCAGCAGCTTCCCATCGTGCTCAAAGCTGATGGTTTGGCAGCTGGCAAAGGTGTTTTGATTTGTACCGACCTGGAGGAGGCGACAAGGAGTCTGCGCGACATGCTAGAGGGGCATAAGTTTGGCGAAGCTTCTTCAAAAGTGGTGGTGGAAACCTTTTTGAAGGGAATCGAGCTTTCTGTTTTCGTCGCCACGGATGGCGATACCTATAAAATACTTCCCGAGGCCAAGGATTACAAGCGCATTGGCGAGAAGGACACCGGTCCCAACACCGGAGGTATGGGGGCAATCAGTCCCGTACCCTTTGCGGATGCAGACTTTATGGAAAAGGTGGACCGAAAAATCGTACAACCGACGATCCAGGGATTGCATGACGCCGGTATCGACTACCGGGGGTTTCTGTTTATCGGTCTCATGAACATGGACGGCGAGCCCTATGTGATCGAATACAACGTGCGCATGGGCGATCCGGAGACGCAAGCAGTCCTTCCGCGGGTGGAAAGCGATTTTCTGGAACTGCTGGACGCCATCGCCAATAAAAAACTAGCCGGTTACGAGCTAAAAACCGCCTCCACGGTTACCGCCACGGTGGTGATGGTAGCAGGAGGCTATCCCGGAGCATACGAGAAGGGAAAAACCATTTCCGGCCTGGAAAAAAATACCCTGGAAAATGCCCTTACCTTTCATGCCGGCACACAAACCACGAACTCCGGTACCATTGGTACCAACGGTGGAAGGGTAATGGGAATAACAGGAATCGGGGCTACGACGGAAGAAGCGATTCGAAACGCTTACGAACGCGTAGACCAAATACGTTGGGAAAACGTCAATTTCCGAAAGGATATCGGTCAAGATATCCTGGAATTGGAAAATTGAACGGTTTCCCCGTTTTCACGAGGAGGAAACTCCCTTTAAATAGATAAGAATATGTCAGGATGCACCAATTGCAGTACCGATACGCAGGGCGTTGGAGGCTGCCAGAACAATGGTAGCTGCGGTACAGGGGATTGCAATAAAATGAATTCGTTTGACTGGCTTTCCCACATGGGAATCCCAGAAGTTGATACATTTGATGTTGTAGAAATAAAGTTCAAAGGAGGAAGAAAAGATTATTTTCGAAACAGCCAACTCTTGCCGCTAACCACCGGCGACCCGGTGGTGGTGGATGTACCTAATGGCCACCACATCGGCTACGTTTCCCTTCAGGGAGAACTGGTCCGGTTACAAATGCAAAAAAGGAAAGTCAAAAACGACGACTCCCTTACCAGCATCTACCGCATTGCCAGCCAAAAGGATCTGGAAAAATGGCAGGATGCCAAAAACAGGGAACTCCCCACCCTGTACCGAAGCAAGCAAATCATCGATGAGTTGAAGCTGGGAATGAAACTTTCCGATGTGGAATTCCAGGCGGACAATTCAAAAGCCACCTTTTACTATTCGGCAGACGACCGGGTGGATTTCCGGGAATTGATCAAAATCCTGGCTTCCGAATTCAAGATACGAGTAGAAATGCGGCAAATCAGTCTCCGGCAGGAAGCCGGGAGATTGGGTGGAATCGGCGTTTGCGGCCGGGAACTTTGTTGTTCCACCTGGATTTTCGATTTTAAGAGTGTCACCACTTCTGCCGCGCGCTACCAAAACCTCTCGCTGAATCCGAGCAAGCTATCCGGACAATGTGGCAGACTGAAATGCTGCCTGAATTTCGAACTGGATAGCTACCTGAGTGCTTTAAAAGACATCCCCAAAATTGAGAAACCCTTGCTGACCGAGGCGGGTCCGGCCAAACTACAGAAAACCGATATTTTTCGACGACTCATGTGGTTTAGCTACAACGATGACAACAATTGGCATTCCATCAATTGTGACCGGGTACAGGTGATCCTGGAACAAAACGAAAAGGGAATCACTCCATTCAACCTCAAGCAAGACAACGCATTTGAGGGCGAATACGACCTGAATAAAACCAACGAAGACCTGGAACTGCTGGATAAGAAATTTGCCCAAACCAAGCGAAAGAAAAAACGCAAGCCAAAAAACCGAAAGCCGCCTACCCAGGAAATGGCGGCTACGGGAGATACGCCATCCAAACCCAGAAGGCCAAACCGGAATCCCAAAAGAGGCAACAGAAACCGAGGAGGGCAAGAAAATCCTTCTCAGCCAACGCCCAAAGGTGCTACCGGAGAATCCAAGGGAGCGGGGAATGCCTCCCGGAATCGGAAAAGAAAACCCAATCCCAACCGGAACCGGGGGGGGCAAAATAAACCCAATAAGGGTCCTTCAGATGGCGCGTAAACGAATGAACCGTCTATGCCTGATAGGGTCTATCCTGATCCTTTATTGGGCCTGCGAACCGGGTAGGCGTTACGAATCCTTTCAGGACCTCCCCTCCCAATACTGGGTGGTCACAGACACCCTGAGCTTTTATGTGGATTCACTGGAAACGGTGTCGCCACTGGTTCAGTCGATCGGGATACGGTACAACGACCGGTACGAATACCACAACCTGTACGTGCGATACCTGCTCAAGGACGGCCTGTCAAATACGGTAATGGATTCGCTGGTAAATATCGGGCTTTTTGATTCCAAAACAGGCAGGCCATTGGGTAAGGGGTTTGGCAACCGGCGTACAGTCTACGATACCCTGCCAGGGAACAGCCTACCCATTGGCGGCAGCATTCATTTGGTCCAATACATGCGAAAGGATACGCTGGACGGAATTGAGTCCGTGGGGATCAAAATTACGGACGGCAACGGCGCTCCCTAATCGTCCATTCAACCGCAAGAGAAAGTGGCCCCGGAGCAATCCGAAACTGCCAACAACTCATTTGCTGTTTTCCTCTCCGGAAAATTTGCCCTGAGAGAGTTTGGTCTGCAGTAAGTCTTCCCGGTCCAGCCAATACTGACGGCTAAAAAGAAATACCATGTTCCAGTTCCTGGCTGTGAGTAATTGAGGATGGTAGACAAAGGCTTCTTTTGCCGATGTGGACGAAAAAAAGCGTTGGTCGTCGGTAAGGATAGCGGCAATGGCCTTGTCTCCTTCTTTCACTTCCAGGTCCATCACCCGGACATAGGGATTTTCTCCCACCTCGTGATTTCCATAGGTGCCGATCAGGTGGTTTTTTAACGACCAGCTGCTATTGTATCCGGGTGTGGTAAACGTAATTTCCGGGATCTTTCCCTTTTGCACCGCTCCCGCATAGTCGATGTAGTCCCGTAGCATGCGAATGCCGGGATTTTGCAGGTGCCGCTCCCTGAAGTCCTCCAACTTCAGGCTCGTTACCAGGATGTTTTCTTTTCGAGCCCGGGTGATCGCTACGTTCAGGCGGTTTACTCCACCCTTCCGGGATAACTGGCCAAAATTAGCGGTAAATTTTCCCTCCGGATTCCTGGCATAGCCTACGGAAAACACCACCCGGTCAAACTCATCTCCCTGCACGTTTTCGATGTTTTTTACCCGAATCCCCGCATCTGTGCTAAGCTGCTCGTCTTCCTCCAGCAGCCCCACAATCAGCAGCATTTGGAAATAGTTAAAGGTAATGATACCAAAAGTCTCCAGGGGGAATTTGGCGCGCAACTTGTGCAAAAGAAGCACCACCTCCCCGGCCTCTTCCCGGTTGGTCTGATGCTCCCAGACTCCCTGCACCTGCACCAGCTGGATCCCATGCTGTCCACTGTTCAATACCTTCCGGTCCGGCAGCATGTACAGGTTATTTTCGTAAAAATGCGCATTGGAAAAATGAATGAGCGGTAAGGTAGCGCTCCGGTAGTGGGTGCGCAAATGAAACGTAGGGAAATACCGGGAGGCCATTTCCAGCAGGGCATCGATTTCCAATTCCGCACTTTCTTCTTCGGACTGTATCCGGGTCTGGTACAGGTCGTAGGGCTGCAGCTGATGCCTGTCCCCTGCCACTACTACCTGCTTGCCCCGCAACATCATGGGAAGTCCCCGTTCGAAGTAGCACTGACTGGCTTCGTCAAAGATGACCAAATCAAAATCCTGGTCCAGGGGAAAGAGCGCCGAAGCGGTTTCCGGAGATGTCAGCCAACACGGAATCAACCGGAAGATTTCGTCCCGGTAGTATGCGATCAGTTTTTTGACTGACCATATCTGCCGCTTTTTCCCGACCTGGTGTGCCAGTTCCCGGTAGGTAATTAGGTTGTTCAAACGATTGTATTCCAAGTGCTGACAAACCCCTTCTCTTAACCGAAGCTCGACGATAAACCGGGCGGTTTTCAGTTTTTCCTCCACCGAGTAGGCAAAATCAGCAATGGCGGTTTTAACCTGAGGCCCGTTTATTTCCTTCAGTACCGGGTATTTTGCCTCCAGGTGGCCGACCCAACTTACTTTCAGACTAGAAAGAAACAGGCTTTTCAACGTTTCAAAATCTTCCTCCGGGTATTCGTCCATTAGCTTCTCCACGACCTTTTTCTCCTCCATCTCCATCTGATTTCGAAGTTGATCGAAGCGGATCAACTCGTCCACATCTTTGGGAAGCGTTGCACGAACATCATTTAGTTTTTCCTCGTCTGCCGAACTTAATAAATGCTTGATTTGAATCTCGCTGAGGTAGGTACGCCAGGTATCAAAATGGGCCTCCACCCACTCGTTAATTACCGTAACGCCCTCAAGCAGGCTCTGAAAATGGGCGTAGGAAAACTGCGGCTTGAAAAAGTAGGACGCGAGCACGCCCAGTTCACTCATGATAAACCGGGCGTTCAAGGCCTTTACCAAGACGGTCGCCATCTGGTTAAACGTATGTATGGTAAACGGCTTCTCCGGCAAATCGATCCAGGTCTTTTGTCCCAGCAGCGTGTATTGGTGGTTGAGGTTCATTCGGTTCTCGAGCTTATGGATGAGCAGGCGGATATCTTCCCTGTCCTTCTTCAAGCCATTTTTCTCCAGCAAGGCCAAAACCGGTCCGTATTTCTTCCCGTCCAGACGAACGGCCACCCTGCCGTACCAGGATTCAACCTGCTTGGAGGCCTGCACCGCTTTCTGGAGTATTCCCTCCACCTCCTCATCACCGATCTCCCATTCGACCCCCTCCTCGGAAAGTAGCTTCCGTACCATATCCACTTTGTTTTCCAGCCATAATTTATCGAGTGCCACCGCTTCAAAACCCATAAACGTCTTGAACTTTTCGTATATCTCCGGACTGTTGATACTGTGCATCAAGGCCTCAATCTTGTCTTTTTGCTGGAAAGATTGATAGATCAGACTGTATTCGAAGGTATCGGCCAACATGGAATCCAGGTCCTTTTTTGCCGCAAGCTTCACCGAAGAAAGCTCCTGAAAGGTCCCCGAGACTCCCCGAAAAGCCTCCGGGCCCATGGCCGAGAAATCCACCCGATGGAGCCAGAAAGAGGAGGAGACCTGAAATTTTCTGTAATAGTACTGGTACTGTTCGAAATTGGCCAAAAATCCATCCAGGTCATCCACCTTAAATGCCCGGTAAAACTGCGTCAGATCGATCCCCTCTTTCCCAAAGTCGGAGGTCAGGTACAATTCCTTTACCGGGACTCCGCAATCTTTGGTATCGAAAAGCGCCTGTTTGTACTCGTCAAAAAATTCCGAATACTTCTCAATGTTTCTGCACATCAACCCGAAAGTTCGCTCCAGTTGGATGGCATCGAGAGAGCGATTTAGGGAAAGGTAGTTATCGATGGAACTGATCTGATGCGAGATCTTTTTGTAAAGTTCTTTGCGGTCTCCCCGGTAATCGTGAATGAGGGCGGTAAAATTAGCCATCCCCTGTGAAGCAAGGCGTTGGTTGACCACGTCTAGCGCTGCCCGTTTCTGAGATACCACCAAGACCTTCTTTCCCCGGGAGGCAAAGTCTGCTACCAAATTGCAGATCAACTGGGATTTTCCGGTTCCCGGTGGGCCTTGTACCACGCAGGAATTTCCGGACTTTACGTGTTTGATCACCTCCTCCTGGCTGGCATCCATTGGAAAGGTCGTGTACAGGTTGTTTTCCTGACTTTGGTGCTGCCCCCCTTCCGAATTGCCAAACCGCTCGGCAAACAAGGCTTCCAGATCGCGCTGCCCGACCTGTTGCATCAGCTGCTCGTAATCGTCCATCAGGAAAGAGCTTTTCTGAGAAAACTGACCCAGTACGGCATAGGGCTGCAGCCGCAAAATCCCCGTATCCAGGGATTGCTCAAAATAGTCTCGGTTTTGATCCGGAAAAAACTCCAGTTTATCCTGGTAGATTTCCCGGTTAAAATTCAATTCAATCTGGTTTTTGAGGTAATGGTACAGGTCCGTTCGAAAGCCCATGGGGTCCTTACTGAATTCTTCCATGGAAAGCTCCAGCCACTCTTTGTCAAAGGGTTTGCCCAGGGCTTGGCTATAGGCAAGCAAAAACGAGGGATTCAGGAAAGGAAGCTCCCCTACGTTCTTTTTTAAGTACCAGATTTTTTCTTCCAACACCAGTGCCACGGGAAAAAACAGGAGTGGACAGCGAATCAACTGCCCATTGAGTAATTTTCCCTCGACAAAAGGCCAACCGACAAAGAGACTTTTTTCTCCAGTTTCTTCGGCGGCAAAGCGGACCTGGTGTTGCAGGCGCTTCAATCGTACGGAAAGCTGATTGATGTTTTTGTCCCGGGAATCCAATACCTGAATGAGCGGAATGTTTCGCTTCCTTCCCAGCAGCTCGGTGATGTAAAAAAAGGACGGGTGGTTGTTTAAAAAATGAAAATCCTTCAGGTCGATCATTTGATTCTGAATGATCTTGGGAAGAAAAATCGACCGGTTGTTGGACGAGAGATCCACCAGCCGGTTGAGGTACACCTTAAAAATATCCTTGAGCATCCTGTTAGTTGAACGGTGAATCCTTTTCTTTTGCCATGTGATTGTACACCACCTGATCCATGATCCCGGGAATCCATTTGTTCAAAAATGAAGCCAATTTCCCCTGCCTGGTCAGCACCAAATCCCGTTTTCGCTTCAACAGTGCCTTGAGCAGGGCCTGTGCGACCTCGTCTGCCGTCATCATTTGTTCCTCATCCCGGGGAGATTCCTTTTGGGGGGTTCCGTCGGCTGTCAAGGCTTTGTTGCGGATATTAGAAGCGGTAAATCCGGGACAGACGACCAATACGTGCACGCCCAACTTCATCACTTCCGTGCGAAGAGCTTCCAAAAAACCATTCATGGCATACTTACTGGCGGTATAGGCCGTCCGGGCAGGTGTACCGCGAAATCCATTGATGGACGACACGCCGACGATGGCTCCTTTGTTTTTAATGATTTCCTCCAGGCAAAATTTGGTGGCATACACGGTTCCCCAGAAGTTGATATCCATGACTTGGTGAAATACCGACAGGTTTAAGTCCCTAAAAAGGGCCCGCATGCTGATGCCTGCGTTGTTGATCAGTACATCTACCCCTCCGAACTTTTGGCAAACTTCTTTAACCATCTGTTCGTTTTGCTCCGAGTCTGCCGCATCGCATACGACTCCTCCACAGGTAATTCCCTCACGCTGAAGCATCAGGAGTGTCTCATCCAGTTTGATTTGGCTGCGCCCGGTAATCCACACCCTGGCACCGGCCTTACCGAAAGTTCGGGCACAGGCGGCTCCAATACCCGAGGTGGCCCCGGTGATGATAACGACTTTATTATTTATGTCCATGTATTTGGTCGATCAAGTTATTCAAAAAGATGTATGCAATGGGTACAAAGTAAATCCCTTTGACCGAAAATGACTAATTTTGCGACCTATGTCAAGGAAAATGAAAAATAAGGTCCTCCAAAACCTTAAAATCGAGCGAATTGCTACCGAAGGAAAATGTGTAGGGCATTACGAAGGAAAAGTGGTGTTTGTTAGTAATGTGGCTCCTGGCGACGTGGTAGATGCCCGGGTCACCCGTGGCAGAAGCAGCTTTATGGAGGCGGAGGCCATCGAAATACGGGAATATTCACCGGATCGGGTAAGCCCCTTTTGCGAACATTACGGCAGCTGCGGCGGATGCAAGTGGCAACATATCTCGTACGAACTGCAAATGGACTACAAACGGCAACAAGTCGTGGACCAATTCCAACGGATTGCCAAAGTTCCCCTGCCCGAAATCATGCCCATCATTGGCGCCAAAGATACCCGGTATTACCGAAACAAGCTTGATTTTACGTTTTCCAACAACCGCTGGCTGACGCGGGAAGAAATTGATTCGGGAGCCGATTTCGAGCGCAATGCCCTGGGCTTTCACGTACCCAAGCGTTTTGACAAAATTGTCGATATCCAGCATTGCTACTTGCAGGGATCCCTATCCAACGAAATCCGGAATGCGCTGCGTGACTTCGCCCTAGCGGAGCAGCTCAGCTTTTACGACATCATCCAACAAACCGGGCTGCTACGAAACCTCGTCATTCGCAGCACCCTGGACGATCAGGTCATGGCCATCGTACAGTTTGGGGAAGACGACCCGGCTGGTATTGAGAAAACGATGCAGTTTTTAAAGGAACAATTCCCGGGCATCACCTCGTTGTTATACATTGTCAACCTGAAAAAAAATGAAACGTTTCAGGACCTGGACGTACATCTGTATGCAGGAAAAGACCATATCGTAGAAACCATGGAGGGGCTGCGGTTTAAAATAGGGCCCAAGTCCTTTTACCAAACCAATTCCCGGCAAGCCCAGCGCCTGTACGAGGTAACCCGTGAATTTGCCGGACTGACCGGAGAGGAGACCGTGTATGACTTGTACACCGGTACCGGCACCATTGCCAATTTTGTAGCGAAACAGGCAAAGCAAGTAATCGGCATTGAGTACGTAGCCCCTGCCATCGCCGATGCCAAAGAAAATGCCTTGCAGAACGGAATCACCAATACCCTTTTCTATGCGGGCGATATGAAGGAAGTCCTAAACGAGTCCTTTGTTGCGGAGCACCAACCGCCGGATGTGGTCATCACCGATCCTCCCCGTGCAGGCATGCACGAAGATGTCACCCGGATGTTACTTATGCTGGGAGCACCTAAAATCGTGTATGTCAGTTGCAATCCTGCTACACAGGCTAGAGACGTGGCGCTGCTCGCCGAAAGATACGAGGTCCGGCGCATACAGCCTGTGGACATGTTTCCACAGACCTACCATGTAGAAAATGTAGTTTTACTTGAATTAAAAAACCATGATGATCAGTAACGATAACGATCCGGAACTAAACGGAAAATACCTCGGAACCATCAGCAGTGATTTCATTAAAATTTGTGAAAACCTGAAGGAAGCTTCCTACCAGGTCAGAAAACGGGGGTTTTCTGAGTACCCCATTTTTCCCATCAGCAAAACCGAACAACCCATCGGACAACTATTTCTGAGCAACAAGGAGAAACCCATCGATTGGAACTATTACATTACCTACCTCGATGAGTTTGTGCAACGAAAACTGATCCAGGAAGATGCCCTGGATCAGTTTAAAACTACTTACAAAGACCCCGATGAATTTTGTTGCCTGTTTGTGGTGGACGAAACCTTTACCAACTTTCTGTACATTCCCTATCCCAATGAATAAGTGCCGAATCATTGGAAAAGACCCTAAAAATGCTTCCAGCCCTGTGCTTTCAGGGGAACAGCTGTCTGGCTCTTGGTTATTAGCAGTTTGCCCTCTGCTGCGGCGGTAACATGGCCAATAAAATGAATGTCGGGGTGTTTTTCCAACTTGGGAAAATCCTTTTGATCGATGGTAAACAAAAGTTCGTAATCCTCCCCTCCGTTTAGCACACTGGTGATCGGATCCATGTTGAATTCGAAGGCCGTATCGTAGGTTTGCTTGTCGATGGGTAGCTTGTCTTCATAAATCGCTACTCCTACATCGGATGCCTGGCAAATGTGAAAAAGCTCGGAAGCCAGGCCATCGGAGACATCAATCATACTGCTTGGCACCAGGCCCAGCTCACGTAGTTCGTGCACAATATCCATTCGGGCATCTGGGCGCAGCTGCCTGCCAGTCACGTAGGGATACGCATCCAGGCGAGGTTGCATGTTGGGATCCGCCAAAAACACCTGCTTTTCCCGTTCCAGCACTTGAAGTCCCATAAAAGCCCCTCCCAAATCCCCGGTGACGCAGATGATGTCGTTAACCTTTGCACCTGATCGGTAGCAGATTTCCTCCTGTTTGGCTTCGCCGATAGCCGTCACGCTAATAACGAGACCGGACCGGGAGGCCGTGGTATCGCCGCCAACTACGTCTACCTTGTAGTGGGCCGCTGCCAGGTTAATGCCCTCGTAAATCGCTGCCACTGCCTCTACCGAAAAACGGTTTGATAGCGCCAGGCTGACGGTAAGCTGCGTTGGAACGGCATTCATGGCCGCTACATCGCTGACATTTACGGCAACCGCTTTAAATCCCAAATGCGTCAAGGGGGTATAAGACAGGTCAAAATGAACCCCTTCCAATAGCATGTCGGTGGTCACGACACGAACCAGATCCGTTGGCCCGAGAACTGCCGCATCGTCTCCGATGCCTTTCAAGGTGCCGGGCTGGTACAAGGTAACCGTTTCCCGGATGGTATCGATTAGCCCAAATTCGCCTATATTGCCGATTTCCGTTCTTTTTTCTTTTTCCATACACTGTATTGTCCAAATCCGGCGCCTGCGTTTACCTGCACCGGCACTTACAAAACGTAAAAATACGATTAAATTCCTGGCTACCCCAACCGGCAACGTCCTTCTTGCCCGCAATTGTGTTACCCTTACTCTCATTTCCTGACTTTCTAAGGATGGTAAACCAGCCGGTAGACTCCGGGGAAAAGGCTGGCTTTAACCGGCGAATGCTACCGAATTTAGCGTAAGTTTATTATCTTTGTTTGTATACATTATGGAATTTATTTTTATTCCGTATCGTTTAAGCGTAGTGTACAGTACGGGTAATTTAAACATCGAAAAGATATGATCATCGTTTCAGAAAAAGCCAGGGATCGAATCCTGGAGTTAAAACAAGAGGAAAAGAGAAAAGAAGAGGAAAATATCAGGGTGTCTGTAAAAGGTGGCGGCTGTTCGGGGCTTATGTACGATTTAGGCTTTGATGCCAGCACCTCTGACTCCGACCATATTTTCGAGGATAAAGGAGTAAAAATAATTGTAGACCGAAAAAGTCTGCTTTACCTGGCGGGTACGATCCTCGAATTTAGCGATGGATTGAACGGCAAAGGATTTCAATTTGTCAATCCAAATGCCTCCAGAACCTGCGGTTGTGGGGAAAGTTTCTCCATCTAGATCGGGGTACTTACGTCCCCAAAATCCCAAACCAGGAGAACCGGGTTTGGGATTTTTTTTTTGGCTGCCATTCGCCGAAGCAGGCCACCGACTGCTTCAAGATTACTTCAAAAACAAACGCGTAATTTGATCGATGAAAATACTGCTGATTGAAGACCAACCGGAACTATTGGACAGCATCCGGGAATTCCTTGCTTCGGAGGGGATCGTTTGCGAGTGCTGTGACAATTGCTTTGATGCGCAGGATAAGCTGTTGGTGTACAACTACGATTGCATCATTCTGGATATCATGTTGCCGGATGGCAGCGGGCTGGATTTGATTGATTTCATCAAGGAAAACCAGGAAAATAGCAATATTCTAATCATTTCGGCCAAAAACTCACTCAAAGACAAATTAGACGGCCTGGAACTGGGGGCCGACGATTACCTGACCAAGCCCTTTCACCTGGCAGAATTGCATGCCCGCCTTAAGGCGCTCTACCGAAGAAATCAATTGGGTGGTACCGATCAGTTGGTGTTTCGGGAAATACAGGTCAATCCCGAAAAAATGGAAGTGCGTGTCCGACAGGCGCCGCTCGAACTAACCAAAAAAGAATTTGACCTGCTGCTATTTTTCCTGACAAACAAAGACCGGGTTTTGAGCAGGCAGGCCATCGTAAACCACCTTTGGGGAGACTTTACCGACGACCTGGCAAATTTTGATTTCGTGTACCAGCACATCAAGAACCTCCGAAAGAAGATTTGCCAGGCCGGTGGGCTCGATTACATCGAAACGGTCTATGGCATCGGCTACAAATTCAATACCGCTAAGGAATGAAATTAATCAATCAATTTACCATTTGGTACCTGGGCATATCGATTATCGTCTTACTTATAGGCGGCGTGCTGATTTTTTACAAGCTGGAATCCGAAATTGATTTTGAGCAGGGCAAGGAACTGGAGCGGCAACTGGACAACTATGCCCGCAGGATGGAATTCATGGAAAACCCTGCAAGGCTGAAAAAGGACCGCCTGGAAATCCGGGAATTGCCCCTGGAAGCAGCCCAGATACCCTTTCAGGTAAACGACACACTTGCCTGGCACGAGCCCCTGGAGCAAGTAGAGCGGCAGGTAAAAGCCGGGCGGTCCTACCTGATCAATGGCAAACACTATTACATGTCCACCTACAATATCATGATTGAGTCGGATGACATTACCGAAACGGTGGTGCAAACCATGGTCGCCATTTTTCTGTTGCTGTTGATTTTTATCGTCGTGACCAGCCGATTGGTTTCCAAAAAAATCCTTCAACCCTTCCACCAGAGTCTGACTAAAATCAACGGTTTTACCTTCAAGGAAAATGCACCCTTGGAATTTGAGCCCTCCCGGATTGAAGAATTCGAAAAGCTACATGAGTTTCTCCGAAAGATGTCCCTACGCTTGCTGAGCGATTATAAAATCGTAAAGGAATTCTCCGAAAACCTGTCCCATGAGATCCAAACGCCCATCGCCATCACCTCGGGTAAATTGGAACTATTGCTCAACAGCCCGATTAATGACCAACAAGCCAAATGGATCGCTGCGGCCTACCAGTCCACCCAAAAAATGAGTAAAACGGTCCACTCCCTGGCCACTCTGGCCAAACTGGAAAACCAGGAGTTTGAAGGTAACCAACGGCTGGATCTTTCTCAATTGATCCATCAATCCATTGCCGGGTACGAAGAGCTGATCGCCATCAAAAATATCCGCCTCCATTCAAACATCGCCCCGGAGGTCCATATCGAAATGCATCCAAACATGGCAGAAATGCTGGTAGATAACCTGCTAAGCAATGCCATCAAGCACAACCAAAACCCCGGATACATCGACATCGTGGTCAGCCAAAACCACCTAACGATTCGGAATTCGGGCAGTCAACCTAAAACTGACGTGGCGGAATTCCTGGAACGCTTTAAAAAAGGAAACCCCTCCAGCGACTCCATTGGGCTGGGATTATCTATTGTTCAACAAATTTGCCGGATTCATGGTTTTACACTCGACTATCAATTTTCCGAAGGCGAACATCGGATTCGTATCGAACTTCAAGATTGAATCAGATTGTAAACCTATACTTGCAGTGTAATACCAAATACCATGAAACGATACCAACTATATTTAACTACCCTTTTTTTGTTTTGCCTGTTTGCCGGCAGTAATGCCTTCGGTCAATCCGACGACATTTCCCTGCGCGGCACCCTGGTAGACAATGCCAGTCGCGATCCACTTTCGTTTGTACAGGTAGCATTGTACAAACCGGGCGCAGACCAGCCCGTTACCTTTTCCGATACCGATGAGGCGGGAAAGTTTTCCCTGCGCGCAGCCGAAGGGACCTACGTATTGCGTTTTTTTCTCCTCGGCTTTAATGAACAAGAGGTGGAAGTAGATCTCCGGCAAAACAAAGTACTGGAAACCATCGCGTTGGTTGCTGAAAATCAGGATTTGGAGGAAGTGATCGTGCAGTCTTCTAAATTTCCAATTCGTTCCGACGCTGAGGGGTTAACCATAAATCCGAGCCAAAACCTCTCCAACCTGGGAGGTACACTTTTGGACATTCTTCGAAACACGCCATCTGTCAGTGTATCGGAAGATGGAGCCATCACGCTCCGGGGTAGCTCCGGAACCAATGTACTGATCAATGGAAGAAACTCTTCTCTCACCCAAAATTTGGATCAAATTCCGGCCAGTGCCATTGAACAAATCAAAATAATCAATAATCCCAATGCCAGGTATGACGCCGAGGCAGAAGCCGGGGTAATTGACATAATTTTGAAAAAAGGAGAAAATTTAGGAACCCACGGAAGTGGCGAATTAACATATGGCACCAGAGGCAGAATGAATGCTGGGGCAAACATCAATCACCGTACGCTTCGGTACAACGTCTTTGCAGGTTACAATTTCCGGAGGTGGCGTTCTGTCGGTGAACGACGTACCGAGCGGGAAATCTTTGAAGACGAAGAAATCTTGGACCAACAGACCAATTCGACCAATGAAAACCTGGGGCATAACCTCAATTTCGGTGCCGATTACTACTTTGGAAACAATATCATCAGTTACGAGGGTTTCTTTCAGACCAGTGACGATAGTCAGGTAAATACCCTCTATGCCGACCTGCGGGACGTGGATACCAACGACCTGGTCCTGGAGTACGTCCGAAGAAACCGGGAAACAGAGGCCGATGACGGCATCGATAATGCCCTTATTTACGAACGCACCTTTGACAATCCCGACAAAAGTTTTAAGCTGATTGCGAGTAATTCCTACCGCAACCAGTACAAAATTCAAAATATTGACATTTTCCGAAACAGTTCCGAACCGCTGGATGAGAATCTGAATGGTAGGGAACGGGCATTTACTGACGAAAAGCGCTACGTTTCCATTGTACAGACGGACTTCACCACACCGCTGGCCTCCGGGGCAAAGATCGAGGCAGGCTTAAAGTCCACCATTCGGAAATTTGACAACGACTATGTTTATAGCCGGTTTGAAGAAAACACCCAGGATTTTGTAGACGATCCTGCGGTCAGCAACCGCTTTGTGTACAAGGACCAAATCCACGCCGGGTATTTCATCTATTCCGGCTCCTCGTCGCGTTTTGAGTATACCGCGGGGCTGCGTGGTGAGTACACATTTGTAGACACTTACCTGGCCAATACCGGGGAGTCGAATAAGCAAAACTACATCAATTTATTTCCCAGCCTGCAAACCCTTTACAAACTCAATGAGGAGAACTCTGTCAAATTTTCCTACAGCCGGAGAATTGACCGCCCTACTGCCTGGCGACTCAATCCCTTTCCCGATATCACGGACTCCCTGAGTGTGCGAAGGGGAAATCCGAACCTACAACCGGAAATGATCCATTCAATAGAATTGGGGCACATGGCTAACTTTGAAAATTCCAGTCTGACCACAAATCTCTTCTACCGCCATGTCGACGGACAGTTGGACTTTGTCACCCTGGTCGAAGACGGCATTTCCTACTCCCAACCCGCCAACCTGAATACGGCCGTATCCTACGGGGTTGAATTCATTGGCATCACGGACGTACTGCCCTGGTGGAACATCAACGGCAGTGTTACTGCCTTTCGAATACAGGTCGACGGGTCCAATGTTGGGGAGGAATTCATCAATCAGGGCTTTGCCTGGAATTCCAAACTGATGAATAGCTTTGAGCTGCCCAAAAACTTTAGCCTGCAATTCGTGGCCAACTACGAGTCAGCGGAGATCGAAGCCCAGGGAAGGGACCTGGCCCAATATTACATGGATGTCAACCTGCAGAAAAGCTTCTGGGAAAATAAGGGAGCGCTTTCCCTGAGTCTGCGCGATGTCTTTGACACCCAGCGATTTGCAGGAAACAGCCTGACCAACACGTTCCGTCAAACCTTTTATGCCAAACGGGAGACCCGTATCCTGATGGTAAGTGGCAGGTACCGATTTTAAATGAATTAGGTTAATAGTTGATTGGAAATCCAGTCTCTTTTGGAGTCTGGATTTTTTGGATCGCACCCCTGGTAAATCACGACTAAATTCGGGTAGAAGGGTTCATTTTTGTGGCAAAAAACGAGCGTTTCTTTCAAAAATTACTTTTTTTCGTTTTTTTATTATACCTTTGTCTCCTTCAAGGAAAGGTTACTTTTCGTTAAAATCATCTAACAGCGCGTATTACAAGAGTAACAGGCAATACACCCAATCGTAGCCTAAATCGTTAAAAAACCTAATCTATTCGTGTATGAAAAGAAGTGTACTCCTTTTGGTGACGCTGATGCTGGCATTTCCGCTAATCGGCTGGTCCCAAAACAAAACCGTTACCGGCACAGTCGTTTCCGGAGAGGATAACCTGACCCTGCCGGGAGTGAATGTCCGGGTTCAAGGAACGAACCGCGGCACGGTGACCGACATCGATGGCGGTTACTCGATTTCCGTAAGCAATGAGGAAACCTTGGTGTTTTCCTATATCGGGTTTATCACTCAGGAAGTCCAAATTGACAACCAAAGCACCATCGATATTACCCTGATGCCAGATGCGAAAACGCTGGGAGAAGTGGTGGTGGTAGGCTATGGAAGTGTCACTCGGGGAGACCTGACTGGTAATGTCGCCTCCCTTAAGGGCGCAGATATTGCCAACGTGCCGGTCCCTACTTTTCAGGAAGCCATTCAGGGACGAATGTCAGGTGTTTTCGTTGAATCCTCCAGTGGAAAGGTAGGAGAAGGCGTCAAAATCCGGGTCCGTGGTACCTCTTCCATTTCAGGAGGCAACGAACCACTCTACGTCATCGACGGAATTCCCGTAACCTCGGGCGGGACGATCGGTAAGAGCAACCCCATGGCCGATATCAATTTCAACGATATCGAATCCTTCGAGGTATTGAAGGACGCGTCGGCAGCTGCCATTTATGGCGCACGGGGATCAAACGGAGTGGTGCTAATCACCACTAAAAGTGGTACGGCAGGCAAAACCAAGTTCAATGTGGGAATTCAACGGGGAGTCAGTAGCCCTACCCGAAGAAATGAGTTTCTGAATTCTGCCCAGTACATCGAGCTAATGCGCGAATCCGGATACAACAACGACCTGGCAAATGGGCTGGACCCCCTAAACAACCCCGCCGACTACGAAGATTCGGATCTGGAGTTTGTTGAGACCCGGCTGGACCGCTACGCCGGACACACCGATTGGCGGAATGGCGGCGTCGATACTGACTGGCAGGAACAGGCATTCAACCCGGATGCCGGCATCACCAATGTAAACTTTTCTGCAAACGGTGGCAACGAATCCACGCGCTTTTATTTCTCTACCGCCTATGACAAGCAGGATGGGATCATGATCCGTAACAAGTTTGAGCGTATTTCGGGAAGGCTAAATCTGGACCACAAGGTATCCGACCGTTTCTCAATCGGAGCCAACTTTAGTTTTTCCAGAACAGAAACGACCACCTTACCCGAAGACAACCAGTTCAATAACCCGATTCAGTTGGTGGCACTGGCCCCCATTACACCCATCCGGGACGAAAACGGAATGCTGTACGATCGCCCCACGACTACGTACTACAACAACCTGATCGACTCTGAAAATGCCAATTGGCTTACCTCTACCTACCGGAATATCAATACTATTTTTGGTGAATATGCCTTCAGCGATAAGCTGCGATTCCGGTCCGAATTTGGCGTGGATATCATCAATCAAAACGATGACCGGTTTTTCGGATCCCGTACCATCACTGGACAGGGCACAAACGGTGAGGGTAGTTCACGATGGGCACGGATCCTTAATTACAATACCAACAATTACTTCACCTACACGGACACCTTTGCCGAGAGGCATCAATTCGAGGCCGTAGGGGGTATGGCCTTCCAAAAAACAGAAGATGATTATACTCGCGTGGATGGACAGGAATTTCCGTTGGATGAATTGAGAACGCTGGAATCAGCCGCCGAAATCGTGGAAGGAACCTCTGAATTTACACATCACTCCTTTCTTTCCTACTTTTCCAGAATCAACTACAAACTGGACAACAAATACCTGATGACCTTGAGCGCTCGCTACGATGCATCTTCTCGTTTTGGACGGAATAACCAGTGGGGATTCTATCCGGCAGCATCCCTAGGTTGGGTTGTCACAGAAGAAAGCTTTTTAACTGGCAAAGAGGGGATAAGCTTACTTAAGATACGGGCTTCCTATGGTCTGACGGGAAACGCGGATATCGGCGACTTTGATCACCTGGGCTTGTTTGGTCCGGTTTCCTACGGCTTGCAACCCGGCTTGCAGCCCACACAAATTCCAAATCCAAACCTCACCTGGGAAACCACGGCGCAGTTCAACGTAGGAGTCGAATTCGGTCTCTTTAACGATCGACTGACCGGAGAATTGGACTACTACGACAAGCAAACCAGCGATTTGTTGTTGTTGGTACCCGTGCCAGGAACCACCGGTTTCGCCACGCAGCGGCAAAATATAGGAAAAATGCAGAATTATGGATTTGAGGTGGTGTTGAATTCAGCCAACTATGCAGACCAGGATTTCAGCTGGAATACCTCCCTTAATTTCGCCCGGAATATCAACCGGGTGCGGGAGCTCTCCGAAGGACAGAATTCTATTCCTCCCTCCTCGTCTCGGTTTCTAAACGGTATATTCATCGGCGAGTCCATTGGGGTGTTTTACGGTCCTCGGTATGCAGGAGTTGACCCGGCAAACGGGGATGCGCTCTATTATACCGATGAGGACCTTAGCGAAACCACCAATGATTACAACGAAGCAGCAAGAATGGTAGTAGGTGATCCCAATCCGGATTTCATTGCGGGAATTACCAATAACATTTCCTACAAAAACCTGCAACTTTCTTTTCTTTTCCAGGGCGTGTTCGGAAACGATATCTACGAAGGGGGAGCTGGCTTCTATGCCGCTAACGGGGATTGGTTTGACAACAGTACGGCTGCCCAATTTGACCGCTGGCAAAATCCCGGAGACATCACCGACATTCCACAGGCCAGACTTGGGGAATGCAACGGCTGCAACGCTTCCAGCCGATTTATTTCGGATGGCAGCTACGTGCGTCTAAAAACCCTCTCGCTGGGTTATAACCTGCCATCGACAGTACTCGAGCGGATGAAAATCAGCAGTGCACGAATTTACTTAATGGCACAAAATCTGTTGACCTTTACCAATTACATGGGATGGGATCCCGAGGTAAACGCGGATTATCTGGGAGCCACTACCTCCGATGCCAACGTTTTCCAGGGCAACGATTTTTATACTGCCCCGCAAGCGAAAACCTTCTCTTTAGGTATCAATGTCGGATTTTAATTACGGAAACCAATGAAATACACTACGATACATCTTTCCCTGATCTTAGGCGCATCCTTACTAATAGGCGCCTGCGCGGATCAACTGGACCTGCAACCTGCTCAAAGCGTGGATCAGGAAATTGCCCTGAATAGCGACGCGAATATCAAGCGGGTGCTGATTGGCGCCTATGCCGACCTACGAGACGAAGATTTGTGGGGAGGCCGAACTCTCCTGTATGCGGAAATGCTCAGCGCTAATGGCGAAATCCGCTGGGAAGGCACCTTTAACCAACCCAGAGAGGTTTATAACAAGAGCATTTTTACCAATAATTCCTTTGTCACCGATACCTGGCTTCGGGCCTACAGCGCGATCAACGTATGCAACAATATCCTTGAAGTAATCAATCTGGTCGATGAAGCGGACAGAGACCGCGTGCGGGGAGAAGCCCTGTTTATACGAGGTGCCGTCTATTTCGAATTGGTGAAGCTGTACGGATTGCCTTATGCTGCTGGAAACACAGGTACCAACCTGGCTGTACCCCTGGTTCTGAACCCAACGCGGGAAGTGAGCGAGGAAGATCAGGCGCCGCGAAATACGGTAGAGGAAGTGTACCAGCAAGTAGTATCCGATTTGGAGACAGCCGAAGGCCTGCTCCCGGAAACCAATGGCTTTTTCGCCCGTAATTACGTGGCCTCCGCCTTGCTTTCCCGGGTCTATTTGCAAATGGAGCGTTTTGCCGACGCCAGGGATGCGGCAAACCGAGCCATAGATCTGGCAACTGCCAACGGCAAAGGACTGGTAAATCAATACATGGCGGCATTCAACAACGAAGCAGATTCCCAGGAGGATTTGTTCACCATCCAGGTCAATGCGCAGGATCCGGATAACAGCATGCACCTGTTTTACTCCACCCCCGAATTTGGTGGCAGAGATGGGGATATTACCATTCTCAGCAGCCATATCAATCAATACGAGCCGGGCGATGACCGTTTGGAACAATTTGTGGTACGAGCAGGGGAAACCCGCACCGACAAGTGGCGGGAGCAATTCCGGAACGTAAAAATAATCCGCCTGGCAGAAATGTACCTTACACGTGCGGAAGCAAACTTTCGGGAAGGGACTTCGATCGGCGCCACGCCACTGGAAGACATTAACCGGATTCGACTTCGTGTAAACCTACCGGAAAAAACCAGCCTGAGCCTGGACGAAATCCTACAAGAGCGAAAACTTGAACTTGCGCACGAAGGACATTTTATCCACGATAGCAAACGTACACGAAGGGAGATTCAGGACAACAATACCCCTACCCTGCAATACCCCTACGACGACCCCAAGCTGGTATTTCCAATTCCCCAACGGGAAATGGACGCAAATTCTTCCCTGATTCAAAATCCGGGATACGGCGGGTAAAGATCCACAATGCCACGCGCACGGATCCGGACCATAAGCCAACTGGCTGCGTTAAGGAACGCCACAAAAAGACCAGTCCTCAGCGGACTGGTCTTTTTTCATGCCCCACTTCTGAAAAATTAATCACATTGCTTACCTTTGAGCTTTACAAGCCACTACTTCATGCAGGATCCTATAAAAAAAATAGTACTAAATGACATTCACGAAGCACTGGGTGCAAAAATGATTCCCTTTGCCGGCTTCTACATGCCGGTCAGGTACCATTCGGACATTGCCGAGCACAAAGCCGTCCGGGAAAACGTGGGGGTCTTTGACGTTTCTCACATGGGCGAATTCATCATTTCAGGACCGCATGCACTGGAACTCATTCAAAAGGTCAGCTCCAACGATGCCGCCAGTCTTTCCGTGGGGCAGGCACAGTACGCCTGTCTCCCCAACGAAACCGGCGGAATTGTGGACGACTTGCTGGTGTATCGGCTGGATGACGCCCGCTACCTTTTGGTGGTGAATGCCTCCAACATCGAAAAGGATTGGAATTGGATACAAACGCACAATACAATGGGGGCAACTATGGAGAATTGTTCGGATGCGTTTTGCCTGTTTGCCGTTCAGGGACCCAATGCCACCAAGGTGCTACAGCCGCTCACGGACATACCGCTGGCCGAGATACCTTTTTACCATTTCCGCACCGGGAAATTTGCCGGAGCGTCTGAGGTGATCGTATCCGCAACGGGCTATACTGGCGCAGGAGGATTTGAGCTGTACGTAAAAAACGCAGATGCTTCGGCCGTATGGAACGCCCTTTTTGCATCTGGAAAACCCTATGACATTCAACCCATTGGTCTGGGAGCCAGGGATACCCTGCGGCTGGAAATGGGCTATTGCCTCTACGGCAACGATATCACCGAGGAAACCTCCCCCATTGAAGCTGGATTGGGCTGGATCACGAAATTCACCAAGGACTTTATCAACCACAAGGACTTAAAGGAGCAAAAACAGACCGGTGTAAAAAGAAAATTGGTCGGATTCGTACTTGAGGAAAAGGGAATTCCCCGTGCCCATTACCCCATAGTGAACACGGAAGGCGTTACCATCGGCAGGGTAACATCCGGAAGTCTTTCTCCCAGTATGGGCATAGGCATTGGTCTTGGATACGTGGATGTAGCCTATGCCAAACCGGGCACCCGTATCGGTATCGAAGTCCGCAAAAAATCCCTTGAAGCCACTATCAAAAAACTTCCCTTACTGACCAAATGAGGAACATCGAAACCTGTATCAGTCCGGAACTGATCCACCTACACGATTTAACGCAAAAGACCGTGGTGGTCGTGGATATTTTTAGAGCAAGTTCTACCATGGTTACTGCCCTTTCGAATGGGGTGCGGTGCATCAAGCCTCTAAGCGATTTGGACGAGTGCCGCAACTACAAAAACAAAAATTGGTTGATTGCTGGCGAAAGAAACGGACAGCAAGCCGAAGGATTCGACCTGGGAAACAGTCCCCTTTCCTTTCTAGGCAATGCCTTTGCCGGCGAAAAACTGGCCATGACCACGACCAATGGAACCCGGGCCATTTCGCTTGCGGAGGCGGATTCGGAAGAAATCCTGATCGGCTCCTTCCTCAACCTGCAAGCCACGGTAGATTACCTGCAAATTAGCGACCGGGACGTTCTCGTGCTTTGCGCAGGATGGAAAGGAAAATTCAACATCGAGGACTCCTTGTATGCAGGAGCACTTTCCCTGACACTGGGTTGGAAACACGACTGCGATGCCACCCTGGCGATGGAGGCGGTCTTTCAGCAGGCAGGTGAAAACCTTTCCTTTTTTCTGGAAAAAGCCTCGCATGCCAAAAGACTCCAAAATCACCAGCTGGAAAAGGACATCGATTTTTGCCTGGAATTAAACCGGTACAACGCCGTCGTGCATCTGGACGAAGGGCTGCTAAAAGTAAAGCCTGCTGCTGCCAAACAAAGAAGGCTGTCTCCAGAGGGAAACAGCCTTCAATCGTAGAACACAGGTATTCTTACATTTCGGGAAGAATGACGGTGTCAATCACATGAACCATGCCGTTTGTGGCTTCAATATCTGCCGCGGTCACAGTCGCTTTGTTAATCATGGCCTTGCCACCTGCCAGCTTTACCGTCACTTTTTGCCCCTGCACGGTTTCCACTTCCATCCCATCTTTCAAATCCGAAGATTTAATTGATCCGGGAATGACATGGTACGTAAGTATCTTAACCAACTGGTCTTTATTTTCCGGCTTAAGCAAACTCTCCACCGTGCCTGCGGGTAATTTGGCGAAGGCCTCGTTGGTGGGTGCAAAAACCGTAAACGGACCATCGCCCTTCAATACGTCTACCAGACCACCTGCTTTCACAGCGGCTACCAGGGTGGATAAAAAATCCGTTCCAGCCGCGAGGTCTACAATGTCTTTGTCCGCTTTCACAGCGGTGGCGGGTGTTTTTTCGTCATCATTGGCGAATGACCCGAAGACTACCAAAGTAGCCATTAGGAAAATACTCAGTAATTTTTTCATGGTATGTTGATTTAGTTGATATGGTAAAGAAACCTAAATCAAATGTAATTGTTTAAAAATATATCTCAGAAAAATCAAAATTTAAGTTTAATAAACACAAAAAAGTAGTTAATTTACGTACATTCAACGTACACTCCAAAATCTGTACAAAATCGAGCTGCAAGCAATAAGCCTCGACAAAGGGGAAATTTGTGATTTTCTGCTATCCGTCTATTGAATCCAATCCATCACCGCTTTCTGACCAGCCCAAAAACCTTGTAAATCGCTGAAAAACAACGATTAAAAAAACTGTAGGCATTGATATCCAGCTCGCTTCCCTGAGAATCCCACCAACTTGGGTTGTTGCAGTTGGGAAGTTAGCGGTACGGGATTTGATCAACTGTTGCAGGGAAAAAAAACCATCCAAAACGTTATCTGTTTTTAAACGCCAGGTAATCCCCACCGGCTATTGGAACAAAATGATCGGTGTAGCCGGAGTGCAGGTATATCCAGGCAGTTTTGCGAGAACCATCCGCCAGGCGAACCGCCGTTTGCTTCCGTTCAAACGTCACACCGGTTTCCAGAGGCTCACCTACCCCTTCGTATTCATCCATCAATTCCAATACACGTTCCTCGGCTTCCAGGGCGTAGACGTCTCCGTAAACCCGATGCGACGGATCGGAGGAAAGCACCGCCACCGGATAGGGTCCTCGGTCGTAGAGCCTGCCCTGAAACGTACCCCTTCCCAGGTACCTGCCGAGTTCCTCCAGGGTCTTTGCCATGGGGTGGGCAAATCCTCTCCGCAGCGTTCCGTAGACAAACAAGGTGCCAACTGCCGCCATGTCGGTTATTTTTGGTGCCGATTGATCAGCACCTCCATTACCTCATCCAGTTCGTACCCTTTGGCTTCCAGTAATACAAGGTAATGAAACAAAAGGTCAGCGGCTTCCCCGAGAAACAGTTCCTTGTTATCGTCCTTCGCCTCGATTACAATTTCCACCGCCTCTTCCCCGACTTTTTGCGCGACTTTATTGATACCGGATGCAAATAGCGAGGCCGTGTAGGATTTATCGGAAGGATTGTTTTTCCGATCTTTTATCACCTTCCGAAGGGCATCGATAAAGTAGGTCTTGCTGTGGTTTTGATGCGCAAAACAGGTGTCCTCTCCGGTATGGCATACGGGGCCCTGAGGAGTCGCCTGTATCAATAGGGTGTCCTGGTCACAATCCAGTTCGATTTTCCGGATGAGTAGGAAGTTTCCCGAGGTTTCACCCTTGGTCCAGAGACGTTGTTTGGTGCGGCTGAAAAAGGTCACTTTCCCCGTTTTTCGGGAAAGGTCCAGGGCTTCTTGATTCATGTATCCCATCATCAGTACTTCCCTGCTGTGCGCATCCTGCACGATGGCAGGTACCAAACCATTCACTTTATCAAAATCTACAACTAATCTGTCCATTCTTTCTTTTTTAGTTTGCTTGACTCATCGGCCAAATGCGACATCGGCCCACCGCTAGCGCCGTATGGTAATCCCTTCGTTTTCAAGATACTGTTTTAACGTAGGAATGGGAATTTCCTTAAAGTGGAAAATACTGGCAGCCAGGGCTGCATCCGCCTTTCCGGCTGTAAAGACGTCTTTAAAATGCTGCATGTTTCCAGCTCCTCCGGAAGCAATAATCGGAATGGAAAGCAACGAGGAAAGGTCCGCGGTAATTTCGTTTGCAAAACCATTTTTCACGCCATCGTGATCCATGGAGGTCAGCAAGATTTCACCGGCGCCCCTGTCGGTCACCTCTTTCGCCCATTCCCTGGTCTGCAAAAGGGTAGGCCTTCTACCTCCATGGGTGTGGACAAAATCGATTCCGTCGATATTCTTGGTATCAATGGCTACCACGATACACTGGCTCCCAAATTCCCTGGCCATCTCGTCTACCGCACGGGGATTTTTTACAGCGGCCGAGTTGATGCTGATTTTATCGGCACCAGCATTTAACAGGGCTTTCACGTCTTCCACATTGGAAATCCCTCCTCCTACGGTAAAGGGGATATTTACGGTTTTCGCTACGCGGGTTACCAGGTCCACCAAGGTCTTTCGCTTTTCTACCGTGGCGGTAATATCCAGGTAAACCAGCTCATCGGCCCCCTCCTGGGCATATAGACGGCCCAACTCCACCGGGTCACCAGCATCCCTTAATTCAACAAAATTGACCCCCTTCACGGTTCTCCCATCTTTGACGTCCAGGCAGGGAATGATTCTTTTGGTTAACATACTAATTTCGGATAAATGTACGGAGTTCCGCTAAACGTATTTTTCCTTCGTAAAAGGCCTTGCCCACAATGACCCCGTATACCCCGGCCTCTTCCAGCTCCTCCAGGTCCTTTACCGACGCCACACCACCACTGGCGATGAGCCGGATATCGGGAATTTCTTCCAGAATTTCTTTGTACAGGGCAAGCGAAGGACCTTCAAGCAGCCCGTCCTTCGCCACATCCGTGCAGATGACGTAGCGTACTCCTTTTTCCGAATAGTCGCGGATAAACTGGATCAGGTCCATAGCGGTGGTCTCCTGCCAACCGGATATGGCAATCTTTCTATCGCGTGCATCCGCGCCAAGAATCAGCCGCTCCCCGCCAAAGGTCTGCAGCCATCCGGCGAATAGGTCCGGATTCTTCACCGCAATGCTGCCTCCGGTCACCTGGCTGGCTCCCAATCGAAAGGCCAGGGCCAAATCCTCGTCCGACTGTATCCCTCCTCCAAAGTCTACAGCAAGGGAAGTGGCCTGACAAATGCCTTCGAGGACCGCTTTATTTACAATCCGTTTGGCCTTGGCCCCGTCCAGATCTACCAAATGCAGTCGCCGTATACCGGCAGCTTCAAACCGCTTCGCTACTTCGATGGGATCCGAGGCGTATTCTTTTTTCCGGGAATAATCTCCCTGCGTCAGGCGAACGCATTTCCCGTCGATGATGTCAATTGCTGGAATGATTTCCATTATAAATTCAGAAAGTTCGTTAAAATGGTCTCTCCTACCCGACTGCTTTTCTCGGGATGAGCCTGCATGGCATAATAATTATCCCGGTGAAGCAGGGCAGAGAAATCGTGCATGTAATGGGAGGTAGCAATGGTATAGCGGGGATCCACCTCCGCATAGTAACTGTGCACGTAATACACGTAATCGGAATCCGTCAGGCCTTTTAGCAAGGGGGACTTCAGGTGCTCAAGGTTATTCCAGCCCATATGAGGCACTTTTTCTACCGAGGGAAACTTCTTAACCCGAATCGGAAACACGCCCAAACAGGAAGTATCGTATTCCTCCGAATGCTCGCAAAGCAACTGCAACCCGAGACATATGCCGAAAAACGGTTGTTCCAGGGACTGAATCAACTGATCCAACTTTCGTTCTCGCAGGTACTTCATGGCCGTACTCGCTTCCCCTTGCCCGGGAAATACTACTTTATCTGATTTTTTGATGGTTTCCCAATCGTCCGTAAGGGTGGCATTGGCTCCCAGGCGCTCCATGGCATACAATACCGACTGCACATTTCCGGCATTGTATTTGATCACTGCTACATCCATTTTTATTGTGTACCGGATTAGGTATGCTTTTTCTAAGAAGCCGCTAATTTAACCCTTTTACCGGTAGCCGGAAAATTTACCGGTGATTTTTGGTAATACCGCGGATTCCTGGATTTACCGCCCTGCTTTTCTCCCAAAAAAAATCGAATAAGCCTGCCGTATTCTAGAAATAAACCGGCAACTTGGTTCCTTAATCTACCGGGTACCGTGAAAAACCGTTTGGCCTTACGTATTTCCCAAATCGCCCACCCCATTGGTTTGCTCGTGGGCTTTTTGGCCTATTCGCTCTTTACTATTCTCGAACCCATAAAGGCCGGATGGACACTGGCTGGGACCTTATTGCTCGGCATCCTCCCCCTGATTCTTTGGAACGAATACCACAGGAGAACGGGGCGGTATACGAATTTTGATGTTTCCCTTCGCAAACAGCGGTATTCCCTGTACCTATGGATGCTTTTTCTCGGTACAGTGGTTTTCGGATTTTTATGGCTAAGCGATCAGCCCAGATCTATACGTACGGGGGGACTGGTACTGCTGCAACTGCTACTGGTATCCTTCCTGCTCAATTTTCGAATCAAAGTCTCCTTACACCTGGCAATAGCCGCCTATATTTCCATCGCTCTCTCCCCCATTAATTTGTCACTGGCGGGTGCGCTTATAGGATGTCTCCCACTTATTGCCTGGTCTCGCTGGCAACTCGGAAGGCATCGGATTACCGAACTGGTAGTGGGTGCCATCCTCGGCCTGATTTGCGGATTTCAACTACTATGGCTCAGCCCCTAAGCCGAAACACCCCGACCTGCCGCCGCCTTCCGCAGACGGGCGATGGACTTTGCGCTTAACACCATTCCTCTGACCCTGTACCAACGGTGGGTTTGTGGGCTACCCACTGCGGGAGGCGAGGTCTTTATTTCCATTTCTGTTTTAATTGCCCGCAAAAAACAAGTAATTTTATCCGATTATTAACCAACAACTGCGTACGTATGAGAAAATTTCAAATCAACTTAGGGACGGTGCTTATTTTTTGCCTGCTGTTTGCGGCCAATTCCCTGTCCGCCCAGGATTCGGAGGAACTATTGGGAAAATGGGACCTTACCGTTACCATGGACGGCAAGGAAGTTCCCTCCTGGCTGGAAGTAAAACTATCGGGAATCCGGACACTGGTGGGCTATTTTGTGGCCCATAATGGGAGCGCAAGACCCATATCCGAGGTGCATTTCGATCAGGGAACGGTGCGTTTTTCAATCCCTCCCCAATGGGACGATTCGGATCGGGACATGGTATTTGAAGGAAGGCTGCAAGAAGGAAAGCTCTGCGGTACCATCACGAGCAGCATGGGCGATACCCATTCCTTTATGGGCGTTAAAGCACCGCTATTGGTCCGGGAAACGGCACCCAAATGGGGGAAGACCATGGCCTTGTTCAATGGTAAAAACCTGGATGGCTGGCATGCGGATCAGGCAGGCAATCAATGGAAAGTGGTGAATGGCATCCTTACCAGTGAGCAAGCCGGGGCCAACCTGATTTCCGACGAGAAATTTGAGGACTTTAAGCTCCATGTGGAATTTCGCTACCCGGAAGGAAGCAATAGCGGCATATACCTGAGGGGGCGCTACGAAGTCCAGATTGAAGACAATAAAGGAACGCCTCCTTCCTCCATTTACTTTGGTGGGGTATATGGCTTTTTGACACCAAACGAAATGGTGGCCGCGGGCCCTGGAGTTTGGCAAAGCTTTGAGATCACGCTGATTGGACGTCGGGTCACGATCGTTGCAAACGGCAAAGAAATCATTTGCGATCAGATCATCCCAGGTATCACCGGAGGTGCACTCGATAGCAGGGAAGGCGAGCCGGGGCCACTGATGCTACAGGGAGATCACGGAGCCATTGAGTTCCGGAAAATTGAGCTTACTCCAGCTAGGTAAGTTCTACCTTTATGAACAAATCCCACTTTGGGACAGCGGTATAATCCGGCTTACCTGACTGCTGAAGCGAAGACCGGACAATGAACCACAAAAAAGGCCTGTTCCGCTATGGACAGGCCTTTTATCGTTTGGTCGTTCTTGTAGCCCCCCTTATTTCTGTTCCGAAAGAAAGGTAATCAGAGAGGCAAACTCTTCGTAGGAAAGGGAGTTGGCAAGCCCAGCAGGCATCATGGAGTTTTCCATTTCGGTACGTTTCATTACATTGTCTGCCGCAAGCGTAAACGCCTGTCCCGCAATATTTCGGATGACGATTCGCGTGGCACTCTCTTCGGTAACAAAACCGACGTAGGTCTTGTCGTCTTTTGTCTGAATCATCACGGTGGCAAAACCCTGCGAGATGGATGCATCCGGCTTAAGGATGGACTCTGCGATTTGCTCGCGGGACATGATACTTCCGATTTGCCCCATGTACGGCCCTTTCATTTGTTCGCCTGGGGCGATGCTGTGGCAAGCCTTGCAGCCTTGTTGCTCAAAAATCGCTTTGCCTTTTACCGCCTCTCCCGGTATCTCCTGCATGGCCAGCAGGATATCCTCGATCGAGGAAGCGCCTATTTGTCCCTTCTGATTTTTTATCTTTTCCAAATCTACCCCGGGCTCTTCCAATACCTCGGTCACCGCATAATCTCCGCCAAATTCCAGGATTCCCATGCGGTTTTTCTGATTCAACATTGCGATGTAGTCCTTATCGGACTGACTCCCGTTATTCCAAAGCTGTTGAAACAAAGATTTAATTTCCGGAGAGGCCGCCCACAAAACGGACTTGTAGTAAGGCCCATGGGTATCCGGACGGGTTCCCCACCACCAGGAGCCGTCATACGGCGCCTCTTTGGTGTAGAGCCTGGCCAGGGTGCTCAGGATACCCTGCTTTAGCTCGATCTGCTCCGTTCCTGCTCCGTTGTACCGGGAAATTAACCCCGAAACGGCGTCCTGGGTGTGCATGTAGCGCAACGCCCAGAGCGCCAATTCCGAATTGGCTGTGCCTACGGCCTGCAGGCAAGGTTCGTCTGCCTCCAGTTTGACCAGGGATCTGACGGCCAGGTGAGGCAGGATAATGGCCGCATTTGGCTGGGCATGGGGGCCTTCTTCGCCGAACTTTGGAGCCTGGAACGAATCGGGAACGGCTACTTCCAGTAAGTGAGGAACCGCCTCCTTCTTTCCAATCCTTCCCAGGGCAATGATGGCCGCTGCCTGAACCCTGGGCGAAGGGTCACCCATCGCTTCGATAAATGGTTCAACCGGCAACCCGGCGACGTACGCCGCTCTATCGGTAACTGCCCGGATGACGTGTTCCTTCATTTCCGTGTCCTCCATCAAGGGTAGCAGGTTGTCCAAACCAGCCGTGCCGCGAAGCTGAGCATACGCGTACATGGCCGCCACCCGCGCATACAGAGGTTCTCCCGCTTTTTTGGCAAGGCGAAGTGCTTCGTCGGCGGCCTCATCGCTGTCTCGGGCGATCAATTCCTGCTGCGCATACAATCGAATGGTGGCGCTTCTTTCACCCAGTAAGTCTACCAGGTCATCCGTATCAAGCGTTTCCAAATCGGGCATTTCAGAATATTCCCAGGTTTTGGGGACGACCCGCACCACATATCCTTTTTGCTCGTTTCCGGAATAGCCGGCCCCGTCCCAGGCCGCCATAAACATCCTTCCCGTTCCATCCATGTCCAGGTCGGTAACCTGGGGCAATTTGAAAAATTCCTCCTCCTCCTGCGTATAGGAGGGGCCATCCGCCGTCACCCGGTGAATGTATACCTGGCTCCGACCCCAATCGGCCATCATGGGCACCTGATTGAACTTTTCCGGCCATCGGTAGTCGTCCATAAATAGGGCGCCGGTACCGGACCCACCGCCCACATCTACCAACGCAGGAATGATCTCTTCCGTGAAATTCTTGAAAAGAACCGGGTATCCGTACTCCCCACTTTGTATCTGATGTATAAACCGGATGTTCCAGCCGCCACCGTCATTGGTATTACCGCGAGTGAATACATTCATGTACGGATCAATGGCCACATCGTATATGTTTCTCAGCCCATGGGTATAGACTTCCATTTCCGTACCATCCGGTCGGACCCGCAGTATGCCGCCGCCAAGCATGGTCATTTCCGTACCGTCCCGGTCCACGGCCCCGTGAAAACCAAAATCGCCAACGGCAATGTATATCCAGCCATCGATGCCCAGGCGGATACCATTCGTCGCGTGGTCCGTTCCTCTACCCTGCAAAAACTTCGGAGAACTGATGTGCTGTATCAGCGGAGCGGAAGGACCATCCGCCATCCCGTCTCCATCTTTGTCTTCAAACACGACCAAATCCATCCCGGTCGCCAGGCTATCTTCCAGGGAAAATTGGGTATGCAAAACGTAGAGTTTGTCGCCAATAGGGATGATTCCCCGGGGATTGTCTACCGCCGCAAATACCGTATGCTCGTCCGCTTTTCCGTCGTTATCCCTATCGATGAGTTTGACAATCCTGCCTTTTCCGGGGGTTTTGCCCAGGGATCCTATGGCGTCTACGCCCACATACACCTCTCCATAGGGAGAAACTGCCAAGCAGGCCGGGCTGGGCGTAAGCTCCGGTCCGGAAAAAGCCTGAACCGCCAACTCCTCCGGCCAACCCAATGCCTGGCTCAGGGAGTCCAGTGAGGCGGAAGTGGTAGACTCGATCAACTCCACTTTCTTTTCCGGTTTGCATGCCATCGCAGCAAGTAATGCCACAACGAAAATAAAATTTCCTTTCATACGGTATTGCTATTTTTGAGGGACGAAAAATATGGAAAAAGCAAAACCCATCCAACAATCGGATGGGTTTTGTGTCAAAATAACGTTTAACCTGGAAAAAGACCGCTTAGCGCAGGCACTTATAAATGCAGCCCGCATTCTGTCTTCGGGCTATTGTTCCAACGACCACTGCGATCCGCTCCGGGCACCGTACAGTGTTTGCAACCGATGGAATGGTACCCGAAAGCGATCAGCGGATGAAAAGGTAGCTGGTGCTCGTGTATGTATTGATCCCGCTCTTCTTCGGTAACATCCAACAGGGGATAAAATTTCAAAATCCCGCCGCGCTCTTCAAAAATATCCAGGCTGGAGCGGTGGTCACTCTGCCAACGCATGAGACCCGATACCCAGACGGAAAAGCGACTTTTGATCAATTCTAGCGGCTTTACTTTGTTGATAGCGCAGCAGAGTTCCGGGTCCGATTTCCAGGTCTGATTGACGGTGGTGTATTCGTGGTCCTGCTTTCCCGCACTTACAGAGGCCACGTTCAGCCCGTAGAGCTCGGTAAGCTTTTTCTTGTATTCCAATGTTTCCGGAAAATGATACCCCGTATCGATAAAATAGATCTTCTGCTCGGGATTGCATTTCGAAAATACACTCAGCAACAAGGCAGAGGTAGCAGCAAAGGAACTGGTGAGCATCACTTCTTTGGCCTCAAAGTCCTCATACAGGCGGAGCACCCGTTCTTCCACGCTGAGCGGTTGGTAGCGGGCATTCAACGCGCTAATTTCTTCCTTCGAATAAACCTTTTTTGAAATCAATGACTCCTGCATGTTGCCTCTCTATTAATTCTATAAAACCTACCGATTTGGTATGGTACTAAATTTTGGTAAAAATAAGCATAAAAATTCAAAAACCAATACCAGCGATCTGTAAATGAATTTGATCAGGAATCAGGAGGGAACGGCGGTAAAATTGTCCCGGCCGACCCAGACCCAAAACGAAATCATCAAGCCCACGACGGCCATTAGGGCAAAGGATCCTTTCAAGCCGATCAGCTCAGCAACAAACCCGATAAGCGGCGGCCCCAACAAAAATCCAAAAAAGGAGATGGTGGAAACCATCGCAATGGCAAGTCCGGGGGCATAGGCCGATGATTTGCCTGCCAGGCTATAGGTCAGCGGCACTACGGCTGCCGTTCCGAAGCCCACCAAAATAAACGCAGGAATGACGATCCAAATAACCGGAAAAAGGACAGAAAGTAGCAACCCCGCAAAAACCATGAATCCGGATAGTTGCAACACGACTATTTTGCCAAATCGGTTGGCGAGTCGGTCTGCTAAAAATCTACCGGAGGCCATGGCCCCCATGTAGGCTACGTATCCGCTGGGCACCCACGCTGCCGATGCACCTACTTCCTTGGCCATGTATACGCCCGACCAGTCAAACATGCAGCCTTCACACATCATGCCACAAAAACCCACCATCCCCAGTTGGGCGAGGGTCGTGTTGGGTCGTTTCCAGACAAAACCCCCGCCACCGCTTTCTTTTTTTTTGGCGTCCGATAGAATGCCTTTCTCGAAATACACCAGCATTGCAGCTCCCAGCAAGAGTATAATTAAGTAGTGGTCTGCTGGAGAAATCTCCAGGTACACCATCAGGGCACCGATACCGGCTCCGACAAACCCAGCCAAACTCCACAGGCCGTGAAACGAGCTCAGGATGTTTCTCCCGTAATCTTTTTCAATTCCCAGGGCCTGCGTATTCAGGGAGATATTCATCATATTTCCCATCATGCCGAAAATAAAGACCATGATGGCCAAAACGAAGGCATCGGGAGCGATTCCAATGCCGAGCAGAAAAAGTAAATAAAAGGACATCCCGGCCAACACCACTGCTTTGCTTCCGAAACGGAAAACGGCCCAGGCGGCCAACGGAAGCGCCAACAGGGAACCCAGCGGCATGCCCACCAATACAGACCCCAATTGCCCCTCACTCAGCTGAAATTTTTTCTGTAGGTCGGGTATGCGTGAGGCCCAGGAGGAAAAACACAGTCCGGTTAGAAAAAAGAACGCACCCGCAGCAAATCGCCGTGTTTTTAATTGTACCATACCTGCATTTACAAGCAGCAAAGGTACACGAGAAGTACGGAGATTCCGTTTAGTTTTCCTTCTTTTCACAGGCATTTCCTAAACTTTATCCCATGCGATCGGGTTACATTTGCTGAACAAGCGCGGAAAGGGGCGGAATTACCCAAACCCGCCCGATTTTTGTTTACTGACACCATTCCCATTTACTAAACAGGACCGCTCAGCCCATGGAATTTGTTATAGCAGGAACCACTATTGCCCTGGCCATTCTTCTGATCCGGATTATTATCAAGCGGGTTTTCGATTGATTTTTCGGAAGCCCATGTGTTTTCTCCAAATGCTTTAGTATACTTGCGTCCCAGGGCTGGTTTAGATAGCGGCTCCCCTTTCTGCAGTTATGAGTGACAACCAAGAAATCGTATCTCTGACTTTTTTTGAATATCCCAAAAGGAATCGTTGGTGGGCATTTAATCAAATGCAGTTGGCGCTGTCCCCTATTCGGCAAGTGGATGGCGTGTCATTTTTTAAGCTAATGGGCACAGGCGGTGGATTTGGGTTTTCCCTCAAACCGGATTTCCGAACCTATGCCCTGCTTCTGGTATGGAAAAATGCTGCTTTTGCCAGAATGTATTCCGAATCGGAGATATACAAGCGATTTAGTCAGCAATGCAAGAGCAACTTTACCTATTGGATGCGCTGTAGTCAATGCCATGGAAGCTGGAACGGGAAGCAGCCATTTGCGGTGACTGCGAAGGCGACAAGCGAAGGCCCCATCATGGTCATTACCCGAGCCCGGGTAAAACTTCGTAAAATTCCCCGGTTTTTACGGTTTGTCCCAGGTAGCAGCCGCTCTGCAGAAAAAGCCGATGGGCTGCTGTTTACCAAGGGCATCGGAGAGTGGCCGGCTATCGAACAAGCCACCTTCAGCTACTGGCAGAGCCAGCAAAAAATGGAGGCTTATGCCTACCAAACAGCCCACCGCAAAATCATCCAAAAAGTAAAGAAAGAAGGCTGGTACAAAGAAGAGCTGTTTGCCCGGTTTGTGCCCGTTTCCATCTCAAATACCAACGAAGTTCGTGAATTGGCGTGACTCCTACCTTCCATAAAACCAGACTGGCACCTACCCCGAGTGGCTACCTGCACCTGGGAAACGTAATTTCCTTTCTGATTACGGTAAGTTTGGCAAAAAAGCACGGGGCAAAGGTCTTACTACGGATTGATGATCTGGATCAGCGACGGGTCCGTACCGAATACATACAAGACATTTTCGATACGCTTGACTTTTTGGAAATCCCCTACGACGAAGGGCCGCGCGACCTGAGCGACCTGAAAAACCGGTATTCCCAACGATGCAGGATGCCGCAATACCAGACACTACTGGATGCGTTGGCAGAGCAGGGCCTGCTCTTTTCGTGTGACTGCTCCCGAAAAAAAATCCAAAAAAACCATCCCAAAGGCTGGTATACCGGCCATTGCCTACCCCGAAACCTATCCCTTACCGGGCAGGGCCTGGCCTGGCGGTTGAAAACGAGGCCCGACTTCACGTATGCGCTTACGGACTATCCTGCCGCTTGCAGGAACTGCCAGATCCCGGAGGACATGGCTTTTTTTGTGGTACGAAAAAAAGACGGGGACCCGGCCTACCAAGTCGCTTCGCTGGTAGATGATCGCTTTTTCGGTATAGATCTCATTGTCAGGGGCGAGGATTTGTGGGACTCCACTTGCGCGCAGGGGTACCTGTCATCCCTCCTGCCGGACCAGCCGCTAGCCGGAACTACCTTTTTTCACCACCCCCTACTCAAAGACGGCTCGAAAAAACTTTCCAAATCGGAAGGCGCCCTGGCCATTCGAACCATGCGAGGATCCGGAATGAAAAAACCCGACCTATACCGCCTGGCCGCGGCCCATCTAGGCATAAGCGAGGCCATAACAAGTCTGGAGGACTTTATTCCTGCTTACCTGAGCCTACTCCACCCTGCCCGCTAATCATCAAAATTCGGAATAGGGAGTAGCTGACCTCCGTTTAGTGCCGATTGGTGGGCAACGATGCCCGGTACGGTGTAGGCCAGTGCCTCGTAAATATCGACCCTTGGAGCGCGGTTATTGCGAATGGATTGGATAAATTCGTGCGTAATAAAGGGGTGCGACCCGTCGTGACCGCTGTTGTGGCGCAGGGGTTCCGGCAACATCTCCGTCTCCCACCACCGCGGGAATTCAAAGGACGTTACCTTGTTTTTGGTGTGCACAAACCCGGCATCGTCCTTTCCTTCCGCTTCTTCTTCCGTGATTAGCGTTCCGGTACCGGCATGCCCGCTGGGCAAATACAAGCTCATTTTTTCTCCCCGCCATTCCCCTCTTTCGGCATTTCGCAGCGCCCCTTTCCAATTGACCTCCACCCGAAACGGGTGGCCCTGGTTGGTGTGGAAGAAAGCGGTTTGATTCCAGAATGGATTCTGGTAAGGGTTGTCTTTCAGGAGCCCCTCGCCTGCTCCCCAACCGAGGCAACTCACACGGCTCAGTCTTTCTCCGGTCACACTGATCAAAAACGCCGTGCAATGCGTTGGATAATGCATGGGCGGCAATCCATGCCTCCAGGTCGGCTTCCCATTTTCAAACCAGAGCGCCTCGAGGCCGGGGTGGTTGTACTCTGCTGCCGCACTGAAAATTTCGCCAAAGCGACCCTCTTCGTAGAATTTTCTCGCCGTGATGGTGCCTTGCATAAAAGTCGTGGTTTCGGCCATCATAAAGATTTTGCCGGATTCCTTTACCGCTTCTTTTACTGCCTCGCATTCTTCCAGGCTCATGGCCAGCGGTACCGCACACAGCACGTGCTTGCCTGCTTTCAGGCTGGCAATGGTATGCCGGGCGTGGTCCGGCGCCGGTGTGGCCAGAAACACCGCATCGATGGACCGGTCGGTCAGCAGCTGCTCCAGGGAAGGATAGCTTTTCTCGCAGCGGTAGGTCTTCATCAGGTGATCCCGTCGGTCCTTGCGCAAATCGCTAACCGCTTCGACGATACAGTCGGGGTGTTCGTGAAATTGAAACGTCGCTCCAAATCTTCCCCCGACGATTCCGACGCGTACTTTGTCTGCAAGAGGCCGCCCAATAGCCGGCAGGCCACCCATGAGCAGCAACCCGGAAACAGCACTCGCTTGTTGAATAAATTTTCGTCTGTTTAGACCCATTTTTTGAAGTGGTTTAACGTGCGTTAGGCCAGGGATTTTCCCTTGCCGGATTCGGCTGGCCTTGCGCCAAAGGCGGAGGCAGGAAAACAGCAAAAAGCAGCCTCCCCCGCCATGAAGGCCGGTATAACTGTCAAAAAAACAGTTAAATTAGTGGAATAATATCGGAATTTTCTGTTTATTCAACCAATGAAATTGCGAAAAAGCGTCAACTAACACAGAACCATGCCCAAAACCGCTCATCTCCATTCCCTGAAGGGAGTTTTATTCCTTCTACTTGTCTGCCTTTCGTGTAAGGAAGCGACGGATACCGCCGCCACACACCCCTTCGATCAATTGACCGAAGAAGAAAAACGAAAGCCTGAAAATGCATTGCTTGGAATCCGGGTAAACGAATCGCTTGAAGCAAGGCTATTCGCTTCGGAACCCATGATTACCAACCCCACCAATATAGATATCGATCACAAAGGACGGGTTTGGGTATGCGAAGCCTACAATTACCGACCTGCCATCACCGGAAATGAAACCAAAGACGAAGGCGACCGCATACTCATCCTGGAGGACAGTGACGGAGACGGTGTAGCCGACAAAAGCACGGTATTTTACCAGGATCCGGAATTGAATGCGCCGCTGGGAATCTGGGTCATGGGAAACCAAGCCATCGTTTCCCAAAGCCCCTATGTATGGTTGCTGACCGACACCGATGGAGACGATAAAGCCGATAAAAAAGAAGTACTGTTTACGGGTATTGGCGGAGAGCAACACGATCACGGGATGCATGCGTTTGTTTTTGGGCCGGACGGCAAGTTTTACTTTAATTTTGGCAACTCCGGTGGCTCCATTCAAGACAGAGACGGCCGAACCCTGACCGATGCCGACGGTACTCCCATCGATGCCGATTCGTACAAAGAAGGGCTGGTATTCCGATGCAACCCGGATTTCTCCGGCATCGAGGTATTGGGACAAAACTTCCGAAACAACTACGAAGTGGCCGTTGATTCCTATGGCACCCTGTGGCAATCCGATAACGACGATGACGGGAACAAAGGGGTCCGGATCAACTATGTAATGGAATACGGCAATTTCGGCTACAAGGATGAAATGACAGGAGCCGGATGGCGTGCTAACCGCACCAACAAAGAAAAAGAAATACCCCAGCAGCATTGGCATCTCAACGATCCCGGAGTGGTCCCCAATCTCTTGCAAACCGGGGCTGGTTCTCCCACTGGGATGGTGGTATACGAAGGTAAGGCCTTGCCTGAAGTATTTTGGAATCAGCTTATCCACACCGACGCAGGTCCGAACGTGGTCCGTGCCTACCCGGTAGAAAAAGACGGAGCGGGTTATAGTGCCTCCATTGTCAATCTTATGGAAGGGGACAAAGACCAGTGGTTTCGCCCTTCGGACCTCTGTGTGGCACCGGATGGGTCCCTGATGGTGGCCGATTGGTACGATCCTGGCGTTGGTGGGCATCAGGCGGGAGACCTCGACAGGGGCAGAATTTTCCGGGTATCCACACCGGGTCAGGCCTACGAAATTCCGGCGATTGATATCAATTCGCTGAGCGGTGCGATCGAGGCCTTACTGAATCCGAACCTTTCCATGCGTTACCAGGGGTGGAAAAACCTAAAAGCCATGGGCAAGGATGCCGCCCCCGCCCTGGAGAAAGTTTTTCGTACCCATGAAAACCCCCGTTTTCAGGCACGGGCCTTTTGGCTTTTAGCGAAAATGAACGGTACCGGTGAGACGTATATTCGCGAAGCCCTCGAACATACCCATCCAGATATTCGGATCAGTGCCATCCGGGCAGCAAGGCAGGAAAACCTGGACCTGGTTCCCCTGCTGAAGCAGCTGGTCATGGACAAAGATCCCCAGGTACGACGAGAAGCAGCCATTGCCTTGCGGGGATTGCATGCTCCCGAAGCCGCGGAGCTTTGGGCCAGTCTGGCCGTTCAACACGATGGGGAGGACCGCTGGTACCTGGAAGCGCTAGGCATTGGAGCCAGGGGGCAGTGGTCCGACTTCTACGCGGCCTGGTTGGAAAAGACCGGCGCTGACCTTAGCGATAAGAAAAATCAGGACATTGTCTGGAGATCGCGGACGGGAACTGCCGTGGATCACCTGGCCCAACTGGCTTCGGATCCTGCGAAACCCCTGGACGATCGACTGCGGTATTTCCGTGCCTTTGACTTTAACCCAGATGCCGATAAAAAATCAAAGGCCCTGATCAAAATGCTGGAAGAGGGGCAACTCCGCCAGGAAAATCAAGAAGAAAGCAAGCGAATGAATAACCTGGTTTTGACCCACCTTGATCCGGCGTATCTGAATGAATCTGCTACGGTACGCTCGGTTTTGGCCGATGCGCTGGAAGAAAGCGCGGGTACGGAAACCTACCTCGAGTTGGTTCAGAAATTTGCCGTGCGCTCCGAAAACCCCAGGCTGTTGCAACTGGCATTGAAAGAGAGCGATAATAACTTGGGCAAGACTGCCGCTACCGTACTGCTTCGGCAGGATGGGGCGGACCAAATCCGGGAGGTACTATACAGCGGCGAAGAAGAAAAGGTCTATCCCATGTTAGCGGTGCTGCGGGGAATCGGATCGAAAGAATCCCTGGGTATGCTGGAAAAAATGGCGTTTGACGACCGTCTTTCCCTGGCAGTACGAAAGGAAGCTACCGCTGCCATCGGTGGTAGCTATGGAGGGGAAGAGCGAATCCTCGAACTGCTACGAGCGGAACAGCTTCCGGAAAACCTGATTCCCTCGGCGGTAACGGGCGTAAGCCGGGCCTGGAGAAAAAGTGTACGGGCTGAAGCGGCCAGTTACCTGGATAATGCTTCCGACGAGGAAAACCCACTCCCCCCAATGAACGAATTACTAGCCATGGAAGGCTCGGTTGAAAAAGGATTGGTGGTTTTCAAAAACAATTGTGCGGTGTGCCACCAGGTGGGAGCTATTGGGATGGACTTTGGCCCCAAGCTGACGGAAATTGGCAGCAAGCTATCCAAGGAGGCGCAATACATCTCCATTCTGCACCCGGATGCAGGCATTAGTTTTGGCTACGAGGGCTACCTTATTGAAATGAAAGATGGCAGCAGTATGGGTGGGATTATCGCCAGTCAGACCGAAACCGATATCGAATTGAAGGTGCCCGGTGGCAGCACCATTCCGATAAAAACAGCGGATATGCAGCGCATGGAACAAATGGAGCATTCGATGATGCCGGGCGGTCTGGAAAAAACCATGAGCACCGAAGAGCTGGTCGATTTGGTCGCCTACCTGATGTCACTTAAAAAACAATCTTAATTTATTTCCAACACGTATGAAACAAACCGAAAATAACCCCCGAAGGAGGGCATTAAAAAAACTAGCAGGCACTGGCCTTGCCGGAATGCTCGTTCCCGGCCTTTCCCAGCGTCTAATGGCTGCTGAGGAAAGACTTCCTGATAATCTAAAAGGAAACATCAACCACTCCGTATGCCGTTGGTGTTACAACGACATTGCATTTGAAGACCTGTGCAAAGCCGCCGTTTCCATTGGCCTGAAGTCCATCGAACTGGCTGGTCCGGAAGAATGGCCCGTCCTAAAATCCTACGGATTGGACTGTGCCATGCCCTGGGGAGCGGGCATGGGAATAGAAAGGGGATGGAACAATCCCGAGCTGCATGCCGAATTGATCCAGAGCTACGAGGAAGTAATCCCCAAAGTGGCCGAAGCGGGGTACAAGCAAATCATCTGCTTTTCCGGCAACAGAAACGGCCTGGATGACGAGACGGGCATAAAGAACTGTGCCGAAGGGCTAAAAAAAGTCATGCCTACCGCCGAAAAATACGGGGTTATCCTATGCATGGAGTTATTGAACAGCAAAGTCAACCACAAAGACTACCAGGCAGACCACACCGCCTGGGGAGTAGAGGTGTGCAAGGCAGTTGGCTCGGAAAACATCAAACTCCTGTACGATATTTACCACATGCAGATCATGGAAGGCGACGTAATCGCCACGATCAAGGCCTACCATCCCTACATTTCCCATTACCATACCGGAGGGGTGCCGGGTAGAAATGAAATCGATGAAACCCAGGAACTCTACTATCCGGCCATTATGAAAGCCATTCTGGATACCGGATACCAGGGCTATGTGGGTCAGGAGTTTATCCCCAAGCGACCCGATAAATTGGCTTCGCTGAAGCAAGGTGTCGAGATTTGTGATGTTTGATACCAGCAAAAAGCCGTCATCTTATGCAGATGACGGCTTTTTTTCACTACCCGGCATTTTAATCAGGCGCGGTTAGTTCATGTTGATTTCGTTGTCGGAAAATACACTTTTTGAGATTTCGGGCTTCCGTCGCCGTACCAAACGCTTCCGCTCCTTGCGAAGGTGCTTTTCGGACAAACTTGGCATTTTTTTGCAGTTCGTCTTGATACTTCGAAGGGTTTGTTTGTCCATCCAAATGCCCAGCGCAACGGCCGCTAATGCCAACGTGGGGAAAAGGATGTGGTCGTTCAGGGAGCTTCCCAGGAACACCAATGCGATAAATAGCAATTTTACAGTGCCAAGCGTCAATGCTACCTGATTGTGTCTCAATCCCATCCGGATAAGAAAGTGATGTACATGGCTTTTGTCGGGCTTTAAGGGAGATTTACCCTTCATGCTTCGTTTGATAAATATCCGCACCGTGTCGTACACGGGGACAATCAAGAAGGCCAGTCCTGCGGCGAAGGGGGCGTGCAGTTTTAATCCCTCCCAGGGAGCCATGGTACCGGTCTTGTCCACAAACAGGACCACCAATACGGTAAGGGCGAACCCCAGACTAAGCGAGCCGGTATCCCCCATAAATATTTTTGCCGGATGCCAGTTGAATACCAAAAAGGCCAATACGCCACCCACCAGGGTGAACGAAATCAGACTGTAAGAAACCATTCCAACCGTATAAAACCAAAATCCTAGAATGGTTAGCGTCACCAGGCTCAGGGAGCCCGCGAGGCCATCTGCCCCGTCGATTAGGTTAAACGAATTGGTAAGTACCAAAATCGCCATGAAGGTAAGCAGCACGCTGGCGAGGTAGGGGATTTCGTATATTCCTAAAAAACCGTACAATCCGGAAATTCGGATATCGGCCATTACAATCACGAAGAATGCCGGAATGGATTGCCCGATTAACTTTTGAAAGGCCGTTAGCTCAATCAAATCGTCCCGAAGCCCCACAGAAAACATGATGCCGAGCCCCACAAGAAAATACCTGGTCTCCACAATTTGATCAAAACTAAGCCAGGCGAAGAGCCCGAGAAAGGATGCAAATACAATGGCGATGCCTCCCATCGAGGGAATGCTACCGGCATGAATTTTTCTTCCACCCGACGCCTCCATAAAATTGATCCGTTTCAAAATCATGATCAGCACCGGGGTCATTAAAAATCCAAAGAAAAAAGAGGTAGCAGTGGAAAGAAAAATCGTCATAATAGGAAAGTTTTTACAAAAATAGACATAAAGGATTTACGATATTCATATTCTGCCATCAAATTTAAACCAAACCTGAATATTTTTATGCATTATAGTATTCCCGGTACCAGTCTATAAACCGTTGAATCCCGTCCGATACCGACGTTGCCGGTTTGTAGCCAATTTCTTTTTCCAGTGGTGTGGTATCGGCAAAGGTTGCCGGTACGTCCCCTGGCTGAATGGGAAGCATTTCTTTTTTCGCCTCTTTCCCAAGCGATTCCTCGATGGCCTGGATGAAATCCATCAAGCGAACCGGATTCGAATTACCGATGTTGTACACCGTGTAGGGTGCCTTGGATTTACTGGCATCCCCGGTATCGGGATCCCAGGTGGGGTCAGCCACCGGAGGGCGATCCACGATCCGAACCACGCCTTCGACGATATCGTCCACGTACGTAAAATCACGCTTCATCTCTCCGAAGTTAAAGACCTGAATGGGTTTATCCTCCAATATGGCTTTTGTAAACAGAAATAGTGCCATATCTGGTCTGCCCCATGGTCCATATACCGTAAAAAAGCGTAGGCCTGTGGTAGGAAGCCCAAAAAGGTGGCTGTAGGTATGTGCCATTAGCTCATTCGATTTTTTGGAAGCTGCGTACAACGACACGGGGTGATCCACATTATGGGCGGTAGAAAATGGCATGTGTGTATTCGTCCCATACACTGAACTTGAGGAGGCATAGGCCAAATGCTTGATCTGGTGGTGTCGGCATGCCTCGAGAAGGTTCAAAAACCCAACAATATTGGCCTGAATGTAGGCATCCGGGTTGGTCAGGGAATACCGGACGCCTGCCTGTGCCGCCAGATTCACCACTTTATCAAACTTCTGCTCCGCAAACAACTTCATCACACCCTCCTTGTCCTCCAACTGCAGCTGTATGAACCGGTACCCGGGATATTTTTCGCTGGAAACAAGGTTTCCGTAGTCAATCGATGCGGGATCAATACCGGTTTTTCTCAGCCGGTCGTATTTTAACTGTACCTCGTAATAATCATTGATGCTATCCAGCCCAACTACCTCATCTCCTCTTTCCAGCAGCTTTTCAGCCAAATGCATGCCGATGAATCCGGCGGTTCCTGTTATCAAAACTTTCATGTATTTGCTACGTTAGGGGCTTACCATCTCAGGAATAAAAATCCAATTGATCCGACTAGTTCCAACAAAAACTAACTTGATAAAGTAAAGGTACTAAATTAAATCAAATGTACCGATCCTCACTTGCCGAAATTCTATCCCAGTCATCTCTGCTCAGCCTAAGAAGTTTAGCGACCTTCCGAGGTTTTTTCTTGTTCGATTTCCAGGTCGCCAATGATTCCCATGCATTTCACGGGATACTGAAGCTATTTATTTTGCCTTACTACCTAAAAACCAATAGGCCAGGGGCACAAAATACAATGCCGTAAAGGTGCCAATGGTGAGTCCGCCAATAACCGAAACCACCAGTGGTCGCTGCAGGTCTGCTCCCAAACCGGCGCTAAATACTACCGGCAATAGCGCCAGAATGGTCGTAACGGAGGTCATGACGATGGGCTTGAGTCGGATTTCTCCCGCCTTGTACAGGGCCATTTCCAGGGCCTCTCCGGGTCCCTTTTTATCGCCCAGGTACTGCTTTGACAGGCGATTGATGGTATCTATTTTTAAAATGGCATCGTTGACCATGATACCCAACATGACCACCAGGCCAATGGCCGACATGACGTTAAGTGAAGTACCGCTAAGCCACAATAGCAAAAAAGCGCCCCCTACACCCAGGGGAAGCGTAAAAATAACGATCAACGGCTGAAGGAAATTTTCAAACTGTGCTGCGAGAATGAAATACAGCAGCAAAACCGAAACCAGCAGGATTCCAACCAGCTGCCGGATGGTTTCCCGGTCCTTGAAATATTGGCCGCCAAAGTCCGCCGATAGGTTTTTATCCGTCACCCAGTCCCGAACGCGATTCTCCTCCTGCTCCGTCAGCTGCGTATCAAAGGCCAATGACTGGTAAATCCCCGATCGATCTGCGGTAACATATTTGTAATGCTCGTCGTAAGAAACCGCGATGAATTCATCCAATGCATAGGGGGTTCCTTCCTCTCCATATAGAAAATTGGTTCGCAGCAGGGTCTGAAAATCCAGGGCCTCGTATACCAGCAAAATTGGGGTGATTTCACCAAAGCGTTTGATATCGGTAATCAGGTAATTGCCGAAAAGTTGTTGAATCTTTTCTACTAATTGTTGACCTTCTAACCCATAGAGGGCCAACTTTTCCATATGGGTACGAAAAACTACCGAAGCTCCTTTTTGCAAGCCCGGCCCCTTGGCCCAGCCGGAAACTGGAAAAGATGCCAACCAGGGATCCATTTTGGCTACCGGGACGGGTCGCTTCGAGGCCAGGTCCTTCCAGCGTAGTTCGAAAAACGGGCGGTCCGAGGAAAACAACTGATCAAATGCATTGGGCGCATCCTGGATTTCTATCGCCGCCTGAGGGAATTGCCCTTGCAGCCGGCGCAGTATCCGGGCGTTTACTTCCTCTTTTTGGGCTGCGTTTTCAAACATCAGAAACAGGTCTGCCTGTTGGATGGCATTGTTCCCCTCGTGCAGGAGGAACTGCCGCAGGCCCACATCGCTTTCCGCCCACTCATACGCGCCTTCCTCCTCGTCGAGTAAGTCAAGGATGCGTTCCTTGTTTTGGGTTGCATTGATCGGCTCGTTCCAGTCTATGGAGACCATGCTATCAAATTTCTCGATCGGCGGCAGTCCTTCCACTTCCAACAAACGAACCGTAGCCAGCAAAACCGGAATCAACAGCAGCAAAATCGCCAGTGACCAGCGCCGATTCGCAAAAAGCAACCGGTATACCTTTTTGTATCCGGCCAACAGCAGCAAAAATACGCGACTGTCCTCGTTGGAACGCTGACCGGATTCGTTTTTAAAAAACAGGTAATACAACAGGGGCAATAAAACAAAGGCCACGAGCAGCGAAACCGATAAAATGGCGGCTACCGATACCGCCTGATCGTAGAAAAGTGCGCCGGCTATTCCGCTAAGAAAGACGAGGGGAACAAAAACTGCCAGCGTGGTAAGAACCGAACTAATCAATGCGGACATCACCTCGTTTACTCCGTTGACGCAGGCCTCAAAGAGTGGCAATCCCTCCTTTCGTTTACGGCTGATGTTGTCAAGGACTATGATGGCATTGTCAATTAGCATTCCGAGCCCCAGGGCCAGGCCGCTCAAGGAAATGACATTGATGGAAATACCCGCAAAATAAAAAACGGCAAAACCGATCACCAGAGAGGCTGGCAAGCTGATACCGATGATGATCGGGGTGCGGTAATTACCCATGAAAACAAATAAAATCCCAAAAGCAAACAAGCCGCCAAACAACAGGCTGGTTTGCAGGTTGCGGATACCGGCGTTGAGCAGCGTGGACTGATCCTGGGTAAGCGCAAAATCCACTTGCGGGTAGTCCTTTTTAAACAACTCCAGCGCCTCGTACACCAGGGGCATGATTTCGTTCATTCGGGCAGCGGTTTGTTTGTGGACCGTAACGACCAGCCCCTCCCTGCCCTGGAACAAATGAAAGCCGGTAGGTTTGGCCAGGTCATGCCGGACTTCTGCTACTTTGCCCAGGGTCACCGTGTTGCCAGACGGACCTCGTACGGGGAGGTTGCGGATATCCTCCGGGGTTTCCAGCCTGCTTGCCAGACGCAAATAATACCGAAACTGACCGTCCTCCACACTGATTCCGGGCAACTCACTGTTTCCCGCCTCAATCGCCCGGATTAAATCCGACTCGGTCATGCCCAGGCCTGCCAACAGGGGTTTGTTGGGACTGACGGAAATCACCCGGTCCTGTCGCCCGTTAATGTCCACCAGAGCCACACCATCCAACTGTTCCAGGCGCTTTTTGATCACGTTTTCCGTGAGTAGCGACACGTCAGCAAAATCAACCCCTTCTCGTGGAATTACCTGTAGCCGGGCAATGGGTATGTCGTTGGTATTGATGCGCACCACACGGGGCCTGCTAAGGTCATTCGGTAGACTGTTTGTCAACCGATCGATCTTCTCGTTCACCGCAACGTAGGCCAGTTCCATCTGCGTGCGGTAATCAAAGGTGAGCCGTACGCTGCCCACCTCCGAGCCCGCTTCGCTTTCCATGTCTTCGAGCCCATCCAGGGTTACCATCCCCTCCCGAATGGGGCGCAGCACATTCTGCTCAATCGACTCCGGCGAAGTATTGGGGTAATCTACCTTGATGACAATCTGGGGCACATCGATCGGCGGCAACAAGGCAATGGGCAGGGTACGGAAAAGTATCAGACTGAAGATAAGCAGCGCCAGAAAGGTCATGCCTACTGCGATGGGTCGAGCCAATAAAAATCTAACCATACCTTAGTCTGTTATCACCTGTACCGGAGCCTGATGCGCCAATTGAACATTATTGCTGATAATTACTTGCTGACTGGCCATCAGCCCATCGAGGATTTCCATCTCCCGGCCGTTGTCCTTACCCACCTCCACGTAGTTCCAAATGGCCTCGTCGTTTTCAATAGTGAAAACCACCGGCCTGCCGGATCGGTATACCACGGCTTCTTTGGGCACGACCAGGCTATTGTTTTGCGGCGCGCGAATCACCGCCCGGGCATTCATCCCCGGAAGCAGCCTGCCTCCCTGTTGCAGGCTAAGCGTTACCTGTACCAATCCGTTTTCATCCACCTTGGGATTGATGCTGCTTACCGTACCGGAAATCCCATCGCCGGAACCAGAAACCGGATACACTTCCGCCTTCTGCCCCTTCCCTACAAAAACAATATCCGATTCCAGGATTTTCACTTTCATCTCCAGCAGATTCGTGCTGAGCACCAGGCATACCTCATCGCCGGCATTGACCAAACTACCTTTTCTGACCTGCAAGTCCGCAACCGCCCCGGCAATCGGGGCTTTGATTTCGGTTTTCTCCAGGTTCCTTTCCGCCTCCCTTACGGCGATCTGCGCACTCAAAAGTCCACTGGAGGCTTTCCAAAACTCGTCCCGTTCTGCATTTCCCAGGGAATCCAACAGCGTGGTTTCCACATCGGCAGCAATCCGGCGGCTTTGGTACTCGGCCGTGGTCGAGCGCAACTCCACCTGTGCCCGCTCCCATTCCATTTGGCTGTCGGTTTTGTCCAGCCGGGCGATGGTCTGACCCGCCTGCACCGGCTGCCCCTCCTCGACCAAAAGCTCCAGCAGGTATCCCGGCCGCTCGACAATCACCATGACTTCGTTTGCCGCTTCGATTTTTCCGGTGGCGTTGATCAGGTAATCGAAGGATTTGGTCTCCGATTGCCCCACCCGAACCGTGGTCGCCTGCACCTCGTCCCGGAAGGTTTCCATGGGTATTTCCTCGCTTTTTTCCTCGGGGGATTGGCAACTTAGGAAAATGAAAAAAAACAAAACGCCGCAACAAATCGATGAGTAGGAAGCCATAATATAAAGGTATGCAAAGGGTTGGTTAGCAATGGTTGGTACAAGAAGTGATTAAATAACTAAAAAATTAAATTATCTCCAAATTTTCTTCAAAAAAAATCTCCTGAAATTTTTGGCTGCTGAAAATCGCTTGCTCATAACTTTCCGGAAGCAGGCTCGCGCCCACCAAACGCCAGCACCACTTCAAGCGACCCAACGTGCGTCCCGAGGGAAGACTAGCCGTCCCTGGAATGCACCCTCAGGCGCCCCATGGAACCGCAGCATCGGGTAGCAGTGGCCTCCTGCCCATAAAAAAGGCGCGTCGCCAAAAAATGTACGAAGGATTCCCCCCTACACCAAAAAGACCCCATTCAAACAATTCGAATAAGGCCCAAGGTCTTTGTTGCTGTCTTTGGTACCGAAAAAGCCGGTATCCAAGCGGAAGTCAGGAAAAAAAGATTTCCGGGCACCGCCGGATTCGTTTCCAGGGGCCCTGAAATTACGGTGCGCCCTTATTTGGATGATGCCGCTTCCTTTTCGAGTATGATTTTAAAACTCGGATCGTCTTCCGTATAGTTTACGTTGATTATTTTCTCCGCTTTGTTCAGGAGTACCCGGCTGCTGTTGCTTAAGTGACGGATGTACACGGTTTTGCCAAACTTCTCGTAGCGCTCCGTCACCTTGTGAATGGCGTCTATGCCGGAATGATCCACAATACGGCTTTCCTTAAAATCGATGACGATCTCATCCGGATCCCCCATGGGATCAAATTTTTGACCAAAAGTCATGGCGGAAGCAAAAAACAAGGGCCCGTATATCTCGTAATGCTTTACACCGTTTTCGTCCAAAAACTTCCGGGCCCGAATCATTTTGGAGTTCTCCCAGGCAAATACCAGCGCCGCAATCACCACGCCAATCAGTACTGCGAGGGCTAGATTGTGCAGCAGTACGGTTACCAGGGTCACCAATACCATGACCAGTACATCCGATTTGGGCACTTTGCGGAAAACCCGCAGGGAGGCCCATTCGAAGGTACCGATGGCCACCATAAACATCAGGCCGACCAATGCCGCCATGGGTACCATTTCTATATACGTGGATAAAAACAAAATAAACACCAGCAGTCCCACTGCTGCCACGATACCGGAAATCCGGTTTCGCCCTCCCGCGTTCACATTAATAAGCGACTGACCGATCATGGCACAGCCACCCATGCCTCCGAAAAATCCCGTGGTGACATTGGCTATTCCCTGGGCCACGCACTCTTTGTTGCCGTGTCCCCGGGTTTCGGTGATTTCGTCGATCAGCGTTAGGGTCAGCAGGCTTTCAATCAACCCAACACCCGCCATGATGGCCGAATAGGGCAAAATAATCATCAGGGTCTCCCAATTCAGGGGCACCAGGGGCAGGTGAAATTCGGGCAAGCCCCCACTGATGGAAGCCAGGTCACCGACGGTACGGGTATCCAAACCGCCGAAAATCACCACCAGGCTCACCACTAAAATGGCCGCCAGGGCCGATGGAACTGCGGTAGTTACTTTGGGTAAAAATTTGATAATGGCCATCGTGACCACCACCAAACCCAGCATCAGGTATAGGGACGTCCCACTCATCCACTCCAGGGTACCAGCGGCACTTACTTCCTGGAATTGCGCCAACTGCGACATGGCGATGACGATCGCTAGTCCATTGACAAACCCAAACATCACCGGATGGGGGACCAGCCGAATCAGTTTACCTAACTTTAATACGCCTACCAAAATCTGTATCAGCCCCATTAGCACGACTGCGGCAAACAAATACTCTACTCCGTGCCGGGCCACCAGTGCAACCACCACGACCGCGATGGCTCCCGTAGCCCCCGAAATCATCCCGGGCCTTCCGCCCATAATGGAGGTAATCAAGCCGATGATGAAAGCGGTATACAAGCCCACCAGGGGACTCACACCGGCAATCAAGGAAAAAGCCACTGCTTCAGGCACCAAAGCCAGGGCTACCGTGAGGCCAGAGAGTACCTCGTCCTTTAGGTTTGCCTCCTTGGGCATAAATAATCGGTAAAATGTCTGCGTCATCGTTCGTCTGATTGGGGTGTTGAATAGGCCAGCAAAAAATTACTGAGCTGCGTTACTCCGGGGAATTGAAGCGACAAAGGTACCATTAATCCACCTCTTTCGAAATAAAATTCGGTAAATTAACCGAAAAATAATGAAGTAACGTAAGCTATTTTGACCCCACTCTTTTCCTAATTCGCTGCTAATCAGCGTACCGCCGTTCAATGAACGTTTCGTTACCCAGAATGTCAGGTATCAAGACTAATTCTCAGCAACGAAGTCGTAGATCACTCGACTCATGCGGGCGATGGCTTCTTTCCCGGCCGGTACATCGCTCAGGTTTTTGCTGAGAATCACCAACACGTACCGACTCCCGCCGGGCAATTCCAGAATGGCCGTATCGTGTTGTACGCCGGTAATGGATCCCGTTTTGTGCGCAATTTTGACATCCGGCGGAAGCAATTTGGGAATCAGATCTTTAAAGTACTGATCGGAGAGAATCTGCACCATTTCTGCAGAGCCCTCCACTTTTCCAAGGGCAATGGCCTCCATGATCCGCATCATGTCCAGTGCCGTGGTGGTATTGCTGAGGCCGGCATCAAAGGCCTTGAGGTCTTCTACGCCCCGCAGCACCTGTATGTCTTCCGCTCCCAGGTCACGCATGGTTTGGGTCACGTTTTTTGCATCGACCCGATCGATCAGGATATTGGTGGCCAGGTTGCTACTTTTGATGATCATTTGGTACATCAACTCGTAGATCGTGGCTTTTTCGCCGATTCGTTCGTAGAGTTCCTCCTGACTATCCACGCCCAAATCCATACGGAAGGAACTGCCATCCACGATACTTTTAAATTCATTTACAATACGAATGGAATCCTGCAAATCAAACTCACCCGCAGCTGCCTGCTTGTAAAGCTCAATCATCACCGGAGTCTTCATCGTGCTGGCCGCATGAAATACCTCCGACTCGTTGATGAGCAGTTCCCGGTCCGTGTCGTCCAACATGCGGAAAGCCAGCCCAAAATCTCCTTCGGTGGCTTGCATCAGTGAGCGAATTTCTTCTTCCAACGCACGTAGCCCGGATTTTTGCGCGGGTCCGGAGCAGGCAAACAAGAGGATCAACGGGAAGAGGAGGGTTGTTTTCATGGCGTGGTTTTTTTTATATATGGTTAAAGCAACAGTGCGACCCAGGCCATCACGGCCAAAAAGGCCACGACTGGGCCCAGCAAGATAAAGAATAATCCCCCGCTACGAAAATCTTTTTGCTCCACCAATCCGGTGGCATAGGCGATGGCATTGGCGGGGGTAGACACGGGAAGCAGCAGGGAACAGGAACAACTGATGGCGACCATCACCGGTCCGGCAATGCCGTAGATGCCCGGTAGGGCCAAACTCAGCGGTACCAGGATGGAAGCCGCTGCCGTATTGCTCATGACGTTGGAAAGCAAAACGGCTACCAGACAGAAGACAATGGCAATCGCCATATTTGGCATCGGGAGGGCATTGATTTTTTGCATGACGATTTCCGCCAGCCCCACTTCTACCAGCGCGATGCCCAGCGCCAATCCACCGGCAACCAGCATCAGGGTATCCCAGGGAAGGCTTCGGACATGTTCGGAATGAATCACCTGCGTCATGGTCAATAGCACGATGGGAATGGCCGAGGTAGCGGCCACAGGAATGCCGTGAAGCGCCTCGGTGAGCCACATAAGCACCGTCACCACCAGGGTGAAAATAACAGCATTTTTTTGAAAACGCCCTACTTCACCCTGTCCTTTGGGCAAAAGAGACAGGTCGAGTTGGACCTCCGAAAAATCCTGCGTCTTGCAGAGAAATTTCCAGAACAGCCACACCAGCAACAAGCCCGCGGGAAATCCTACCAACATCCAGTCAATAAATGTAATGCTGATCCCTTTTTCCTGAAGGGCTCCCACAGCAATGGCATTGGGGGTACTGCCAATGATAGTGCCAATGCCTCCTACCGAGGCCGCCGCCGGAATGGCCGTCAACAGGGCCTTGCCGTACGGTGACTTTCTGCCGATCAATTGTACCAGTGGGATAATCGAGGAAATCATCATCGCCGTGGTGGCGGTGTTGGACATGACCATGCTGGCGATGGCGGTAGTCATCATCAGCCCCAGCAATAAGCCTTCCGGCTTTTGGCCGAATCGCCTCACGGTAAAGCGAAAAAGCTGTCGGTCCAGCTCCACCAGACTCATGCCTTTGGCCAGAAAGAAGCCCCCTAGCAGCAGCCAGACCACATTGCTGGTCCAGGTACTCACATACAGATCCGGGGGCATGGTTTGTTCAAAAAAGAAATCGGTACTAAAGCCTACCAGCAACGCAGCAATGATAAAAATACCCACAGCAAACGGAGGCATGGCTTCGGAAACCCAAAGACCGATCGCCAGAATGCTAATGAAAAACACAAAGTTAACCGGTGGATCGTAGCCGATCTTTCGGAAAAAATACGTCACCACCAGGGCAATCAGGAAATTCCCGATAAAGGTAGAGGTGGAAAAAATCCAATTCAGCTTGAGCTTTCGGTAAAGGATGCGTGCGGCGCTTCTGGAATCGGAATAAAACATGCGCGATTTTGATCTAACTAAAAAAAGGTCGGAAATGCACCCTGCGTTTCCATCTGCCAAAAATACGTCCTGTACCTTTCAAGGACAAGGTGTTAGGTACAAATAGCCCCGTTTTTATAAAAAAAACAGATCCGGGTCAATCCAATACGGCTCCTCCGCTCGTAACTCCTGCCAACGATACGTAAAACCGCTAAATACAATTTACCATGAAAACGAATTTGAAAATGACAAAGACACTTAGTTTGGGATTGCTGGCAGCCGGTATTGGGCTCTTTACCGCCTGTAACGAGGACCCGGAACCGGAAATGCCCTTTACACCGGGTATGGAAACCTTTGACTATGGTTTCAACGAAGGCCAACTGCTGAACAACCCGGCGACTGCTTATAATGGAGACGGAGCGGGTGACCATCCCCGAAACTTATCGGCCAAGCTGGAGATCAAAGAAATGGAAAACGGCAATGCTGAAGTGACCATCCGGCTGGAAAACGGACTGGATGGCATGCAGTATCCGGTGCACGTCCACGATGCTGCGGATCCCAGCACCACACCCAATGGTACTCCCTATAATGAAACGCCGAATGGGGATATCTTTGCCGGCATGATCAGCGTAAGCAACGGCATGGGTAGTCAAACCATGCAGACGGAGATGAATTACGACATGCTGCTGGACACTTACGATGGTTTTTTGGTGGTACACGACCCTACGCAGGCTATCAGCACAACGGATTTGGGCACTTACCTGGTATTGGGTGTATTCGGGCAGGAGCTACCGGAAGCTGAGGCCAATCTTCGTACCGAGACCTTTATGTATGATTTTAATGAGGGCCAATTGCTTGACAATACCGATCTGGCCTACGATGGAGACCATGCCCGTAACCTGATGGCAGAGATAATGGTGGAAGAAATGATTGACGGAACTTCCAAGATCCGCATCAGCCTGATGAATGCGATGGAAGGCATGACGTACATGGTGCATGCCCACGATGCCGCTGATCCTTCTACCACTCCTAACGGTACCCCTTACAATGAAACGCCCAATGGGGATATCTTTGCTGGAGGCATAGAGGGCAACGGCGGCACGGTAATGGCTGAAAATGAACTAGCGATTTCTTTCAATGAGCTGACTAGAAATTACGAAGGATTTTTGGTCGTACACGATCCCACACAGGCCATCAGCACAACGGATTTGACCACCTATTTGGTAGTGGGAGCCTTTGCAAGGTAACTTTTTAGGAATAAATGTTGGTGGGGAGGTCATGGGAGCGATTCCATGGCCTTTTTTTGTTCGTTCTGGTGAGAAGCCGACTGTCTTTCCAGAGGGACCTCCCCTGTCCGCCCTATTTTCGGGAGGGGAGAAAGGGTGATAAAAAATTAGCGAATGGGAACCAAATTTGTGGTACTTTTGTCTATTGATTCCAAATGGGGCTGACCGGTTTTGACAGTAGGTGTAAGGACTGGGCTCGCATGCAGGCTGGAGTATGTACGGCCTTAAACGATTCATACGAACCATACTTGGCGAATCTAATTACGCCATGGCTGCCTAATCTTACCCTTCGGGGAATAGATACTGCTTAAAGGGTCGAGCTTCGATAGATGCTCCCCGGCCACATCCCACTACCCGTTGCACTGTCCGGGTAGAGTTGGGGTGTCGACTTGACGGTGCTGCTCCCTGTGAGGCTACTAAGCAGGGCTAAGACCAGTGGCTAAGCCGGAAGTAGGTGTGTCACCCAGCAGCTTTCGGCCGACAATTCAATCGGTGACTAAGCATGTAGACGGTACGGTGTTTCCCTATCTGGACGCGGGTTCGACTCCCGCCAGCTCCACACCTTCTAAACCCTAACTAACTTTAAATAGGTTGGTTGGGGTTTTTTGTTTTTAATGAAGTATTATTTGGGGTGTTGATTTTAGCTTTTTGGAGGACAGAACAAACCGTACCGGCGGGTTTTCGCTACGCTATTTTGGATCGAAGGCTGGGCCTTGTACTGGTGAGGTACCCTTTCGGATAAAAATTTTTCCCCGGTCTCCGGAAGATAAAATGGGCATGTTTTTTTTGGAGAATGCACCGCTGCGCGCGAATCGTCTTCAGCCTGAATTACCACCTGGGAAAAATGACCCCGCAGGAATGCATCGACTATCCGGTGGACAAAGGCGGGCTCGAGCAAGCCAATGCCCAGGCGGAGGTGCGGAGGTCATTCGAAGGAAGATACGGCCCCTTGTACCAAATTGCCTACCTGGTCGGCGGCCTTCAATTCTATGCACTCAAGCGGGAATAGGTGGATGCGGGCAGCCTGCCGGAAAAAAGCCCTCCATGACTTTTTCTTGCAGCAAAATTCCATGCCGGTAGCATTGATTCGACCGCATCTGTCTGGAAAAGAGATCCCCTGGGACTACCGCAGCAACTGGAAATTTTTGGCACCATAATCGGATTAATGTCCCTCGGGTAGCACCCATTCGTTTGGCGTTTTAGAAAAACGAAGGGATACCTGAACCCGGACGCGTAACGGTAGCAACGCTTGCTACCGAGGCTAAGGAAATCGGGCAAAAACCCAAGAATACCCAAAATCTAAAACGAAATTCGATCAAGTCGCTTTCGAGGTATATAAAGTAAGTTTGTTCAGTTGGTTTTTTTTCGGCAGCTGTGTGCCGGAGAGAGAGGATACGCAAGGAATCCGAAATGAGTTCGATACACCAACAAATACACGTGGTTGACACTTGTTTTTGTAAGGTTTTTTTTGAAGATTTATAGAAAAAAACCGATTAAAGGCTGCGAAAAAATTTTCCATTGAACGCATCCATTCTCGCAGTCACGTAATCGAGTTCGTTCGTTGGCCCCCTTTCCCAAAACCGCTATGTTTGGATCCGTTATTCTGGAAGTCGTCATCGGTCTGATTTTTATCTTTCTGCTGCTAAGCCTATTGGCTACGACCGTATCCGAACTGGCTATGAACCTCCTGTACTCCCGGGGAAAAAACCTGCAGCTTGCCTTACAAACCATGCTGGACGACGAACAGGAGGTCCTGTGCACCAAGTTTTTTGACCATCCGCTGATTCAGAAATTGAGCAGGAAGGGAGGAAAGGAACTCCCGTCCTACATTCGAAACGAATACTTTTCCACCGTACTCGTCGAACTGCTTCGCGGAGGTGCCGACGAGCGGTTCGAAACCATCGAAGCGGCCATTGCGGACCTACCCGATGGAAAAACCAAGGAAGTACTCAAAACCTTTGCACGGAATGCCAACGGAAACTTGACCGATTTCAAGAAAAACCTGGAAAATTGGTACCAACACACGATGGATCAGGCGACCGGCTGGTACAAGGCCAACCTTCGAAAGGTATTGTTTGGCCTGGGATTGGTCATCAGCATTGTTTTCAACGCCGACACGCTACGCATCGCAGAACGCCTGTCCCTGGATCCCGCAGCCCGGCAGCAAACAATCGCCCTGGCGTACGATTTTTTGGAAAAACGGGAGGATTCTGCTGCCAGGGACACCACCCTTACCCAGCTTCAGCAAAAAATCCAGACTCTGGTCGAGGAGGACATTACCTCTGCTTCTTCGGTTCTGGGGATGGGCTGGAACGACGCCCCTCCTGCCCATATCCGTTTTTTCTCGAAGCTATTGCCCGACCGCGTCTGGTGGTACTACGTGCTGTATAGCATGCTAGGATGGATCATAACGGCCTTTGCCATTACGCTAGGCGCACCGTTTTGGTTTGATCTGCTCAAAAAAGTTACCAATATCCGTGCCTCGGGAGAAAAACCGACCGAAAAATAAACGAAGTCAACGCCTGCCCTCGTCCACTAGACGGAAACTCCGAAATTCCCGATTGAAAAACCACCCGCCCACCACGCGCACAACTAGCCAATTTCCTCCAGCTCATGAAAGACTCCATACGCCAACATCTGGCCGAACCCCGTCAACTTGAATTACTCTACCGCTCGAACAAAATCGCCTTCCGACAAGCATTCTACGACCTGTACCCGGAATTGCAAGCCTCTCCGGTAGCTGCTTTCTGGCGGGAACGACTCACCTACGAACCGGAAGGCCTCCACTGGGGCAAACAAAAGGAATGGGGCATCGTCCTGGGCCTGGCCGTACTTGCCGGTATCGCCGCCAAACTACCCCTCATCCTGGGCATCAACGAGGAGTTTTTCTACCCCCGAAACCTGGGCTTTATCCTCTTTGGCTCCCTATCTGCCTTTTTTTGCTGGAAAAATCAACTGGAAACGCGACAGGTACTCCGGATCGCCGCCGCCGGCTTGTCCGGCATGCTGTACCTCAACCTACTTCCTGCCAATCCCAACAGCGATACCCTGATCCTGGCTTGTCTGCACGTCCTTTTTGTTCTGTGGTGGCTGTTTGGTTTTTCCCATGCGGGGGGAGGACAGCAACGCGAAAAAAGATGGATCGCCTTCCTCAAATTCAACGGCGATCTGCTGGTCATGTGCGTCCCGCTGGCCATGGCTGGTGGCCTGCTAAGCGGCCTTACCATTGGGCTCTTTTCCCTGATTGGCCTACCCATCGAAGCCTTTTATACGGAATACATCCTGGTGTTTGGCTTGGCGGCCCTGCCCCTGGTCAGCGCCTACCTGATCCAGACCAACCCACAAGTGGTGGGTAAAATCTCGGAGGTGGTTGCCTCCCTGTTCAGTCCGCTTGTGCTACTGATGGTGACTAGTTACCTGGGGGCTATTCTCTATTCGGGCAAAAACCCTTACACTGACCGGGAATTTTTATTGCTCTTCAATGGCTTATTGGTAGGGGTGCTCGCCCTGATTTTCTTTTCCATCGCCGGCCTTTCCTACCAGCGAAAAAATCGCTGGGAGATTGGGGTATTGACCCTGCTTTCCCTGCTGAGTATACTGGTCAATGCGGTCGCGCTGTCAGCTATCGCCTTTCGTTTGGCCGAATGGGGTGTCACCCCTAACCGCATGGCCGTGCTGGGAGGGAATGCCTTGATTCTGCTACACCTGTTATGGGTAAGCAAGAAGTTGATCGGTGTGCTTCGGGGCAAAGAAGATTTGGAGGCCGTACGAAAAGCGATGCAGTCCTACCTGCCCGTTTACCTGGTCTGGGCCATTCTGGTCAGCCTGCTCTTTCCGATCCTTTTCGGATTCGCCTAGATCGACCGTTCATCCTCGAATGCGCTCCCGCATGGCCCCCGGCAAAAACACACCTTGCTTACACGAGTCCCGCTTCTCCATTCCCTTCTGCTGAAAAAAACACGAAAAAAAACGGATACTATGGTATTTTTTTGTATCTTTACCGGATTACCTTTTTTCCGCATTCCCAAAACCTGCCCAAGAAAACCGTCGGCTTTGTGAAATGGATGTACTCGGCCCGCTAGTTACCCCGGTATCTCCCATAAAAACCGAAGGAGCGGTATAAACTTTTCAAGCACAGGCATGTTTAATCCGCACGCCCCGTGTGCTTTTCAACATTTAATGATACAATACCATGATTCCACTGATTAAAACAAGCGATGCAGACGCCATCTTTTCTACCATTAACGAACTGACTCCCGAGGAGAAAACCAAAGAAGTACGGCAATTGGTAAGTGAAATTCAGCATGCGAAAAAAGTGACGGATGCCAGCATGCCGCGCAAAGTCATCCAACTGAACAGCTACTTTGAGGCCAAATTTGAGAAAAACGAGCAGCTCATCGCCATGACACTGGTGTTGCCCAAAGCAGCTGACCTGGAGGCCAATAGACTGTCCCTGTTTTCTCCGCTCGGCGTTGCCCTGATCGGATACAAAGAAGGAGATCGGGTGGAATGGCCCCTGCCAGTAGGCAGACGAATCATCCAAATTCTCAAGGTGAAAAATCCAGAAACTGTTCCAGCTTCCTAGCACGTCACCCAGAAAATGGCTTTTTGGCAGACAAAAATAGGCTGGCAGGGCTACACCATCCACAAGTAATCTTGGCCTTCGGTGAAAGATTCGGCGTCCAAAAAGTTCTGGATCCACCGTTTGCCCTTCACGTTTCCTACCATTACCAGCAACAGGGCTTTTCCCCGCAATTGCCCGGCCTCCGCCGGCGTAATCACCGGCAGCGTATCCTTTCGCAGTTCCGGGATGAGCGCAAGGTATCCTGCGGGCTTCCACCCGCGGCGTCGGAAAGGGACCAGCCTCCGCTCCACGGTCCGGCCGTACCCGCAGATCCAAATGGGCCTCCCTTCCGGAGAAACGAAAGCCTCGGCAGCGGCTTCCCGAAAGGCCCGTTTGGCATAAGCAGGATGGCTGCGGGACAACCTGCCTTCCCAGTCGTTCCAGACAAGCAGGCATTCCTCCAATTTCGCAAACCGCACGCCCTGGTGCATCCAGCGAAGCCATAAATCGAAATCTTCCGGCACCGCATGTCCCATTTCGTTTCGTTCCCGGTAGGAAGCCATGTTGAGCAATTCCCGGCGAAACATGACCGATGGGTGGATCACCACCGCTTCTGCGTAGCGCTTTGATTCCATCTTTTCGTGCGTATCCAGGTCGTTTACCTGGCTGACAAAGCGGGCAAAGCCGGGATTTTTGCCTGGGTCTCCTCCGTACCGCACCCGACAACTTACCAGCCCCACCTCAGGATTTGCATCCAGGTACTGCTGCTGCACGGCAAACCGGTCTCCCAGACAAAAATCGTCCGCATCCATCCGGGCTATATAGGTACCACGGGCCGCCGCCAAACCGGTCAGCAACCCGTTTACCAATCCTGCTCCCCGGGCTTTCACCATCCGAACCTGGGGATGGGTTAGCGCTTCATTGACAAACGGCTGGCAACGGGGATCCATGCGCTCGTCCACCAAGACAAGTTCCATCCCGGTATGCAGGCAGGAAATCGTGCCTTTCAGGCTTTCTTCCAGGAATGGCGTGTACGCTTGTATCGGTACAATGACGGAAACACTGCACGTAGGCATAGGTATGATGAGTTGGTGGCCGGACAGCAGTCTACCCGCCTACCACCACGGTCCATTTTCTAATTTCCCAGGAACGTACCAAACCATTTTTTACGTATGGATCCTCCCGGACAAAGGCTTCCGCCGCCGCCGGGCTTTCTCCCCGAAACAATAAGATGGCCCGGTCTGCCGGGTCGGCCAGGGCTCCTCCCATCAGCAAGTCTCCGTTTTGGTGATGCTTCCCGGCAAGGGCCAGGTGCTCCTCCCGGTACGCGCCGCGCCTTTCCAGGTAATCGGAGGCCACCGTATACATAAGCAGGTAATGATTCATGCGGTATCGATTCAGTGATTTTCCCAATGATACGGATTTTAGGCAACGATTTAAAATTTTGTGCACCGGTACGGGAGGTATTCAACCCACACGTCCCGGTCAACGAACTCAAAATCATAAACTTAAAACCCAAAATAATGCATAATATATCCTTCTTTTTGCTATATTGACAGGCAAACCGGACGAATGCGCCGGTAGCTAGCAACCACCAAAACCCACACACATGGACGAAAACGATGCAGCACATGCGGAGCCCGACCCCAAATCTGCACTTCGGGACCTGCTTCCCGAGGCCGGTTACCGGGCCGGACGGCTACAGGGACTAACGGCCGTCTTCAACGGCCTCGGGATCGGTTTGTTTCTGGGGCTGCTGATGGGGCTCTCCGTATCGCCCGTGGTGAGCGGGGTGATCGGAACCATCACCTCCCTGCTTGCCGTACTGATTGGATTGAATGAAAAATTTCTGGACCCGGTCAAAAGCCTGCGTATCGGCTCCTTTGGCTTGTTTTCCGCCGTGGGTATTTTGCTGGGACTGTACATCCGGTCCAACGACCCCTTCGCTCCCAGCCTTTCTGACAAAATGCAGGAATACCTGGAGATTGGCTACAGCCCCGAAGAGGCAAAGGTCTTGGTAACGAACTTTATCCGCGCCGATTCTTCCCTGGCCATCCGCCAGGCGAACGTGCTCTACAGCGACGAAATCAGCATCACGGCCTGCGACCTGCTCGTCTATGCCGATCCCTCCACCCCCGCTTCCGAGGTGTTCAACACCTTCGAGACGGCAGGAGGCCTATGGGCCAAGGTAGCCACTAGCTTTCGAAACGGCCTGAGTGAAGGCGATTCCAAAACAGCCCTATTGCTCCTTCGAGATGGACTTTGCGCCGGTAATGGGCAGGGAGCGCAGACGCTCGGCATTCCCAAAGGCATACAGACCGAACAGGAGCTGCCCGCACTGGAACAACAACTGCGCGGCCTCGACGCACCCTGGCCCGATATTGTCCGCCTGATGGAAGAAAATTTTCCGGCAGCAACCCGACAGCAAATCTATTCCCGACTAGTTGACGAACTCCGCAATGACTAAATTCCGCTCCCTTTTAATGGGCATCACGTTCCTTTTGGTTTACCAGGCTTCTGCCCAGACATTTGATCCCGGAAGGGTAAAAAACTCCCTGGTGAAGGTATTGGTGACGGTCGATAACCGCTCTTCCAATGCCCTGACAGGATTCGTCTGGAAATCGCCGGAACAAATCGTCACCTCCCTGCACGGCATGAGCCGAACCGGAGATATCCGCATTTTGTACCAGGGCCAGGCCTGGCGGAAAGCCCGCATCAAAAAAGTACTCCAAAAAGCCGACCTGGTCTTGTTGGAACTCCTGCCGGGACAGGCAGCGCCTCCGGCTGGGGTGACCCCGCTGGCCAGCTATTCTCCGGAAAAAGTCCCCTTTGGCAGCAGCATCTATGCCATGGGGTTTAATGGAGGTGCCGCCGGGAGCTCCTCCCGGCAGTTAAAAAAAGGCTTCGTAGACCCCGAAACCCTAGCCAACCTCATTCCAAAAAAGGACAAAGACGCTTTGGCCCGCATCGGGTTTCCGGCCCTGGATTTAAACATCCTGTACCTGGAGGGTAGCCTGCTTCCGGGATTTTCGGGAGCACCGGTCTTTGATGGCCGAAGCCGACTCGTAGGGATTGGCGACGGGGGCCTGGAAAAAGGCGCCAGCAACGTGAGTTGGATCATCCCGGCCCATTACCTGACAGAGCTGGAAAATTCTACCTCCACCAGCCTGCCGGCCGGATTCGAAAACCTGGTGCAACTCTTTTCTGCGGCAGCCACAATCGAGCTTCCCCAGGAAACCACCGCCAGTGCAGACGCAGAAAGAAGCGATACAGAAAAAATGTTGGAAAATAGTTTCGTCAGCGATGAAGGCGAGTCAATCGAGGCGCTGGGCTTTGCCTTTTATCCCATCAAAACCCGCTCCCTCAGCGAAATGATGGACACCTCCGACGATCCGGAAAACATTGAAATGCTCTCGGACGAGTTTGCGTTGGACTTGAACATTCAACTCGATTACGACAACATGTACTTCGATATTTACGAGGATATCAACAACGGCGTGGTACTGGCGGTACCGGAGGGGCAGTACCTGTATTACAATCCGGCGGAGGAAGCCTTTCAGGTAAGCGGTGCCGAAGGCAGCGACATGCAGGTGTATTTTTACGGGGTGCAGGACGACTTTTCCTCCGTTAATTTTGAAGAGTTGCTGCTGGTCATGGGAGAAACCATCAATCAGAATTTTGCCTTCCGCTACGGTATGAGTGGGTTTACCGTGGACGAAGAGTACTCCGTCTGGAATGAATTCGAAGGCGGAAGAAAAATCGCCTGGATCCTCTCCCTGGGCAACGAATACCTGATGGGGCAGGATGGCCTGCAGTACGGCCTGTACGTGTACACGACCTTGCTGCTGACGGAAGAAAAAACCTTTATCGCGATTGCTACCATCCCCGTACCGGTGGAAATGCTGGCATTGGCGCTGACCACCGGGCTGGATTGCAACAATCCCGGCATTTACGCCGAATACTGTACGTATTTCAACAAGGTATTCCAAACCTTCGCCGCCACCCACCTAACCAATTTTGCCTATTGAAACCCGATCCCTTGGGGCCTGACTAAGCGAAGGTGCGGAAGCTTTTCTAATTCGTTGGCTCAGTCTTGCTTTTCCAATTCGCAAATGAGCATCTCTATTTGTTGTTGGTTGGCTTCAATTATCTTTTGTTGTTCTTTAATTGCATTGACCAAAACCGCCATTAAATTCATGTATTTTAGTTTCAGATGTTGGTTGGATTTATCGATGCTAACCAATTCCGGCATAATTGATTGTACATCCTGTGCCATAAACCCCATACGTTTTTCTGAGGAATCATCAGATTTGTACGTGTAAATTTTAGCATCTAATTGCAAGGCTTCTGCAAGACCGTATTGAAGCAAAGAAATATTGTCTTTTAACCTGTAATCAGAACCCGCCACGACACAATTATCATCTTCCGAGCAATCGCTGTCCGCACAATCAATTTGTCCATCACCATCAACATCGATTCCGTTATCACAAATTTCTGTTTTAACATCCCCATCTTCGTTATCCAACGAGCACGAGGAAAAACCTATAAATAGAGGTAATATAAGGACAAAACGAATGTTTGTTTTCATGGTGAAGTTACTTTTATTGTTTCGATACCGCATCAATTTAAAAAAAAAAATAGTAGTAAAATAAAGGATATCCGTTTGATTTTGTTAAAACCTTATCTAATGGCAAATTGCCCTCAGGAAAATGATCGAATTTGTATAACCAATTTCAGTAAACGTTTCATTTGTAAAAGTTGGTCTGTTTCTAAACGCTCTTTTTAGTCCTTACCGAACCGGAACGGGGAATACGGGCAGGCTTTCTGCACCATTTGCTCCCACGGCCTGCACGGCAAAGAAGTAATTGTCCTTGGAATACGGCAGTTCCATTTCCAGCGCTTCGGTATAAAATTTTCGCTTCCACATGGAATCGCTCGTTTCCCGCATCAGCACGTAGTAGCCGCGGGCGGTACCGTTTTCCGGGCTTTTCCAGCGCAGCCGCGTGGCATTGCTCAGCCCGCTGATATCCACCCCTACTTCCTGCGGCACCCCGGGTGCGGAGGCCAGACTGGCCAACACGGCCAGGTTTACCGCAGTATTTTTACGCAGGTATTCGTAGTCAATGTGCTCGATCAGGTCCCCGTATTGCTGCCCTCCTTCCATTCGAAGGTCCTGGTGCTGCTGGAAATAGTTTTCGTTCATTTCGCAGAGACGCACGGCCGTAAACCCTTCCCGGGAGAAGGGGGTGTGGTCCCCTCCCCGTAGAAACCGGTCGTTGCGGTAGATCAATTTGATCTCCAGCTGATCCACGTAGCGCTCGCCCACCTCCTTGATGTAGCGGGCCAGTTGCCGGGACTTGCTGTCGTTTTCGGCATTGGTGGAGCGGCGCAAGGCGGCCATTTGCTCGGTTTCTGCCAACGGAATGCCCTCGCTAAACACGCGAAGCCGGGTATTGTCCCGCAAGTTGGTGCCGCTGGAAGCGCTGTTGCCGATCATGTCGTTATTGATCATGGCAACCAGGTTCCAGTTTTCTTCGGTTGCCCGACGGGCAAGGTGGGCCGCGCCGATCAGTCCCTGCTCTTCCCCCGATACCGCCACAAAAACAATGGTAGCCGGAAAGGGCTGCTGACTCAGGATTCGAACCATCTCGATCAGGGCGACCACACCGGAACCATCGTCGTTGGCGCCCGGGGCATCGTCGGTAGCGTTCATGATGTCTGAAACCCGGCTGTCAATGTGTCCGCTAACCAGAAAAACCCGGTCGTCGTCCGGGTCGGTACCTTGTAGCGTAGCCATCACATTTCCCATGCGCACCTCCCGATCCACGCGACGCCCGTTCGGTTCCACCTGGAAATAATCAATTGATGCACGTAGCCTGCCTCCGGAACCTGCTTCGAAGGAACGGAAACGGGACAAGACGTATTGCCGGGCGGCTTCGATGCCACGCCCTTCCTCGTCCGGGCTTAGCGTATGCCGCGTGCCGAAACTCACCAGGTCTTCCAGGTACTGCTGCAAACTGTCGGTGGACACCTGCGCCACCATGGATGCCAGTCCAGGATCGCGGTGCACGGCAGGCACCTGTGCCCTTCCCGAAAAAGGCAGCGTGAGAAGAAAGCCCAGACCGAGTAGGACCAAATAAGGGATAGCATAGAGATGGATTCGCTGTTTCATAGCACCAAAGTAATCAATTTTCGCAGCCATTGCCGAAAAAACAGCCTGGAAAAAACCCCTACTGGGTGGATTTTCTTTTACTTCCCTGCTGTGGGGTTGGGTAGGTGACGAAACCCGCTTCCTCCCCGAACCAAAATAAACCGACCCGGTCCCGTAACTAGCACAGGTTTTGATACGTTACCATGCGGTATACCCCCCGTAAAAAAAAGAAAAAAGCCATGCCCTTACTCCTTATTGTTGAACGTGTACTCCTTGTCGGATTGGTCCTGTTTCAAATCAGCTGTGCCCGAAATCCGGTGACAGGCAAAAAACAGCTGGTGCTGATGTCCGAAAACCAGGAAATCCAGATGGGGAAGGAATCGGACCCGGAAATACTGGCCTTCTTTGGCCGGTACGAGGATCCCGATTTGCAGGCATTTATTACTGAAAAGGGCAACGAAATGGCCGCAGTCTCCCACCGACCCAACCTGGCCTACGAATTCAAGATTGTCGATTCCCCGGTGATCAATGCCTTTGCAGTACCGGGGGGATTTGTGTACTTCACCCGGGGTATCATGGCCCATTTTAATAATGAGGCCGAGTTTGCCGGTGTATTGGGGCACGAAATCGGGCACGTGACGGCCCGCCATTCCGTGATTCAGCAGCGCAACAACCTGCTGGGACAGTTGGGCATGATCGCCGGTGTGGTGCTGGTGCCCCAGTTGTCGGAATTTATCGAGCCCCTTTCTCAGGGCATGCAGCTGGCCTTGCTGAGTTTTGGGAGGGATGCCGAACGGCAATCCGACGAACTGGGCGTGGAATATTCCTCCAAAATCGGCTATGACGCTGTGGAAATGGCCGGATTTTTTGAAACCTTGGAGCGACAGCAAGATAAAGCCGGAGGCAGTACGGTACCGGAATTTCTATCCACCCACCCCTCACCCGCTGAGCGAAACCTCACAGTGGCCCAACTGGCAGAAACCTGGAAGGAAAAACTGAACCTGACAGACGCCGAGGTAAACCGGGAAGCCTATTTGCGCCGTATCGAAGGACTGGTCTACGGGGAAGACCCCCGGCAGGGATTCCTGGAAAAGGGCGTGTTTTACCATCCCGAACTAAAATTCCGCTTTCCGGTGCCCGCCGACTGGAGCTTTCAAAACAGCCCCCAACAGGTTCAAATGGCGCCCAAAAATGGCGAAGCCGTCCTTTCCCTTACCCTGGCTTCCGGTGAGAACCTTCGCGAGATGGCCAATCAGCTGGTGGAAAACTACCAGCTGGAGGTCCTTTCCCTAAGCGAAGAAAAAGTCAACGGCCTGCCCTCCGTGCAGCTATATGCCGAACAGAAACAGGAAAACGGATCCGGTATTCGGCTGTTGGTGTATTTTATCGAGCACAGCGGTACCCGGTATCAGTTGATGGGATTGGCCGAAAGCGGCAATTTCTCCAGCTACGAATCCGCTTTTCTTTCCACCATGAACAATTTCAGCGTGCTGAAAGAGGCGGACAAATTGAACCGGCAACCCGAACGGCTGCGCATACAGACGCTTTCCCGGGACACAACACTGAAGCAGGCGCTAAAGGCGCAGGGCATGCCCGATGCGCGCCTGGAGGAACTGGCCATCCTAAACGGTAGGAAGCTAGACGAATCCCTGCCGGCAGGAACCCTGATCAAGGTACCAAAGTAATTGAAAACTACTCATCCTACCCTTGGAACCCAATTGTCGCTGCGCACCGTATCGGTTGCCCTGCAATAATGTATCCGATCAAAGGGGAAGGAAGGGGCGTGCGTATCGATCGGGGCAGGTATAGGGTTCTCCCTTCGTTCTACCCGCTATCAGGGGTCGTCGACCCAAAAATCAATGTGGTAAATGGCTGAATTTTTGTTGGAAATCAGCGAATCAGCCGGCAAAATCCGAAACTGCAGACGCTCCTCCGGTACTTCAAGCGTGGTCGAAAGGTAATCCGCGATGGCCTCGCCTCTTCTGCTACCGATTCGGTCCACCGTAGCGACGGCCGCTTCTTCACCAATGTATACCAGGCACTGCTCCTCGAGCGTCAAGACACTGTCCGGAACCTGAACGGCGCTGTTTACAAACGCACGAAACAAGGAATCCGTCGGATCTGGTTCGTCTAACTGCTTCTTTTGGGCCTCATTTAATCGCTCCGGGATGGTATCCCCAAACAGGTAGTTGGTCCAGGACTGGCTAAGTGCATACCGCTCTACTTCATCGTACCTATCCGTTACGCGTTTAAAGGCGACGTTTAGCTCAGGCTTGGCATGCAGCACTTTCGCCAGATCGGTTAATTGCCGCTCTTGCTCCTTGTTTAGCGATGTCTGCAGCAGCCCGAATTGAATGGATTTGAGATCCTCTTCCTTTACCTGAAAGGAACGCGCCAATAACCGGTAAGGGGCCGTCACTGCTTTCAGCAAAATATTACGTACCGTACTCCAAATCACTTTTCCGAGCCGATAATTCGGGTCGTTCAGATCTCCCTCTACGGGAATGTCCAGACTGATTTTACCCTCCAGGTCTTTCAGCAGGCTCACCGCCAATCGTACCGGTAAATCGTACAAGGCCCGCTCACCTGTCTTTTCTCCAAAGTTGAAATCATCGATCTCGACCAGATTGCTACTCGTAATGATTCCCTCCCTGATGGAGGTTTCGCAGGTATACCACATCTCGCCAGTCGCTATGGGATGCGCGACATAAAAACTGGTATAAGGCGCAAAGGGCGGAAGCCCGGTTCCGGAGACCGTGTACCGGATATCCATATTCGAAGGATCGCTAGTAAAACTAACAATCTCTCCCTCAAAAATACCCGTATCGTTCAATCCGGCCCCCAGATGAATGGTGAATTTTTCCCGGCTTGAGTACAGCGAATCGCCCAAAAGCCGCATTTCGGTAAATTTGTAACGGAAGGGCTCTGGTAACGTGTAATCGACAAACCGAAATTCGGACTCCGCGATGGAGAGCTCCCGGATTTCGTAAACGGATTCCTGATAGGATCGGACCGTTCCCTGAAGGTAGTACGCCAGGACCAAAAATGGATTGGAATAGTCCAGCGAGTCGTCAACGCCAGGTTCTTCGGAAGTAGAGGCCTCGGTCAGCAGTAGCCTGGAGAAATTGTTGCCTTCTTCGTACAGCTCAAAAATGCTGTAAAGCCCGTTGGCATGTAACCGGTCAATGGCATACACGCCTTCTTTCATGCGAATGGTATCGACTGCCACCTCCATCAGGTCGGCAGCCAGCAAGGCCTTCCCTTCCGGGTCTGTCATTTCAAAATTTCGGAGACCAACGCTACCGGAAAGGTCCAGCCTATCGGTATCTTCCCAACTGCCCTCCACATGAAAGTCGGCGAGCAACTTTCCACTTAGGTTGCCGAGCTTCATCACGTTCCTAAAGTAGGGCTCTACGAGTTGCAAATCGACGTCCGTCGCCTGCATACGCAAGCTATACCTGGCATCCCCCGGACGTATCCCGACCACAGATTCGATTTGTCCTCCCGAGGAAACGCGCAAGGCCACATGCGCCGTCAGGGTATCCATTGCCTCGGTAATTCGCGGAATCTCGATCGCAATCGAATCAAAGCCAAGAAAGGGAGCAATATCGCTGTGGTAGTTTACTTCCCCCTCACGAAGGGCAATATTCGCCAGGGTAAATCGCCAGGGATTTGCTTCCGGTACTTCGGGACTAGCGATTTCGGTATCTGTAGGTTGATACAAATCATCAAAATTAAACTGCATGCCCTTTTGAACAATTTCCACGGAGAGCCCTTCTACGTCAAGGGAACGAATAAAAAAATGCCTGTTTACCAACGCCGGCAACGAAATCCGGGTTGAGAGCTTATCGATGAATAAAAAAACGTTTGCCGTATCTTTTTCCCGTATTTCCAGGCCCTCCAGCTCCACTTGTCCCGAAAACCAATGGATGGAGAGGTCTTCCAGAAAAATTTCCCTTCCTACTAACTCCCGGTCGTTTTTCTCCAGATAATCCTTGAGAAAGGCAGGAACTCCAAGGAAAAGAACTATCAAAAGCAGTACCACTACTCCGAGGAAAATCGAAAGCGTACGCGACAATGGTTTCATTGGACTAAAAATACAACAAAAACAGAAATTGGATAAAATATGCCAAGGAATTTTATCTCAATCACCGCAGGGCAGGGGATAGTCGATCGATTGCGGTAAGCGGTCAAAACCAACGGAAACCGGGAAAGAAGCATTGCGACGAATCGCGGGCGAAAACCAGCCACGGATCGCTTTGCCCAGATTTCCCGCTTGCAGGGAATTAACTTTCGATGAATTTTTTGTAATGCTCGTAGCGCAGGAAGATGTCCCGCACGTAGTGGTAGGGTTCGGTTCCCCGCACAAAACCGTGGCGGACCACCTCGTCGTAATAGTAGCGTTTGTCCATCAACTTCAGGATGTATTCCTCCACATTGTCGTCCCAGATGGTTGGGTCCTTGCCGTGCTTTTCCGCCAGGCGCATGGCATCGTACACGTGCCCCGCGCCACAGTTAAAGGCCGCCAGGGTAAACTTCACTTTTTGTATGGAATCCTCCACCGTTATAAAATTGGCTCGCATTTTTTCCAGGTAGCTGACGCCACCCCGGACGTTTTGTTCCGGATTGAAGCTGTTGCTGACCCCTACTTCCTTTGCCGTGGCGGGCATGAGCTGAATCAAACCGCTTGCGCCCACCCAGGACCTGGCCCGGGGGTCAAACTGCGATTCCTGGTACACTTGCGAGCAAAGGAAACGCCAGTCCCAACCGATTCTTTCGGCATTTTCCTTAATGATCGCATCGTATTGGCTGATTTTGTTACCATTTTTGCTGAAAAAGTCGCTTTGTATCCTGCCCCGGAAGGATTTCGTGTTTTTAAAGTACTTGTTGTAAATCACGTAGTAGTCGTCCTCCTTTTTCTCCTCCCGTATCCAGGCGTTGATGGCTTGCAGCAGTTCCGGAGAATTTTGCCGTACGGCCCAGGCAATGCGCTGGGAAAAGGAAATCCGGGTGTCGATGTGCAAAATGGGGTAGTAGGTCTTGTTGATGGCCGCGATGTTGTAATCCGCCACCGTCCGGTCGATCTCCCCGTCCACTACCATGCGGATGATTTCGTCGGTGGGTATGTTGCCGTCGATATGGGCTACGGGGATGGTCGCGCCGATTTCGTCCTGCAGGTTTTGGAGCCGCTGGGAATAGGACGAATTTTCCCGCACCCAGACGGTATCGTCAGCCAATTCGAGTGTATTGGAAATCACCTGCTTGTCAATCTTGTAGCCCGGAAGCGAGCGCCAATTGTCCGGCATGCGCTGCACCAGGGCCTGGTGGGTGACGTAATGGTTGTCGGTGAAATGCACCAGTTGCTTGCGCGGCTCCGTGATTGTCAGGCCGTAGGCAATCAAGTCCCCTTTGCCCTCGTTTAGCAGGGTAAACAACTCGTCAATGTCCTCTGCGATGGTGATTTTTAGTTCCAGGTCCAGGTGCTCCGCGAGGCGGGACAAGAGCTCGTACTCAAAGCCCATGGGCATGCCCTTGTAGAGAAAATAACTCGTGGAGCTGTAAATGGTGATGGCATGCAGCACCCCGTCTTCCTTGATTTCCGCCAGGTCTTTTGAAACGGTATAAGGTACAGGTTCGGCCTCCATCACCTGCTCCTTTTCACCAGAACAAGCAGCCAAAATCAGTAACACAACACTAAATAAGGTATTTTTTCGTACGTCCATAAGCCCGGTAGTATAACGAAATAAATGAATAAAGCAAGGAATTGTTGAATTTACTGCCTTTATTGACCCCGGTAGCGCTGGAATTTCGGCGCAACAAAAACCTGTCAGGTTTATCTAATTAACGTCGTCACGGGTTGAATACGAATAAAACCTGACAGGTTTGTGGATGCTAGCGACCACCTACCCGAAAGCTTAACCCAACTTTTCCTGAAAGAAATCGATGGTCCGGCCCCAGGCCAGCTTGGCGGCAGCCTCGTCGTAGCGGGGTGTAGAATGGTTGTGAAACCCGTGGTTTACCTCGGGATACATAAAGGCCTGGTATTCCTTGTTATGGGCCTTCAGTTCGGTTTCGTAGTCCGGCCAGCCGGCATTCACCCGGGTATCGAGTCCGGCAAAATGCAGCATCAACGGCGCCTGAATCTGCGGCACCTCCTCCGCCGTAGGCTGTCCCCCATAAAATGGAACGGCAGCACCCAGGTCCGGTACCCGCACGGCCATCATATTGGATATCCAGCCACCGAAACAAAATCCCACCACACCGGCTTTGCCGGTGCAATGTTCGTGGCCCTTTAGCATTTCGTAGCCGGCGATAAAATCCTGCAACATGTCCTCCCGCTCCCGTTTGGACTGCAGGGTACGGCCTTCGTCATCCGAACCCGGATAGCCCCCAAAAGGTGTCAGTGCATCCGGGGCAAAGGCGATAAACCCATCCAAAGCCGCCTGATGAGCGGTATCTTCGATATAGGGATTGAGCCCGCGGTTTTCGTGCACCACCAGAATGCCCGGAAGCGGGCCACTTTGGTCTTTGGGGCGGGTGAGCAGGCCTTTCATGGTGCCGGCTCCTTTGGGCGAAGCATAGCTCACGTATTCCGATATCAGCCGGGGATCGTCCTGGGTATAGCGCCGGGCAGCGGCGTAATTGGGCATCAGGTAGCCCATAATGGCCGAAACGGTCAGCCCGCCTACGGCAAATTTCGATAGGCGCTGCACAAAATCCCGGCGCTCGATGCGGCTATGGGCATAATCGTCGTACAGGTCAAATACTTCCTGGTCCAGGTCTTTTTTATCAATTGGTTTCATATGATTATAATTTGCTTTTAAATGGCCATATGGAATCTCGCATGCTTTATAATCATTCCTCCGTGGGTTGCTTACTTCATGCTCGATTTCATGGGTAAAAAGGATTAGTAGTTAAGCATATAAGGTACCCTATTTTTCCGAAAATTAGTTAAAAAGCCGGCGAAACTTTTCTTTTTGGGAGGGATGCCTTGGAAAATTCATCAGGGAAACCAGGAAGGGATTTTATAACCTCGGTCTTTCCATTTCTTAGGGCATCAGTTTATTGGTGAAGTTTTATTCCGCTACTCTTTCAAATAGAATATTTTTCACCGTGCCCTCCGATGCCACCTCAAAATACAGGATGTCCTGCTTATTTTTTCCATGAAAACTGTATTTCGTTCTTCTATTCGCCCCAAATACTCCGGTTTGCCCCTCGGTGAGAACCAGACGATGGTTGGGGTACGTTAAAACCAGTTGCTGATCGATTACTTTTAGCACATAGGTTACATCTAGTTCTTTGGAATAGTAGTTCCCTGCATAGATTTCCAGATGCTGATTGGGCTGATCCGCTAGTTGGATTCTCTCAAAATAAAAAATAGCACCGCCAAAATCTACCTGTAGCGCATCATCCGCATCTCCTTGTCCAAAGGCGTAGGTAATATACGGATTGTCGATTCGGAAGAATCGATTCGGGCCTTCCGGAATGAGGGGCGTGCCCGTACTTCCCCTGCTGCTAACCGCTTTCAAGGTATCGTTCTCCACATAAATAGCCATGCGCAAATCGCTGTTTAATTCCTGGTAGGTTCCGGTAAGGGCCTTTAAGTCCGCCGGCGAATGAGGGGTAAACGTTGCCTTTTGGCCGGCTTCTGCCGGTTCCTGCACAAACAGGTCCAGGATCTGGTAGGAGAGATTGACGGCATTGATAGTTTCATCGTTTGCAAATACGACCACGGCTACGTTTAGAGCTGGCACGGCGATAAATTGGCTGCGCATGCCCCGATCCCGTCCGCTGTGATTGTAGGTGGTAAGCGCCTTATAGGGAGAAACAAATAGTCCCCTGGCATAGCTCATCCGTTCTCCATTAGTCAGGGTATCCCGTTGCGTGAGGAAATCTTTCAGGTAGGAAAAATCATGTGCGGGGTTTAGGAATAGTTCCGACCAGCGGAGCATATCGGGAATGGTGCTTTCCATGCCGCCGGCTCCCACGCAAAGCGTCAGGGATTTTGGTTGCTTATACCCCTGTTCGGTGGCGTAATACGGATAAGCCCGGTTGGGGACAAGGGTTTCCAGATCCTGGATAAAGAACGTTTGTTCCATATCCAGGGGGTCGAAAAGTTCCCGTTTTGAAAATTCATGCTGATCCATCCCGGACACCCGTTCCACAATCAGGGCCAGTAAAACATAGTTGGTGTTGGAATAAATCATTTTTTCGCCTGGGGCGTTATTGACACCTTTTTGCCGGAACATCAGGTCTTGAATCATTTCATTGGTGTAGCCCTGATGGCTGTAGTCAAAGCCTTTTAAATCCAGCAGCACGTTGTGGTTTCGGATTCCACTGGTATGGTTGAGCAAATGCTTTATCCGGATCGTGTCCCCATAAAACGCCAATTCCGGGATATACGTTCTTACATCCTCCGCTATGGATAACTTACCCTGCTTCTCCAATAGACCGATGCAGGCGGCTGTAAATTGTTTGGTAACCGAGGCCAGCCCAACCACCGTGGAATCATTGAATGGGAGCTGGTATTCCAGATGCATATTTCCCCTGCTGCCTTGGTAAAGGACCTGCCCGTCTTTTACCAGGCCAACGGTTACTCCGGGATGTGATTCCTCCGGTACCACTTCCATTAACAGCGCATCGATGCTGTTCTTCACCGGGTTTTGGGCATGTACCTGAACAGCCGTAAGTATCCAGAATAAGAGGCAGAAGGATTTCATTTTGATAGGTGGTATCTGGTTTTCTACGAAGGGAGGAATACAGGCAGTTATTAGGTTGCTGCCTGACTTGCTTTAAACATTCGGAAGAAGAAAAAGGGGAGAAAGCCCAGGCCAAGGAGCAAAAAGCCCAGCCCCAGCAGCAGACCGGCCCCTTGTAAATGGAGTAATTTGAAAAGGCATGCCGCAATCAATACCATACCAGTCAGGGAACCCACTATCCATTGGAGTTTTCCGGAAAGGTGTAAAAACAGCCTGTTTTTGAGTTTGGTTACCAGTAACAAGGGCATGAAAACAAAGGCAAAACCCAACATTCCGGCATACAGTAAGGAAGTGGCCCCCGGCAAATACATGATTTTGAAAAAGGCACCGAGGGTAGCCGAAAGGGCAAACACATAGCCTGAGAGGAAGGTGCATTGGTTTAGGAGCAGGCGCTTTTTATGGTTGCGTAGATAAAGCGTTTCCTGCTGTATTTCTCCAAATCCATTGGGCGTGATTTGCGCATACGCGGCTTGAAAGGCATTTTCAAAGGATTGCCCGCTTTGCATTTCCGCCTCGACAACGCAACAAAAATGGTCGATCAGGTCATCCTGCAATGCTTTGTCGGCAATTTCACTGTGCCGAATGGCCCGGCTGATGATGGTTAGTTGTTGCTCGGAAATCATACGGCTGGAGTGGTTTTCGTGTCGGTAAAGATGATTTTGTGTAGCGTGCCCATAAAGTCGGCCAACTCCCGCACGGCCATTTTCTGCTCGCCTTTGCCTTTGGGTGTCAGGGTATAGTATTTTCGTACCCTTTTCCCGATGGTAACTTCTTCCGTAGTGACCATCCCGTCGCTTAGCAGCTTGTGCAAGATCGGATAGAGGCTACCGTCCTTGATCAGGATTTTACCGTCCGAAATGCCCTTTACTTTCTGGCAGATTTCGTATCCGTACATTTTTCCGTTTTCTTCCAGGAGTTTTAAAATAATTACCCCCAGGGTGCCTTTTAACAATTCTTTTGAATACATAGGGCAAATATACATCATATTCCGATATATCAATATAAAAGGTATAATTTATTACACCCTTTCAAAAATGCGTCCAGGCAATACGCGGATTTAGTCGGTAATGTGAAATCCGTAGCAGAAAATGCACCTAAATTTTGAAGACATCTGTTTCCAACCGATCGCCTTTTTACAGGATCCCTCCTCCCAGGACCAATCGGATGATTCCCACCAGTACGGCGATGCCGCAGAGCACCATGCCTTCGTTGGATTTTCCGATCGCACTAATGATCAAGCCGATAATGGCGAAAGGGATATTGAGCCAATTAAACCAGCCCAAAAGCGGGATAAATCCCAGCAACATACCCAAGGCGGCCAGTACGCCAAGGATTAATCCAACTGTTTTCATAGGAATCGTCTGTTTTTAGTCAAGGTCTTTGCCGAAGGGGGAAGTAGGGAGAACGGAACAAACGCCGCAACGCAGCGCCCCTGTACCGGCATTCCGGGCGACCTGCGGGTACCGCGCGCGCCTCCGGATTACCGCCACCCCATGCCCACCCTCCTTTCCCACAAACGGAGGTCCATTAAAACTAGCAAAATTTTCCTGTTAGACGCAACGCGTTTTAGAAATAGTTGCTACTTCAATCGGATGGGGGGGAGCATCGGACGGCGATTTTACCGGTGGGGGGTAGTTGCTGCGGAATATACTGCTGCCTCGATTTCCACGTAGCCCCTGTCTCCCATGGGAAAAACAATAGCTGCGGACGGAGATAGCGATCGGACGCGCCGGAACGGACGATAAAAACCGGAGCACACCATCTAGAAGCGATCTATTCATTTATCAAAAAATCGTGTCCGTATCTTAATAAGCGGCTTTTGGCAGGATTTTTTCTTCCCTATTCCCATTCCTTCCATCGCACGAAAGGCGGCAAAATTGCTACCACCTCGCAAAATATCAATGTAAACAACAATTTATCCATAAAAAAATTTGGATCGTTACAAAAAATTACTAAATTCACTTCCATAAACGGTCAATACTACCGTTGACCGGTTTATTTTCGTTTTCGTTGCTGACATCGTGTTTTGTCAGGGGTCCTTTTTGATACAGACATCTTTAGCGGTTGTAACAAAAAGGTTTTTCAATCAACTTCAACGCCGAAAACTGTTGACAGGAATCAGCTTTTTCCAAAAACAAATCTACCAATTTACCAACCTTTAGGTGTCGTTTCAGTCCCTGGTGACTTTTTGAATGTCGATTACACCGCTGTGCTTAAAGGTTTTCGTTTCATCGAGCTTGTGTCTCCGCTGTAAACAGGAATTTGGCATTTCTACGTGTTTACCCTACGAACGCCTTTTGCGTATGAAACCTTTTTTAAGCGCACCGGAAGGTCTCCCATGCCTTTGGCTGAGAACCCTATCCGCTCCGAAAAAAATCTGGCCCCGCCTGATTTCGGACCACTGCCACACATCCCATGACAAGCCGGCCGACAAAAGCCCGGCCCACCCCAACCGTTCCGCATGGCGCCGCAAAGCAACGGAATCAGCCCCTTCCCAAGCGGAGGGCTCCGGAACCCACACACGGGGAG
>NZ_FNZH01000013.1:0-72857 GCF_900109255.1 Cyclobacterium xiamenense | reverse complement strand
ATGTCGATCTCTAGGCTTTGGTTGGCCACTATTTTTTTTAACCGGCTGTTTTCCTCCTCCAAACTTCTGAGACGACGGAGTTCCTGTACTTCCATGCCTGAGTATTTGTTCCGCCAGATGTAAAACGTGCCAGCACTAATCCCATGCTTCCGGCATATCTCTTCTACTTTGAGCCCCTCCTCCTGCAGTTTGAGGATTTTGATGATCTGTTCTTCGGTAAATTTGCTCTTTTTCATAATTACTAAGTTAAAAATTCTAGTTTTAACCTGTTCAAAAAAAGCAGCCTAGTACCGTTCCTATACATTTTATCAAAGCTAGGAGATACTGGTAAATTACCCAAGGTTTTATTGATTACAAAGCCTTCCAAACATAGTATTTGATAATTTTTGTGGGCAAATTAAAACCAAAAAAGTTTTCAGTTGCGGGTCATTGATTCAATATTTCCTTTATTTTTAACTGATATTCAGGGTTAAACGTCATCCCATTGTGCCGCTGACCGGTAAGCATGATCAGAGAGTCCTGCTTTTTAAAATGTTCTTTTAATTTTAGGGAGGACCCTGGATAAATGACTTCGTCCTGTTCACCATGAAAAATCACCACCGGCATGTTGCATTTTTGAATGTGCCGGAAATTTTCAAAAGGATATTTGTGCAAAAACGAAGGAAAAATCGGGAAATAATGTTGCACCAGGTCGGATAAGCTGTAATAGGGTGCCTGCAAAATCAACAATTTGGGTTGATTGACGGAAGCCAATTTTGAAGCCGGACCAGTGCCCATTGAATAGCCAAGAAGGATGATCTCCTGCTCAGGATACCTGTTTTTGAGCACATCATAAGCCCTTTGAACGTCCTGATACATTTGTTTCTGCCCCTGAATCGTACCTTCACTTTTTCCATAACCTCTATAATCCAGTATAAACAGGTCATAGCCCAAATCGGTAAAAACCTCAGCTACCCCACCCCAGGTTCTTAATGATCCGGCATTTCCATGCAGGTAAAAAATAAGGCCTTTTGGATGATCGGTTTTGAATAGCAGTCCATTCAATGAAATGTCATCGTTCATCCGGATGTTCATTTCTTCAAATTTCTGGTCAAATTGAAAGAGGAAATTGTTTTTCAGTTTTTCTGGGAAGAAAAGTAATTTTTCCTGAAAAGCATATACCAACCCGTAAGCCATCAAAATGATTACTGAAAATAACATCATCGGGATCATAAACCTACTTTTCATTAAACAGCTAATTCAAGCTCCCAAATTAACAATAAACCCGAAATATGCATTGGTCTATTTACGCCTCGGCGCCCAGGTATTACGAGCTGAAACTGCTTAGGAGCCTTTTTTACCTTTACTTCTTTCTGTTCATTTTTGTCTTGACACAAAAACGAACCAAAAAAGTCAAGGCTGTCAAATGTTATTTCAAATGATGGGTTATGGTGCAGGGAATAAATTCCTTTTACATTGCCATCATTTGATTTTTGAATCTGGATTACAGGCTAAAAATGAGTGGATCTCCTTGTGGGAGCTAACTCATTTTCTTAACGCCTTCCATCCTGCTCCAAAAACCATAACCTTTGAAGGCCGGATTGTTATGGCGATATATTTTGAAAATATTTCCCGGTGGAAATTTACTCGCAAACAAACCTTATTCCCCTACATTGACCTGGATAAAGGTAGCGATACCAAACCGAATCCCGCCTTTTTTGTACTTGCCGTTTTCAAAACCAGCACCAATTTCTACCCTGAAAATCCGATACAGGTTGTCCAGTGAATAACCCAACTCCCAATAATGGGGAGCATTTTGGGTTTTTAGATAATTGAAAAAAAGATTTTCCCTGATGCCTGAAAACCGGAGCACCGGCAATTGGGTAAAAAGAAATTTCCTGAATTGATAATGCATGATGCTACTGAAATAGGGACCTGCGGTGCTGTATTGGTAGTAATCCAAAAACCGGTAATTGCTGGCGGCTCCCATATTACTAAAGATGGTCCGGTTACCTCCAAAATGTTTGAAGTCCATAAAATAGACCTGAGAATGATTCAGGAAAGTACCCGTTTGCACGTTTACATCCAGTTTACCACTTACACCGAAGTTAAGCGCATGCTCCAGTCCTAGTTCCAGGTGATCGAATTTGCCAGCCCCGGAAAAATTTTTGTTATAGTTAAATTTTACCAGGGGTGCCGTTTCCATAAGCGGGAATTTTCTTCCGTTTCTTATACGGTATTTCAATCCGGGTCGCCACTCAATAGCCGCGCTTACCAATACGGCCTCATTAGGTGCAAAGGCCTCGTTCCCTGCTTCCTGGTTCATTGGTCGATTGGACGTATACCTTCGTTCCGGCTTATTGTAAAAACTGTAATCGGAATTGTTCTCCAGATTCACCCGATCCTCATATCGGAAATTCACCCTATAGGTGAAGGCATCCGTAATTCTATGAGCCAGGTACAATCTGGTAAAGGTTTGCTCATAAAGTTTCATGTAATTTTGCCTGAAAAATAAGGAATAAAGGGCATTGACTTGCTCATTGATAGGGTCCTCTCCATTGTATTGGAAAAGGTATTTTCCTCCTTCTATCCCCCAGGTATGGCCCGGCCTTCCTTTGGTCACCGACCGCCTGATATGCAGCATTCCGTAGGGCTTTCTACTTGCAAAACCATACCTGAATGCTGGTCTGAAATTCCAGGACCGCAAGTGGTTGGTTACACTGTCTGCCATTTTTGTGTTCTTCTCAGCCCGGTAGTATCCTGAAAATCCGATTTTAAACCCTTCTACGGTGTTGAATGATAGGTTGGTCCAATTGGAATGAAAACCTGCAGACCTGCCTTTCCCAAAACTGTAATCACCACCCGTTAGAAAATCAAGTGGTTGGAATTTTCTTTTGGCTTTTTGGGCCACGGAGTCAACATCGCTTTCACGGGCCGCCTCCACCACAGCCAAACTATCGTCCCTGCGATAGCCTTGTATTTCTTTGGCTGTCAGTTGGACCGGCCGGATGCTGTCCCAATAGACAAGATCTCTTTTGGTGGCCATGGAATCTACGGTATAGTTTCTTTCGGATAGGACTTCCGCCTGCTCTCTTTCCTTCAAGGATTCCTTTTCATAGGCATTGACCATTTTTCTGAAATCCTTTCTGCTCATCTGATCAGCGGCTGCCAACTGTTCGATGGGGTCTGCGCTTTTGGTAACTTCCGGAAGGTGATCGGGAATCTCCTCTACCTTTTCGTCCAGAATCCTGGTATCCACCAGAAGATCGGGGTTCAGCGTGATTTGGTAATCCCTGGTGGATGCCAGGTACTGGTACTCCCCGGCAAAACCAAAAAACGTTCCCCCGAACGTATAGGTATGGGTCAAGGGCATCCAGATGTTTTCCTCCACCGGAGCATATTGCTGGGTTACCCCAATATCAAAACCCATGAGGGAGGTATTCAAATTCAGGCTATGAATGGCCCATAAATCCTCAATAATATAGATATACCCATCAAATACCTTTTCTCCTTTCGAACGGGGAATAACTCGTATTTTATTCACCATAACCCCATTTTCAAAAAAATTCCCTGCTAACCGAAACCGATAATAAGCAAAGGCGGACCTGGAAAGGGGGGAAACCACGCCATTGATCTGCTCATCGTAAAAACTGGCCCCGATATAGGGAGCAGGTGAAGTCTGGTTGTTTTCACCGCTGGACCGTATACTGATGACCGTCTCAGTAATTTCAGCCGGCTGCTTAAAGTGAATTTTAGAGACTGATTCTGAAGTATAGGCCTCATTGAGTCCAACCCCTTCTTCTTTCAGTTTCTTTTTCAGGAAAAAGGGAGCATTGGTCAGTTCTCCCGTTCCTTTAATATACACCATCATGCTGTATTCCTGAACCTGAAGGCGGTGAAATTTTGCTTTTGCTATGGCTTTTCGCATGACGGTAAGCGCCGGATCTTCCTGATCCCCCTTTACCTCTACTTCCTGCAAGGCAAACGTTTGCATTTCCAAACGTACATCCAGATCTACCCAACTGTCCTTTACTTCCACTGCCTGCAATTTAGACTGGTAGCCGAGGTATTGGACAATGATATCATAGTTTCCAGGTGGTAATTTCCATTCAAACCGCCCATCCTGGTTGGTGGGGATGCCATCATTCAGGTTCCGTGCAAAAACAGTAGCATATGCGAGGGGTTCTCCTGCTTCAGAAGTAACCAACCCTCTAATTCCCTGGGATAATCCATTGAAAATAAAAGCTTGAAAAAGTATAAAGCAAGACAACACCTTTAAATCTCTAGAAAAATCAATCATATCGTGTACCTAGAGGTAATTTTACCTAAAAATACGGTATATAGACAAATAAAAAATAGTATTGACATTTTTTAACCTGCATTCAATCAAAAGCATGCTGATGGCTGTGTAAAAATCCCTCTCTGGGTGTAGTTTGCAACTACATCCCTGCTATCCGATTGGTTACGGATACGAGGCATTTGTAATGCCGGAAGCAATAGATCAATCATATATAAAATCGCTCTTTAAAAAGCATACGATAAGCCATTACAAATGGCTTTTTGACAGGTTTTGTCTGTTTATGATTCCCTAAATACCAGGGTGATTGGCATACTTCACCCAGAATTATTATCTGTGCAAATCTGTGTAATCTGTGGTGCACCCTGACAAGGAGGATTGGGACGCATAAGCCTACTCCTGCGCAATATCCGACAGCATTTGTTTGACTTTATCGGGTACGGTATCCCTTTCCAGAAAACCGATTAGAATATAGGTAATAGCAGAAGAAAGTACCGGCAGGCTTACTTCCAGGGCCAGGCTGTTTAATTCCACATTTTTGGTGATCACAAAGGCAAGCAACCCGACCAGAATGGATCCAATCGCTGCCTTTGGTCCGCAGGATTTGAACCAAGGAATCAGGCCAAACAACATGGGGATGGCAATAGGCCCCACCAATGCACCAAACCAACTGATGATCAATCCCAATACCCCGCCAAAGCGTTCAAACTGCAGTGCAATCACGATGGTCCCCAAGGTAAACAGGAACGTAGTAATCCTGGCCGTGGTCAGAGAAGTGGCTTCCTTTCGAAATTTTTTATTGATAGCCGGCAAAATGTCCCGGGAAATCACAGCCGAAATGGTATTGATATCGGATGAAGTCATGGACATGGTATTGGCAAATAAGGAAGCGATGACCAAACCAATCAATCCAATGGGCAGCAGTTCCATGGTTAGGATACCGTAGGACTGGGTGGGGTCTTCCATATCGGGCAGGAGAACCGGCGCAGCCCACATGGGAAAAAACAAAATCAATGGCCAAACGAGGTACAAGGCACCGGAGAGCCAGGCGGCTTTTGAAGCCTGTTGTTCCGAAGGCGAGGAAATGTAGCGGGTGGCCAGGTTCCACTGTCCGCCATTGTAGGAAAGGAAATTGATAAACAAAAAGGCCAAGGCAAAGCCAACCGTATAGGGATCGTTAAAGGCCTGGCTATTTCCCTCGGGCAATTGCTCCCAAACGGTAAATAGGGAGTCCAATCCGCCTAATTTCTGAATAACGACCACAAACATGACCAGTCCGGCAATGATCTGTACGATAAACTGGGCAAAATCGGTGATGATCACGGCCCAAAGTCCGCCAAAAGTAATGTACAACAGTGAAATTCCCCCCGATATCAAAATACCCCAGGCGAGGGAAATGCCGGTAAATACGTTTAATAATATTGCAATGGCTGCCCATTTGGCCCCTATATCAAACAATTTCAAAATAACTCCACTCCAGGCCATCAACTGCTGGGTGGCGAGGTTGTAACGTGTCTCCAAAAATTCCAATGGGGACTGAATTTTAAACCGCTTTCTCAGCCGGACCCAAAAGACGGGAAATACCTTTGCTGAAATCATCACGGTAGAACCGATGGTCAATGCCCACCAGATGTACACGGAAAAGCCATGCGTATAAGCCAGGCCCGCATACGCCACGAAAACTGCCCCGCTGTACCCGGAAACATGGTGACTGATACCGGATAGCCACCAGGGCAGCTTACCTCCGGCCACAAAGTAATCTTCCGAATCGGTATTCCTAAAATAAGACCAGACGCCGATGAGCAGCATCAATAAAAAAAACAGACCAATCACAATCAGGTCAAGGGTACTCAGCTCCATAGCAGACGGTTAAGGTGGTGAAAGAAAAAGAGACCAAACCAGGTTTGTTTGGCCTCTTTTGTGGGTATGAAAACTTAGACGCTTGGTTCCCAGCCGGGCTCGTACTCCCGTTTCCAGAGTTCCATAGCGGTGGGATCGTATTGTATCTTTCCGGTTTTGGGATCAATATCCAGGGTCCTGCCCACCCGCTGGGCAATATTCCCCAATTGAACCAGTAGCGTACTTTTGTGGGCGCCTACAATCTCTGAACGAACTTCTGTACCATTAGAAATCCCATCAAAAAAGTTTTGGATGTGCAAGGCATCCAGGGCCTGCGCCGGATTGGTACGGTTGGTCGGGTCGATTACCTGATCGTTTTTCACATCCTTTACCAATTCATTTTTCAGGTTGAAAATTTTGTAAGAATTACCTCCTTCGATCAAGAGGCTTCCCTCTTCTCCATAGAACAAAGTGCCGACGCTGCCACTCTCAATATGCTTTCCGTTACAGCTTCTGCCCTCCCAGGTGATCACAGAATTGTTGTCAAATTCCAGATTGATGATTTGGGTATCGGGCGTTTCCCAGTCGTCATCGTACCGGTACCTGCCACCGGAGGAATTGACCCGGTTAGGATAATCCACCTGAAGCCCCCAGCGGGCCAGGTCCACCATGTGAGTACCATTGTTCAGGGCTTCGCCGGTACCCCAGTTCCAGAACCAATGCCAGTTGTAATGCAAAATATTGTCCCGGTAGGTCTCCCGGGGTGCGGGTCCCTGCCAGAGTTCGTAGTCCAGCCATTCGGGTACCGGCACCTGTTTTCCTACCCCTATGGGGCCGCGGTTGTTGGCATACCAGGTTTTGGCCATGTAGGGCCTGCCGATCACCCCGTTATGCAATTCCTCGATCCCTTGCATCACGTTGGGCCAGGAGCGGCGCTGATTGCCTACCTGAACGACTTTGTTGTATTTTTTTTGCGCAGCCATCAGCAGTTCCCCTTCGTGGGGATTGTGGCTGCAGGGTTTTTCCAGGTACACGTGCTTTCCGGCCTTCAGGGCCATCAGGGCAGCCGGCGCATGCCAGTGGTCCGGAGCCGTGACGATCAGTACATCCACCTCTTTGTCTTCCAGCACCTTGCGCACATCCTTTTCGATTTTGGGTGCCCTTCCTTGTATTTCGTTCACCGATGCGGAAAATTTCTCGGCAGCGCGGCTATCTACATCGCAACTGTAAATCACTTCGCACTGTTCCTGGCTGGCAAAATTGGTACCTACCGCATGGCCGCGGCTGACTACGCCCATGCTGGCTGCCAATATGCGGTCATTGGCTCCCATGATTTTTCCGTAACTTTTGGCAGACATGCCGGGCAGCATACCGCCTACGGATGCAAGGGTTGCCCCCGCTATGGCTTTTTTTACAAACATTCTTCTGCTATTTTTCATCCTATTGGGTATAAATTAAATGCTGATTTGAGCGGCTTCCCTCCTACCTTTGTCCAAAACGGCCTGCAGGGAGACGGCCTGTCCGTTGATCTTCTTGCTTTCGTCGGCTGCTTGCATAAAGGCAAAGATTTCAATCGTTTCCTCTGCGGATACCGGTGCTATTCCGGAATCAAAAAACTTGGCGATTTCCACCAAAAGCGGCCGATATCCTCCGTAGGAACCCATATCCATAATGCCTTCCTCACCAAAAGCCCTTCCGCCATAACCGCTTTTTCCGGAGCGGGTACCCCTAAAGGTGCCAATCCGGCCTCCGTCCCAGGTCCCCACCACCACATCTGCACCGGGCGTAAACGTCCGCTGCACGGTTTCACAACCGGTCCCCATTAGGGTGTACAGGGTTTCTACCCCATGTATGCCGTACCAAAACAAATCCGGATGGGTAGGTTCCAGAGTAGCCGGGCTGAAGGCATCTGCACCCATAACCTTTCCGACTTTTCCGTTTCTGACCGCAATGGCATTCTCCATGTATCGTAGGGAGCTGCTGGAAAATACCGGGACATCGTATTTTTTAGCTGCCGCGAAAATCGCGATGGCATCGACCAGGGAGGCCGAAATGGGTTTGTCGATAAAAACGGTTTTGCCGGCCTTGAATACTTCCAGGGCCTGCTCCAGATGGAGCCTGCCATCGTTGGTTTCCAAAAGCACCACGTCCACCTTGTCCAAAAGGGCAGCGATGGAGTCTACGATCTCCACCCCCAGCGGCTGAATTTCTTCCGTATACCCGGGGATTCGATTGACAGACGAAGCAATATCCCGGCTTCCATGGGGATAGGCAGCTACCACTTTGTAACCGCCCAGGTCGGCTGCGGCATCGGCGGCATTAAAGGCTTTGGTGAAGGCAAGGCTGTGGGAGGTATCCAGGCCGATAATGCCCACCCGCTTGCCGTTTTTAGGCCGGGATGAGGCAAAACTTATTGCCTGTGGTGCCAGGCTCAAGCCTACACCCGCCAGGGCAGCCTTTCCCATAAATTTTCTTCGATTCAGTGCTGTGTCCATAGTTTACAGAGGGATGCGTATACAAGTTTCGTTTTTGCTGGTTAAATAGTTGGGACAATTCCTTGTCCACGGTTCAATGTACTAAAAAAATCAAAAAAGCGCCCACGACTATTCCACGAAACGTAAAAATTCCCAGATAAACCCATTAAACAACAACCTCCCTGCCTGGTAAATGACTGGTAACGGATTCAATCTTATCTATTTAGCACAAGAAGTTCGACTTCGCGAATGAACGGCTACTTTTCATGAGTGGAAAACCTGCCAAAAAAAATCAGTCTTGGGACAAGCGTTACCTGTAAAAATTTTCAGTCAATTGGCTGATAGCAGTAGGAAATTTCATACCTACGACCCACCATCACCGATTGATCCCTCGATTAACTTACAAAAGGGATAAAGAAAAACAAATCTCCGTTCCGAAATAAAAAAACTACCGGTGCCTGAGGGCAGTCACCGGTAGGTAAACGCTTTTACGATGGATCCCAACCCATTATTTTTTCGGTGGCATGCTGGGCCTGACCTCAATTTTGCTTGGAAGCGTGCGGGGGTCCAACTTAAAAAGACCAACCACCATCTCTCCAATATCTTCGATCTGTATTTTCCAGGCATCCTTTTCATTGACCTCGTGGTCATTAAATCCTGTGGCCACCGATCCCGGCATGATGGTACTTACCCGGACACCCTCCTGCCGCAAGTCCAGCATAATGGCCTGAGAAAAACCGGTCAAACCAAATTTACTGGCATTGTAGGCCGAGCCACCGGCAAAGAAATTGGTGCCCGCCAGGCTGGAAATCGTTAGGAAAAAACCTCGGGTTGCTGTCAGCGCCTCGACCGAGGCTTTGATACCGTAAAACACGCCCGTCAGGTTGGTATCAATCGTCTCGTGCCATTTGTCAGGTGACAACTCCTGGATCGGCGCAAAATGCCCGACTCCGGCGTTGGCAACAAAATAATCCAGTTTTCCCCATTTTTGCAGCACGTCTTGCACGGCCTTTTTCTGGGCGTCGAAATCCCGTACATCGACGGCTAGTGGAAGCACCTCACCCGTGGTGTGGGGACTATTTCGGATCTTTTCTGCGGCCTCTTCGGCTCGTTGAAGACTGCGGCTGCTGATGGCCACATTGACTCCCTCAGCGGCCAATGCCTCGGCAATTCCGTAGCCGATTCCGGTATTTCCACCCGTAATTATCGCGGTTGTATTTTTTAATGACATAGTGTTACGTATAGGTTAAAATAAAAAAGGCCAATGAAACGTCATTGGCCCTAAGAATCCGAGTAGTATTATTTGGTTTTTTCCTTTGCCTCGGCCAGGAGCTCTTTACCCCTCGCTTTGGTTTCTTCGGCCACGGTAGCAATGTTCTTGTTCATCTTGTCCATTTTCTCGTTCATGCCTTTTAAAAGTCCATCGATTTGTCCATTGATGTCCTTCAAGTACTCCTCTCCCTTCTTCGTTAGCTTTTTACGAGTATCTTTGCCTTTTTCTGGGGCAATCAACAAGCCAATTTGTACGCCTACTGCTACTCCTGCCAATGCACTTAAAATTACTTTCGCTGATTTCATACTATCTGGTATTAATGGTTTATACTAGTTAAAAACAATTCTCCATTTCAGAAGAAATTTCTATGAGATCAACATCAAGATTTATACCAAAGTTGCGGATTCATGAATTTTCTGCAGGCTTATCCGAATGTTTTTGCCCGAATTGGCAATTTACAGAACAACCAAACCAAACTCTCCGGAATTAACGGTAACTTAACCCTGCCCTTCGATCGAAACTCTTATGATTGCGCTACATTTGTGAAAAGAAGAACCCATGAAAGGACAAAAAGCGGGATATTTTTTCCCGAAAGGCTTACTTGTCATTGCACTTGTCTTCCTCGGTTTCCCGACGCGGGCCCAGGAGATAGCCATACACAGCCACAACGATTACCTGCAGGAGGTCCCCTTTTGGGAGGCCTATGCCCGCGGCGCTGCTTCCATCGAAGCCGATGTCATCTTACAGAACGACACCTTGTTTGTGGCCCACGAAGTAGAAAGTATTCGAAAAGGCCATACCTTGCGAAGCCTGTACCTGGACCCCATGCTACAAGCAAAACGACTGCGACTCGGCAGCCTGCAGTCCTTTATTCTCCTGGTAGATTTCAAGACAGAGGCCTATGCCACCATGGATCGGCTCCTGCAGGAAATACGGGGCTACGAAGAACTCTGGGATGACCATGAACATCCCTTTGTGAAACTGGTTGTTTCCGGCAACCGTCCAAAGACAGAAGATTACGGACAGTTTCCGTTTCCCATTTTTTTTGATTACCAAAGCATTCGGGACACGACAGACCTTCCCCTGGACAAGATTGAATTGTTTAGCCTGAGTTTTCGCAATTTTTCCCAATGGAACGGCAAGGGCAGGTTGGTTGATGCGGATCGGGCGCGCATTGCCGAAACCATCGCCGTTGCCCACCGCTATGGCAAACCGTTTCGATTCTGGGCCAGTCCCGATAGCAAAACCGCCTGGAAGGCCCTGCACGAATTGGGTGTAGATTACATCAACACCGATCAACCCGCAGCAGCCCAGGCCTACCTATCCAGCCTGTCTTCTCGTTTATATACGCATCCCGCTCCCAATGAAATATATCGCCCCACCTTCGCCTCCGATGGCAGCGAGCGAAAAGTCAAAAACGTGATTTTACTGATCGGTGATGGAAATGGCCTGGCCCAAATCTCCGCTGCCATGGTTGCGAATGGGAATCAGTTGACCCTTACCCAACTTAAAAACATGGGGCTGATCAAAACACAGGCGGCCGATGATTTTACCACGGACTCGGCGGCAGCCGGCACCGCGCTGGCCTCCGGAAAAAAAGCAAAAAACAGAAGTATCGGTGTGCTTCCGGATGGAAGCCCGGCAACCAATCTCCCGGAATTTCTTGTTGGCTTTGACTTTCACTCGGGAATCATCACTACCGACCAGGTGACGGGAGCCACGCCAGCTGCCTTTTTTGCCCATCAGCCCGAACGGGATTGGACCGAAAAAATCGCTACCGATTTGGCAAAAAGCCCCTTATCCCTTTTCATTGGAGGTGGGAAACGTACGTTTATGCAAGACGAATCCAAGGGCATCGACCAACTGAAACAAGCCGGTTTTTTCCTAGCCTCCTCTCTTTCCGAATTGGAGACGCATAGGGGCAGCAAAGCGGGATATTTTGCCGCCAACGAAGGCCTGCCAACCGTAAGCCAGGGAAGGCGAAACTTTCTTTCCGAGGCTACCAAAGCCGGTATCGGCTTTTTAGAAGCAAAAGGTAACCCGTTCTTTCTACTGATTGAAAGTGCATTCATTGATTCCGGAGGACATGCCAATGAGGTCGCTACGGTGATCGAAGAAGGAATAGATTTTGATCAGGCCATCGCCGAAGCGCTCCGTTTTGCCGACGCAGATGGGCATACCCTTGTCCTGATCACCGCAGACCACGAAACGGGAGGAATTACGCTTCCCCAGGGAAATACGGACAACCGAACCGTAGAACTGGAGTTTTCTACGGAAGACCATACAGGACTGATGGTTCCGGTATTTGCCTATGGACCCCACTCGCAGCATTTCCGTGGAGTGTATGAAAACACCGAAATTTTTACTAAAATTACGACCATCATCAGCGGGAACCCCACCAAATAAGGGAAGGGCGAGCGCCCTTGTTCATGCGATGCGCTACATTCTCTAAGAATTTGCCGTATATTCACCAGATGAAGAAGTTTCTACCGCTTTCGTCCACCATCAGATCCCGTTCGGGCATTCCGACCGTTTTGTTGCTTTTTCTGCTCGTTGCACCTTTTTACCCAAACACCATGGCCCAAACATCCAAGGAAATTCTCTACATCGGTACCTACAGTCAAAACGACAGCAAAGGAATCTATGTGCTCGAATTTGACCGCTCCTCCTTATCGGCGACGGTGCTGCAGACCGTTCACGACAAAAAGAATCCTACCTTTCTGGCACTTCACCCCTCCGGCAAATTCCTATACGCAGCCTACCGGGAAGGCCAACACGCGGAAGACCCCAACGGTACAATTGCCGCCTATGCCATTGAAGCAGGCACCGGCCGCCTTTCGCTGGTAAATTGGGTTTCGTCCGCCGGAGCAAGTCCCTGTCACATCAGCCTGGATCCCAGTGGAAACGTGGTTTTTGTTTCCCATTACCAGGGGGGTAATTTAGCTACATTTAAAGTGCTGGATTCCGGCGGAGTAAGTGAGGCCGTTTCCTTTGTTCAACACAAAGGCAGCAGCATCCACCCCAACCAAACCAAACCCCACATGCATGCCATGATTCCATCGTTGGACGGCAAATGGGTATATGCATCGGATTTGGGCATCGACCAGCTCGTGAAATACAACGTAAACATCAGAAAAGGAAGTGTGGGAGACAACCCGAAGGTGTTCCACGTCAAAGCAGGTTCCGGACCCAGACATTTTGTTATCCACCCCGTTCTTCCCTATGCCTATTCTGTGGAAGAATTAAGTAATACCGTGGGCATCTACGCGGTGGATCCCAAAGACGGCGACCTTACCTTTTTATCCCGCGTCGAAATGCTATCCCCTGCACTGCATTCCGACTACAATGCCGCAGCCGATATTCATTTGTCGGTAGACGGTACCTGGTTGTATGCGAGCAACCGCGGTCAGGACAACCTCGCTATCTACCGGGTGGATCAAAACACCGGACTTCTGGAGCTGCAGGGGCACATTCCAACCGGGGGACAGCACCCACGGAATTTCAAAGTGGACGAAAAGGGTGACTTGCTGCTGGTAGCCAACATGGAATCCGACAATGTGGTCATTTTTACCATCCCAGAAGACACGGGAATCCCGGAGCCAACCGGAAAAAGTATATCCATTCCCCGTGCCGTCTTTATTGAACAGTTGTTTATCGATTAGCACTTACTCAAAAGTTTGGGGCGCTACCGGTCGAGCCTTCGGATACGGTCGCTACGCTCCCAGCCGGAGGCGGTATCCGTTTGCTACAGAATTATCCGGATGGCTATTTATTCAAAATCGGCGAGGCTAAGCCGTGCCAGGCTGATTTCCTCGTAGGGATGCTGCGCTCCTTTTTCATAAGCGCAAAGGATTTCCCCATTGGGCAATACAGCCAGTGCGGAGTACGCTGCCGGGCCAGCATGCAGCATTTTGGAGGCTACCCAGGTTCTCCCACTATCTTTGCTCAATTTTACCGTCATGTTTTCCCGTTTTGTGCTCGCCGGATTTGAGAACAGGACCAGGTCGCCGGCAGGATCGGCCGGCCAGGAGTACCGAATCAATGCTGCCTGACAAACGGGCTCAATCAACGTTGACGCCTCCTCGGGGTCCGACCAGGACAGACCACCATCCCGGCTTACCGATAAGGCCCGCCGGTTCGTTCCGAAATAGGAACGCATGTTCATCAGAAGGCTACCGTTACCGTCAGCCACCTCCACTACCTGACATTCGTTCATCCGGGGTCGAATGGTACCGCCCAAATTCCAGGTAACACCCCGATCATCACTGTAAATCACATGCGAGCCGTATTCGAACGGGCCTCCCCTTACCTCACCCGCTGGGTCATCGTAACTGTGATCGGAAGGAATCACCAAACGACCTTTATGGGGTCCATGGTTGATTTGAATGCCTATCCCCGGACCGGTGGCATACCATCCCCATTCCGGATTTTTGGCACCTTGGGTAATGTCCGTTGGTTCGGACCATGTTTTTCCATGATCAGAAGACTTCATAACAAATACCCTGCGGGTATCCCGGCTTTTCTTACGGATAATGTCGCCTTCGTTGTCGTCCCCTCGATTCCAGGTGAGGAGTAGGTGTATTTCTCCGGTATTTTCGTCCAGTACCGGGCTGGGGTTGCCACATACATTTGTTCCATCATCCCAAAGCACCCTTGGCTCGGACCAGCTGCGTCCACCATCTTCCGATCGTTTGAGCAGCAGATCAATGTCTCCCGTATCGCCACTTCCGGATTTTCTTCCTTCAGCAAATGCCAGCAAGGAACCATCTTTTGCGACCAGTAGTGAAGGAATTCGATAGGTGTGGTATCCACCCATGCCACTGACAAACAGTTGCGTTTCCTCGGGCTTTGTGGTAGCCTGTCCGGAGACATATTTTGTCGGTAGGAATAAAGACAAGCTTAAAATAAGCGATAAAAATAGTACTCGCATAGAGTTAATCGATTGGTTAGCCATACAATACATAGGGACGGAATCATCCGGTGCCTCCCGAGAAAGCTACTTAGTCTTCCTGATAATCAGCCGGGTACCGAATGATTTTCAATAAATACTCGGGTTTAAGTAGTTCCCTCGCTAGGGCCTGTACTTGTGGGCCCGTGACCCCCAGTACCCTATCGGAGGCACCCAATACCGTGTCAAGGGGCATGTCTCCGGTGATGGCCGCGCTTATTTGCCCGTGCCAAAAACCGTTTCGGCGCAGGTTTTCTTCCAGGGAAATTCGCTTGGTTTCCCGAACTTTTTCCAAATCTTCTGGTTCTGGACCGTGTTCCTGAATTTTCTTGATTTCTTCCCAGACGGCCTGCGTTAATTCCGGAACGGCTTCTGGCCCGCACGGAAAATTGACCACAAAGCTGAAGCGCTCCCGCGGTACCTTGCCCAAACTCCCTCTGGCGCTTACGCCATACACGCCGCCGATTTCTTCGCGCAACGTCTCTATCAATTTAATCGTTAAGATCTCACCCAGGTAGGAAAGCTGCTGGGATTTCTCCAGATCGTAGTCCATTTCTCCATTGAAATACAGGATTACCTGGCTTTTTTCATCCATACCAACTTTGATCAATTCTGTTTGGTCCTGTGGGGCGGTTATCCCCAGGTCCCGAAAATCCTCCTTTTCGGTTGCGGGTTCGCCGGGGATGCTGCCAAGATAGCGTTCGATCAGGGGGATTACCTCCTTCAGGTCTACATTGCCGGTAAATAAAAACTCAAAATCGGCGGCATTGGAAAACCGCTCCTCGAATATCTCCAAACTACGTTCCACGCGGATGCTATCCAATTGTTCCGGATCGAAAACACCCATCGCCCGTGGATTTCCGTTACTGATTATCTCGTTTACACGCTTGTTGAACTGAAAATCCGGATTGACTTGCGCACTTTCCAGTTGGTTTTTTTGATTCTGGAGGAATACATCCCATAACTCCCGATCCATCCGTGGCGATGAAAAGTACAGGTGAATTAGCTGTAACGCGAGCTCAATATCCCGGGGAGAGGTGCTTCCGGAAAGGGTTTCCGAATAGGTACCAATATTGGGCGTGACCTGTACGTTTTTTCCGGCCAGTACTTTTCTAAGGTCCGAGGGGCTGAAATCCCCTACCCCCATGACATTTACTGCCGTACCGGCATAGCTGGCGTGGTAGTGGTCCCGATCGGGATACAGGGAAGTACCGCCCTCGCTGGAACCGGTAAACAAGATCTCGTCATTTTTAAAATCGGTGGGTTTGAAATGGACTTTGAGCCCATTGTCAAGCAATAGGCTCGTGATGTCTACCCCCTCTACAACGGATACATCAACTACCTTTCCCGGCTCCGGAAGACTAAGCAGTAGGTTTTCGCGCAATTCCTTTTCCTCATAGGGACTGGTTTCCCAGTTCGTTGATTCGTTCAAGACTTGCAGTAATTCCGCTTCCGTCGGCAGGGATTCCTTGTCTTTTTCCGGGGCCGTTACGATTACGACAGTATTGGTCTCACGAATCAAGTCCCCGATCAGCGCATTGACCTCATCCAGTGTAATGGCGGGAATCATCTGGCTATACAGCCGATAGCGGTGGGCCGGATCATCGGCAAAGGTTTCGTTAAGAAAATGGGAAACGTACTTTCCTACCAGTGAGCGGGATTCCGCCTTGTCCCTTTCTTTGAATGACCTCTCTGCACTGTTCAGTAGGGAGCGCTTTACCCGCTCCAATTCGCTTTCGGTAAATCCGTGCTGCATGGCCCGCCGATTTTCTTCCAAAAAGGAACGCAGCCCCTCGCTTGCTTTTCCTGGCCCCACCACTCCCGAAGTAGTGAAAAATTCCAGGCTCTTCACCAGCTTGCCGTACCGGGCACCTGCAAAGATAAAGGGTGCATCGGGGGTTTGCCTGATTTCATCCAGCCGCTGGGTCAGCATACCACCAATCATGGTACGCAAAACACGTTCTTTGTAAGCCGCGTAGGTACCGGAAGAAGCCGGCGGGTGTTTGTAATACAACTGCACCTGAATTCCAGGCGCTTCTTCGTCTGTGACAATTTTTACAAAATTCGCTTCGTGTTCGGGTACCTCGTAATACTCTCGTTCGGGGGCATCGGCTGGGTTGCTGAGATCGGAAAAATACTCCCGGATCAATGCTTCGATTCTATCCGGATCCAGGTCGCCCACGGCGACTATTCCCATTAAATCCGGTCGGTACCAATCCCGGTAAAAATCCCGAATCACTTCTTCACTGGCTCCGCGGATGATATCCATATCCCCGATCGGCAATCGGTTGGCATAGCGGCTATCGTGGAGCAAAACAGGCAAATACGCATCTCTCAAGCGCTGATCCACACCTTGCCCGGTTCGCCATTCCTCCACCACGATACCCCGTTCGGCATCAATGTCCTCGGATTCCAGCAGCAGGCCTCCCGCCCAGTCTCGCAGTACCCGAAAACCGTTCCGGATTTTTTCTTCCTCATCGGTGGGAATGGGCAAGATATATACCGTTTCATCAAAACTGGTATAGGCATTCAGGTCACTGCCAAAAGCAACGCCTATCGATTGCAGGTAACTAATGAGCTCATTTTTTTCAAAATTTTCCGATCCGTTAAATGCCATGTGCTCCACGAAGTGGGCCAGGCCAAGTTGATCCTCCCGCTCCTGCATGGAACCCGCTTTGATAGCCAGGCGCAGTTCCAGTTTATTTTCTGGTTTTGGGTTGGATTGGATGTAGTACTGAAGGCCATTATCCAATTGCCCAACATGTACCCGCTCGTCGAGGGGAACGGAATCCGTTGGGGCGAACTGGCCACGCGTACTATTGGCAAGCAGACAAAAACTAAAGACGAGCAGCTTGATTTTTTCCTTCATAAGACGGTAAAGAGGGGGATCAACTAAATAAAGCGAGTTCAATATTGCGAATAAATAAGCAATTTGAAAAATATTGCCTGTAAAAAGGGCACTGTCTCCCCTGTGCTTCAAAATATCCCGGCTGTAAATTGGATTTTTACAAGGCCCTTCCGATATTTCATCTCCCATTTTCCATCAACCTCCAAACATATGTCAACCAATCACCTCTACCTTGTTCTTTTATTGCTCGCACAAATGGCCTGCTCGTCTTCGCCAATTATGAGCATTTCCCTGGATGCCGGAGACCTGGATCGGAAAAATAGTCCCCTGCTAATTCCCCTGGATCGGGATTTACCGGCCGGTAGCGACTACGAATTGATTAATGAGCAAACAGGAAAAGCCTATCCTGCTCAGGTTTTGTCCTCCGGACACCTATTGGTGGTAGTAGACGAAATGTCCGCAGGCACAGAAGGTGACTTCGGATTGCGTCAAGCAGCCGGAAACGTGGAAAGCCGGGTCACCATTTCCCAAACGGAGGAAGGCATCGAACTCTCTGTGGCAGGCAAGCCCGTCCTTTTTTACCAGACTGCCACTACCTTACCCGGGGAAGGATTGCCGGATTACTACAAACGAAGCGGCATGATACACCCACTTTATAGCCCGGAGGGCCAGGTGTTGACCGATGCATTTCCTGTAGGCCACACACACCAACATGCCATTTTCAATGCCTGGGTAAATACCCAGTTCAGGGGGGAAAAGGTGGATTTCTGGAACCAACATCAGGAAACCGGAACGGTGGAACACGTGGATCTGCTGCACCTGGAAGAGGGCGTCAATGCCGCAATATTCGAAAGCTTGCTGCGGCACGTAAGCCTAAAACACGGAGAAGTGCTCGAAGAAACCTGGAAAGTACAGGTATACCCCTTTTCGGAATATTTCTTATTTGACTTGTATTCCGAGCAAACGAATACCAGTAGCGACACCTTGTTTATCGTGGAATACCATTACGGGGGCATGGGATTCCGGGGTAGCCGGGAATGGAACTCGGTGGATTCGCTGCATTACACGAATACCTGGAACATAGAAACCTCGGAAGGCTTTACAGGCGAAACCGCAAATCACACCCATGCATCCTGGGTGGGGGCATTTGGCGAGGTAGACGGAAAGATGGCTGGAGCCACAGTCTTCGGATTTCCATCGAATTTCCGGTATCCCCAAGCGATTCGGGTGCATCCTACCATGCCATACTGGGTATATGCTCCCATGGTCGATGGTGAATTCACCATTGCGCCGGGGGAAACCTTTACCAGCCGCTTTCGGTATTACGTACATCAGGGGCAACCCGATCAGGCCATCATCGATCGCATAAACAACGATTTATTGCACCCCATACAGGCCCGTATTGTGGAGTAAACGCGCCCATTGAGAACCTGGTAGAGCGGCACCGATTCGTAGAATCAGTGCAGCCGCATCGTCATCCGGCTGATTTCTTGCATTTCGGACGCCTCCACTACCCGGTCGAATACGGCCAAGCCACCAATAAGTCCATTAAAAAAGTTCCCCATTCCTCGTTGCAACACGACCGCTCCGACGGTGAAATCCGAGCCATTGTTCCCGATTCCATCCGGGAAATAATAGGGATTTTTGGAATGAACCAGGCCCTCCGGCAGTCCAGGAAAACCCTTCGTATTCTTTATGGGCTCGGGGGGCCTTTCCTGAAATTCTCCATCCAAATAGGATTTGATGTAGGTACCATCGTAGGTGAACGCGATAACGTGCCACTGACCTTTCGTTAATTGCTGCTTGCTTGCCGAATAATCGCAACTGTAGGGAAAGGGAGGCGTGGGACCACCTGTGGCAGACACATGACCACAGACTTGATTGGCGCCGTTGTAGTGCGGTAGATCGACAAATAAGCCATACTGCCGTTTCCCACCATCTGTGTATTCGTTCCACATACCTCCCACAAACCCCGTCATACCGTACCACTTGACCCAGGCCATCACCGTGATCCCCTGCATCTTTCCATGAACATTCAGCGCACCGGTACGATCGTGTGGAAGGCTAAAAAAAGATTGGTTGTCCAAATGCGCCGCATATCCGGAAAGGGGACCTTCCTCAACCCGCGGAATCCGTCCATTTCGTTCCTCCAAGGGGAAATCTCCTTTTCCGACGGCTTTTCGCGGCATCCCTGAAGGCTCGCGAAAATCCCAAAGCGCTACCAATCCTTCTTTTGCGCTCAGAAACGCGACCGGATCCTGCCTGCCGGTGGCCTCAGTTACCCAGATGAAAACAAACAAAATCAGGGCGCATCGACTATTTTTACCAGCCATGTATCAAGGAGTTTAATGAGAGATACCCGGACGGTAAATTAGGGTAATTTTTTAAGAAAAACACGAGGTATCCGATTTGAAATCCCCAGAAAATCAATGCCTCCTACCCGCTATCCCCATTCGGAAAAACCGAACGTGATTTTCAAGCCGGCAACCCGCTTCACCTAATACCTGCCCGTTTTGCTGCGATCAAATTTCTTTGGCAAAAGAAATATCTCTATATTGTTTGCCGGCCGATTATCGGCGGTCCAAACAAATAAAACCCATAGCAATTGATTGAAACGAATGATGAAACAAGTCCACGTACACTCCTTCAGTAACCTGATGCTCCTGCTTGTCCTTTCTGCAGCTACCCTTTCCTGCGCCGAAAAAAGCACCGAAACGATCTCCGAACCTCAGCGGCCCAATATTTTATTTATATTCTCCGATGACCATGCATTTCAAGCCATCAGTGCTTACGAGCACCAGCTCGCCGACTATGCCCCTACGCCTAACATCGACCGGATTGCAGAAAATGGCATGCGGTTCGACCGTGCTTATGTTACAAATTCCATTTGTGCTCCCTCGCGGGCAACCGTTCTGACTGGGGCGCACAGCCATGTAAACGGTCACCGTACCAATGGTGATATTTTCGATGGCGAACAAATCACGTTCCCCAAACTCCTTCGGGAAAATGGATACACCACCGCGCTCATTGGGAAATGGCACCTTCGGTCCAAGCCAACCGGATTTGATCATTGGGAAGTTTTGCCTGGGCAAGGCCATTATTACAATCCTGATTTTATCTCCGATACCGATACGGGTGCCGTCGAAGGCTACGTTTCCGACCTGATCACCGATAAATCCCTTGCTTGGCTGGACGCCAATAAAGGAAGTGGAAAGCCCTTTATGCTGATGTTGCAGCACAAAGCACCGCATCGGGAATGGGAAAAAGGACCGGATCACCTGACCTTGTATGAAGACGTGGAATTCCCCGAGCCAGCCAACCTGTTTGACGATTACAGCAACCGCGGGACGGCAGCCAAAGAACAAGACATGACCATTCGGGAGACCATGCAACTGGACTCCGATTTGAAGCTTTGGACCGAAGAAAACAAGAATAAAGGCAGTTATAACCGTACGTATGGCCGCATGAATGACACACAGCGGGCAGCCTGGGATGCCGTTTACAATCCCATTATCCAGGAATTCCAGGAACAGAACCTTCAAGGCAACGACCTGGTCCGATGGAAATACCAGCGGTACATGCGCGATTACCTGGCCACCATCCGTTCCGTCGATGACAATGTGGGAAGGGTACTGGATTACCTGGAGGAGAATGGCCTGGATGAAAACACCCTGATCGTATACACTTCTGACCAGGGGTTTTACCTGGGCGAGCACGGCTGGTTCGACAAGCGGTTCATGTACGAAGAATCCTTCCGTACCCCTCTACTCATGCAATGGCAGGGAAAAATCCCGGAAGGAACGGTTAACAGCGATCTGGTTTCCAATCTGGATTTTGCCCAGACCTTTTTGGATGTAGCAGGGGTAGAAGCTCCCGATCGCATGCAAGGCAGGAGCCTGCTTCCTTTAATGCGCGGCGAAACGCCCGAAAACTGGCGGGATTATCTCTATTACCACTATTACGAGTTTCCAGCAGTGCACAGCGTAAACAAACACGAGGGGATAACCGGGGAGCGTTACAAACTCATGCATTTTTACGAACTGGGCGAATGGGAAATGTACGATCTGGAAAAAGATCCGATGGAGATGAACAATATCTACAACCATCCCGAATACGATTCCATTCAACATTCGCTCGTTGATCGGTTTAAGCGAATAAAAAGGCAATACGGGGTGATTCACCCTAGAAATACCCCCTAACCTTTCCCAATTATTTTCCCATGCAAAAGCTGCTGATCCTTAGTTTCCTGCTGGCCTTGTACGGCTGCGGAGGAGGGCAGGGTGTTGAAAACCAACGCCTTTCGGAAGGCCCTGTGATACTCACCATCATTCGGGATGACGCTAACGGGCAGCTCCGGGTAGTGCGAAAAAACCTGCCGGATACCCCATTGCTGGTACAGGAAGCGCAGGAGGGGTTTCGACCCTACATCCATCCAATCCTTTCTCCGGATGGCAACGGGATAGTAACCGAATACAGCCCCGGACACCACAAGCACCAAACGGGGCTGTATTGGGGATTTACGCGGGTAAACGAGCGGGATTTCTTTCACCACCCGGAAGCCAGCCACTGGCGAAAAGTCGCAGCAAATGTACTCCAGGAAGAAGGAGAACAGGTGAAATGGCAGACGGTGTACGAGATGCTCGACAGCCTGGGAAACGTGGTCCTAACGGAAACGCAAACCTGGTCCTTTCAGGTGGAAAACGAGCGGTATTTTTTGGACTTGGAATGGCAGGGACACGCGGAGGAATCGCTCACGATTGGGAAATACGACTACGGAGGCCTGTTTCTTCGAATGCCCTGGCAGGAAGGGATGGATGCCGAGGTTGTCAACACCGCCCGGCAAAAAAACGAGCTGGCTGAGGGGCAACCTTCCATGTGGCTGAATATTGGCATGCAGGTGAAAGGACGTGACGACCGGGCAAACGTGGCGCTATTTGATCACCCGGACAACAAGGGATACCCTCAAAAATGGCGCGTAGATGGACAATTTGGCGTAGGTCCTGCTTACACCCGGGATGCAGACTGGAGCCTTCCGGCCGGGGAGACGCTGGTCCTAAAGCACCGGCTGCTGTTTTATACCGACAAATTTGAGGACCTGGCATTGACAGAAGCCTGGGGAGAATACGTGGGAAATACCGGCATGTACAATACCACGGCCCTTTGGCGCATTGCGCAGGAAGAGGGCAGAAACGCCCGGTTTCTTTCACCCGAGGAAGCCGTAGAAGAGATGAGCGTAAAAGAGGGCTATCGCGTCAATGTATTCGCTTCCGAGCCAATGATTACCCAACCCATGGCTTTCTGTTGGGACGACAAAGGCCGGCTATGGGTGGCAGAAAACCGGGACTACGAATCCCGGGGGCATGGTTTCTCAGACGCCGGTGACAGCCGGATATTGATTTTGGAAGATACAGATGGAGATGGAAAGGCAGACTTGAAAAAAGTATTCATGGAGGGACTGGCTTTTCCTGCCGCACTGGCGGTCGGTTTTGACGGTGTCTATGTAGGCGCACCACCTAATTTGTTATTTATCCCGGACCGGGATCAGGACGACCGGGCGGATACGGATGCCATCGAAGTTTTGCTGACCGGCTGGGGCATTCGCGACCGGCACGAAACCTTAAACAGCCTGCATTGGGGCCCCGACGGCTGGTTATATGGGTTACAGGGCTTCGCCACTCCCTCTAAAATCCGGAAGCCAACCGAAGAAGAAAAAAAGAAACTGTATTACCACAAGGACCCATTTCCGGAGGATTTGCTGGACGCCGAGGGTGTGGACATCAATGGCGGTGTCTGGCGCTATCATCCGGTCAAGCAGAACTTTGAAGTGGTGGCCCATGGATTCAGCAATCCCTGGGGGATTGATTACGATCCAAAGGGACAATGGATCATGACCGCCTGTGTAATTCCCCACCTCTGGCACGTGGTGCCGGGAGGGATATACCACCGGCAAGGGGGGCAGCACTTCAATCCTTACGTATACGAAGACATCAAAACCATTACCGATCACAGCCATCGTTCGGCACATGGGGGCGCGCGAATCTACCAGTCCGATGCCTTCCCCGAAGAAGAATGGGGCAGGGTATTTATGGCCAATATCCACGAACATGCCGTACTCACAGACGAACTCGTCCCGAATGGATCCGGGTTTACCGGTAGGCATGTGGACGATTTTTTACTGGCAAACAATGCCCAATGGGTGGGTTTTAGCATGGAAACCGGTCCCGAAGGTGGGGTATACGTATTGGATTGGCACGATGCCGATATCTGCGGACAGGAAGTGCTGAACAGTGAAACCGGTCGCATTTTCCGAATAATGCCCGACCAGTCAAGGGCAGAAGACTGGGAAGGGCGGTACGGCGATCTCAATGGCCTGCCAGATTCCGCATTGGTACACCTGCAAACCAGTAAAAGTGACTGGCATTCCAGACGGGCACGGGGAATCCTTCACAAACGCGCGGTACAGCAAAAACTGGAGGAAACCACCATTTCCCGGCTGAAGGCGATTTTTAACCAACACGAAAATGGCAATTACAGACTCAGGGCGCTTTGGGCCTTGCATCAGGTTGATGGATGGCGAAAGCAGGAACGCCTGGCGTTATTGGATGATCCGGATCCCTACGTACGGGCCTGGGGCATCCAATTGCTTTGCGAGGACCGTAATCCGCCCCAAGCCGCCAGGGATCGCTTTACCCAACTGGCCAACGAGGACCCTTCTGCGACCGTACGCCTGTACCTGGCTGCAGCCCTGCAACGCATTCCGGAAGACTGGAAATGGGACCTGTCAGCCGCACTGATGCGCAGAGCAGAAGACCGAGAGGATCACAACATCCCCAAAATGATCTGGTTTGGAACGGAATACCTGATCGATAAAAACCCCAACCGGTTTTTGGCCATGGCCGAGGAATCGGCATCACCCTTGCTGACGCGATTCATGGCGCGAAGGGCCGTAGATGGCGATCACCTCAATGCGTTGGTAGCGCGCATTGCGTTGGCGAAACAAAACCGGACCGATCTTCTGTCCGGCATGGTGGAGGGAATGGAGGGAAGAACCGATCTTTCCCCTCCGCAGCGCTGGCAGGAAATTGCCGAAAAACTGAAGGGGACGGAAGAACTCGGCGCTCTTGTAGCGGAAGTCAGCGCTCGATTTGGGGATGCGGCAGCTACGCAGGAAGCATTGGCTATGCTGCAAAACCCTTCTGCCTCAGAGCAAGAGAAAATTACCGCCCTCCAAATGCTTGCCGCGCAGCAAAAAACGGAGTTAACCCCACTCCTGCCTGCGCTGCTGAAGGAGAAGACACTTCGATTGGAGGCCATACGGGCCGTAGCTGCTTTTTCCAAAGCGGACCTCGGATCTGCGCTTATAAAAGCCTATCCGACAGCTTCGGCAGAAGAAAAGGTAGCCATCCTGCAAACCATGTCCGCTCGTTCTTTATATGGAAACCAACTGTTGGACGAAATTAAAGCGGGAAACATCGCCAGGAAGGAAATCCCGGTTACGCTGGCCCGGCAATTGCACCGGGTAATCGGCAGCGGCTTTGTCGAAGTATGGGGGCCGATAGAACATGTTCCCAGCGACGAAGCCGCCTACCAACGCTACAAAGACCTTTTTACGAAAGAAGCCCTGGCAACCGCAAATCTACGGGAAGGCAAACGGCTGTTTACGCAGTCATGTGGTAGTTGCCACAAGCTATTTGGGGAAGGAGCGGATATCGGACCTGATCTTACCGGTTCCAATCGGCAGGACCCGGATTACATTCTTCTGAATGTACTGGAACCCAGCGCGGAAATTCAGGACGCCTACCGCCTGGTGGTCATTACCACCGTTGACGGCCGTACCTACACCGGAAATGTGGTAGGGGAAACCGCCCGACAGCTTACGCTAAAGGTGGCTGGGCAGAACCCGGTCCTGATCAATAAATCGGCGATTCAGAACAAGGAAATCACCGACGTATCCCTGATGCCTCCGGGCTTGTTTGAACCGCTTTCTAACGAAGAGGTGATCAATCTGATGGCCTACCTGCAAACCCAAAAACAAATCGACTGAGAGTAGGGCTACCAAAACCGAAGCCGAACGCCAGCGGACTGAACCAGACGGTGGTTCCATTTGGACGATGGGTCTCCCCAATTCGGCTGAGACCCGAAGTACTTGCCCAGGTCGTATTGCAGCTTGTAGTAAAGTGCCAGGGAACGGCTAAATTCAATGTTCACTCCTGCATTGGGAGAGAGCAGGCCACGGGTATAGATTTGGGTGCTTGTGTTTTCCGAAGAAGAAACTGGCTGATCCGCATGAAGGGTTGTAAACGCGAAACCAGCGGCGGCCCCGTAGAAAAACGAAAGTGCATCGCTGTGGTACAGGTCGTACCGGAATGTGGCGGTTGTCTCCACAATTTGTTGAAATTGCCCGGCGGTTCCTTCGCCTGTCGTATTCATACGAAAGACCCCTACAGTAGCTCCCCAGGCAACCATATCGGCGGAAAACGGGGACTGCTCCTGCCTTGCTGCGGCCAATTCAATACCCATAAGGGGCTCGAATACCTGACGCTGCGCGCTCAGGAGGTGTTTGTACGTGAGCCCTGCACTAAGCTCAAGTTCCTGGGAGATTGCCTGTGGAATGCACCCTAGCACCGTAAAAAAGAAGGAAATAGCAAAGAGTTTCATGCGCTGTGAGGATTACTTGTTACAAATGAAGCAGCCAAAACCGATCCGCTTCCCCGTCCGGTTTGGGTAAAGCAGGCAATTTTTATTCCAAAATCGGCATCTATCTCCCGACTCCGCCCCTACCCGACGTGAATCAAAGAGAATAAAACGGGGGGAAGTTTGGCCAGTACTGTTTTCTTTCATTCGTATTCCCCGTACCTTTGGGTCTGAATTCAACATTCTCTTGACAAGCGATACAAAAGAAAAATTTGTTTGGCAGTGGCAGCAGACGCACCTGGTTTTTCTCAAGGAGAAAGCCCTTTGGCTGGAAGAAGAAAAGAGTCTGCTGGTAGCGGATACCCATTTTGGAAAAGCAGGGCATTTCCGAAAATCCGGAATTCCGATTCCGGAAACCGTACATGACCAAGACTTTAGGCAATTGCAGCAATTGATCGATACCTACAAGCCGCTTCGGTTTCTATTTTTAGGTGATTTGTTTCATAGCGAACACAATCTGTCCTGGGAGCAATTGTTACAGTTTGTTGAGTTTAACGATACCGTTTCTTTTCACCTGGTCAAAGGGAACCACGATATCTTGCCAAGACGGATGTACGAAAACAGCTACTTTCGGATCCACGAAGATACGTTGACACTGGGAAAATTGCTCCTGACTCATGAGCCGTTAGCGGGAGTTCCGAAAGGCTTCCTCAATGTATGCGGCCACCTGCATCCCGGCGTGGTCATTCAGGGAAAAAGTCGACAGCGCATCACCTTGCCCTGCTTTTTTTACCGGAATAATTGCCTGGTCTTGCCAGCTTTTGGACGATTTACCGGCCTGATGAAAATTTCCCGGGAGACAGCTTCTTGTATCCTGGTAACTACTTCAGATGCTGTGATTCCAATCAAATTAAATAATAAGGTTGGTTAAGTTAATATCCCTGATTAATTTTGATTCGAATACGTACCTCCAATGAGCAGAAAACAACGGAAAAAGACCCGACTGGGGAGCTATAAATTTGTAAGTGTGCTTTTTAGCATTACCCTCTCCTTGTTAATGATCGGGATCTTTGGCGTCGTGTTGATTCAGGCCAAAATGCTGACGAGCCTGATCCGAGAAAACATCGAGGTACAGGTGTTTCTTTCAAAAAACCTAAAGAAATCGGATGTAGACCAACTGCTCCGGCAAATGGAAGATAAACCCTATGTACTAAAAAAAGAATCAGAGACTGTCTTGCATTTTACCTCGAAAGAAGAAGCCGCCAGCCTTTTTATCGAGGAAGTAGGCGAAGATTTCACGCAATTTCTGGACGAAAACCCACTGAGGGATTCCTTCACTTTTTCCGTTAACGAAGAATTTCAGACCTCAGAAGGGATCGCTTCCATCGTGGAGGAATTAGAGCAATTGCCCGGCGTATTTGAAGTGACCTACATGCAAGATATGGTAGCGGCAATAAACGAAAACCTGGTAAAAGTGAGCTTGGTTTTGGGTACGTTGATTTTGATACTGTTGGTTACGGTGGTGATATTAATTAGCAATACGATCAAACTGGCGTTGTTTTCTCAACGGTTCCTTATCCGAAGCATGCAATTAGTGGGTGCTACCAAAGGATTTATCCGGCGTCCGTTTCTCTGGCGCTCTTTTTTGTACGGCGCCCTGGCGGGGCTGATTGCCTCCGGGATCATTTTCTCACTGCTGGAATACGGAAAAAATTTCATTGAGGGCTTTCAATTATTGTACAACATCGAATTGCTGGCCCTTTTATTCGGAAGTTTGATCCTCCTGGGTGCATGCATGTCCTGGTTGAGTACCTTCCGATCCATCAATAAGTACCTGAACATGTCCCTGGACGAATTATACTGACGTTATGAAAGATAGCAAACTACCCTTTACTAAAAAAAATTACCAGTTGATGTTGGCAGGCATTGCCGTCATTGTTATTGGCTTTGTGATCATAGGGCTGGATCAACAGCCGCATGGTTTCGGTATCATGGGACTAACAATCGGCCCGATCGTGGTACTGTTGGGGTTTCTTTTTCAATTTTATGCCATATTTTATAAAAAAACGAGTTAATGACATTCTTAGAAGCAGTGATACTGGGTATCGTTCAGGGGCTGACCGAATTTTTACCCGTTTCCTCCAGTGGCCACTTGGAGATCGCCTCGGCACTTCTTGGCGGAAATTCCGTACCTGAGGAAAGTTTACTATTTACGGTAGTGGTTCACTTTGCAACGGCCTTGAGCACAATCGTAGTCTTTCGAAAGGATGTATACGACATCGTCAAGGGACTTTTTCAGTTTAAAAACAACAAAGAAAGTCAATTTTCATTGAAAATAATTCTGTCCATGATTCCGGCAGTCATTATCGGGTTGTTTTTTGAGGAAGAATTAGAGCAGCTTTTTGGGGGAAAAGTGGTTTTTGTGGGCTTTATGCTGCTGATTACGGCACTGCTTCTCTTTCTGGCCGACCGGGCGACCAACACCGGAAAACCGGTTTCCTACGGGAATGCCTTCGTTATTGGCCTGGCCCAAGCCTTTGCCATGTTGCCGGGAATCTCCCGATCCGGAGCGACCATTTCCACCTCTGTTTTGCTGGGCATCGACAAAAACAGGGCTGCCCGGTTTTCTTTTTTGATGGTGGTCCCGTTGATTTTGGGGAAAATTGGTAAGGATATTCTGGATGGCGCCCTGAGCTATGAAAACGAGCAATTTGGTACCATGGCAGTTGCCTTTTTGGCTGCATTCTTTGCCGGACTGGTTGCCTGTACCTGGATGATTCAATTGGTCAGAAGGAGTAAGTTGCGGTACTTTTCTGTTTACTGCACAATAGTTGGCCTATTGGCCATTCTTTCCGGGTGGGTATTTTGATGGGGCTTCAGGAAAAGGCATATGGGGAGGTATTTCTGGTCAATAAGCCGTACCGATGGACGTCTTTTGACGTCGTAAAAAAACTTCGAAATGCACTCAGGGTCAAGAAAGTAGGACATGCAGGTACCCTTGATCCGCTGGCTACCGGACTACTGATTATCTGTGCAGGCAGGGAAACAAAAAATATCGATCGCTACCAGGCACAGGAAAAAGAATACGAAGGCAGTCTGGTCCTGGGGAAGACCACGGATTCCTATGATTTGGAGCAGGAAGTACGCGATATCGCGGATCCGTCGTACCTCGACGATTCTGCCATTTTAGCGGCCGCTCAATCGCTGACAGGAGATATCCTGCAGGTTCCTCCCGCGCATTCGGCGATAAAAAAAGACGGAAAGCGGGTATACGAATCGGCAAGAAAAGGGATCGCGGTTCACCTGGATGCCAGACCGGTTACCGTAAAGAGTTTCGAAATCACACAGATTAGCCTGCCGGAAATTCATTTTCGTATTCGCTGCTCCAAGGGTACCTACATCCGAAGTCTGGCCCGAGATATGGGCGAAAAGTTGGAAGTAGGTGCCTATCTATCTGCATTAAAGCGAACGGCAATCGGCGATTTTCGGCTGGAAAAAGCCTGGGAATTGGGCGATTTGATCGACAAAATCTACAAAGAGCGAAATGAAAATTTATAGATCTCTTGATGATTTCCCACCAATAAACCGACCGGTAGTCACTATCGGTACATTTGACGGCGTTCACCTTGGTCATCAAAAAATCCTCAAACGGATTAGCCGAATTGCCCGGAATACCGGGGGGGAAACGGTCTTGATCACCTTCTGGCCGCATCCCCGAATGATTTTGTTTCCGGAAGAGCACGGTGTACGCTTATTGAATACATTTGAAGAGAAAGCCAGGTTGCTTGCTTCGTTTGGCATAGATCATCTGTTAAGTATCCCGTTTACCCGGGCATTTTCCGAAATGCCCTCGGAAGACTTCATTCATTCTATACTCGTCGAGAAAATCCAAACCCGCATACTGGTTATCGGGTACGACCATCGATTCGGAAAAGACCGAAAAGGCAGCTTTGCACATTTGAAAGCAAGGCAACAACAGTACCAGTTTGAACTGGAAGAGATCCCGCGGGAGGACATTGACAACGTGGGCATCAGCAGTACGAAGATCCGTAAGGCCCTGGAAGCCGGAGATATCGCCACTGCAAACGAGTTTTTAGGCAGAGCCTATACCCTGGAGGGAACGGTCGTGGAGGGAGACAAAATCGGCCGGACCATCGGATTTCCGACTGCTAACATTGGTGTGACAGAGCCAGATAAGCTCATTCCCATGGATGGTGCATACATCGTCCAGGTCCGGTTGGGAACCAAACAGCTCGGTGGGATACTCAATATCGGAAAAAGACCTACTGTTTCGGGACTGATGAAAAATATTGAGGTAAACATTCTGGGGTTTGAGGGCACGATTTATGGAGAAAATCTAGAAGTAGCTTTTTTGGAATTTTTGAGACCGGAAAAAAAATTCGGAAATTTAGAGGGATTAAAGGAGCAATTAGAAAAAGACCGGGAACGGGCGCGTGCTTTTTTTGGAATGGATAAACTCAAACCGAATGATAAATAAAAAAGTAGCAAATGCGGCGGAAGCAATCCAGGACATCGCTGACGAGTCCGTACTCTTACTTGGAGGATTTGGCTTATGTGGCATTCCGGAAGCAGCGATACAGGCATTGCTAGAACGAAACCCAAAAGGATTAACCTGCATATCCAATAACGCCGGCGTGGACGACTTTGGTGTGGGCCTCTTGCTCAAGAAACGAATGGTGAAAAAATTGATCGCCAGTTACGTAGGTGAAAACGAAGAGTTTGAAAAGCAATACAAAGCGGGAGAACTGGAATTGGAACTCATCCCACAAGGCACGTTGGCAGAACGAATTCGGGCCGGTGGAGCGGGTATCCCGGCATTTTTCACGCCCGCGGGAATCGGCTCACAACTGGCGGAGGGAAAAGAGATTCGCGAATTTGATGGCAGGCTGTATTTGCTGGAGCGCTGGATAAAAGCGGATTTTGCCCTTATCAAGGCCTGGAAGGGAGACACTGCCGGTAATTTGATCTACCGGGGTACCGCCAGAAACTTTAATCCGCTAATGGCGGCGGCAGGTAAAATTACCATCGCGGAAGTCGAAGAGTTAGTCCCTGCAGGAGAATTGGACCCCAATCAGGTGCACACCCCTGGTATCTATGTACAGCGGATCTTTCAGGGAGATCACTACGAAAAGCGAATCGAAAAAACGACCATTTCCCCCGAATAACAGCCCATGCTAACCAAAGAACAAATCGCCCAGCGAATAGCCAGAGAGATAAAAGATGGTCAATACATCAATTTGGGCATCGGCATCCCCACCCTGGTAGCCAATTACATTCCAAGCCACCTGCAGGTGGTCCTGCAGTCGGAAAATGGTCTGTTGGGTATCGGGCCCTATCCAAAACAAGCTGAAATGGATCCGGATCTGGTCAATGCGGGGAAGGAAACCATATCCATGGTCCGGGGGTCTTCGCTTTTTGATTCCGCAGAAGCCTTCGCCATGATCCGTGGCGGCCACATAGACGTAGCCATTTTGGGAGCACTGGAACTTTCAGAAAATGGCGATATCAGCAACTGGAAAATTTCTTCCGGCCTGATAAAGGGAGTAGGCGGAGCGCTGGATTTGGTGGCGTCGAATGCAAAACTCTTTGTGGCCATGCGCCATTGCCACAAAGACGGTAGTTCGAAATTAAAAAAACAATGCAAATTCCCCGTGACGGGCCTTCGCTGTGTACACAAGATTTTTACTGACTTGGGGGTTTTTTCCATTCTCCCGGAGGGCGGTTTCAAATTAGTGGAAAAAGCTCCCGGCGTTGACCTGGACGAGATTCGGCAAAAAACAGAGGGTCGCTTGGTGATCAAAGGAGAAATTCCCGAAATGACCGGCTTTGCCAAATAGGAATAGTCAACTTTCGGTATTCTTTGTTAGTTTTGCAACCTCAAAACCAGATACCAAAAAATGAAAAAGTCAGAAATAAAATTCTCCGTTGAACTGGACGATCAAAACCTGCCCAAAAGCATTGAATGGGACGCTTCGGACAAAGAAGCGGAGGGGCTGGAATCTACCCGTAGTATCAGCCTAAACGTGTGGGACAACTTAAACCAAAGCACCTTGCGCATTGACTTGTGGACCAACGACATGTCGGTTGCAGAAATGAAACGCTTTTACATCGATATTTTAGGAGGAATGGGGCAGACCATTCTGAACAGTACTGGAGACGAGTATTTCTCCGAAGAAATAAAATCGCTCTGTGACCGACTTGTTACACACGTCAACGAAGAAAACAAAAACCAAAAAAAATAATAGCCGCAACAAAAATACCTTTACTTTCGTTTTGAGATTGGAGTGGATGGGCTTTGATTCTGTAGTGCAGTCGAAAAGCAACCTCTTTTCGGGAAAGCGTGGTCGATGAACACAATTCTTTTTTAGGAATCTGCCAGGGAGATTGGGGTAACGAAACTAAAACTGCCGCAAAATCCCACTCGGAGGTGTACGTTGCTTGTAATATGTATGACCTTTAGCTGTAAAAAAATGGTAAAACCCCTAAAATCGTTCTATACCGTGCTTTTGGTATGGATCTATCTGGCAGCTGGAGTACAGTTGTCAGCAATGGCCCAACAAAGCACCGAAATTTCCGGTACCGTTACAGAGTCCGGGTCCGGCATGCCGCTAATCGGTGTAAACATCCTTGTTAAAGGTAAAGTGATCGGTACCATCACGGATAACGATGGGAATTTTACCCTAAAGGTAAACCAAGCCCCTCCGCTTACGCTTATTTTTTCCATGATTGGGTTCGCAAGCCAGGAGTTAGCGATCACGGAAGCCAACACAAATAACCTGCAAATACGCCTGGAAGAACAAAGTCTTTTGGGACAGGAAGTCGTAGTCTCCGCATCCCGGGTTGAAGAAAGCATCCTGCAATCGCCCGTTTCTATAGAAAAAATGGATATTTTGGCTATTCGAGAGGCCGCAAGCGACTCCTATTACAAGTCCATCGCTAACCTGAAAGGCGTAGATGTTACCAGTACCTCCATTAATTTTCAAATAGTAAATGCCCGGGGTTTTAACTCCACTGGAAATACCCGGTTTGTCCAATTGATAGACGGAATGGACACCCAGGCCCCCTCGCTTAACTTCCCAATTGGCAACTTAAATGGCCCTTCTGAATTGGATGTTGAAAGTGTGGAATTTATCCCCGGAGCCTCTTCGGCACTTTATGGCCCCAATGCCTTTAATGGTATGTTGCTGATCAATAGCAAAAGCCCTTTTGAATACCAGGGATTAAGCGCCTCTTACAAGCAAGGGCTTAATCACATCAATGGCTTGCCCGGCGAACCAAGTTCTCCACGTCCGATGTTTGAAGGAGCCATTCGGTATGCGCAGGCTTTCTCCAATAAATTGGCCTTCAAGGTCAGTGCTTCCTTCATGGAGGCGGAAGACTGGTACGGAACCGACCAGACAGATCTCAACCAGTCGGCCCAGGGGGAATTACCCTTTAATCCGGGCGAGAACCGCGTCCATGTATTCGGAGACGAGGTGTCCAATAATATCGGTTTGTTGCGAAACGTGGATGCCATACAACAGCAGGCAGGCCTACTGGGGTTGGGCGGCTACATTGGGAGTATCCCGGATCAGGTGGTTTCGCGGACGGGCTACGACGAACGCGAACTCGTGGATTACGGAGCTAAAAATTACAAAGTAAGTGGTGCCCTGCATTACCGGGTAAATGATCAGTCAGAGCTGTCTTACACCTTGAATTACGGTGCAGGCACTTCGGTCTATACCGGTGCGCAGCGGTACTCTTTGAATAATTTTTCCATCACGCAACATAAATTGGAGCTGAAAGCAGACAATTATTTCGTTAGAGGTTATACCACCCGGGGAAATTCGGGTGATTCCTACATTGCCGATCTTACCGGGGTAAATATAAATGATCAGTGGAAAGGCAATGCACAATGGTTTGGAGAATACGCGCTGAATTACATGGGTGCGCTCGCGCTCCAACAGGTAGCCCCCGGTTCTCTGGGAACCATCGCCCAACAGGGAGAAGCGCATCAATTTGCACGTACCCAGGCTGACCAGGGACGTTTGCTGCCCGGTAGTGCTGAGTTTAATCAGGCCGAGACCACTATTCGAGCGGATTTCATTCCGCAGGGTTCGTTGTTTAACGACCGATCCCGCATGTACATGGCAGAGGGGCAATACGACTTTAAAAACGAAATTGATTTTATGGACCTCCAGGCAGGTGCCTCCTACCGGGTCTATGACCTCCGTTCAAACGGGACCATTTTTGCTGATGTAGCGGGCAACAATATTTCGGTTTCCGAAATTGGAGCCTTTGCCCAGGCGTCCAAGCGCTTCGTCGATGACAAACTCAAAGTCACCGGTTCTGTCAGGTACGACAAGAACGAAAACTTTGACGGGCAGTTCAGCCCCCGAATTTCGGGGGTCTACACCGAGGGAAACAACAATTTTCGAATTTCTTACCAAACGGGATTCAGGATGCCTACCACCCAGGCCCAACACATTGATTTGAACGTCGTGTCGGCTCGGTTGATTGCCGGTTTGCCCTATTACCGGGAAAAATATGCCGTTTTTGAAAATGCCTATTCCCTAACTTCTGTGCAGCGGTACACCGAAGCCGTGGCAGGGGGAGCGAGTCCGGTAGCCGCATCGGCCACGAATTTGTTAGAGCAGGTCACTGATCTACCTGCGTTGAGGCCGGAAAAGGTAAATTCTATTGAAGGTGGATACAAAGGGCTCTTGCTAAACAGCCGCCTGCTCGTCGATATGGCGTATTATTACAACATTTACAACGACTTTATTTCCCAAACAGCCGTTCGGAAGGCTCCCGGACCGGTATTCCCGGGTGCGGCACCGACTTCTGATCAGGGGGCAATCAACGCCGTTAATGCTCCTTCCCTACTAACCCCCATAACCACACCCGGACAAGAAAACACCTTTCAAACCTATACAAATATCGTGGACAGGGTCGTTCGGGCTCATGGGCTGGCGCTCGGATTGACGTATTCCCTGCCGAGTAATTTTACCATAGGGGGAAATTACAATTTCAATAAATTACTGACTGATTTCGAAGAAGGTTTCCTTGCTGAATTCAATACACCCGAACACAAGGCCAATGTGGTTTTTGGTAACCGGAAAGTGACGGAAAAAATCGGATTTAACCTGGCCTACCGCTACCAGACGGCCTTTCGCTGGGAGTCCTCCTTTGCTCAGGGGAATGTGCCAGCCGTGCACAACCTCGATGCACAGGTTTCCTATCGGTTAAAGCCCTTGCAAACCATCGTCAAATTGGGAGGCTCCAACGTGTTGAATAACCGCTATTTCCTCAATTTCGGCGGACCCAATCTGGGAGCCATTTACTATGTCTCGCTTACCTTTGATGAATTGCTCAATTAAACCAGTATCGCATGAAACGGATCCCTTCAATACTCTTTTTGCTTTCGTTTGGCTGGCTGGTATCCTGCCAATACACCTTCCCGGAGGCGCCCGTTTTAGCCCCCGATTCAGGAGAGGCTGATTTTAGTAAAATGATCACCATCGGTAGTTCAATAACCGCGGGCGTAATGGACGGAGCGCTTTACAACCGCTCCCAGCAAAACTCTTTTGCCGTCATCCTGGCAGAGCAAATGAAGGCTGCCGGAGGAGGAGCGTTCAATGTACCTGACATAGATGCCGAAGTAGGTTCCTTTATTTTAAGTCCGCCTGGCCAACTCTTGGGAAGACTCATATTGCGCGTAAACGGAGGGTCGATTACCCCCGAACCCATTGTACCGGGTAATCCAATTGGGCCCTTCACCGGAGACAAATCCAGTATCAATAATTTTGGTGTCAACGGGATTTCCCTGGCAGGTGCCTTGTTTCCAGAAGCCGGCGACAGCGGCAATCCCAACCACCCGCTGTTCAATCCCCATTATGCTCGATTTGCCAGCAATCCCGGCACCTCTACGCTGGTCGGAGATGCGGCAGCTGCCCTCGCAGATGGGGGCACCTTTTTCGTGTTCTGGTTAGGTAAAAATGACGTGCTCCCATTTGCTATTGCGGGAGGGGCAGTACCCGAATTATTGACCGATGATCAGGATTTTTTACAAGCCTACCAAACCGCTTTGGGCGCCATGCTCCGGGCAAATCCCGAGGCAAATGGGGCCGTTGGCAACATTCCCGACCTCAATTCCCTGCCCTTCTTTAGTACCGTCCCCTGGAACGCGCTGCCCCTCTCTTCTGCACTTGCCTCCCTGGCTAATGGCGCCTATACCCAATACAATCAGGTGTTGGATGGGGTTCAGCAATCCGGCCTTCTCAGCGAATCGGAAAAAGACCTCCGGCAAATTACGTTTACCGCCGGCCAAAATGGTTTCGTCATCGAAGATAAAACGCTCACCGATCTTCGGGAGCTCGGAATTCCCTCCATACGACTGACCAACGCCCAGGATAAAGTAAGCCTGACTGCTGCGCAGGTGCTGGGGCAGGTAGTGGGCGGCAACGCTTCCGCCATACAAGGCGTTACCATTCCATTAGGCGATCAGTTTGTCTTGTTGCCTTCCGAACAAGCCCTGCTTGCCGAGAAGATAGATACTTTTAACCAGATCATCCAATCTGCGGTCGCTTTGGAACCGGATCGGTTGGTGCTGGTAGATGTACGGGATCTGATGAATCGGGTTGCAGAGGGTACTGTCAACGCAGGTACTGTCCCACTTTCCAATTCCATCATTCCTCCAAACGGAGGCTTCTCCACCGATGGCATTCACCCAAACGCCCGAGCTAACGCTTTTCTGGCCAATCACTTTATCGAAGCCATCAATCAAAAATGGGGAAGCACCATTCCGTTAGCAAATCCCAATGCTTACATGGGAAACGATCTTCCCCGGTAATCCGTGCGTACGGGTGTCCTCATATTGGCCGCGGGCAACTCCAGCAGACTTGGGAAACCAAAACAATTGGTAGCCTACCGCGGTACTTCCTTGCTTCAGCAAACAGTAACGATGGCTCTAAAATTGAATTGTGGACCAGTAATTGTGGTTGAAGGTGCCTACTGTTTTGATCTACCTGCTCAGCCTGGGCTCATTACTGTACGCAACATGGCCTGGAAAAAAGGGATGGGAAGCTCGATAAAAACCGGTTTGTCTGCGCTGGAAGTCGACCCATTTATTGATCAGCTGCTGATTCTACTTTCCGATCAACCGCTAGTGCCAATAGCCCATTTAAAAGCCCTTTTAGCGAAAAAAGCGCATACAGCGTATCCTATGATCGCTACCTTTTACAAGAATTCCTACGGGGTTCCAGCCCTTTTCGATCGGGCTTGTTTTCCGGATTTGCATTGTCTGGAGGACGGGCAGGGTGCAAAAAAGCTATTTCAAGCCAAACCTAATGCGATTGACTGGGTACCCCTGGAAGCAGCCAGGATAGACATTGACACGCCCGAAGATGTACAGGCGCTAAACGAATCGAACTGGAAACATTTTGACTAAGCTTTGCTCCATTTCCGGATGCGATAGCCTCTGAACGCGTAAAACATCAGGTACAGATAGCAGGGAATCAGCACTCCGTACGCCTCCCGCAATCCGATGGTGTCTGCGAGGTAGCCGTACACCATGGGCAAGATGGCATTGCCGCAAAGGCCCATGATCAAAATGGACGCCCCCAACTTCGTGAATTTTCCCAGCCCATCCAGGGCAAGGGGCCATATCCCTGCCCATACAAGTGAGTTGGCCAGGCCGAGCAATACGACGAACCAAATAGAAATATCCACCTGCATGCCCAGAAACGACACCTCTCCTCCCAGTCCAAGGATGCATGCCGTAAACAACAGCCCCATGGTCGTAAACGATTTAAGGACCGTCACCTGGGACAGGTAACGTGGAATCACGATGATTCCAAAAATATAACCGGCGATCATGGCCGCCAAGGTGTAGGAAGGAAACACTTTTGCATCGAGCAGGGATATATCCATGGAAATGGCGTAACTCATGATGGTATCGATGGCGATCACCTGTGTCCCCACGTGCAGAAAAATTGCCAATGCCCCGAGGATCAAATGGGGAAATTGAAGGATGTAGGATTTATTGGCATTCGCCTGAGAGACGGCTTCGCTCTCATTTTCGGTATTGATCTCAGGCAAGGGGGAAATACGAACCAAAATACCCAAAAGAACCAAAACAGCACCTACAACTGCATAGGGAACCATCACCCTGCGAACCAATTCATCCAGAAACTGATCTTTTTCCGATACGTCCATCATGGGAAGTTGCGAAATAATCTGATCGTCCGATACCCGAAGGATAACCGCCGCAAAGATCAGCGGTGCTAAAATCCCAGCTCCTTTATTCAAAATACCCATGATGCTGATTCGCTGGGCAGCACTTTCCTGGGGACCGAGGATGGTGATGTAGGGATTGGCAGCGGTCTGCAAAACCGCCAAACCTGCTCCGATCAAAAACAGTCCCAAAAGAAACAGTTCGTAGGTCCTGCCCATGGCTGCCGGGAGAAAGACAAAAGCGCCCAACGCCATGACCCAAAACCCTACCATCATTCCCTTTTTAAAGCCTACGGCTTTTAGTAAGTACGAGGCTGGAACGGAGAAAATAAAGTAGGAAATATAAAAGGCAAAGGCTACCAGGTAGGACTGGAAGTTATTCAACTCACAGGCAATTTTGAAATACGGGATCAAAATAGCATTTACCCAGGAAACGAATCCAAAGATAAAAAACAAGCCACCAATGATTGCGATGGACTGATAGGTTTGCCGCTGGCTTAGCGCACCAACTTCTACGGTTTGGGTTTTGGGCATGATGGGGCTTGGCTACTCGCTTAGGGCTGTGGAAGAAGGCAAAAGGGAAGCAGAAGCCTCGTCCAGGTACAGGGAACAATCCGGATGCTCCTGCAAAATACTCGCTGGAAACCTGGGATCCGGCGCATGTTCCAGGCAGGCTTTTACCGCAGCGGCCTTGCGGGAATCCGGTACGGAACAAATGATTTTCTTTGCTTTCATTATCTGGCGAACCGACATGCTGATGGCTTGCGCCGGTACGGCTTCCAGATTGGGAAACCAACCTTCTCCAAACTGCTGTTTTCGACAAGCTTCATCCAGGTCGACAACCAGGTAGGGCATTTCCGTTTCAAAATCCGCCGGAGGATCATTAAAAGCCAAGTGTCCATTTTCCCCAATACCAACCAGCGCCACGTCAATCGGATTTTTTTGAATCAGTTCGCTAAGCCGCTTTGTTTCCTCCGCAGGATCCTCCTTTTCCCCATCGATCAGGTAATAGGCCTTAAGGCCAGGCACCTGGTCCAGAAATCGCTCTTTGAGGTATTTTCTAAAACTGGCCGGATGACTCATCGGCAATCCGAGGTATTCGTCCAGATGAAACATTGTGACCTTTGTCCAGTCGATAGCTGTCTGCGCCAATAGCTGCCTCAGGGTTTCAAACTGACTGGTGCCAGTGGCGAGGATGATATTAGCGCTGCCGTGTAATTCTATGGCGGATCGAATCGCTTCTGCAGCCTGAATTCCGGCAGCATTTCCCAGGGCTACCGGGTCTTTGCGTTTATAAATTTTCATTCAAACAAATTATAATTAAACCAAGCGTTCAAAATGGGGTAAAAACCATGGATTTCCAAATGGATTTCGGTTCGTGGCGATTATTTCCTGTCAGCCGGGGTATCAGACGGCAAGGATATTGGTCGTCCCACCCTTGGTCAATTCCACGTCTACGGGTGTATTTTGCTTCCAGGCCCCGCGGGTAAAATCCGGTACATCGATCGCCCCGCTCCTATTGGCTACAGACCATTCGCTTAACGGGCCGATGGAACTCCATGCAGCCGCATCGTATACATCCATATCCAGGGGAATACCGTTGCGCAGGCAATCAATCATTCGCCAGTCCATTAGGAAATCCATCCCGCCGTGACCGCCAATTTGCCGGGCCAATTCCCCGATTTTTTTTACGATGGGCGGTTGGAAGTTTTCCTCCAATGCCTGCATGGCTTCCGCTGATAGCCAGCCTTCGTGCCCTTCGGAGATTTTTCCCGGCTCCGGGTATTTTTGCGCATAGGCTTTGGTTCCACTAATGGTATGCAAACGAGAATAGGGCCTGGGTGAGGTGACATCGTGCTGCAACAAGATGGTTTTTCCAAGCTGGGTTTTGATGGTGGTGGTGTTCATGTTACCCCGGTAACTTTTGCCGGCAAATTGCTTGTAAAAAGCGTCTCGTTCGGCAAGCTCTCCGGCCATTTTTCCCATCATAAAATCCCGGCTAGACACCGACACCAGGTAGTCCATTCGGTCACCGCGGTTGATATTCATGATCTGCGCAACCGGGCCCAACCCATGGGTGGGATAAAGACTGCCATTGCGCATATTCTGTTTGAGTCGCCACATATCGAAGTACTTCGTTTTGGAAAAATTCCCCTCCAAAATATCGTGGATATACGCCCCTTCACCGTGAATGATTTCCCCGAAATACCCCTGCCGGGCGAGATTTAAGGTAAGAAGCTCGAAAAAATCATAGCAGGTGTTTTCCAGCATCATGCAATGTTTGCGGGTTTTTTCAGAGACCTCTACCAATTGCCAGCATTCCTCCAGGGTAATGGCTGCGGGCACTTCGGTCGCTGCATGTTTGCCCTGCTCCATGGCATAAACGGCCATGGGTGTGTGCAGGTACCAGGGAGTGGCAATGTAAATTAAATCCAGATCTTCCCGCTCACACATTCGCTTCCAGGCATCTTCCGTGCCCGTATAGGTGGCGGGTTCGTGATTGGTCTTTTCAAGAAGCTGCTCCACATGGCGGATACGTTCCGGGCGTAGATCGCACAGTGCCTTGATTTCTACTCCTTCGATTTTACTCATGCGCACCACCGCTCCAGGTCCCCGGTTTCCGAGTCCCACAAAACCAATGCGCACGGTATCCAATGCGGGAGCTGCGTACCCGCTCATGTTGACGTTTGCCGGATTACGCGTGGTATTCGTTCGTCGTGTGGCACCGGTTGATTCTGAGGACCAACCCGATAGCGCCGAAAGGCCTGCCAAACTTCCTATTTTTAAAAAGGTTCTCCGATTCTTTTTCATACCCATTATTTGTCGTTGATTACCAAAATGCATTCAGCTGTCTCCCTTTTTTTTGGAGATGCAGAAATTAAAAATACTTTTAAATTCCAAATAAATAAAATAAATTGGAAGGATTCCATCCAAACTTAAGATAATCGGATAAAAACTCACTATTCACCTAATATTGTAATCATGAGTATTTCTTCTTCCAGCGAGATCCGAAAAGATCCGGAAATGGGTTCTCCTGTCTCGGCTGCTCCTACTGCTTCCAAACGTCTGCTATCAATTGACGCCCTCAGGGGATTTGACATGCTGTTAATTGCGGGGGGAGGAACCTTTCTTGTCTTACTCAAAGGAAAAACAGGAATCGGTGCCGTCGATTGGATCGCCAATCAACTTACGCACCCGGCCTGGAATGGCTTTACGTTTTATGATTTTATTTTTCCACTGTTTCTATTTATTGCTGGTGTATCCCTGACCTTTTCGCTGAACAAAGGAAAATCCCTGGGCCTGTCGAATGGTACGCTGTACCGAAAAACCTTCGTCAGAATGATTGTCCTGATCCTATTGGGGATGCTGTACAAAAACGCTCCCGTTCCTTTTTTTGAACCTGCCCAAATCCGACTGGGAAGCGTTTTGGGAAGAATCGGGCTGGCTACTTTTGTGGCTACCTGGTTTTACCTGAACATGGGTTTTTACAAACGGCTGGCCTCCGGTATGGTCATTTTGCTGCTTTATTACGCCGCCCTGTACCTGATACCGGTGCCGGGATACGGCGCGGGAGACCTGAGTTTTGAAGGCAATCTGGTTGGATGGTTTGACCGGACCTTTCTTCCAGGGCGATTGCATCAGGTGACCTACGATGAATTGGGAATCTTGACCCAATTTCCTGCACTTTGTCTGACCCTTTTTGGAACCCTGGCCGGGGAGGTAATCGGAAAAGCCTGGTTGGACAAGCGAAAAGGAAGCTACCTGGCCATCGGTGGAATTGCCGGCATTGTACTGGGGCTACTTTGGGGATTGCATTTCCCCATCAATAAGCACCTTTGGTCTAGTTCGTTTATCCTGTTGACCACAGGAATGGCTTTCTTGTTTCTGCTGGCTTTTTACTGGGTCATCGATGTGTGGAAGATTAGAAAGTGGGCCTTTTTCTTTCAGGTAATCGGCTTGAACTCGCTAACCATTTATTTTGCGTACAGCTTCATTGACTTTGGCTTCACCAGCAGGAAACTATTTTATGGATTATACGCCCCATTACCGGAGGAATGGCACGCTGTTTTTCAGGCTTTCGGAGCATTCCTATTGGTATGGGTATTCCTATATATTCTGTACCGACTCAAGCTATTTGTGAAGGTTTAGCGAGCGGCAGATCGCAGCTGGTGCAAAGCCATGGCCGCTGCAATGCCCATCAGCGCTTCGGATTCCTCCGTGGTAAATTCGTAGGGATCTTTTTTGGCAATCCCCAAGGTGCCAAAAAGTTTGCCTTGCCAAAGCATGGGTGCGGTGATGGCGCCCTCTACTTTGGTGTCTTTGGCGCCTGGACGTACCACGCCTGATTCATCCGTCTGAAGGTTACATACCTGCACCGCTTCTTTCCGCTCGGCAGCGATACCGGCCATCCCCTTCCCTACCGGGATGCGGCTCATTTTAGGTAATAAAAAATCGGGAATACCTTGCATGGCTTTCAGTTCCAACGCGTCGGAAGCCGGTTCCAGAGTGTGCAGCGTCCCGGTGACGCAATCAAACAGCGAAAGGGTTTGTTCCAACCATGCTTGCCAATCCGCATGTGGTGCGTTTTTTATGGATTCAATAAAGTCTTCTTTGTTCATGGATTCGGTGTATTTGGGGTTCTCGATTGCTTATACCTGCAATTATAGGAATTTTCTTCCTTCCTTTTGCCCGGAATTTCATAATTTCGTCAAAACAACGACGGAAGGAATGCAACTTTTTTTTGAGGAACAAATTAATGGAGAAACCTTTGACCTGAAGGAAAAGGAGTCCCATCACTTGGTCAAGGTGTTGCGAAAAAATGCGGGAGACACCGTGCTTTTCACCAATGGGAAAGGCTCTTTTTTTACCTGCATGATCGAAAGCAATCATCCAAAAAAATGTCGCCTGAAAATCATCGAACAGGAGTTTAGTCCTCCGGAAAAATTCCATATCCATCTGGCCATCGCTCCAACAAAAAATACAGATCGGATCGAATGGATGTTGGAAAAAATTACCGAAGTGGGGTTTAATGAAATTACCTTTCTGAAAACCACCCATATTGAGCGAAATCAGGTCAATCTGGATCGCCTTTCAAAAAAAATTGTTGCGGCCTGCAAACAAAGCTTTAAAGCCTGGCTGCCTGAGATGAACGAAATGAGATCGTTTGAGGAGTTTGTATCCGATAAAACTTTTGAAACCTACGAACGATACATTGCCTATCTGGACACAGACAATACCAGCCATTTGCTGGAATTGGCAAAACCTGGCCGCTCATATCTTGTTTTGGTCGGACCTGAGGGAGATTTTAGCCCGGGAGAAATCCGGCAGGCGCTGGACATGGGCTACAAATCCTGCTCCCTGGGCAAACACCGGTTGCGAACGGAAACTGCCGGATTGGTGGCCGTACACACGCTGCACTTGGTCAACGTGTCCAAAGGCTAATGGCAGGCGGAAGGTACATAAACCTATTCACTACCTGGAAATGCGCTTCGATATACACCTACTCTGCCTTATTTGCATCCATTACCACCTCCCGACTCAGGTGGCCATTACGGTAGGGATACGGCCTTGAAACAGCGGGCAAATCCTGCATTAAGAGGGGTTTAGGGAATCGTAATACCGGAGAGCCCGCTCCAAATCTTCGGGCACATCGATGGCAATGGCCTGATGACTGGTCTCTACCATCTTTATCGCGTAGCCGTTTTCCAGCAAACGCAACTGTTCCAGCATTTCCACCTTTTCCAGCGCGGATTTTTCCCAGGAGGTAAATTTCATCAACAGCGCTTTTTTGTAAGCATAGATACCGATATGCCTGAAATAATCCGGGCTGCATTCCTCGTTGCGTTGGTAGGGGATTGGCGAACGGCTAAAATAGAGTGCGAAGTTACGGGCATCGGTGACTACCTTCACAAGGTTTGGGTTTTGCACCTGGTCCCTGTCGGAAATCCGTGCCATTAGGGAGGCTACGGATACCCTGTCGTCCGTAAAGGCGGCAACCAAATCGGAGAGGGATTTTTTATCCTGAAAGGGCTCATCCCCCTGAACGTTTACGATAAGGTCAGCATCCAGGGATGCCGCAGCTTCGGCAATTCGGTCGGAGCCACTTTCGTGCTCCCGGAGACTGCGGTATACCTGCCCACCTTCCCGTTCGATTGCGGTGGCGATGTCCGGATGGTCGGTGACCACCCGGACCTCATCAAACACACCGGTGGCCAGGGTGCTCAGGTATGTTCGGGCGATCAACGGCTTCCCCCTCAAATCAACCAACAATTTGGCTGGAAAGCGGGTGGCGCCAAATCGTGCAGGAATTAGTGCAACGGTTTTCATTTATTTGAATTACTGGTTTAACTTTATCCCTGAATAGGAAATGTGCTCCTTTTGCCCAACGTGCGGAAAAATCCGTTTCATCGAAAAAAGGTTAAACAAAACTAATCATTTTTAATCCAATTGAAGTTCTAACCTTTTAAAAAAGGGAGCGTTTCTAAAAGGACTACGTGTAAACTAACAAACAAAAATGAGACAAACACTTACCAGAATGGTGCTATTGGGCGCATGGATGCTACTATCCGTGTCGTTTTCCCAGGCACAAAGCGATGATTACGTAAGAGAAAATTACGTGAAAGCCGAATACGACATCCCAATGCGGGATGGGGTAAAACTGCGCACCGTGGTATACAGTCCCAAAGACACCTCGGTGAAATACCCCTTTCTGATGCAGCGAACGCCCTACAACGCCGGCCCCTATGGAGAGGGGAACATGCGTAACACGCTTGGCCCTTCCCCCTTTCTTATGGAAGACGGTTATATTTTTGTTTACCAGGATGTACGCGGCCGCTGGATGTCGGAAGGTCGGTACGATAACATGCGGCCAACCGTAGGCGAACGCACGGGCGATCCAAACGAAATCGATGAAAGCACGGACACGTACGATACGATTGAGTGGCTACTTGAGAATGTAAGCAATCATAATGGAAAAGTAGGACAGTGGGGAATCAGCTATCCCGGCTTTTACAGTGCAGCGGCCCTGCCCTACGCCCACCCGAACCTGCTAGCCGTTTCTCCTCAGGCACCCATCGGCGATTTTTACTTTGATGATTTTCACCACAATGGTGCCTATTTTCTGAGTTACTGGTTGGCGACTTCCGTGTTTGGGTATCAAAAAGAGGGACCAACAGACGAAGCCTGGTACGAAATGGTCAACCCAGGCACCAACGACGGTTACCAGTTTTTTATGGACATGGGTTCCCTAAAAAACGCAGACAACTACTACGGCACGGATAATTTCTTTTGGCAACAACTAAAATCGAATCCGGATTACAATGAATTCTGGCAAAAACGGAGCATCATCCCCCATTTGACAGACGTAAAACCGGCAGTGATGGTCGTGGGTGGCTGGTTTGACGCGGAAGACCTGTATGGCCCACTTACGATATACAAGACCATTGAAAAAAACAATCCGGACACCTACAATACCCTGGTTATGGGCCCTTGGTCCCATGGGGATTGGTCCCGGGAACGAGGCCATCAGACCGTTTCCAACATGTATTTTGGTGATTCCATTTCCACCTGGTACCAAAAAGAGGTAGAATATACATTTTTCACCCATTTTCTAAAAGGAGAAGGGGATAAGAATACGCGCCTTCCTGAGGCCTATGTATTCAATACGGGCACCAACGAATGGGATCAATTCGATACCTGGCCGCCAAAAGAAAGCAGCTGGGAAAGCTTTTTTCTACAACAAAACGGCGGGTTATCAACCGATTTACCCGAAGGTAACCGCTTCTCCTCCTTCGAATCCGACCCAGCCAATCCGGTTCCCTATACACAGGATATCAAATTAACCTTTACCCCGCGAAAATACATGGCCGACGATCAGCGCTTTGCCGCGAGGCGACCCGATGTACTGACATTCGAAACACCTGTGCTAGATGAGGACCTTACGGTAGCCGGTGAGGTACTCGCTCAACTTAAAGTAGCTACCTCTCAAACGGATGCCGATTGGATTGTCAAGGTCATAGATGTATTTCCAGGGGACTACCCCAACCACGAATACGTTTTAGACGGCGTTGACATGGGAAATTACCATCTCATGGTGCGTTCTGAGGTGATACGGGGTAGGTACCGGGAGAGTTTTTCCGATCCGAAACCCTTTGTGCCCGATCAGATTACGGATGTGGATTTTCAACTCCAGGATATATACCATACCTTCAAAAAGGGCCACAAACTTCAAATTCAAATCCAGAGCACCTGGTTTCCACTGATCGATCGGAATCCCCAAAAATACGTGCCCAATATATTCGAAGCCGAAGACAGTGACTTCGTCAAAGCCCTCCACAAGGTATTTCATACGGAGGACTTTCCCAGTAAAATCAACCTGATGGTTTTGCCTTCGGGTAAATAATTGGAAACTTTCGCGCGGATTTCCGCGTAAAACACGTATTCGGCTTGGAAAAATTGTTATTTTACATCCGATAAAAACAGCGTATATACCTATGAAAACGACAGAGAAAGAAATCGTCACCTTAAAAAGGTCCTTACTAATCGACACCGAGAATAAGCTCAATAAACAAGTGGAAATGGAAGGGAAATCCTCTGCCTACTACTTGTCCATGGCCTCCTGGGCAGATATGCAGGGGTTTACCAATTCAGCCCGATTCCTCTACGATCATGCAGAAGAAGAACGGGGTCACATGCTGAAACTGTTTCGCTACATCAACGAAGCCGGTGGACATGCCATTCAACCAGAGATAACGTCCATACGCCAGCACTTCAATTCGCTGCGGGAAGTATTCGAATTGATTCTGGAACACGAAATCGAAGTCACCAAATCGATCAACACAATCGTTGACCATTGCTTCAATGTGAAGGATTTTGCAACCTTCAGTTTCATGCAATGGTACGTCACCGAACAACGTGAGGAAGAAACGTTGGCAAGAAGAGCCCTCGAGATATTTGACATCATCGGAGAGGAAGGGATTGGTCTATGGACCATTGATCAGGAGTTGGGCAAATTGCACGCCACTACCGATAGCCAACCTTGATTTACTAGCTGTTTCTGTAATAGACCCTTTAGCGTATTTCGTCCTAAAGGGTCTTTTTTTTATTTTTCCCATACAGCATTGGGGAAATGGCTTAATTTTTGACCAATTCGTTTTAATCTTCTTAATTAATTGGTATATTTCACTTAACAATAACCCAATAACCATGAAAAAAATATTCCCTATATGGATGGTATTGTTTTCAACGTTGGCAGGTTTGGGATTCGCCCAAATACCGGATATCGTAGAAGTCGAGCCATTTCCTGAACGCGCACAAAAATCCACTTCCCAAAAGGACCTGGAAGGGCTTTGGGAGTTGAGTTACATCTACGACAAGTTCAAGCCTTTTGATGAATTATTTCCGGACAAGAAGCCCACGCTCTATTTTGATACCGTTAACAAAACAGCGGTGGGCCATACCGGCTGCAACATCTTTAGCATCCTTACCTATTTGGAAGGAAACGGTATTGATGTTTTGGGATTTCAGGGAATGACTGAAAAATGGTGCGAGGGAGATGGTGAAGACATTTTTTTAACCGTACTCAAGTCCGCACACACCTTTAAAATCGACGATGAAGGAACGCTTTCGTTTTCCTGCGGCAATCTGGAAATCATGAAGATGAAGAAACTGAACGATAACCAAAGTCATCCTTTTTCTATTCCAAAAATTCTGGCCTTAAACCGTCCTTCGCTTTATTAAGCAAGGTTTGCTATTGGTAGAGGTTACATGTGAACTGTACTGCCCAGTTGTACACGATGACTGGCCAAAAAACCTTTGCCTATGAATTCAGCTAGTTGCCAGCGGTAAGCTGCCCGTTTTCAGGCCAACTCGGTAGATTTTACCAGTATAGCTCCCTCGTTTTTCATTTCCTGAAGTGCAATTTCCGTATCGCCGGGCGAGAGATTTACACCCTTGGTCGCATCTGCTACAAGATAGGTCTCAAAACCCAGTGTAAGGGAGTCCATCACCGTGAACTTTACGCAATAGTCCGCCGCGAGTCCCGAGATGAATACCTGTTTAATCCCATGCGTACGCAAATAGGCCCCCAATCCGGTATCTCCTTGACGGTTATTATCAAAAAAACCACTGTAGGAATCTACCTGTGGACGGGTGCCTTTTTGGAAAACCTTCCGCCAGGAATCGGTATGCAAGGCTGTGTGAAAGGCCGCTCCGTGGGACCCCTGTACACAATGAACCGGCCAAAGTACCTGACTAACGCCATTCAATTCGATAAATTCGCCTATTGCTTTACCGGGATGGTTGGCGGCAAAACTGCTGTGATCTTCCGGATGCCAATCCTGCGTGGCCACGACAAAATCAAACTTTTGTTGCAAACGATTGACAATCGGGATAAGGGTATCGCCGCCGGAAACAGCCAGGGCCCCTCCCGGTAAAAAATCGTACTGCAGGTCCACGATAATCAATGCACTGGTTTTACGATCAATCTCCATTGTCCAGGGATTTTAATTTCAACACGAGGGACGTACGGAATTCGTACAAACCAGCTTCCAGGCCAACCGGGTAAATGTGCGGATTGATCAGTCGTTTGTGTGTTTTATCGAAGGCCGCCAGCCGCCTTTGTGCACGCTCCCGAATTTGATGAATACTTGGCCGTTGGTATACTTTTACGCCTTTTGCAAAGATGGGTTTTAGCAGGATTTCGGTTTCTGCATGTTCGACCGAAATCTTTTTTCTCCGGGTAGGGTCAATAGGATCGATAATGGTCACCGTGTTGCCATGCTTGCCGCCTTCCAGGTAAATCATGTCCGCCATGGCCTTTCCATTTGCCATAAAGCGCATCACGTTATGGTATCCGGGAATATTTATCTTTATGGATTGTTGGGACAATTTTATTTTCGGTACCCACTCCCCCTGTTGGTTTTTTAATGCAGAAAGCTTGTACACCGCTCCAAGCGCCGGTTGCTCGTATGCCGTAACCAATTTCGTTCCAACCCCCCATATATCAATGGAAGCCTCCTGCATCTTGAGCGAGGTGATAATGTGCTCATCCAAATCATTGCTGGCTACAATTTTCACTTCTGGAAAACCCGCCCTATTCAACATCTCTCGCGCCAGGTTGCTAAAATACGCCAAATCGCCTGAATCGATACGAATTCCCTTTAGCTGCTTTCCGCTATCTCGTAGTTTTCGGGCAACAGTGATGGCGTTTTTTACACCCTGTACGATATCATAGGTATCGACCAATAAAATGGTATTGTCCGGGAATGTTTCGGCATAGGCCTCAAAAGCTGCTATTTCGCTACCGAAAGACATGATCCAGCTATGGGCATGTGTACCCGAAACCGGAATATCAAATAATTTGGCGGCCATCACGTTAGACGTAGAGGCACAGCCACCGATATACGAGGCCCTACTCGCAGCCAAGGCCCCGTCAATTCCCTGGGCCCGTCGCAAGCCAAATTCCATCACGGGATCCCCGTTTGCAGCCAGTACGATACGCGATGCTTTCGTAGCAATAAGCGTTTGGAAATTAATGATGTTCAATAAGGGGGTCTCCAATAGCTGACACTGAATCAATGGCCCCCTGACCCGAACCAGTGGCATGTTTGGAAAAACTACCTCTCCTTCTTCCACTGCGTCGATATCGCAACTGAAGGTCATCTCCCGTAAATAGTCAATAAATCCAGGCTCAAAAACCCGCCGACCGTTGCTATCGACCATGTCTGCTAAAAACGCCAGGTCTTTGTCCGCAAAAGTCATGTTTCGGCAATAATCGATGATGTAATCGAGACCGGCTGCCACGGTAAACCCACTTTGAAAGGGGTTTTTTCTAAAAAACAGGTTAAAGATCGCTTCCTCCTCTGCCTTGCCAGCCTTCCAGTAAGCATAGGCCATTGTAAATTGGTAATAATCGGTCAGCAAAGTCAGCGAACTTTGGTAAAGATCTTTGGTGATTTTCATAAAAGGCACAAATAAAATTCAAATTTACAGGATTCAATGGCTTATGCCATGGTTTATCCTATTTATTTGTGGCTGGCGCCCGGGAATGAAGAAAGTTCAAAATGACCCCGGAAAGCACCAATAACATCCCTCCATACGTCCACACGTTATAGGTCTCGTCAAACAATACGAAACCAAAACCAAGCGCATAGATGATTCCTACATAATTCAGGCTGGCAACTTTTGCCAGGTTTGCATTTTGGTAGGCCATGGTCATGTAGTACTGAGCAAACTGGGTAAGAACACCAATCAGCAACAGCAATACCCAGTCCCAACCCTGCGGTACAACCCAAAAGAAATAGCTAACCAATCCGGCTATGGGAATGGTAACCAATGGGAAATAAAAAACAATAACCAGGGGATGCTCGGTGTTTTTCAATTTCCGAATCACGTTGTAAGCAAGTCCGGAAAATAGCGCGGAAACGATCCCAATACCTAAAAACAGCGGCTCAATTCTGGGGTCAAACCCTTCGATCATGAGTACCCCGGAAAACGCTACAGCAAAGTAAAAAAACTGGATCGGTCGCACCCGCTCCCTGACAATGAAGATTCCCAAAATACTGGTAAAAACCGGCCCGAGATACTGGATGGTCACCGCGCTGGCCAGTGGAATGTGTTGCAGCGTGTAAAAAAAGGTAATCAGGCCAATGGATCCGACCACACCTCTTAGGATCAACAGCTTTTTGTTTTTCCCCAACACGGGCACCTGCTGCTTTTTTAGTAGTAAATAACTAAACACGAAACTAAAAATTGAGCGAAAAAGGATAATTTCTATAGCAGGAATGTGTGGCAAGAACTTGACTGTCACGTTCATCAAGGCGAAAAAAAATCCAGCCAGCAGCATGTGCCGGGCACTTTCATTGCTCAAAACAAGTAGTTTAGATGGGTGCGCACTATTCCATTACATGCCAAAACTAGCGCATTTGGCCCTGACATGAAAACGAACCACCATTTTTAAACTTATTTCCCCATAATTTGTTCTCTAAGAAAAATTATGGGATTAAAGATTGGACAAAAAGCACCCGACTTTACCTTACCAAGCACCTCTGGTAAGTTGTTTTCCTTATCAAAAGATCTATCTGGCAAGCCCTGTGTCATTTATTTTTACCCAAAGGATTTTACCGGTGGGTGTACTGCCCAGGCTTGTGAATTCCGGGATCAATTCGAAGATTTCCGGGACCTGGATCTCCCCGTCATCGGTATTAGCAGGGACGATATACCGACACATCAGCGGTTTAAAAAAACCCACAACTTGCCCTTCGAACTATTGTCCGATAGCTCGGGAAAAGTTTGCGCTTCCTACGATGCCCTTGTTCCGCTGATACGGATCCCCAAGCGAATCACCTATCTGCTGGATCAAAACCATCAAATAAAGGATGTATTCCAAGACATGCTGGATGCAAAAGCGCATATAAAACGCATGCTGGAAAACTATTAATCGGAAGAAAGAGGGAAATTTCTCCCTTTCTTCCTGTAGGATCACACAGTGGGTAGCTTCCACCCGTTGTTGTAGTTCGCTTTGATCATTTTGTTAGCTTTGTTACTGGTGAATTGCCCTTTTTCCGCATCCCAGTAGATCTTTTCGCCCAACTTGTAGGCAACGTTTCCCATGTGTGCGTTGATTGCCGCTACGGAACCTGTTTTGATCCCGCAGTTGAGCATGGAAGGGTCGTTTGCTTTGATCGCTTCTACAAAATTCTTGCAATGGATACGCTGCGCATTTCCTTCCGGCTTCACCAGTTGCATGGCTTCTATTTTCTCTTTTCGCTGGCCATTTACGTTTTCTTTTTCCGCAATTACCTTCCAGCCGCCCCGATTAACAACCAGAGTCCCGTTATTACCGATAAAGGCTATGCCTTCGGTCGTTCCGTAATTGCCTCCATCTATTCCGGTAGCGTGCTCCCAAAGCATGTTGAATCCATCGTATTCGTACACCGTCTGCAGGGTATCCGGCGTCTCCGATGCGTCATCGGGATACGCCAGCTTGCCTCCGGACGCCATGATGGATTTAGGTGCGCTTACGCCCATGGCAAACAGTGCAATGTCAATTTCGTGCACGCCCCAGTCCGTCATGAGGCCTCCCGCATAATCCCAAAACCAGCGGAAGTTAAAATGAAACCGATTGGGATTAAACGGCCTTTCCGGAGCAGGCCCCAGCCACATCTTGTAATCCACCCCAGCAGGTGGTTGAGCATTGGGTTGGACAGGCACCGGCTTCATCCAACCCTGATAGGCCCAGGTTTTCACCAGCCGTATGTTGCCTAGCTTCCCCGATTTTACCATGTCGATGGCCTGTGCATATTGGGACCCACTTCGCTGCCACTGCCCTACCTGCACCAACTTACCGTACCGATCGGTGGCTTTCACCATCAGGTTACATTCCTCGATGCTGTTGGCAAGTGGCTTTTCTGTATACGCGTGTTTTCCTGCAGACAGGCTATCGATTAGATTCAGGCAGTGCCAGTGATCGGGGGTGCCTATGATTACCGCATCGATGTCCGGATCCTCCAGCATCTGCCGGTAGTCCTTGTATTGCTTGGGCCTTTTTCCCCGGAGCTTGTACACATCCTCTGTTCGTTGGTCCAGCACGCTTTGATCCACATCTGCCAGTCCGATACAATTCACCTCTGGAAGCAAAAGGTGGCTGTTCATGTTTGACCAGCCCATGCCCTTGCATCCGATGAGTCCAAAATTGATCTGGTCATTGGCGCCGATCGTACGTCTCGATTCGCCCAGGGGAATCGCGGAAAGCGCAGAGGGAAGTGCAGCCATACCGGCAGAAGCCAGAAGTGAGCGTTGTATAAAGTTTCGTCGTGATTTCATGTGTTTATACGTGTTTTTTTTTGAATTGCTACATACCTAACGATCGACATCGTATGAATCTTCGCATGCACGATAGGGTAGCTCCGCGTATCGGTAGCGTCCTGCCTCAAGCTGAGATTTGCCGTCGTGATGTGTAATTGTCGGGAATTCGATTAATCCAATTTTCTAACCCAGATATTTCTAAAGCTTACCGGATTGCTGTGATCCTGAATATGAAAGGGTAATTTTTCGGGGTGGGCTACATAGTGTGGAATGCCAATGTACTGCGTAGGTCCCCTGAGTTCCACATTGTTCTGCACCAGGATACCGTTGTGAAACACGGTGATTCTCGCGGGAGCGATCAGCATTCCATTCTGGTTGAACCGGGGAGCGGTGAATACTGCATCGTAGGTATTCCATTCGCCGGGAGCCCGCATGGCGTTGACCAGAGGGGGGTGCTGCTTGTAAATACTGGCAGCCTGCCCGTTCGAGTACGTTTCATTGTTGTAGGAATCCAGTATTTGCAATTCGTATTTTCCCATGAAGAAAAATCCGGAGTTGCCTCTTCCCTGCCCGTCTCCGACCACTTCCTCCGGAGCACGCCATTCAATATGGACTTGCACGTCACCAAACGCCTCCTTGGTCTTGATACCGCCAGTCTTCGGCGCAACGGTTAGAATACCGTCTTCTACCGTCCACTTGGGAAAACTTCCATCCCGTTCACTCACCCAGGCGTTGAGGTCGCTGCCACCAAATAATACCATGGCATCTGCCGGAGGCAGGTGATTTTCATTTCCGGGACTAACAACCTTGACCTGCGGTTCGTAAAACTCGGTTGCCTGCGGTGGCAATTTGGTTTCGTTTTGTTGAGCCAAGAGGCTGAGGGGAGCAAATGACCCCAAAAGTAACAGCAAGGGTGCGCATGTACATTTCATAGGTTTTCTTAAGTTTATGTTTTTCAAAGGATCAAATTAAGCTATTTGAAACAAATAAACCCCAATCCGAAGGAATTAATTTTGGACTTTTCAAAAAATTCCCTGCCCCCAAAATTCAGTATCTCGTCTACCTAATCCTGATGCAAATCCCTCCGATCACCGATAAGCGTTTTAAATCCGCTCGGATATCCATACTTTTGCACCAGCCGATTACTCGTCTGGGGTACCCGCAGTGGGTACCGATACCCGCATTAATTTTCTTTTCATGAACAACCGACACCTGTTTCTCTCCCACCTGGCGCAAACAACCGATTTCCCGCTCATGATCGAAATAGACCGGGCGGAGGGGGTGTTTCTCTACGGCCCCGACGGATCCAGATACCTGGACCTGATTTCCGGGATCGGGGTAAGTAATGTTGGCCACAGGCACCCAAAAGTGCTGGAAGCCATTCAACGGCAGTTGGACAAATACCTCCACCTGATGGTGTACGGAGAATACGTGCAGCAACCTCAAACACAATTGGCCCAGGCCCTGGTCGGCACCTTACCCGAACCCCTAGACAACGTATACCTGGTCAATAGTGGCAGTGAAGCCGTAGAGGGCGCCTTGAAACTGGCCAAACGGTACACCAATCGCCGGGAAGTGATTTGCTGTGAGAATGCTTACCACGGTTCCTCTCACGGGGCCCTGTCTGTTGGAGGAAACGAACAGTTCAAGCGAGCCTATAGGCCGCTGGTACCCGGAATCCGTCAAATCCATTATGGAGCGGCCGAACACCTGGATCAAATTACTGAAGATACGGCGGCTATCATTATCGAGACCATACAGGGGGAGGCTGGGGTACGCGTAGCGGATCCTGACTACTTTCGGGAATTGCGAACGAAATGTACCGAGACGGGAACTTTGTTGATCCTCGATGAAATTCAGGCTGGATTTGGGCGAACCGGTACCTTTTGGGCGTTCGAACAAATGGGGATTCAACCGGACATTCTTGTCTGCGCCAAAGGAATGGGTGGCGGCATGCCAATCGGTGCCTTTATTTCCTCCCGGGAGATCATGGGTGCGTTGAAAAGCAAACCCCTATTGGGACACATCACCACTTTTGGCGGACATCCGGTCAGTGCAGCCGCCTCGCTTGCTACGATTCAGCTTATTCACGACGAACAGTTGACCGCCACCGTGGCCGAAAAAGCCGACCTGTTTAAACGGCTGTTGGTACACCCGAAGATTTTGGGAATACGCAATCAGGGATTGATGATGGCCTTGGTTTTCGAGTCTTTCGAGGTCCTAAAACCCATTATTGACCGGTGCATCGCCAATGGTGTGATCACCGATTGGTTTCTGTTTTGTGACAACGCCATGCGAATAGCCCCGCCGCTTACCATCAGTGAAGAGGAAATCGCCTTTGCCTGCGATAAACTACTGCAATCCATCGGGGAATAGGAAACCATTCGCCGTCTCTTGCAGTTGTTATAACATAAACAAGCTACAGTTAGCATGGAAAAAAACGAACTCGATCACCTCAGCGAATCAGACTGGAAAAACAAATTGGATCCGGAAGCATACCGGGTTCTGCGTCAGAAAGGTACAGAACGAGCGTTTACGGGAGAGTATTACCTCAACAAAGCTACCGGCATTTACGAATGTCGGGGATGTGGCAACGAGATTTTTCACAGTCGCGACAAATACGATAGCGGATGCGGCTGGCCTAGTTTTACCCATCCCGTATCCGAAGACGCCATCACCGTCACCATGGACTATTCCCACGGAATGATCCGTGAGGAGATTTGCTGTGCCAACTGCGGTGGGCATTTGGGTCATCGTTTTCCGGATGGCCCTTCGGAAAAGGGAGGTATACGGTATTGCATCAACTCCGTATCCATGAATTTTAAGAAAAACCCCTAAGACGCGCACTTCTTTACCAAAAAACAAACCCTTTTCCTTTATATTTTTTTAGTTTTGCATGGTAATTGATTTGCGCTATGCATCAATAGATAACACGAAATAACCCGGCCATGAGAATTAGTTATTTTTTACTTCCCTTTTTTTTGGGTTTTCAGCTTGACGTACTGGCACAGAACACGTCTCTGGACACCGCCTCAAATGAAGGTACCATACAGGAGCAATTTGAGTACCTAAAGAAGATTTCCTCGAATTATCAGGAATACAAGGTAGTCAAACGTTCGGAACTCGATCAATTGGAAGCCAATATACGGGATTCCATTGCCCGCTATCAGGGCGTCATTCAGGAGTTGAATGCCACGCTGCAGGAAAACAAAAACCAGATCAATCAGCTCAATCAGGAAATGAGCCGCACCAATGAGCAGTTGGAGCAGGCGATTGCCGAACGCGATAGCTTTAGGATTTTTGGCTTCCTTTTGCACAAGCAGTTTTATGTCAATTTGGTTTGGGGAATCATTGCGCTGCTATTGCTGATACTGCTGGTGTCCTTTATCCGATTCAAGCGGAGCCACCGGGTCACCGCCGAAACAAAGCAAAGCCTGGAGGACCTTCGGGAAGAGTTTGAGCAGCACCGGCGAAATACGCTGGAGCGAGAGCGCAAGCTAAACCGGCAATTGGTGGATGCGTTAAACAACAAAAATTCATGAAAACCATCGCTGTGGATATGGATGGCGTGCTGGCAGATGTCTACCGGCAGTTCATTGACATGCATTTTCAGGATACTGGAGAACAACTGGATACAAAAACGATTCGCGGACTGAAGGAACGGGAGGCTTTTCCTTTATTGGAAAAACACGTGCATGCACCCGGATTTTTTGAAAATGCTCCGCTAATTCCGGGAGCAAAAGAAGCACTCAAACAAATTCATGAGCAATACAAGGTGTTTATCGTCTCTGCTGCAACCGAGTTTCCACGTAGTTTGCAGGAAAAACAATCCTGGCTCAACCGACACTTTCCCTTTATCCCCTGGCAGCAAATGGTGTTTTGTGGGTCCAAAGAGATCATCCGTACGGATATCATGATCGATGATCATTTCAAAAATCTCGATGCATTCCAGGGAAAAACGTACTTATTCACCCAACCTCACAACGAAAACGCTTCTTCCGGCAGACACCTGCGGGTCAACTCCTGGGAGGAATTGGTCGGTCTATTGGCAACCAACAAACAAAAGAAACCCTTTTTGTAGTTTTCAATCAAAAAGCGTTGCTAAACCTAAACGGCACAAACTTTCCGACCCGGGGAAAGTTATAGCAACGGTTTCTGAGGGAAGTCGACTTGATATGTCCTACAAGAAAGCGTATCTCCGCAAAAAAACCTTAAAACAAGCAACACCAATGAGTAAACAAGTCGTCGTATCATTTACCCTTTTGATGAGCTTGTTACTCGTTCTTTTTGGTAGCTGCTCCGTTTCTGAGAATTCCAAAAAAACCACCTATATGCAAAATCCAAGGTTGAAAACCATTCACCCCGATGTGGAATGGAAAGGTACACCAGTCAACGAAAAAGGGCAGTTTGCTAATTTGTACCTGGAATTTGAATCGAGTTTTGCCGACCTGTGGAAATGGCAAACCTCCAAAAACCCGCAGCGGGAGGAAAAAAAAGCAGATACCAGAACGCTTGCTGTAAAACCAGGCGCAGAAATTCCGAAAAATGGAGACGATTTTCTGATATGGCTAGGGCACGCGAGTTATCTGATCCAATTGAATGGAAAAGTCCTACTCACCGACCCGGTTTTATTCGATAACTTTTTTCTAAAAAGGCAGAGCGATTTACCCTTTCCGGTGGAATCCCTTCCTTCCATAGATTACCTCCTCCTATCGCACAATCACCGGGACCATTGCGATAAAAAGACCATTCAGTTTCTATCCGACAAAAACCCGGACATGAAAATCCTTACCGGATTGAAGGTCGGGGAAGTGATTGACGACTGGACCCGGGGCCAGGAGATACAGGAAGCCGGCTGGTACCAGGAATTTCAAACGGAAGGTATAACGATTACATACGTTCCTGCCCGGCATTGGTCTCGACGGTGGCTTTGGGACTTGAATGAAAATCTATGGGGTGGCTTTTACTTGTCGACTTCTGAACAAACGGTGTATTTTATGGGGGATAGCGGATTTGGACCGCATTTTAAGGATATTTCTACGATTATGGGAAAACCAGATTACTGCCTAATGGGCGTGGGCGCGTACAAGCCGGAATGGTTCATGGCACAGGCCCACATCAGTCCTACCGATGCGATCACCGCCTTTAATATCCTCGGGGGCACGTATTTTATCCCCATGCATTTCGGGACTTTCGACCTATCGGACGAGCCCAAGATGGAGCCATGGGACGTTTTGAAAGCCAATGAGGGGCAATTGGCTGGTACACTCATCGCTCCAGTAGTAGGTGCGAACCTGTTTCAACGATAAAAAATAACGAAAAAGCGCTCTCCTTATGAACGGCTAACGTTTGTGCGCAAAGAAGCGGAGTAGTACTCCACCACTAAGCGAATCACAAAATAATTTACGTAAAGAACGGTCCTTTATTTGGCCAGCTTCACGTCGATGGCACTCAGCCCTTTGGGCGTTCGTTCCGTTTCAAAGGTAACCTGATCGTTTTCGCGCACATCGTCTACCAGGCCTTTGACATGGACAAACACGCTATCTTGAGATTCCAGGTCTTTTATAAATCCGTATCCTTTGGATTCATTGAAAAATGTGACCTTTCCCTTCCTCCGAAGATCTTCCGGATCCACAGGGGCTTGTTTTGACACACTTACTTCAATGTCCTCCAATTCAATTTTTTTCTTCTTTACGGTAGGGTCCGGAGGGGTAGAAGTGATGTTGCCGTCTTCATCTACATAGGCAATCATGTCGTCCAGATCGCCTCCTTTATTGGAATTGGATTTTCTGGCCTCCTTTTTTTCTTCTTTCTCTTTCTTCTTCCTTAATCTTTTTTTCTCTTTTTCTTTTTTGTTAAAAGTTTCTTTCGATTTTGCCATAAATTACTTTTTGTTGAACGTTACGTGCACCTAAATTACAACAAATACTATCCGAAGAATGTTGCCCGAAGGCAGGAAGTTTCACCAATCGAAAGGGAACAGGAACTGAGATAAAAAAATCAATTGCGATCCGAAACCTAATCCTGGGATAGTATGCCGTAGCCTGTTAGGTGACTACAAATTTGGCCAAAATAATGGATTATTCCTATTTCCTTTCCGTATTATATTTTTCATTGTGCCACTAATTCAATTTTACCGTATCTTTCAATAAGTTTTTGGATGTTTTCTCCCTCAATTGGCGTACTTTCAGGGATTGTACATTCGGGACTTACAACGTTGAGTACCGCAACCTACTTCTGTCAAAAACACGCATCCCAATGAAGAAAAACATTCTTTTTTTTATCCTCATTCTCACCATGCCTGGCTTCGAAGCCTTGGCGCAATCCCAACAGGGTCAATTCATCCGCATCATGGTAAGTCCTTCCGCCCCCGACATGACGTATCGTACCGGGGAACGAATTGATTTTGATGTGGCGGTCTACAAATTTGGCCAGCTGGTTCGAGACGCCGAAATACACTACGAAATAGGACCCGAACTGATGCCTTCTGAAATCAAAGGCCAGTTGGTACTCAAAAACGGAAGTGGGAAAATCAACGGAGGAACGCTTTCGGAACCCGGCTTTGTCCGCTGCCGAATTCGCTATACGGAAAATGGCAAGACCTATGAAAATACCGGCACAGCGGGGATCGATCCGGAGTCGATTGTACCAACCACTCAGTTGCCGGACGATTTTTCGGAGTTTTGGAAAAAAAACAAAGCGGCGCTGGACCAGGTACCACTCGAACCAGTGCTAACCCACCTACCTGAACGATCCACACACCTGACCGATGTCTACCATGTTCACTTTCGAAACATCAGCGGTCGTATCTACGGCATTTTAAGCAAACCAAAAAAACCCGGAAAATTTCCCGCCGTGCTACATGTCCCGGGTGCAGGCATCCGCCCGTATTATGGGGCCATGATCGACGAAAATGTAATTTCCCTGCAAATTGGGATTCATGGGATTCCGGTAAACCTGTACGATTCGCCCATCTACCAAAATCTTGCCGCCGGTGCCCTGAGGGACTACAACCGAATTTTTCTGGAGGACAAAGATCGCTATTATTACAAAAGGGTATACCTGGGCTGTGTCCGGGCAGTAGACTTTCTGTTCTCATTAGAGGCGTTTGACGGAGATTCCATAGGTGTGATCGGCGGAAGCCAGGGAGGTGCCCTGGCCATCGTAACCGCCGGACTTGACAATCGGGTCGATTACCTTGTTAGTTACTACCCAGCTCTCTCTGATCTGACCGGTTACCTGCATGGCCGGGCAGGCGGTTGGCCCCATCTATTTAAAGATGAATGGACCAACCAGCCCGAAAAAGTGGAAACATCCCGGTATTACGATGTGGCCAACTTTGCCCGATTTGTCAACGTGCCCGGATTTTATTCCTGGGGATTCAATGACAATGTCTGCCCTCCCACCTCCATGTTTGCCGCTTACAATGTAATCCCCGGCGAAAAACAATTTTCGGGGTACTTGGATGCAGCGCATTGGCGGTACGCGGAGCAAAGCGAGGAAGGACAGCGCTGGCTTATGGAGAAACTGAAAGTAGAATAAAGAAACCTCCTGACCATCACTTTGCTGGCCAACGTGTCTCGATTCCTTGAGACCGGATAAAGTCTTGAAATGCGTGTAACAGCAAGCGGTCTTCGCGTACCGTACGTGGGGCTACCCCTTTTTCCAGCGCGAAGGGGACCAACATACCCACTGCTTCGCCAATACTCCATTCTACCGGATGCAAACGGAAGCAACCATTGGTGATATGCGTGGTGCCAATATTCTTATTTGCGGGAATCAGGTTTTCCATTTTTCGGGGCAGTAAGGATCCGAGTGGAATTTGGAAGGGCAGGGACCCGAAATCAATGTAATTATCCCCACCTGAGCTCGGATGCAAATCAATATGGTAATACCCAATACCCACACTATCGTAAAATTCCGCAGCGGCAAGCTCCTCTCCTTTCAGTCCCGAAACCTGAGCGCGCTGTTCTGCACCTACATGCTCTTCCAAAACCGTAAATAATGCCTTGATCCGCCTGGATTCTCTGACGTACGGATATTTTGCCAATCCATCGGTAGTGCCCATCAGGTCGTTTCGCAGACGCAATCCTGGCCAGCCTTTACCCCCATCTGGCCGGGGTGCCTCGGTTTGCAGCCAATAAAGCAAGGAGAGGCTTTGTTGCTTTCCCGCGTTGACATGCCGGTGAAAATCGGCTTCGCTTACATCCACAATGTTTCCGGAAACGTAATCGTTCTGCGGCCAATTGACAATTGTGGCGTCTCCCTGGTAAAAGCCGGGTTTAAAATTTGCCTTGTGTAAGATCCTTCGGTAGAGCATCAGATTCAGGCTATCTCCGGTTGGATGTCCTTCCGGGTGAAATCCCAATTCCTTGGGCTGCAGGTTGCGTGGATTGCTGTAGTTCAGTTCCAACATTTTTCCTGCCCAGGGAGGACGCATCTCCGGGGTGAAATCCCGCCAAAAGGTATAATCCTCGGGCTTGGAAATGGTCCAGTCTTCGCCTTTTACGTAGTCCATGGCAAAGCATACGGTAAAGGCCTGGTTGTTGTCTGGCCGGTGCCTGTCCCCGGCATGCAATTCCCCGGTATCCGATTTGGATTCGCTACCCGTGATGTATTCTGTACCCGTCAACGGCAGTAGCTCGCCAAGTTCGGTAGCGTCTACAAAATAGCTCCCTTTGGCCAGCGCTCGATTTCCAGTTCGAGTGTCTTCCAACACCAAGTCCTGCACGCGATTCTCCCTAACAGTAGCCGATGCAACCTTTGTTTCTTTTAAAATGAGGATCTTTCGGGCACTTTCGTAGGGAGCAAACATTTCTTCCAACACCCGATGGGCGACTTTGGGCTCGTGACATAGCCGGGACACGGATCCGTTCCCCGGATTAAGCCGTTCGTTGGCAGCTGCTTCTGCAGTCAGCGGATAATGTCGTTTGTAATAGGCGCGGATATTGTCCCGAAAAAGCCGGTATAGCTCGGGGGCTCCATGGGTTTCGATCCATTGGTGTTCGTCCGGAGGCACCCCCTGCTGGGAAAGCTGCCCTCCCAACCAATCGGTTTCTTCTGTCATCACTACCGATAGTCCGTTTCGTAAAGCGGCAAGCGCTGCCGCACAACCCCCTAGCCCTGCACCGGCGATTACCAAGTCTGCTTCGTAGGTGGATCCATTTTCCTGTATCGTTACTTCCCTGGTTCTGCTTGCTGCAGAAACAGGTAGCGCAAGTACCGATGCAACTGAACCGGTACCCAGGGCTACTTTGCCGATAAAATCTCTTCTCTTCATGGGATGTCTGTGTATGTTCAAGGATAAATTAAATGTCAGGTTAGTTGCTCCAGGGTTTGCCAAACCTGATACAAGCCGCGGGGTACATGAAAACAGCCTTTCCATTTCCCTCCCTTGAGGGACAATTGGACTCGCCCGTACCTGTCAAGATAGCCAAACCACTCCGGATAGTCCGGATCACGAAAATGCGTCCAGGTGTACTCGTGCACTTTTTCAAACCAGTGCAAACAGGCCTTATCTCCGGATAATTGGTACGCTTTGGCTAAAAACACCAGTGTTTCCAAATGCACCCACCACAATTTCTGGTTCCACTCCAATTTTTCCGGAGGATGGCCTTTGCAGTCCAGAAAATAATAAATCCCGCCGTAGGTGGTATCCCAGCCATATTCCAGGGTTTTCAATCCGGTCGCGATGGCTCGATCCCGTAGGGCCTCGTCATCGAAACGACAGGATAGATCCAACATAAACCACATGGCTTCGATCGCATGCCCGGGGCTGGTCAAACGTCCCTCAAAGCAATCCGAAAAACTTCCGTCTTCCAGAACATTTTCCAAAACCAGACCCGATTCGGCATCGAGAAAAACCTCCATGACCTCGTGAATCACTCCTGGCACCAGGTCCTTTACCAATCCCGGGTCCAGCAGGTGCTCCATTTCGAGCGTCAGGTTGCTTAGAATCATGGGTAGGGCAAAACTCTTCAAGTTTCGGGTACCAGGCACGGTCTTGGAATAGGTTCCCTTTGGATTGTTCCTTCGGCTGAGAATCCGGTGAAACGTATCGGTGGACAGTTGCCTATAGGCTAATTGCGGATCCACTTTGTAAAGTGCCGAAAAGGCCATTGCAGCAAAACAGTCCGAAAAAATATTGTAAGGTTGGACCAACGGTGCGCCTGTCTGGGTCAATGAAAAATAAAAATCGCCGCTGGCATCCCTTCCATGTTTCTCAAGAAAGGCTGCCCCGTCTTTGGCCATGCGCAACCATGCAGGATTGGGTTCTACGTTGGCGTAAAGCATGGAAAACATCCAGACCTGCCGTGCTTGTAGCCACACAAACTTATCGGTATCGTATACCTGTCCCTTTTGATCCAAACAAGTAAAATACCCACCGTGGACGGAATCCGGACTGCGTTCCATCCAAAATGGAATCACGCTGCCAAGTAATTCATTCCTGTACGCTTGCAAATAGTGTTTCATGTGTTTGTAATTTGTTCTCTAAGGCCACATGCCCGCCCGGATGACGCCAGTCGGACGGGGAATCCCGCATGGCTTATAATCAATCCCAATGTGTGACGGGTACGTCATGCTCGATTTCATCTGTTTATAATTTTCTCTTAGCGGTCCTAACTTGTCCCGCACCGCAGGTCGGGATCGCCTGTCCCGATCACATCGGGAGGATCTCGCATGATTTATAATCATTCCGGTGTGTGACGTTGTCGTCCGGCTCGATTTCATGAAGCATTTGTTTTTTCGTTTTTCTCACCCAGCCAATACGATTCGATGTCCTCCAAACTCATGCCTGCAGTTTCGGGAATCTTTCGCCAAATGATGTAAAGGTACGGAAAACACATGAGGGCAAAGAAGAGAAAGGTTCCGGAAGGCCCCAGGTTTTCCAAAAACCAAGGCGTAAGTTGCCCTACCAGGTAAGTCCCCACCCAAAGGGAAAAACCGGCCATCGACATGGCCAACCCGCGAATTTTGTTGGGGTACATCTCGGAGAGCAAGACAAATATTACGGCGGAAATACTGATCGCCGTGCTGAAAATATAGACCAGAAACAGCACCAACAAGAACATGGAGGACCAACCCCATGAGGCGCCAAACTGAAAGTAAAAACTGATTAAAAAAAGGCTGATAATCATGCCACTAACGCCAAAATAGACTAGTTTCTTTCTTCCGACGCGATCGATAATTACCAGGGCCAAAATCGTGGTCAAAACATTCACCAATCCAACCATCACCTGGTAAAACAACGCATCCCCATCCGATAGACCAGCTTGTTCGAAAATCCCGGGGCCGTAATACAACACCGCGTTTACCCCCATAAACTGGCCCAAAACAGCAATGCCCATTCCATACAGGACCGGTCGAAGGATCTTCGGATTTTTTAGTAAGCCAAGGTTGGTTTCAGTGGTTTTGGCCGCTTGTTGCTGAACTTCTGAAATTTTCTGTTTTGCGATCCGATCCTCCGGATACAAGTTGCCAAAAACGCGTTCCGCCTGAGACAAGCGGTCCCGTATTACCAACCACCTGGGACTTTCCGGAATCAAAAACAAGACCGCTAAAAAAAACAAGGAAGGAACCAACTCCATTCCCAGCATGCCTCGCCACACTTCTGAGTGAAAATACAAATGCCAGGACTCCGACGCTCGAAAGACGCCCGACGCAGCCCAGTCTAAGAGCTGATAATTTACCAAATAAGCAGCCAGAAAACCGACGGTGATTGCCAGCTGATACAGGGAAACCAGACTCCCGCGTATGCCAGCAGGCGCTACCTCAGAGATGTACATGGGTGAAACAATCGACACCATGCCGATGCCTGCCCCACCAATAATCCGGTAATTCACCAGGGAAAAAAAGCTTTCCGTCACCGCACATCCCAATGCCGATACCGCAAAGAGCAGGGCCGAAAGAACCATTACATTTTTTCTACCCACTAGATCGGCCAAACGGCCCGCTACGGACACTCCCAAAATGGATCCAAGCAGGGCGCATCCCACGTACCAGCCCTGGGCCAGGGCATCCAAGTCAAACTTAGCGCTAACCTGCCCGATGGTCCCGGAAATTACCGCCGTGTCGTACCCAAATAAAAACCCGCCGACTGCAGCGATTAGCGACAGGGATACAATGTAGGGTAAAGATGCATCCACTTTCATGCAGTAGTCAATAAAGGGTTCTGAAATCGGTTGTTATTTGGCATGGGTTTCATCGTTTTCTTATGTCCAGCTATCAGGTAAAAAGCCCGGTACTCAACGCAACTTAATCCGCTCCCAGCCATTCGGGCAACTCCCAGGCCTGTCGGGACTCGTAATGCAGCTTGCCAGACGCGATGCGCAGCGGCGAGGGGAAATTGTTTCGGTACAAGGTGCCGGTTCCCAGTCCCTGCGGAAGTTTTGGCTGCAACGAAGACGTAAACTGAGCAACGGCATTGAGGCCAATATTACTTTCCAACGCAGAAGTCATCCACCATCCGATGCCGGCCTGTTCGGCTAGTTGAATCCACTCCTTTGTAGCCAGCATGCCACCCAGTAGTGTGGGCTTCAGTATCAGGTAGGCTGGTCTTATCCGGTCCAACAACGCTTTCCTCCGATTCGGTTCAACTATGCCAATCAACTCCTCATCCAACGCAACGGGTACCGGAGATTCGCTGCAGATTTTCTCCATCGCTTCCGGATTGCCGGGCGCAATGGGTTGTTCGATGCTGTGAATGCCTAATTTCCCAAGCCGTTCCAGCTTATGCATGGCTTCCTCCTTACCAAAAGCACCGTTTGCATCGACTCGCAAGGAAATTTCTTCTTCGGAATACTTTGTTCGAATTTCCTCCAACAAGGCCAATTCCAGTTCAAAATCAATGGCTCCGATTTTCATCTTGATACAATTGTATCCCTCATGGAGCTTTTGTTCGATTTGGTTTTTCATAAACGCCCGATCCCCCATCCAGATCAACCCATTGATGGGAATGGGCGCACCCCGGTCATAAAAAGGATTGAAAAGCAGTTTTCGTTTGCCTCCGTAAAACAGGTCCAGTATGGCCGTTTCAAGACCAAACCGCAAACTTGGAAATTCCTCAAGGGGCATTAGGCATAGGTTTTGAAGGATTTTTTCGGGGTCAAACGGGAACGATACATTACTTATTCCCTCCAAAATTTCCCTGGCTTTTTGCAGAAAATCGGGGCGGTCATCCGGACTCAGGCCTTTCAACGGTCCCGCCTCTCCCAATCCTGTAAGGCCTGGAAAAGCCGAAGACTCCGCCCGAAGGATAAAGGTTTGCTTTTGGCGCAATACCCCCCTGCTGGTTCCCGCATCAAAGGTAAAAACCAGGGTGTACGGCTGAATTGTCACGTGTATTTTAAAACCTTCTACCATTCGCTCGTTTTTGTTCCCGTCAAATATGCGTATTTTCTTTTATATCCGAACACGCTTTTGCCTATAAAAACATCCACCGGAAGGAGTGACCGCAGGCTTGGGAAGAACTCCGAGCCAAATCATTTTGAACCAAAAAATAGTATATTTGCTGCAACTTTGCATGACCTGAATTGCCTGAAAAAACGCATGGAAAACACGCCTCAACTGAACGAGTACCATTACGAGTTACCTGAAGATTCTATTGCCAAATTTCCTTTGGAAAAACGAGACGCTTCCAAACTACTCCATTTCGAAAACGGTGCTGTTGAGCATTTCAAGTTTTCGGATCTCCCGAAGCTACTGCCGCAAAACAGTCATTTGGTGTTTAACGATACACGGGTTATTCCAGCCAGAATGCACTTCCGAAAAGCTACCGGTGCGGCAATCGAACTATTTTTATTGAACCCGGTCGCTCCTTCTACCCTTATCCAGCAAAGCATGCAAAGTCAGGGACCCGTCACCTGGAAATGCATGATAGGCAACCTGAAGCGATGGAAGGCCGGGGAAGAACTAGAAAACGAAATTCACCTAGAGGGCGTACACTACCGATTGCGTGCCCGTTTGCTTTCCAGAGAGACGAAAGAAGTGGCGTTTAGCTGGGATCCAGCAGAGGTGTCGTTTGCAGCGCTGGTCGAGGCGGCAGGCGAAGTCCCTCTACCGCCATATCTAAACCGAAAAGCGGAAGAAGCCGATAAGTTGCGCTACCAAACCGTGTATTCAAAAATAAATGGAGCAGTAGCAGCTCCTACAGCAGGATTGCACTTCACAGAGCAGACGTTGGAGGAAATCCGTGAAAAAGGCATCCCCCTGCACTACCTGACTTTGCACGTTGGCGCAGGCACCTTTCTCCCCATCAAACACGACACCATTACCGAACACCCCATGCACCGGGAACAGATGGTTTTTTCAAAAGAGGCTGTATCCAAATTGTGCCAGGCAACCGGCAATATCGTCGCTGTTGGAACGACCTCCATGCGATCACTGGAAAGTTTGTATTGGTACGGTGTTAAGCTGCTTTCAAATCCCAATGCCGAATTCTTCGTCGAAAAATTGGAGCCCTATGCAGCCTCCAAAACCACATTCACGTGGGAACAAAGCTTTGAAGCTGTTAAAAACCTGATGGAACGTACCAACACGCAATACCTGGTAGGTGCAACGGAAATCTTTATTTTTCCGGGCTACCGTTTTCGCGTATGCAATGGGCTAATCACCAACTTTCACCAACCCGCCTCTACCCTTATTTTACTGATTGCCGCATTTACCAATCAACAATGGCGAAAAATCTACGAGGAGGCTTTGGCTAAACGGTACCGATTTCTCAGCTACGGTGATAGCAGTCTTCTCTGGAATCAAAAAATTATCGGTTGAATTTCAATCAAAACCATTACTACCCAACTTCTGTATCCCGTTGATAAGGGTTTGGTAATAGGTTCTTCCTACAGGGACCTTCTCGCTCAAAACCGTGACTTCTTTCGGAGAAATCGTCTTGATATCGTTCAGGTTTACAATGTAAGATTTGTGAATTCTCAGAAACTGGCGGGTAGGCAACATCTCTTCAAACTCTTTTAAGATATTTCGCAGGGAATAACTTTTCTCTCGAGTGATTAAAGTCGTATAATTCCCATCTCCTTTAAGGTAGACAATATCCGTGTAGGCGACTTTCGTGAGACAGCCTTTATCACGAATAAATATGGCATCTTTTATCAAAATTTCTTTCGTGTCAAATGAAATGTCGACCGCATCGCCGGCCACGTCTTCCATCATTTCTTGTACATTTTCTTTGAGTCCCATCTTGAATAATAAGCTTAGATTTGTCAATTAGGTAACACGGTAACCAAATAAATGTTTGTATCTGCCCAAAATATTCTTGGAGGACCAAGTATCGTGAGTCGGGAGTAATGTCGCCCCAAATTTATTTCCTCTTTGCTCCAAGGTAAAGTTTCCCATCTACTATAGCCTTTACGTATGATATATTATTTTCACGTATGAAATATAGCCTATCATTACCTTTATTTGGCTGTTTATTTTTATTTCCAAAAACTAATCTTTACCTTGAAATTTGACAAACCAAATTAGTAAAAGAAAATAGTATGCTAGTAGTAAAAAAACATCTTACTACAAGTTCACTAATGCTTTTTTTATTTCTAAACGTTGGTTGTTCATCCGGAGAGGATGGCGATGTGGCAGCCTGCTCCGCACAATGGTCGATAGAATTACAGGATGAACTAAATGCACTGTCTCAGGCGGCCACTGCTCAGGCGCAAAACCCAGGTCCAACTACCTGTGAAAACTTCCGATCTGCCGCAGAAGACTATTTGGAAGCGTTGCGTCCCTATGGAAACTGCTTAGCCCTTACTGGCCAAAACAGGCTGGAATGGCAAAACGCGGTCGAAGATGCAGAGATACAGATTCAAGAAATCGACTGTAGTCAGGATACCTGACCGCAACTATTTTAACGGAATTTTTCAAGAATTCTGCTCAACAAGGAAGGCCTGTTTGCGTTTTTCAGACCTTCAAATTCCACAGAAAATGCGCGGCCAATTAACGGTATCAGTTCCCGGTTCTTTTCACCGGCGGGCATCCCTGCAACCAGCCCGTTTATGAAGTCCGATGCGTGCTGTTTTTGTCGAAAAGCATGTGCGACAAATTGGGGGTCAAATGAAATTCCAAGCATACCCAACGCTTGCACAAAAAAATGATGTTTATCAAATACCAACCGAAATGAAATCGAGCCGTTGGGATGCTCCCAGTAAAAATTATGGGAATTATTTCCACAAAAAGTGGAAAGGTCACCATACGTAAACCAATCAAGACCCGCCAGGCGATGGTAGGCACCGAATTCAGATGAAGGTCCGGATACGACATCCGGGCCGATAATTTTCCGGGCCAATTGCAGGCCCTGATCGCTGAGCGACGGATACGAAAAATCCCCAAAAACTGCCTCCCCCGAATACAAATTTACACCCAGTGTATACACCTGATCGTCTGATTCCGATTCGCTTACTCCCGCCAACATCGGTTTTAGGGAGTGAAGTGGCGGATTAGCGAGGTGAGAAAACGCTCCAAAACTACCGTTCTCATGTATCACCAACTGACAGGGTAATTGAACACCATCATTGAGCTCAACACCGGTAATTTCTCCGTCCGGCCCCATTCGAAACATTTCTATCTCCCGCGAAAAGAAAAGCCGTATCCCTTTCGTCCGTAGTTTTTTTGCTACCAAACATGCTTCCTCCATCGGAAAACCTGGATTTACCAGAGAGTTTTCGCCACACACCAGTGTAAGCTCCATCCCTTTTTCAATCAGGTGTTCAGCCAGTGCGAGGGCAACGAATCCATTCCCACGAACAACAACCTGCTTGAATTGTTTCCGAATCAGGCTTTCGAACGAATTCCTACCGGCCAGGCAAGGTAGACCCCTACCTTTCTTATGTGCTAATATTTTCGGCCGGCACTCGTTTACCAGCACCAGAAAATCATAATTCAGCTTTTCGTCCGGTAGAAAAATCCGTTTTCGGGACACGTCTATTCGCTGCACCCCGGCCACCAGCAATCGGCACCTACCCGTATCGGGTATACGTTCGCCATCAAAGCTGTTCCTGACATTTTTTAAGGAACACAAGGCGTCAAAATAGAAAAAATCAGCCGCGCATTCGGCGATAATGGTAACCGATCCCATGCCGGGCTTTGATAGCCAGTTGCGGATCAATTCCAGGCCGGAAAACCCCACACCGATCAAAACCAGATTCTTCTTTCCTTTCTTTTCCGAGCTATTGACCATTGTTTACTCCTTTGTGTGGACGCTTTTGCAAAGGGTCCACCCGTAGGGATACTCGGTTTTCAACAATCAGGCCAATTTTAGGCAAGGAAAACTAAAACTCTGGAAACGATCCAACATCAGCCCTCGCCGAGCAATTTGGATGGAGTGACCGGATCTTTTCTCCGTAAACCAAATTCTTCTATGGCGTATTTTTTAAGGTGCATTTCCATTTCCTCCACACTATCCGTCAAGAGAAATAAATCCAGATCGGATTCGCTAATCGTGCCCTCTTTTGCCATGTACTGAATGTGTTCGAAAAGATGCTGATGAAATGCCGTACCCACCAAAACGACCGGAAACCGCTTCATCACCCGTGTCTGAATGAGCGTCAATGCTTCAAAAAACTCATCCAGCGTACCGAAACCACCCGGGAGTACCACAAACGCGTAGCTATACTTGGACAGAAGTACCTTTCTTACAAAAAAATACTTGAAATTCATGTACTTATCCAGGTAGGTGTTGGGAAATTGTTCGAAAGGTAGGATGATGTTGCAGCCCACGGATTTTCCACCCGCCAATTTGGCCCCTTTATTAGCCGCCTCCATGATACCAGGGCCGCCTCCGGTCATCACCGTGAACCCAAGGTGACTGATAGCCTCCCCTACCTTCTCGCCCACTTTGTAAAAATAATCGTCGGGCTCGAAACGTGCGGAACCAAATACGGTCACACAGGGACCAACGAAATGCAACATCCGAAAGCCCCGAATAAATTCAAGCAGCACCTTGAATCCAAATCGAAAATCCTTAAACCGGGTCTGTGGTCCAGCAAAAAACGCCTCCTCCTCCGGATTAACCAAAGGATTGATTTTTTTCTTCTCTTCTTTAATCATGGTTCTCTAAAAGTTTTTTTCAGCTTTCGGTATAGTACCAACGCCAGAATACCGCGAAAAGTTACTTCAACGAAAAGCATTTGACCTACGAAATATAAGAAAAGTTTTCTCTCCTATCTTACATCATTACCAAGCCGGATTTTGGTGGCAGGCTGATCGTGGCTGCTTCTGGAAAGTACCTCTGAAGTGATAAGTGTCACCCAGGGAAAGGAATATTTTGGTGACCTTTGAATCATAACGAAAACAACAAAAATAAATACAATCATGAACGAAGAAATGATGACAACCATGCCTCGAATCGGTGATATCGCGCCGGATTTCGAAGCCATGACAACTACGGGACCGATAAAATTTTCAGAATACATCAAAGACAGCTGGACCATACTGTTCTCCCACCCGGCTGATTTCACGCCCGTTTGCACCACAGAAATGAGTGGATTTGCTCTGGAGCAACGTTTCTTTGATGAGAAGAAAACCAAGTTGGTGGGATTGAGTATCGATTCTATCCACTCCCACATCGCCTGGGTCAATAATGTCAAAAAGAACACAGGTGTCTTGTTTGAGTTTCCCATCATCGCAGACATTGACATGAAAGTATCCAAAAAATACGGCATGCTACAGCCGGGCGAAAGTGAGACCGCTGCTGTTCGGGCTGTGTTTTTCATCGACCCTAAAGGGAAAATAAGATTAATCATGTACTACCCTTTGAATGTAGGAAGGAATATGGATGAAATAAAAAGGTCGCTTGTGGCTTTACAAACGGCTGACAAATACAAAGTAGCCATGCCTCTGGATTGGCGGGAAGGAGATAAAGTCATTGTTCCGCCGCCAAAAACCGTAGCAGAAATGCAGGAACGTGAAAGCAGTGATTTGGAAATGGTAGATTTCTATTTGGCCAAAAAAAGCATTTGAATTCGAACAATCAATTAATGAACAGGCAGGCCTGAAAAGGGTCTGCCTTTCTAAATATTGGCATCTTCTAACTAGAACCATACTTTCGTCCCAATAGTCCACTATACGTTATTCAAATTAGTTTCCATATAATGCTACTTTTTGCTATATTTGTTTGTTAAACTAAGAAAATGACTGAATGAATAAAAAATTTGAAGTCATACTTCTGGAAGAAGCACTTGGCTTTATCGATTCTCTTGAGGTAAATGGCTGGGAATTTTGACAGGTTGTAAATGTAGTTTTTTGTTTTGAATTTTACCATGTCGGTCTGAAACGGACGTAGGCTCTGCTGGGGAGCAACCTACCAGGGATAAGATCGGCCGACCGAAATGGTTTCTTAGGCTGCCTGGTTGGCAGCCTTTTTTTGTAACCATTTTGGGAGCTTGATCCCTGTAGAAAACCCTATGCGGCATAGTCGGTTGGCGTTTGGTATCCCAGTGCCTGATGTGGTCTGTGCCCATTGTATTCTGCTACCCATTCGTCTGTCATTTGCTGCGCCTGTTCAAGGGATGTAAACAAGCAGG
>NZ_FNZH01000023.1:0-7119 GCF_900109255.1 Cyclobacterium xiamenense | reverse complement strand
TCTGTATCATACATCTCAGAAATATGATCCTGAATATCCCGCAGGCTGTTACCTAAACCGTACATGGCGATGATTTGCTTCTCAAGATTGTCCGCCAGGATACGTTGGCGCTTTTCAATAATCTGAGGCTGGAAGCTGCTATGCCGATCTTGAGGGGTCTCAATTTCGACTTCTCCATGGCTGCTCTTCACAGTCTTCCGGCCCTTCCCATTACGCTTATTTCCAACCTCACGGCCAGACTCATCGCTGCTCAGATGCCCTTCCATCTCTGCTTCAAGAGCCTCTTCCAAAAACTCCTTCAGCATGGGAGTAAAGGCTCCGCCTTTGCCAAAAAGTGGCTCTCCATTCTTAAACTGTCTTAATGCTTTCTCTTTTAGGTTTTCTTTTTCTTCTGTGCTCATGTCTACTACTTATAAAATTTAAAACTAAATTCCAAGCTTAGACAGAGTTGAGATTACAGTCTCGCTGGTCATACACCTTTTGTAATGAATGAAGCTCAAATGGATGTTACCATTAATTTTGTGCGTGATTTTCTTTTTGGTATTGTTCAATAACCAAAACCCTTAATTTTCTTAACTTTTGTTAACGTCATAGGCGAAACTCCGAGAATATATTTGCCCTATGTTTAATCTTAAAATATTTAAAATGAAAAAATCAAAAATCTTATTTGCACTTGTCATTGGTTTAGCTATGTTTTCGTGTAGCGATGACGATGACAATTCAATGGTTGAAACTCAAGCCATCACCGAAGAAGAAGCTGTAGAAATTGTTGAAAAATCCTTAGCTGAAGAATCCGCAGGTTTAGAAGAAACAACCTACGAATATGCAAAAACATATGGAGAGGAAATTTCATTAAATGTTCAATGCAACCAACCTGTAACCGATAGTTATATGTACTCGTATAATGGTACTTTGGTTCAGGCATCATATGATTTTAATTGGGACTTTACTATAACCTGTAATGCGTTGAATGTGCCTCAATCCGCAACGTTTAATTCTTCAGGAAGTGGTACCTACACCACGCCACGTATAGAGTCTGACGATTCCTCAACTTTTATGGCAACCGTTACGGGATTACAACCTACTTCATCAGTTTTAACTTATAATGCCACTTTTGAGCGCGTTGGTACACAGCAACTCACCACCAACCAAACTACAAGAACTGTTACTTCTGACTTTGATGCAACTTTGGTTGATTTGGTTGTAGGTAAATCAGATTATGAAGTTGATTCTGGCACAGGTACTTTTACGCTAACCGGCTCTACAAATCAAGGTAACTTCTCATATAATGGAAGTATTGTATTTAATGGAAATCAAACCGCTACGCTTACCATAAACGGTAACCAATATACCATTGACTTGAACTAATAAATAAGAAGCAAATGAGTTTTTGGAATCCTATTTTAGTGAATGTTGTTAGATATGCATTTATAGCAGGTATTGCTTTTGTAGTATTTTACAAGTGGTTTCCTAACTATTTTCAGAAAAGTAAAATTCAAACTAAATTAGCAAAAACCAAAGATTTCATCAGAGAGATTTCACATTCGGCACAGACCACAGTCGTTATTGCTGTGGTTTCTGTGTTGGTATTTTCGACACCTTTATCTAAATACACACAAGTTTATTTCAATCTAAATGAAAAATCCTTATGGTGGATTCCTGTAAGTATTGTTTTAATGCTTATTATTCACGACACATATTTTTATTGGATGCATAGAGCTATACATCTTCCTAAATTATTCAAACACATTCATTTGGTACATCATAAATCTACCAATCCAACGCCTTTAGCATCTTATTCTTTTCATATTTATGAAAGTATTTTAGAAGGATTGATAGCACCCATTTTATTGCTTTTATTACCCTTACACCCATTATCCTTGCTTATTTTTTCATTCATTTCCTTTATATTTAATGTGTATGGGCATTTGGGTTATGAAATTACCCCCAAATGGTTCAGAAAATCTGTATTATTTGAGATTTTTATCACCTCTACACACCACAACATTCACCACTCAAAATTCAAAGGAAACTATGGCTTATATTTCCGCTTTTGGGACAGAATAATGAAAACGGAACATCAAGATTATGTGGAGGATTTTGATAAAATACAACATAGGCGATTTAACAAAGAATTAAGGCCAGTTGCTAACAAGGTGTATAAGCAATAGCGGGTTTCGGGCAAAACCCAAAAGTAAGTGCATAAAATTTGCTACATTTATAACCGGAAAAGTAGTGCATTAAAAACCGCTACTGCTCATGCACTAGACCGTTGTATATCATTAGGAAATGAGGAATACTGAAATACTAAAAGCTACCTTTAAAGACTTCGCTGGTATGTCAGAAGAAGCCTTTGATTTATCTTCAAACTTCTGGCACGAAAAGTCCTTTAAGAAAGGAGAGCTATTCAATGACTATAGGAACGTGTGCAAAGAGCTTGGATTCATTGTTGAAGGCATTTTTCGGTCGTATATTATTGATTATAAATCTGGGGAAGACAAAAATATATTCTTCTTTTCTCAAAATGGATTTGTAACGGCTTATAAAAGCTTCGTGAGGCAAATTCCTTGCGAATATTATACAGAAGCATTAACTGATGCCCATATCATTTGTATTAACATTTTCGATCTCCAAAATCTCTATAGGCAATCCCACGAATGGGAACGCTTTGGGCGACTAACTGCTGAGATGGCAGCAAACATTGTCATTGAGCGAACGGAAAGCTTCTTGCTGAAATCTCCAGAAGAGCGTTATTTAGAACTTATCAAAACACATCCCGAGCTCAACGATAATGTTCCTTTGTATCACATCTCCTCTTATCTGGGCATACAAGGCCCTTCCCTCAGCAGAATAAGAAAAAGAATCGCAGGCAGGTAGTGATTTTAACCTGGGTTAAAGAAATCCTCTATCTCGTTTTTGAACTTTGCCTTGTAATCAAAAACAAGCAAAGAAATGAAAAAATTAAGTCTCCTTTTAGTGATTGCTCTTGCGACCACACTACAAACATTTTCACAAACAAAATCAGAAAGTAAAATGAACTACACAATCGAATCTAAAACGATCGTATTTATTCACGGACTCTTCGTTACCAACGAAAGCTGGATAGAATGGGAAGCATTCTTTCAGGAAAGAGGGTACACTACCCATGCACCGGAAAATCCTGGACATGAAGGAACTCCTTCTGAGCTAAAGAACAACACACCGGATAGTTTAGGGTATGTCACTTTTACGGATTGGGTGAACAAAATGGAAGCCTTTATCGCCACCTTACCCGAAAAGCCTATCCTTATCGGGCACTCTATGGGAGCATTGGTCGCGCAGAAGTTAGTTGAGAAGGAATTGGCCGAAGCTGCAGTGGTCATCAGCAGTGCGCCACCAAAAGGCGTCATTACCTTGAAGCCAAGCTTTGCGAAGTCGAACTTGGGTGTATTGAACCCTTTCAAAGGCAATTCGGTGTTTTATCCTACGAAAAAATGGTTCCACTATTCATTTACGAACACCTTGTCGAGAGAAGAATCTGATAAGATCTTTGATGAGTTCGTGGTACCGGAGAGCAGAAATATTCCTCGAGAGACGCTAAAGAAAGCAGGTAAGATTGACTTCAAAAAGTCGCATGCACCGATGCTCTTTGTCTCTGGAAAAGAGGATCACATCGTCCCTGTTTCTTTGAACAAGACCAACTTCAAGCGATACAAGGATGAAAACAGTGTAAGAGAACACAAAATCTTTGAAGGACGTGATCATTTCATTGTAGGAGAAGAAGGTTGGGAAGAAGTAGCGAACTATGTTTATAATTGGTTAAAATAAACGATATACAACATAGTGTATAAGCAATAGCGGTTTGAGTGTATACTTGAACCGTTTTTGCTTTTTTATAAGTATATTGCTATTTGACAGTTTAGTGGTTTAAAATCCGCTTCTGCTCATACACTAACCGTTATGGGCAAGCTAAAAAAGTGAAATGAAAACTAATCCACTACTTATAAAATTCATAGAGCCTTATGATGAGCAAATTCAAAGCTTGGTGTTGGAGTTACGAAATTTTGTTACTGATTTGGTGCCACAAGCAAACGAATTGATTTATGACAATTATAATGCTGTGTCAATGGGCTACTCTAAATCAGAAAAACTTAAAGACGCATTTTGTCATATTGCGGTCTATTCTGGTCACGTAAATTTTGGATTTAATCGTGGAGCGGAACTAACAAAAAAGGAGGTTAAGCTGAATGGAAATGGAAAATTAATAAGGCACATAGCAGTAAAGGACATCAAATCTTTCCCAAAGCAAGAGATTACAAGAATGATTTGGGAAGCTGTCGAAATTTCAGAAAAAATGAATCCTGAATTGATTAATGAAAATAAGAAACCGAAAAGTATAGTAATGTCCATATCTGAAAAAAAGAATCGGCCAAATAAAAAAGCCAGCAGGTAACATCGGCTGTAACACAAGCCTCCTAACTACTTAAATATGAATTTAATTCAACTAACTAAACATACCGTAGTCGGACATGAAAGCGTTATTAAAATACCTCGCTTAACATATCATAGCCGTTGAACGTGACACAACCAACAGAAATGAACTATGAAGAAATAGCTGAAATAATTATTGGACTGAAGAATGCAGATTTGGAGTTTCGTGACAAACTTATTCAAGGCGGATTGCTAAGCGAAGATTATAATGAGAAAATGGCAAGTTTACACTGCAGAAACGCAAAAATATTAGATAAAATAATCGACAATATCGGCTATCCAACTGTTGAAAAAGTAGGCAAAGAAGCGAGCGAAGCAGCTTGGTTAGTTATTCAACATTCTATCGGACAACCTTATTTTATGAAAAAATCTGCTGAGTTACTCAAAGTAGCCGTTAACGAAAACAAAGCAGACCTAAAAAGTTTTGCATATTTGAGTGACCGAATAGCCGTTTTTGAAGGAAAGCCACAACTCTACGGTACTCAATTTGATTGGGACGAAAATGGAGAAATGAGTCCTAATCAATATGATGATATAGCAAAGGTCAATCAAAGGAGAAAGTCCATTGGTCTTAACACGCTTGAAGAGCAAAGTCAGATTATGATAGAAAGAGTGAAAAATGAAAATCAACACCCACCAAAAGACTTTAAAAAAAGAAAACGGGAATATAACAAGTGGAGAAAATCTGTAGGATGGATAAAATAAAACAAGCCCATAACACTGTATAAGCGTAATGCGGACTAAATTGCTAAAGATAAACGATTTTGATATTAACAAGCATAAGACTAAACCGAAAGTGAAGTGCTTCTAATCCCGCACTACGCTTATGTGTGCCGAGAAGCAGTGAATCGGCAATATTAATTTCGCTGCATGCTGTAAATGAGATGATGGAACCGACCCATCGGAGTTGCTTTATAGGAAGGGGCTTCAAACCACCCAAGGGTGCTATAGCCGTGGTACTGAGCGTTTGGGAAAAGATTCCGCCAAGAGTGGGATCCGGTATGGGTAGAGGAGACGAACTTACCGTAACCGCTGAAGAGGTGTCGAGAAAGTGCCACATTCTGTCAAAAGCCGTAAAGGTAAGCATACGGTGATAAATACGGAGGGAACCTACTTACTGTCCGTATGGCAGGCGTCATTCAGGCGGCGTGAACTCTATCCGGGCTTATTTACGGAACTCGGGAATCCCGATAAAATCGGGAGGCGGACTTGCCCTTAGTAACGAGGATTGTTCTGTAACGGGACAGGAGTGAAGGGGCAGGGTTATACAGTCCCATTACATTGACCAACTTGAAAGACAGGATGAATTTATGGAATGAGACAAGAACAGTACCGATCAGTCGGGAAATGGTATGGAACGCCTACCTGAAAGTCAAGGCAAACGGTAAGAGTGCGGGTGTGGATGAAGTCAGCATGGATTCGTTCAATGCGGACAGAACCAAACACCTGTATAAACTCTGGAACCGCATGGCATCGGGGAGCTACTTCCCACCGGCAGTCAGAGAATCGGAAATCCCGAAGAAGGACGGAAAAGTCCGGAAATTGGGCATACCGACTATAAGTGACAGGGTGGGGCAGATGGTGGTCAAGGATTATCTGGAACCCAGGTTGGAAAAGTTGTTCAGTGACAGTTCGTATGGCTATCGACCCCACAGGAATGCCCATCAGGCATTGGAATCTGTAAGGTCTAACTGCCACAGACTGGACTGGGTGATCGATTTGGACATCAAGGGGTTCTTTGATAACATTGACCACGGCAAGCTGATGCAGGCCTTAGAGAAGCATGTCCCTGAAAAATGGGTTTTGCTTTACATAACGAGGTGGCTCGAAGCTCCAGTCGAGAAAACTTCGGGGGATCTGGTGGAAAAGCAGGGAAAAGGGACACCGCAGGGAGGAGTAGTTAGCCCGTTGTTGTCCAATCTGTTTCTACACTACGCCCTTGACAGATGGCTGGAAAATACCGACAAGACAGTAAAATTCGCAAGATATGCCGATGATGCGATACTGCACTGCAATGACAAAGCCCATGCTGAACGGACTCTGAAAGCTGTCAGAGAAAGGATGGCTGACTGCGGATTGAAACTCCACCCCGATAAGACAAAGACAGTCTACTGTAAGGATTATCGGAGGAGGATGAAGGGAGAAAATGTCAAGTTTGATTTTCTTGGCTATTCCTTCCAACCCCGCACCACCCGTTCACGGAAGACAGGTAAACTATTTCTTGGGTTTGACTGTGCCATTAGCATAGGCTCAAGAAAGCGGATAGCTGACAAGCTGGAGGAGTTGGATATAGTGAACATGAGTTGTAGGAGCATAGTGGGAATAGCAAAAATCCTGAATCCTATGATTCGGGGTTGGGTAAACTATTATGCCAGATTCAGAGGCTACGAACTCTCAAAAGTTTTCCAGTTATTAAGGAGGCGTTTAGTAAGGTGGGCAAGAAAACGGTACAAGCGATACAAGACTAGCCTTAACCGGGCATTCAGGTGGTTAGACAGGGTAAGGGTGCAATTCCCAACCCTATTTTACCACTGGCAGGTGGGCTACTCTTGTTAGTAAAGTTCTGTATAACAGGAGCCGTATGATGGGAGACTATCACGTCCGGTTCTGGGAGAGGCTCGGGGTGAAATTCCCCTTGCCTACTCGACA